>JAFYBN010000106.1 GCA_017540175.1 Clostridia bacterium | reverse complement strand
TGATGAATACATTCACTTCTACAACCACGTAAGGCTCCAGTCAAAGACAAAACTGACTCCGGTGGAGTTCCGGAATCAGTTCTGCGCTTGATCACGTTTCAGTTGCTTTTTTGTACTGTCCGTACAAAGTGGGGCGGTTCACAGATCGGGAGGCGCGTCCGCTGTTTTTTTTATTGAAACGGAACAGTCATTTATCCGGCGCGGCTTTCATCCAGCGGCGTCGGCTCTCACCCGCCGAACCCGCAGACGAGGTGTTCCCCGACCGTCTCGAGCAGGGCGAAGGAGGGGTGGTACCACGACCCGCACGAGCCGGGGTTGATGACGCGCACGGAACCGCCATCCGAACCGTCGACGGTGAGATCGCACGCCTCGTGCGTGTGCCCGAAGAGCAGCACGTCCGCTCCCTTTCGGATCGCGTGATCAACGGCGGACTGAATGCCGGCTTTGACGCCAAGCCGGTGCCCGTGCGCGAGCAGGAAGCGATGCCCCCCCGCCTCGATCAGCTTTTCGTAGACGCCGTCCGGCTGATAGGAATACGCGTCGCAGTTGCCGAGCACGGCGGTGTACCGCGGACCGGGAAGGAGCTTCGCGGCCGCCTCAAAATCCGAAATGCCGTCGCCGAGGAAGAAGACCATGTCGAGTCCGTGCTTCAGCTGTTTCCGGATCGCATCGGATATGACGGAGGAATTGCCGTGCGAATCGGAAAAAACGAGAATTTTCATCTTGACGCCTCCTGCAGTGTCACGGCCCGCCCGCCTCGCATACGATGGGGAGGAATACGGAGGGCTGTGCGTATGATCACAAAGAAAAACATCGACAAAATGCTCGCCATGCCGGACGACCGGATGGCGGCCATGCTGAAAATCGTCCTGTCCGCCGCGGGTGTGGACCCCGCGAATCTGAACTTTGACGAAAAGTCCGTGAAAAAACTGCGCGCCGTGCTCGGGGAACTGACGGACGCCGATCTCGAGCGGATCGGCACGCTTTCCGAACGCTGGCGCAGAGGTGGGTAATATGGCAGAGGATATCGGCTCGATCGTCGAAAAAATCATGAAGAACCCGGAGTTCGTCGGGCTCGTGAACGAACTGCGCGGATCGGACGGCGGGACGGATGCCGCCGCGGCGCGCCTGCCGGAAATGCTGCGCGAATTCGCCCCCATGCTCGCTTCCGAGCCGGAGGACGGGAACCGAAAGACCGCGGAGAAGGCGGCGGAGGGGGACGGAGAGGAAACGCTTCCCGCCTCGCTCGCGGGAAAAAGCTTCAACCGGGAGAACGCCCGGCGGCTGTTGAACGCGCTGAGACCCTATCTCGGCGAGAGGCGCCGGGGAATGATCGACCAATGCGTGTCCGTGCTTCAGATCACGGATCTGATCGGGGCGGCGGGGCTCGCAGGCGGCGCGGGCTCGCCGTGACCGGGATCACGGAGGCGCCGAGAGGAACGGGGGAGGGGAATATGTACGCTCGCAGTTTGAACGCGAACAGGAAGAACCGCTATACGCCGCCGCCGGGCTATACGGGGGTCGCCTTCGGGGCCCGCGAGCCGGAGGACGGCCTGATCGGGAAAGTGCATCCCGCCGGGGAAAACGCGTTCCCCGAGGCCTCCGCACGCGGCTTTCGTCCGGAGATCGGCACGGAGGCGCGGGAGCCGGATGCCTCCCGCGATTTTCTGCGGGGGTCGCCGCGGGAGACTACCCCGCCGGACGGGGAGGAAAGGGCGGCGAAGCCGGCGCTGCCCGCGGCGCTCACGGGACTGCTCGGTGAGCTGAGAGAAAGCGTCGGCGCGGAGGAGATCATCCTTTTGCTCGTGATGCTTCTCTGCGCCTCCGAGGGCGCGGGCGTCGAGGCGCTTCTGCTCGCCCTGCTCCTTGTCGCCGGAAAGGAACCGCGGGGGAGCGAATGATCGGGAAGGAATCAGACGCTGTCCGCGGCGGAAGGGGAGGCCAGCACGCCGATCAGCTCGGCAAACGCGGCTTTGATCGCCCCGGTCGGATCGCTGAACTTGAAGTCCGGCGGCAGGGGCGCTTCCTGTCCGACAAGGACGGAGACGCGTACCCCGCCGTTTTCCGATCGGACGCGCGCGTCGATGCGGGACAGCGCGCAGAGAACGAGGGCGAGCTTCACGGCGTCGCACAAATCTTCCGGCACGGCGCGGAGAAGAACGTCAAGCCCGCCGTCCTCCGATCCGGAAAAGACGCCGGATCGGGTTTCCAGCGCGATCTGTGCGGTACTGCGGCAGAAGGTCAGCGACGCGGAGACGGAATCGTCGCGGGAAAGTCGGAAGAGAACCGAGAAGAGCGCGGCGAGCACTGCTGCGAGCGCTTCGACGGGAACGTCCGGGATCACGGCGTTTTCGCTTTCCGGCATGTCGAGCCGGATTCCCCATGTGCCGCAATACGGAAGAGTACCGGCAACCTCGGCAAGCGTATTCATCAGCACGCGAAGGTCGCACGGACGCATCCCGCATCTCCTTGAGAGGATCGCTTCCGTGAGGGCGGGCATCCGGCTCACGACAAGAAAGAGCTCGGGGGAGAGGGAGGAAAACGGGGGCACGCCGCCGTCCCGCAGGTAGAGCAGCTCGAAGAGCATCCGGTCGACCGCGGAGGCGCAGCGCCGGGAAAACGGCGACATGCAGCGGGAGAACGCCGTTACGCTGCGGGCGAGAAAGACGACGGTCAGCTCCGTGCTCCCGAGCCGGCATTTCTCGCAGAACGCCGCGCGGAACCCTCCGAAGGAATCGAGGGGATAGATGCGGTAATCCCTGTCCGACGCCGGAGCGGAGCAGAACGAGAGAAAATCCGCGCGCGCCCGTCCCAGGCGCGAAAAGAAAAGGTGCCGGAGGGACCCGAGGTCCGGTTTCTCCGGCAGGGCGTCGGAAACGCCCACCTCCTCGCACAAATCGCAGGAGGAAAAGATCAGGCAGGGCAGGAAGGTCATCCTCAGTACCATCCCTGTCCGTCGGTGTACGCGGGCTCCGGCTGTGCCGCGGGCGTCTCTGCCGCGGGCTCCTCAGGGAGAGCGGCAGGCTCTTCGGCGGCCGGGGAAGCGGGCTCAGGTTCTTTCGACGCCGCATCCTCCGAGGTTGTCATATAGGGATTCGACACGGTGAGCGGCGCGGAAGAGGCCTGCTGCGGCTCCGGCTGCGCGACGGAGGCGAAATCCACGTCGAGGATGGCGGGGTCCACGAAGGCGGTGAAAATCAGATCGTCCACCCCGCGGTCGACCGCGGCGCGGTACTGGGCGGCGATCATCGAGGAGTTCGCGGATTCGATCACGACGCGCATCCCGTACACGCTGAACGATCCCTCGAGGGACGCGATGGTGTCGGATACGTACTTATAGACGTCGGCGGCGGATCCGCTGACCGCGCCGGACAGCGAAAAGCGAATGCAAAGACAGGAAACCGAGGAAGCGATCATCTGCAGCTGCATCGCGCCATCCGGGTCGAGATACGCGGAGGCGGGCAGAACGATGCCGAGCCCGCACCGCGCGTCGATGGCGCCCGCGCACTCCGCGAGATAGACGCGCAGGCGGTTCGCGGTGCCGTAGTCAAAGGTGTCCGTGCCGGGGAAGACGAGGATCTCGTCCGCGCCGAACGACGCAAGCTCGCCCATGAGAGCGGCGTCCGCGGCGGAACTCACTGCGGAGCTCGACGCGGAATCCGAGGCGTTTACGGAGACGATGACGTACAGCCCGCGGCTCTTCGCCGCGCTGAGGGCGTGAGTCACGCGTCCGAGCCCTTCGGCGTCCTCGGGCTGCATCCGGACGAGGGCGCAGACGGCGGGGGACTGATAGATCAGATTGCCGCTTTCGTCGCAGAGCGGGAAGACGACGGTGTCATAGCTTTCGGCAAGGGCGTCGAGCGCCCCGTCCAGTTCCTCATCTGTCGGGTAATCGCCGATGACGAGTCCCATGCCGAAAACATCCTTCACCTTTGCGAGAACCGGCGTTTCGCCGGAATAGGACGAGCCGGCGGAAATGCCCTCTCCGACGGCGGAGGACGGCGTGTTTTCCGCTTCCTGAACCTTTCTCATGAGGTGAAGACCGATCAAAACGGAGGCAAAGGTGATGATGGCGGCGGCGAGGAGGACGAAGAAGATGCGGAACATGATCCGCCGGGTCCTCGCGCTGCCCGAATGACTTCTCGTGTAGGTTTTCACGGCAGTTTTCCGTTTCCGTTTGACGTTAAGACGTTAATAGGTTGCTTCAAGATTGAAGATCGTGTACTGCGCGAGCGCTTCGGCAGGCTGTGCGCTGAGGGACGCGGCGTATTCTTCCAGGCGGGCGTCGTACTGCCCGCGGATGTACCGTTCGGCAAGGGTGTCGAAGTGTCTGTCGATGTAGCTCTGTTCCTTTTCGAGGCATTTTAAGATGCTCCAGCCCGCGTCGGTGCGGACGACGCCGCTGATCTCCCCAACTCCGAGGGCGAACGCCGCCTCCTCGAATGCGGCGTGGTAGGTGCCGCGCGTCACGTAATAGCCGTCGGGGTTGTTGAACATCGTGAGGTCTCCGCCGTATGACTGAACGAGCTCGTAAAAATCTTCTCCGCTCTCTGCCATCTCGCGGAGCTCTGCCGCGCGCGCCTCGTTCTCCGCGTCGGTTTTTCCGTTGTCCGCCGGGACGAGGATCTGAAGGACCCGGACCGCGCCGTCGCCCATCAGGATCTTCCGGATTTCGGCGTCGTCCGTCGCGATCTCTCCCCGGCGCTCCATTTCGGCGAGCAGTTCTTCGGCAAGCACGTCGTTCCGGATGAGGAAGCGATAAACCGAATCGGTCATGTTGGCGGATCGGATGTATTCATCGTACGCCTTGTAATCGTTTTCGAAATCCTCGTAGATCGCGTTCATCTGCGCTTCCACGGCGTCCTTCACATAGGCGTCGTCGATCCCGATCCCGTATTTTTCGCAGACGGCGGGGGTGGTGTAGAGGCGGACGATGGTCTCGTTCGTGCGCTGTGTGAGCCGCTCGAGGAGCTTCGCGCCCTCATCCCCCTCCCAGACGGCGGAGGACTTGCCGTTCTCAAAATCCGCTTTGTAGTTCAGGGCGACGTAACGGTAAATTTCGAGCGGCACGTCGAAATCGCCCACGGTCATGAGGGGCGTCTGCTCGGTTTTCGAGCTTTCGAGGATTTCCCGCCCGGCGCCCCCGCATGAGACGAGGGAGAAGAACAGCGAAAGCGCGAGGAAGATCGCCGCCGTGCGGCGAAGCGAACGGGGGATCGTCTGCATAAAAACACCTCCCGGAACCGATTCCATAAATCGTAGAGCTTGAAGATACCTGAACATTAATTATAGCAAATCAAGATGAATGAGCTGTGAACGCGGGACCGCTATCCCATGAATTTCAAAAGAATTCCGAAGGATCGGATCAAGCTGCCCGAGAAGCGGACGCACCCTTATTTTTCGGACCCGGAAATCCGCTCCGCCCGCTCCGCCCCCGAGGTCG
>JAFYBN010000105.1 GCA_017540175.1 Clostridia bacterium | reverse complement strand
CTTCAGCCCTTTGATCTCATGGGCTTCGTCTGATGAGACCCATTCTTCGACGACTTTTCCATCCTTGTCAAGGACCTGGATCGTCGCGCCCTCGAGCTCGGCCCCGTCGGCGATATCAGTCACGCTGACCTTCACGCCGGTTTTCGCGTTCTCCACGAGCATGACGCCGTCTTCGGTCACGGTTCCGGTCGAGGTGACCTTTCCCGTTTCATCGAGGCTGAACTTGGTCTGAGACGCGACGGTATATCCGTCCGGCGCGACGGTTTCCTCGAGCGTGTATTCCACGCCCGTCTTCAGGCCTTTGATCTCATGGGCTTCGTCTGAAGAGACCCATTCTTCTACGACGTTCCCGTCCTTGTCGAGGACCTGGATCGTCGCGCCTTCGAGCTCAGCTCCGTCGGCGATATCGGTCACGCTGACCTTCACCAGCGTCTTGACATCGATCATCAGCAGGCTGCCGTCGGCATCCAGGCTGTCGCAGTCGATGCTGCCGTCCTTATTGACGGTAAAGGTGATATCGTCAGAGAGAATGAACCCTTCAGGCGCGGAGACTTCGTGCAGGGTATATTCCTTACCGTATTCCAGACCCTCAACAGCGTGAATCCCAACGTTCTTATCCGAGATCCAGGAATCCACAACGTCGCCTTCGCTGTCAAGCACCTGCAGATCCGCGTCGGAAAGCATGCTGCCGTCGAGATCCTTCTTGACCACGTTCACCTGAGTATTGGTAAAGATTATACTGTTTTCGCCCTCGATGATCTTCGCCTCCAGGCTGTCGGTACTGCCCGTCGTCACCTCCACGGTCACTTGGATCTCACTGTCGTCGGAAATGACGGTGCTGTCACCGTTGTCATCCTCGGTCACGGTGTAGACATGACGACCGGCGTCGTCCGTAGTGTATTTGATCGTATCAAAGACGATCCTGCCGTCGTCGGTATTTTTACCGATTGCGACAAGGGCCTCGCCCTCCCACACATTGAAGGTGAATTCGTCTTCGGTCAGATCACGGCCTACCAGGTTCACGGTGCCGGTCAGGACCACTGTAGCTTCCGGCATCTTTACGTTTTCGACCAGCAGCACGGTGCGGCCTTCTTTATCGGTCGTGGTTGTGCCGGAGCTCGTTACCTTGCCGGTATCGTCAATGCTGAAGGTGGTCTCGTCGGCAATGATATAGCCTCCCGGCGCCGATTTCTCCTTCAGAGTGTACGTCTCGTCCATCTTCAAGCTCTTGCTCTTGTGGGCTTGCACGGTGCCTGTCCACTCGTCAACGACACTGCCTTCCCCGTCGAAAAGCTGGAACTTACCCCCGCTGAGCGGCGTACCGTCCTCCGCGTCGACACACATGACATTGACGCACACGTAAAAACTCTCAAAATCAAGACCCGTGCCGTTACTTTTTGCCCCCGTCACCTTCGCGGAGAGTGTACCCGCCATATTATCGGTTACAACAACATTGATTTCGAATATTTTATCGCTGTAAACGTAATCCGTATTAACGTTCGTCGATGACAGGCAGACCGTGTAATTATGCTCGCCCCCTTCTTCGTAGACGATGGGATCGAACCGATAATCGCCCGTTCCTATGGCGGACTTTGTCCGGAGCTCCTTTGCGCCTTCATAAAGCGTGAAATAGAACGGTTCGTCGCACGAGTCGAATCCGTAAACGACATTTTTTCCGCCAAACACTACGGATATCGTCCCTGCTTTGTACGTGTTCTCAAAACTCATGACTTTCACGTCGTTGCCGCCGTCATTCCTGATGACAGTTTCCGCTTTGAGATGATCGGTTCCGTCGTCAGTAACCGTTACCGTTACCGTGTACACCTCAAGCGAATAGATCATGCCGGATTCAAGTGACCCGGGGAGGACTTGCTGGACCTGATAGACGTATGTGCCGGGCTCGGCGAATGTGAGATCGCCAAATACCACGTTTCCGTCCGCGTCGTTATTTTTAGTCTGCAGTGTCGAGCCGCTGAGCGTGTACAGTCCAAATGAAAACATGTCGGATTTGAGGTCCATGCCCTCGAGTTCCACAAGAGCGCTGAGCCCGACACTTGCGGGATTTTTCGGTCCGTCTGCCCTGGCCGCGTCGACAGACAGCGCGGCTGCCGCAGCAAGGCAGAGGACCAAAAGGACCGTGAACAAGCGTTTGATTCTCATAAATACCTCCGGATATCTCCGCTCAATTCCCTCCGCAGGCCGGAAGAGCGAAGGATTAACTTTAATTCAATTGCATTATATCACTGTGTCGAAGGATATGCAAGAGCATTTCGAAAATATTTCGTGCAGGGACACGCGGGAATGCGGAAAGCACTTTGTCCGCTCCGCGCCGCCTGTGACGGCGGCTGGGGCGGCTTGCGGCGGCCTTACATGTTCAAAACAGATTCGATACACAACTCCAGGGCATAATCGATCGAATCTGCGCCCCAATTCCGTTCGTCATAGTGTTCCGTATCGGCAAGGGTGTCCGCCGTAAACAGGAGTTCTCCCCAAACCGCTCCCCGGAGCTCAGCGCAAGCCGCCAAGGCGGCGCATTCCATTTCTACGACGGCGCAGCCTTCGCTTTTTCTATAGGCAGCTTTTTCCCGTGTTTCTCTGTAAAAACCGTCCGTTGTCCAGGTGATGACTTCCGTATAGTTCAGGCCACGGTTCTTTAAGGTTTTTTCAATGGCCGCTCTTGCGTCCTTTGCCGTTTCGACAAATCTTGACGCGGGCAGATAATGGTAGGACGTTCCTTCGTCTCTCAACGCCTTATAGGGAACCAAAAACGTATTCTCGTCAAAATGTTCAAGCGCGCCGCAGGAACCGGCGCTGACGATTTTCCGAGCGCCGTAAGCGATCAGCCAGTCTAAAATCTGTACGGCCGCAGGAGCTCCGACAGGAGCCTCTGCAAGGCAAAACCGCTGTCCGTCTTTTTCGAGCAGATAGACAGGATACTTTTTTGTGATCGACTCAAAGTGAGCGGCCAATACCGCGCTGTGAGCCTTGGCATATCGGTCTATCGCGTCGCCCAAAAAAGCAAAAACCGCTTTGGGGGGCAGGCGAATGTTCAGATGCTCGTGGTCGGGCATGATGACCGCGGCGGGGTTATCATCATATTCCAGAATCGGGATTTCGTTTTTTCTCATACGCATGTTTTTCCTCTGTTATTTCGGATGTCGGAACCGCCCGCTGCCGGCAGGTCCGCAGAGCGCCGTCCGTTCCCGGTTTTACAGCCGGGAACAGATTGACAGGTCGGATGTTTCCTTTTCTCAAACGGCAAACCGGATCATCTGCTTTTCCGCGTCGACGGACGCTTCAACACCGAACGGAATGATGCACCGCGGCATCGCGTGTCCGACGTTCAGGTTGAAAACGACCGGAAGATCGTGATCGTCTATGACCTGAATCAGAAGCTGCCGGTATTCCGGCGCGTAAGTCCCGTCCATGGGCTTCCCGGCGAGCACGCCCGAGACGGCGTCAAACAAGCCTCGTTCTTTCAGGTATAGAAGCGACTGCCGATACTTTTCCGGTGAAGGTTTTTCTTCGCTGGATTCCAGAAGCAGGATGCGTCCTTTCCAGTCCTCCGCGTCGGGGAACAAATGGTATTTTTCGCACAGAACCGGCATATCCGCATACAGCTCGGTGCTGAACAGATCATACATGGAGTCGATGCACCCGCCGAGGATTTTGCCGGAAAAAACGGGAGAGCCCTGCAGTAACTCAAACCCGCAGTCGGGATGAGCGGTCAGCGGTTTGCCGACCTGATCGGGCGCATAGCTTTTCCGTTCTTCATACCAGACGTCGCTGGGCGTTATTTCACGGACACCTCCGGCAGAAATCAACTCCTCAAAGTATTTCCGCGTATAAGGGTGCATTTCCGGACTCAGTTCGCAGACGTCGGGAAGAAAAGCCTGTCCGTAAAAAGTGTTCAGTCCGACCTTGTGCAGCATGAGATGGTTGATCGTCGTGTCCGAAAAGCCGAGAAATATCTTGTCCGTCACGGCGTTTGCAAGCTCGTCGTGATCGAACAGGTACGGCAGCAGGCGGTAAGTATCGTCCCCGCCGATGGCGCAGAGAATCATATCGATCTCGGGATCACGGAACGCCTGCAGGAGATCCTCCGCTCTTTTCTCCGGGTGCGCTTTGATGTAGTCGATTCCCTTCAAAGCATGCGGCATGAATTTTACATTCAGACCGTATTCCTTCAGTCGGCGAAGGCCGATCTCGGCTTCAAAGCGGATATAGGGTTCGCCGAGAATCCCGCTCGACAGACTGACGATACCAATTGTTTTGATCATACATCCTCCGTAATGCGCCGAAAAACCATTCGGCGCGCGCTTTTTCGTGCCTTGCTTTTCAAGCCGTGCACGATGCGCGGTCCGAGCATGGCACGGGAAAACGATACAGACAGCTATTTGTTGAAGCTGAACCGGAAATCACCGCCCCGGCAGGCGCCGTCCGTTTCAACGATGATATAAACCGTCCCGGATTCCACATATCCGCCGTGAGAATCAAACTCCTCTCCGTCGGAAATCGAAAAGAGCTCCTGCTTGGTTCCGTTGTAATCATAGTACACAGCGACATTTCCGGACTCCAGTTTGGCCGTGTATTTCAGGTCCCCCTCACCGGAGCTTTTCAGTCTGAAAACCATGCGGCCGCTAAAGGAATAGAAGCTCATATAAGCCGAATCGGATGTGTTGGAATGAACGAAACCTAATGCCGAATAGCTGGAAAAATACTTGCCGCAGCCTGTCAGCGACAGCAGCAGAATTGCGGAAATGAGCAGAACAACGATTTTTTTCATAATCATACTCCTAAAAAGTTGCTTGATAAACATCCATGGCTTCGGCATGCCGTTCGCCTTCGGTTGCGCGTCAACAGAGTATTACGAAACGACCATCTCGGAGAAACCTGCGGCCGGAATTTGCCGGGGGTTGATCAGCTTCCGTCTTTTGTGCAGTACACTTGTCTCGGACCGTAGTCTCTGCGCAGAGCAGTCGGACTTTTGAATCTGAAAAGAAACAGCCCAATGCCGTAAAGATCGCCGACACAGCCGGACAGATGCAAAGAAAATAACAGCAAAATCATCGCCCTCGAGAACGGTTCGCCGATCAAGAAAAACAACAATACAAACAAGACACTGAAAACCGTAAGCGGTGCGAATAAGGACAGCAGCGAGGTGAATCTGTAGGTATAAACGTCCGGGACGCCGCAATAAGCGGAAGGAGGCTTGAAGCCGAACGTGAGCTTCTTTTTTGTCAGAAGCTTATAAACCAAACCGTGAGTCAGCTCGTGCAGCACGATATAAAAAGGATATCCGAGCACAAAACAGATACATTTCATGATGCTGAAACCGGCGGCGATTTCAGCGAGCCTCGGCAGCGCATACAGGAAGAAAAATGCGTTGACGAGCGCGGCAGCTGTTATGCCTGCCGCAATCTGCAGCCTCAGAGCGAGCTTTTTGTCATTTGCGTCGACGACAAGCGTTTCCGAATAACCTTCGGGAAGCTTTTCTTCATAAGTTCGATTCATCCCGCATGCCTCCGCAAACTTCGATCGATATCGCTGAACAGAGCCATTATCCGCTCTCCTCCCGATGCCTTCCCTTGCTTCAGAATTCGCCGCGAACGGTCGGGCTGAGTGTTCGGACTCCGACAAAGAAGGACAACCGTTTCCACATGGCACGAAAAATGAAAAGGATAATACTCATAGATTGTATAATCAGCCCCATTAAGTCCAGTACATAGATAGACGTATGAGCTGGAATCGTATTCGACATGAGGAATACGGCCGACAAGGGATTTAACCTGGTATTTTCCTTGAAGAATTGTTCCGATCTTTAAACTATACATAACAATCTCCTGTCTCCCGCAGAATCATTTTCTTGACCCGGCTCGAGTCAACGGTGCAGCTGATTCAACGTGCGATCCATCGTCCAAACATAAGATCATATCCTCCTCGACGATCGGAACCCTTTCGGCAGCTTCTTCGTCCCGGCTGTGATATCCGTCTATCTTATCATACTTATCATACATCTTTTACAGCCGCGCGTCAAGACCTGATTTTCACCGAGCACGTTGTTTGTCATCGGAATCGAGCGAATCGATCCCGATCGTCCTTGCGATTCCATCGATTTTGTATTTACAGTACGGATAGGCCGCCGTGACCGACAAGAGAGGCGATTCCCGCGCCCACCGAAAGCGTCTTGCGGCAGAAGCACGTCTTTGCCGGATTCTATGCCGGATTCTATGAGGTACTCTTCGCTGTTCGGCACTTCTTGGATATTCCGCGGCAAGTCCAGATGCTCCGGCCGCTTCTCCGCCGGCTCCCGCGGCAGGGCGTAAAACAGCCGCAGCCGGGAAAGGCTGCGGCTCAGGGGAATTTCGATGATCCGGTCCGGGAGAATGACGAAAAGCCTTTGGTTCCCTTCATGTATCACCACGATTCATTGAACAAGACAACTCGGGCGGCACACGGTGAAAATCCATGTGCCGCCCGGCGTCAATTCGTGTTTGCGATATGCTTATAGATTTGTTTCAACGTCAGTGCAGGCAACTCAGTCAGGTCGCCGGTCGCTGTCACGTCTTCGGTATCAAACGCTATGACTTCGATTTCTGCAGGTTCCTGTACTTCCTTTTCCATAATGCTGTCCTCTATAACCGGTTCCGTGTATGTTAACCGTTGGGATGAGCTGTTTTGTACGCATCCGCTGCCTGAGAGTACGCGTAGATCGCCGCCACAGCGTTCCGCGCCTTCATGTGGAATTCGTTTGTTGTGTCGTTGTAATAGTTCAGTGCCGTATTGACGTAGGACAGCGCCGAAACCCTGACCGTCACCGTGCGCCCTTCCCCGGTCGTGAGCACGATCACATAGGAGTCGCTCAGCTTATGCGCCGCGATGCCTGTGATCCGCACGCAGTATACGCCGCCCACTGTTTCAACCTCTGCCGCTGTGCCGTCAACGGTCGCGGTCGGAGTGCCTCTGTACCCCGGCGCGGGCCGGAAGTACACGTTGATCGCTGTTTCGCTCTCCAGCGTCAGGGAGTAGGTAACCGCCGCGATGTCGCCGTTGGTTTGGTTGGTGTTCACGATCGCATGATCCGCCGCCGCTGTTTTGATGGCCTCCATATTGAAGTCTGCGGCTTCGGTATAGTGCTTCGTCATCGTCGCATAATCCTCGCCCAGCGACCATTGATGCGCCTCTGCAAGGAACGGCTGCACGTAATGACCGTAGTCCGCGACGGCGTGGGTCAGTGCGATCGTTTTCTCGTCCGTGACGTTGCCTTGGGAGACGGCGGCGTCGAACCCATCGAAGTAATCGCGCACGGCACAGGTCTTCGTCACCGTTTTTTCGACGCCGCTTTGCAGGTAGTGGAACGTCGCCGTCACGGGCTCCGCCATCTGGATGGAGTTCACATATGCCGCGAACGCCCGATTTCCGCTTTCCTTGCTTTCCGAATCGGCGTAATTGACGCGCTCCGCGACCGTCCCGTGCGGGATCGTGAAGGTCATCCAGCTGGTCGTATAGTCCACGCCGTTGATTTCGGGCAGACACATATTGAAACTCAGACCGATTTTGCCAGAGAGAATGAGGTTCACGGTCGCGAACGTCGGCGACGTCACCCATACCGCTTTCAGCGTGATATCCCCGGTGACGGCGGTATCAAAGTCAAACGCAGTCTCAGCCGTCATGCCGCCCGTCACCTGATACCAACCTTTGAAGGCAAAGCCGTCCTTCGCGGGATCGTCCGGTTCTACTGCTTTATAGCCGCTGACAACTGTTTGAGACGCCACCGCGCTGCCGCCGTCCGAGTCGAACGTGACGGTAACGGTTTCCCCCTCATACCAGCCGCACAAGGCGCATTTGCCGGTTCTGTCATAGGTGTGCACCTCAATTTTCTCCTCCAGATCGCAGGCGGTGCAGTGCATGATATGACCGCTTTGAGGGAGAAGGGTGACCACGGTATACGTCGCGCCGGGGTGATCGCAGGGCTCGATAAACACCCAATCGCTGGACATCATAATACCCGCCCGCTCCGCAAGCTCGTCTGCCGTGAAATGAGCGGCGGTTCCCCTGTAAACGATATGAAGCTCCGGGTGCGAAGTAACGTCCAAGATATAATCCTTTACATATGTTACCTTCGCTGCGGGGTATACTTGCACGCCGCCATGGAAATTAAAACCATATTCAGCAATTCTGTGCTCGCTGTTTACCAGCGCTCCGCAGTCGGGATGATCTTTATTATGTCCCGCACAGTTCGCGACGACTTTGCCGCCCTGAATGTCGATCAGTCCGCCGCCTACGTCGCTTGCGAAAATTCCCGTATAATCCCCATCGGTACATCCCATGCCGATGCCGGCGGTCCAGGGAGAGCCGTACGCGTAGACTTCGCCGCCCCGAATGGTGATCGGATAATAATACCCGAAGTATCCACCGCCGATCGCCGCCGCATCGCCCGCGCCGAAGGCGATCACAACGCCGTCGTTGATTTCGAGAGGAGGACAGGTGCCGCCATCGCCGCCGCCGATCCCCGCGCTATTCTTCCCGCCCATCGCCCAGATGTATCCGTTGTTTATCGTGATCCCGGTTGCTTGAATATAATACGTACTGGATATGCCGATCCCCGGCGCATATTGACCTCCCTGGACATTGATTTTTCCCCCGTTGACGATGATATTCCCGGGCATCTCCGCGCCGATCCCCGCATTTTTCTCGTCGGGAATTACCATGTCGTCGTCAACGAACTCAAAGGTAGACAGTTCACCCGCCTTTTTGAAATCTTCTTCGCTGTATTCCGTTGTGTATCCCTCGATCTGTCCCCAGACCGTGAAGTTTGCGTTCAACGGGACTTCGATCCCCTTCGGAACGATAAGATTCGCCCCGTTTGTGAGGATCAGGTTTACATTGCCCGACACCTGCACCCGGCTGCCGATCCGCACGAACCCGGTGACCACGTACCAGTCGTTCTCCCATATGGTCGCGGTGGAATCAACGACCAGGCACTCTTCCTTGGTTTTATCAGTTTTATCGATGGGATCGTAATAGCTTACCGCTTTCGCCAGCCGTGCGCGGATCTCCCTGTCGTCGATGCGGATCACATACCCCTCGTTTGTAAAGAAGATTTCTTCGGGGGCGGTACCGGCGTTATAGGTGCTGTATCCCGACGTCAGAACCGCGTTCGCTATCTCGGAGGTGACGCCGATATGGCCGCCCAGCGCGCCGGTCAGCGTGATCTTCTTTCCCGCCGTCAGGTACACGTTGTTCGACAAGGGCTTGTCCCTGCTGGTATTGTCTTCCACACAGATGATACCCTGTATTTCCAGTGCACTGTTGTTCCAGATCCCGCTGCCGTTTCCGGCACAGGTGTTGCTCTTTACGTTGATGTTATCTTTCAGCTGCAGCAGACCGCCGTTGCGGATGCCTCCCCCGCCGTGTACAAGAGAGCAGTTATCTTCGATATCGGTGTTTCCGGAGAGAGTCACCGTGCCGAGGCGCGCGATCAATATGGGCGTTACGGAGATTTGCCCCATGAGATCGTCGCAGTTATAGATGCCGCCGCCGTCGTCGGCGGTGTTGCCGAAGACGACAGATCGGCGGCTGCGACTCGCCCAGTTTCGCCGCTGCTGCCATAATTGCAGACGCCGCCGCCGAGATTGCCGGAGGTGTTGCCGGAAATCTCCGTGTGGTCAGCGTTCAGCGTTTTGCCGTTAAAGATGCCGCCGCCGGAGCCTTCTGCGGTGTTGTTCTTCACCTCGCAGTAGGACAGCGTGAGCGTACCGTAGTTTGTGATGCCGCCGCCGCCGTGCTCGGTTGTCCGGTTGCCGTTAATCTGAACGTTTTCAAGCGTACAATTCGCCGTTTCGGTCAGATATATCGCGCCGCCGTCGCCCCCGGTATTGTTCACGATCGCCGTGTTGCTGATCACCGCGCCGCTGTTTGCCGCGCCGCTGTTTGCCGCGCCGCTGTTTGCCGCGCCGCTGTTTGCCGCGGAGCCCTCCGACCAGATCGCGCCGCCGCAGACGGACGCCGTGTTGTTCTCAAACACACCGCCCTTGATGGTAAGCGAGCTCCTGTTGCAGATCGCGCCGCCGTTTTCAGCCTTATTGCCGGCAAAGGTGCCGCCTTCGATGATCAGCTTGCCCTGATTGTTGATCGCTCCGCCGTTTGTGGCCCAGCCGCCGGTGATGACGCCGCTGTTGTCGCCGGAAGAGTCGATAATGGTTAGCGTGCTGCCCGGGCGAACGATGATCACGTGACCGTCATTGTGGGTGGACATACGGGCACGGTCAAGCGTCCATCCGTTCAGATCAAGCGTGATGGATTTGTTGTTGCCGGTAACCTCCAGCATCGTGTCGTCCGGATCAGCGGTGATCGATTGCTGAAGATAGATGATATCATTGTTTTCCGCCTGGCTGATGACAGCCTGCAGCTGTTTCCAAGAGGTGATCGGCTCATCCTGCGCCGCCTGCGACGTTACGGACAGCAGACCGACCGCCAGCGTAAGCATCAGCATGATGAAAACTGCTTTTCTGATTCTCATGTTCGTTCCTCCATTGTGTATTTCAGCCGGAAAAAGCAAAACAGCGCACTTCAGACCGGGTTGGACCCGGACCGACGGAGTGATGTATAGACAAGTGCTCCTTTGCAGATAATTCCCGTTTCCTGTATCCCCGGAAGCCGCAGTTATGGGATGAACAGCATTCGATCAAGCAAGGGACACATACAATCTCATAATATAAAAGTATACATGAATCCGATGGGTTTTTCAAGAGCTATTGAGCATTGTTTGCAAAGAAGTCACAATCGAAAAGATGATCCCCAAACGGTACAGGACGAAAGCAGAGCTCCGATTCGTTTTTGAAGGTGGCTCTGCTTTTCATCTTCTGTGTGTATTATTACCTGATTACAAAAGTCGATCAATTCGGAATTTGAAAAAACAATCAAGTAACTTCTTTGCCTGATTTCTTCGTCATCCCATACGTTTCTTGCAGGAATTTGATGATAGTTCTTATTGACTGTTCTTTTAATGGTGTTTTGAGCTATAGCTGAATCAATACCTTTTCTCTATAAGTCAACCCACACAGCAGGCCGAACCCCACGAGGGTCGCAATAGATCACAACATCATTATCTTGAATAGAACCATCATTCCAAACGTATGAAGTGGATTCTATGTCCCTGGCAGGAGATCTCAACCACCACCAACAGTTTCCGGATTTATCTTCTCCGGAACCATTCATAAGCGCAACCCATGTTGGTTTACATTGCCTGTCCTGATCTGAGCGGAAATACCGTTTTGCTTCGTCAATGCTTAACAAAAACACTTGGTCCATCCCCGGACCATTGTCCGGAAGGATGCGCCTCTTTATATGAGACTGCTCTTCCGTAGAGAACGCGTGATCCAAAAAAACTCCATTTAACCATTTACGCAAGTAACTGTCTTTCCAGTGGGTATAATGAGGGTGAAAACATACTGAATCCAATGCATATGTACTAATTAACAGATAAGAATTATGACTTCTATCCAATACTATCCATTCTATATTCTCAGGTTTATCATTGTCTTTACTTTGATAATAATGTCCAAATGAAACAATTTGTCCGATTTGCAGTGATGTACCGTACTCAAGCTTTTGTATAAGCTCAGTATGCTGTATTTTATTTTGATCAACCTTGCCCGTATGCTGTTTTTTCCCAAATAGTCGCTTGAATAACATTTCATTTCACCTCCTTCGATTTCCTGGTTTTTTGCTTGATATCAAAATGATTCTCTCGATCCGGCACGATTCAACGCAGCGACTGTTTCCATATGGCACAAGGAAATGAAACAGATCGTCATCTTTCGCGACGGTTCGCAAAATCGCGGTGAGGAACACATTCACGTTTCTGTTCGCCCTTTTGGCTCCGGGAACATATCTTTACGACCCGACAAAGTCAGCAAGCATCGATTCAGTCCCAAAGCATCCAGATATATTCTTTAAGCATATCAAAACCGGCGCGCATTTCCTGGTCGGCGAGTTTATTCATGATCGCATAAGACTTGCTTAAGTTGCTCAGTCTGTTTTCCCGCCAAGCTTCTGTCATTTCCGGCGGGAAGCTTTCCAAGGCGCCTTTGAGGCTCGGTTTTTCGAGTATTTGCGGTATGATTGACTGCAGTATACCGTCCGACAGGTCCGTCCGGCTCAGCTCTGCTGCGTTCCGGAAGTGCTGCGCCATCTCCCTCAAAATACTGTCCCACTGCTCATGGGTCATGTGTTCGGGAGCTGCATAGTGCAATTCAGAAAACTCTTGAAGCATATCCGCCAGCAAAGCGGGAATAAACTCCGTCATATTTGCCCAGTCCCTTTCACAGAAACCGCGCTCGACACGCTCCCGTCGGCATACTTCATTATAAACCGGTCTATCGTCGTTTTGGTCAAGACAAAGAGGATAGTCTTTTCTGTTGAGCAGATCCATCTTTTCCTCGTCCGTGTGCTCCGCCCATTCAAGTCTTTCCACGGACAGAGCCGGACAATCCGCAAACACGCTTTTGCCCATCCGGCGTACACTCTTTGGGATCGAGACATGCTTAAGCTTTATACATCCAGCAAAAGCCTTCTCTCCGATGCTCTCAACCCCTTGTGGAATAATCACCTCACTTAATCCTTCACATTCATAAAACGATCGAACACCGATGCGCTGCAAGACTGGCGAAAATGAAATCGCAGACAGACTCCTGCAGCCGGAAAAAGCGGCCTTATCAATGATCCCAACCCGCGGTATATTCACCTGACGCAAGGACTCGCAATGAAAGAAGCAGTATTGCCGAATCTTCTGCACGGATTCGGGCCAATCGATTTCCCGAAGACTTTTGCAATTATAGAAAGCCATTGGCGGCAACGCGTCTGCGTTCTCAGGCAATCTGACGTGTCGTAATGAAACGCAGTTTGCAAATGCAAATTCATCCAACGCTTGTATCGTATCCGGAAGCACAATGCCCGTCAAAGCGGAGTTTCCCTGGAAGACATCTCCGATTGCCTGTACTTCATCCGGTACAACAACGTCTCCGCCGGTACCTGTATATTTCCTCAAAACGCCATCCCGAATGATGAAATCCTGTATCTGTGCCAATATACATACCTCCTTACATGATCCTATTGCAATTCCAAACCTGAGACTGAAAAATCACGATCATTTACCCACCCGGGCTCGGGTCAACGCAGCGACTGTCTCCACATGCTCCGTCCCCGGGAAGAGGTCCACCGGCCGGATCTTCTTCACCTGAAACGCCGGTTTCAGGATCGCGAGGTCGCGGGCGAGGGTATCGGGATTGCAGGAGATATAAACGAACCGATCAGGCGCGGCGTTCTTTACCGCTTCCAGGAAGGAGCGGGAACAGCCCGCGCGTGGCGGGTCGGCGAAAATCACGTCGAACTTCCCCGCTCCGACGAGAAAGGACGCGTCCTTTCTCACCTGATAGTGCGATTTTTTGACACCGTTCGCCCGCGCGTTTTCGCCGGCGGCCCGGATCGCGTCCGGGCTGACGTCGAAGCCTTCGAGCGATGCGCAGCCGTTTTTCGCTGCGGTGATGCCGACCGTGCCGATGCCGCAGAAGGCGTCGAGGACGCGGTCTTCGCTCCCGATCCCCGCGAGCTCCGCGGCGATCTCATAGAGCTTTTCGGTCTGCGCGGGATTGATCTGATAAAACGCCTTGGTCGGGACGCGGAAGGTGAGGCCGCAGAGCTCGTCCGTGAACGCGCCCTCTCCGTGAAGCACGTATTCCTCCCCCTCCGTCCAGAGCGGGATATCGGAATCGTTGACGATCACGGAAACCGAAACGAGCTTCGGGAACCGCTTCACGAGCTCTTTCGCGAGCGATCTCACCCCGTCGGTCACGCCGTCCCTTGTCACGAGCGCGCAGAGAAGCTCGCCCGTCGAAAAGCCCTTGCGGGCGAGAACGTGACGGAGGGATCCCCGCCGTCCGTCCCAGACCTTCACGCCGAAGTCCTCAAGCAGTCTGCGCACGCACCGCGCGAGGGAGTAGAGCTCCGGGTCCTCCATGAGGCACCGTTCGACATGCACAATGCCGCCGTCCGACGCGCGGTAGAGCCCGAAATTGATCCTCCCGCCGTTGAAGGAAAAGAGATACTGCGCCTTGTTGCGGTAATGGATCGGGTTCTCGGCGCCGAGGATCTCGTCGACATGACCGAAACGTCCGAGGAGGGGGATCAGGCGCTTCATTTTCATCGAAAGCTCCGATTCGTAATCGAGGTTCAGGGTCTGGCACGCGCCGCATTTGCCCGCGTACGGACAGCTTCTTTTCTCATCCTTCATGTCCGTCACTCCGTTTTGACATACAGTTTTTTTCATTATACCGCAGAACTCACGTTTTGTCCACCCATAACGAAAAAAGGACCCGAAGAAAATCTCCGGGTCCGCGATGTTTACGGATTCGCTGTGGGTCTTCTCCGACGGCGGATCAGTATCTCACTCTCGCGAGCAGGTCGCCCGTATTCATGTCGATCGCGACAGTGAATTCGGAGGTGACGATGTAGATCGTGTCGCCGACGTAGAGGCCGCGGGAATTGGAGTTCCACCACCATTCGCTGTCGTTGATCGTCACTTCGTGCAGGAGATAAAAGCCGCGGTCGGCGGAATAGCCGTAGAGCACGTAGCCGTTGGTCGACGGGAAGCCGATGAGTCCCTTGTTCGGCGCGACGAGGATCGCCTTGTGGTTGTACAGCGCCTCGGAATAGGTGAGATCGAGGGAGAGCTTGTCGCGTTCGAAGACGTCGTAGGGATTGGACACGTCGAACATCGAGAGCTTCATGCCCTCCGTGCGTCCGGTCTCCTCGTCCGCGTTCTGGCCGAGACCGAAGAGCAGGCCGTCGGCATAGGGATGCAGGTAGTTCGAGAAGCCGGGGATCTTCAGCTCGCTCATGATCCTCGGGTCATAGGGATCGCTCAGATTGACCGTGAAGAGCGGGTCGACCTGACGGAAGGTCACGAAGTAGCCGACCTCGCCGTCAAAGCGGACGGAATAGACCCGTTCGTCCTCCGCCAGATCGGTGAGCGCGCCGATCACGTTCAGGTTTTCGTCGAAGACGTAGAGTCCGTTCGTCTGCTTTGAATCGTTGTATTTCCAGTTGCGGAAGCCGAATTCCTCGTCCTCGTAGATCGAATAGCCGTTGTTCCAGTCGGTCGTGACGACGCGGAGCTTTCCGTCGTACTCGTCCATGGAGAACTGGTTCAGGAGGCTGCCATAGATCGAGCCGGTCGCTTCGACCTGGATGTCGCCTTCAAAGGAGATTTTGACAAAGTCCGTCTTGTTCCCGCTCTTCCACTCCGTCACGGTGTAGACGCTTTCCTGACGCCGCGAAATCTCTTCCTCGAAATAGCGGGTATCGGCGAGATAGAGGTAGTTCGGGCTCATGTAGAAGGTCGAACCCGTGCCGAGCACGCTCAGATCATCCTCGCGCGCGCCGTCTTCCATCGACAGGCGGGTGATCACGGTGTAGTTCGTGCTCTCGATCTGATTCGGGTAAACGATGCAGTCGGCGGCAATCAGCCTGCGCGAACCGTCGTCGTAGAGCTCGGGAACATAGTCCTCATAATCCTTTTCTTCGTAATCCCAGTAACGGTAGATGTAATAGTTCGTCATCAGATAGAGCTTGCCGTCCTTGAGGCGGCTCGTCTGATAATAGCCGTCCTGACCGCGTTCGGCAAACTTGACGGGATTATACGGGTCGCTCACGTCGTAGAACGCGACGAGGGTATAGGTGTGATCCTCATACCGCCACATGCTGTCCACGTAGCCGCTGTACCACGAGGAGCAGTTCATGATCACGGCAAGCGTGCCGTTCTGCACGTACATTTCGGTTGGATACTGGCTTTCGTAGGCTTCGCCGTACTCATCGACCGATTTGTCGTAAAGATAGGGGTATTCGTAGTAATCGTTCGTATTGTCCTCAGCGATTTCGGTATCGGACAGCACTTCGGTGTTTTCTCCCGCCGCCGAAAGGATGATGAGCCGGCGGTCCTTCAGGACATAGATGTACTTGCCGTCCGTCTTGACGATGTCGCCTTCGTCGATTCCCTTCACCTGCGCGTTGGTTTCGGAATAATCCCCGGACTCAGCGGCGTACGACTGCTCCGCCACAGCTCCGGCGTTCTTCGCGCCGAAGGACGCTTCGGCCGGTGCTGCGGCGGGCGCTTCCATAGCCTCCTCCTCGACTGCCAGATCGACCGCCACGTCGTCGGTGTAGCGCATGCCGCCGTGATAGCCGTAGGAATAGGAGTTGACGAGCTTATAAAGCTCCTCGTAGTTTTTCGGGCTCTTCATCTCCACGCTCTTCGCGGGCGTGACGATATCCTTCCCGCTTCCGGCGGGATCGTTCGTTTTCCCGGGTTCAACCGCTCCGACCGGCTCAGTCGTTTCTCCGGGCTCGGTCACATCTCCGGGCTTCTCTTCTCCGCTGCCGTTGTTCGCGGGAACGGATGCCGGGTCCTCTGTGACGGTCGTTCCCGGATCGGCCGGGGTCTTCGAGCCGCAGGACGTGACGAGCAACAAAGCAGCCAGCATCAAAATCAGGATTCTTTTCATTGATATATCCCTCCGTTTTTCTGTTTCTGCCGATTAGACGACGCGGGCGGGGGAATTGTTCCGCTGTTTCAAAAGTTTTTTCATAATTTTCCGGCATCCGACGAAAAAACCGGACGAGAGCGCGTCCCGTTCGGTTTTTCCCGTTTTTTTCAATTTCTCAGGTCTCAAAGCCCGCGAACTGGGTCTGGTAGAGATCGTAATACACGCCCCGCTTCGCGAGAAGCTCGTCGTGGCTGCCGACCTCCATGACCCTGCCGTCCTTCATGACGACGATGGCGTCGGCGTCGCGGATGGTGGAGAGGCGGTGCGCGATGATGAGGCTTGTGCGGTTCTTCATGAGCGCGACCATCGCCTGCTGGATGTGCATTTCCGTTCTCGTATCAACGGAGGAGGTCGCCTCGTCGAGGATCAGGATCTTCGGATCGGCGAGCACGGCGCGCGCGATGGCGAGCAGCTGGCGCTGACCCTGGGAGAGATTGCTGCCGCCCTCCGCAAGCACGGTTTCGTAGCGCTCGGGGAGACGGTTGATGAACTCGTCCGATTCCGACATGTCCGCGGCCTGATCGAGCTCCTCGTCGGTCGCGTCCTGCCTGCCGTAGCGGATGTTGTTGCCGATGGTGTCGCGGAACAAAACGGTATCCTGAAGCACGATGCCGATCGCCGAACGGAGCGTGTTTTTCGGGATGTCGTTGATGTTCACGCCGTCCACCGTGATTTCCCCGCTGTCCACGTCGTAGAAGCGCGTGAGCAGGTTGACGACGGTCGTCTTGCCGGAGCCGGTCGCGCCGACGAGCGCGATCTTCTGTCCGGGACTCACCTTCAGGTTGAAATCGTGGATCACCTGCTTGCCGGGGATATAGGAGAAGTTGATGTGGCTGAATTCGATCTCACCCCGGATATCGTCGACGTTCATGTCGGACTTGCCTTCGTCGACCTCGTCCGGGGTCTCGAGGATGGCGAAGACGCGCTCCGCGCCCGCGACGGCGGTGAGCAGGGACGCGTACTGGTTCGCGATCTGGTTGATCGGGAAGGTGAGCTGGCGGGAGTACTGCAGAATCGCCTGGATGTCGCCGGGATTGATGTCTCCCTTCATCGCCAGATACGCGCCGTACGCGGCTACCAGCAAATAGTTGATGTTGTTGATGATGTTGTTGACCGGGCCCATGACGCCGCCCCAGAGGTTGGCTTTAATGGAGCATTTGCGGAAATCCTCGCTGATTTCAGCGAACTCACCGCACGCGTCCTCCTCCTTGCCGTATGCCATGACGGTTTTGTACCCGGTGACCATTTCCTCCACCTGTGCGTTCATCTTGCCGAGCAGGACCTGACGGCGCACGAAATACTTGCGCATGAAGGCGGAAAGCTTCATGGAAAGGAAAACCGTGAGGGGAATCGTGATAAGGGTCACGAGAACGATGCGCCAGTCATACCGCAGGAGCCAGTACAGGGAGAGAACCAGCGTCAGAACGGCGGAGATCAAAGAGGTCAGGGAGCCGGAGATGGCGTTTGACACGTTGTCCACGTCGTTGGTCATGCGGGACATGATGTCGCCGGAGGGATGCGTGTCAGTATAGGAAATCGGGAGATGGGAGATCTTGCGGAAGAGATCCTGACGCAGGGTGTAAACGGTGGTCTGGGAGATCTTCGCGGAGGCGAAGCCCTGAAAGAGCTGCATCAGCGCCCCGGCGAGATAGACGATCCCCATCGTGACGAGGGTCCGCACAAGGGTGTCGAAATCCACATCAACGTGCTGCGTCGCCTCGTTCATGTGCATGGTGTTGATCGCGTTGCCCTGCAGGCGCGGCCCGATGGAGCTGAGCACCGAAGAGACGATCGTGGTGACCATGATGAGCAGAACGAGCCATTTGCTCTTGCCGATATAGCGCAGCAGCTTGCCGACGGTCTTTCCGAAGTTCTTCGGCTTCTCGCGGATCATGCGTCCCGCGCCAGGCCCGCGCACCTCGGAATTGTTCTTTTTCATCATTTGACGGAGCTCGTCGGCGGTAGGTTCTTCCTCTTCCCCGTCCTTTTTCTTCTTTTCGGGTTTCATCTCCGAAGGCGTCGCGTTTTCCGCCCGGAGTTCTTCTTTCTTGTCCGGTTTCTTCATCAGTCCGCTCCTCCTTCGTTCGATTTCATCTGGGAGCTGTAAATATCCCGGTACGCTGCGCTTGTCGCCATGAGGTTCTCGTGGTTGTCGAACGCGGTGATCCTTCCGTTCTCGATGACGGCGATGCGGTCCGCGTGCTTGACGGACGCGATGCGCTGCGCGATCATGATGACGGTGGTGTCTGCGAATTCACGGTTCAGGGCTTGGCGGAGCTTCGACTCGGTCGCGAGGTCCAACGCGGAGGTGGAGTCGTCGAAGATGATGATTTCCGGATGGCGGAGAACGGCGCGGGAAATGGCGATGCGCTGTTTCTGACCGCCGGAGAGGGACGCGCCCCGTTCGGCGACGTAGGAGGAATAGCCTTCCTCCATTTTCGAGACGAATTCGTCCGCCTGCGCGATCTTCGCGGCTTCGACGATCTCTTCGTCCGTCGCATCCTTCGCGCCCCAGCGGATGTTTTCGTCGACCTTGCCGGAGAACAGCTCGCTCTTCTGCAGCACGAATCCGATACGGGAACGCAGAGCCTTGAGGTCCCAGTCCCTCACGTTGACGCCGTCCACATAGACCTCGCCGTCGGTCGCGTCGTAAAAGCGCGGAATCAGGTTGACAAGGGAGGTCTTTCCCGAGCCGGTCGCGCCGATCACGGCTACGGTTTCTCCCTTCTTCACCTCGAACGAAATGTCCTTGAGCACGTTGTCGCCGGACGCGCCGGGATAGCGGAAGGACACGTTTTCGAAACGCACGGTGCCGACTTCGTCAGCCGCCGTCCGCGTTCCGGAGACGATTGCGGGATCGGCTTCAAGAACCTCGCGGACACGCACGGCGCAGGCCTTGGACCGCGCGACGGACTGGAACATGAAGGACATCATCATGACGGAGGACAGGACCTGCGTGATGTACTGAACGGCAGCCATGATGTCACCGATGTTGATTTTATCCGCCTCGGCCTGCAATCCGCCGATGTAGATGATGGCGATGACGGCGGCGTTCATGACGAGGGACATCGCCGGGAAAATGGCAGACATGATGTAACTGACCTTGAGGTTGGTGTTGCGGAAATCCGCGTTTGCCGCCTCGAAGCGGGCGATTTCATGCTCTTCCTGCGTGAAGGCCTTGACCACGCGGGCTCCGGTCACGCTTTCCTGCACGACGGAGTTTACGCGGTCGAGCTTGCCCTGCACAACGGTGAAGATCGGCACGGCCTTGACGACCATGATCGTGACGATGATGAGCACGAGAGGAAGGGCGATGACCGCCACGAGCGCGAAATTGACGTTCAGGCTCAGGCACATGACGATGCCCATCACAAAGAAGATCGGCGCGCGCACGAACATGCGCAGCAGCATCATGACGAAATCCTGAAGGGTGGAAATGTCGTTCGTCAGCCGGGTCACAAGGGAGCCGGTGGTAAAGCGGTCCGTCTGCTCGAGAGAGAGGGACATGACCTTGTTGAAGGACTTCACGCGGATATCGTTTCCGAAGCCCTGTGACGCCACGGAGGCGGTATAACAGCACATGATGCCGCAGAAGCCGCCGAACGCGACGAGGAGGATCATTTTGAGGGCGGTGATGAGAATGAAGGACATGACCTCCGGATCGGGCGTGCCGGTCACTCCGGTGGACACGACTTTGTTGACGATGAGCGCCATCAGTCTGGGCTGCAGAAGATCCACGATCACCTCGCCCGCCATCATGAGGGGGGAGATAACGGCGAAGATCCAGTACTTTTTCAAAAAGGAAATCAGTCTGACTCTTTTCACGGGATCTCCTCCTCCGGCACCTCTCCGACGAGGTTTTCACGGATCTTGAGCAGAATGGCAACGAGGGAATCGCACTCCTCCTCCGTCAGGCAGGAGGTCGAGATCGCTTCCTGTTCGCGGATGAACGTCTTCAGCCGCGCGTCGAGTTCCCTGCCCTTGTCGGTGAGGAAAACCCGCGTCGCGCGCAGATCGTATTCGTCCGGCCGGCGGCTGACGTAGCCTTCTTTTTCGAGCTTCTGAAGGGAAACGCTGATCGTGGGGGCCTTGAGGTGCGTCGCGTTGGCGAGGTCGAGCTGGGTCCTGCCGTCCCGCTTCGCGAGCTCGATCAAAATGAGCTGACCGGAGCGCTGGGAGATCGGGTGCGTCATGCCGCGCGAACGGACCTTTTCCCACATGAGACGGGACACCTCGTTGATGAGGATCATCGGGGTTTTCCGATAATCCGTCATGCGGTCTTCGCCTTTTTCCGAAGACTTCCCGTTGATTTGCAGATTCATCTTCATTCCTTTCTCAGTTAATTTATTTGTAAATTATTTACTGCCTTATTATAGCACCGCAGTCCCGCGCCGTCAAGAATCCTTCAGCAAAAAAAGCAGTTTCAGCCATTTGACCTCCCCAACGGCGGCCCTGCCCCAGCATTCCGTGCAAAAAAACGAAGGTTTGATTCATTTTGTTCTACAAAAAAACAAAATGCACCACATTTGCTATTGACAACCGACATTCGACATGGTATAATGCGAATGAAAACGAAGGGTGCGAAAGGAGCCGCCATGGAACGGATCAAACGGGTATTGAGACGTCTTTTCTTCTATTCCTCACGTCAGCTTGTCCGGCAGCGGCGCACCTACCGATCAGTGTTCATCAGCACGACCGTTCTTCTCACGCTCGTCATGACCGCGCTCATGCTGTTCGATTCCTATTACCTCGCCTCCGTGGAGCGCGCATCGACGGGAACGCACCATATCGCCTTTCTCGATCAGCTCTACGATTTCACCGAGGGGATCGGGCGGGACAGGTCGGTGACAAGCGTCTTTGCCGTGCCTTCTTCCTCGAAATTCGCCTCGAGCGTCGACGCGTCCGCGCCGGGCAAAATCGTCGTGGAGACGGAGGAGACGGACCGCACCCTCGGTGTACGCTATATCTGGGGGCACGCTCCGGGAGAGGGCGAGGTCGCGGTGTCGCTCGATCTCTACCGCGCCTGCCCTTTTCTGAAGGCGGGGGAGCCGAACGATCTCTATTTCAAGGCGACGCGGATGACATACCGCGAAATGACGCTCTCGGGCATCTTCACGATCTCCGGCGTGGGCAGCTCCTACGTTTTTCTCTCGCAGTCCGACGCCGCCTCGATCGACGCGGAGACGGGAGCGATCCTGAAATACGACCATTTCATCCGGGTCAGTCACGCGACGGAGCGCGGCGCTGCCAAAGCCGCCGACCGGCTCTACCGCTCCCTCGGCATGATCCCCACGGACGCGCAGAACCCGCGGGAAGCGGCGGACGGCACGCGCTATCTCGTAAACCGGTACGCGGAATATCTCAATACGGTGAACATCAAAAACGAAGAGCGCTACTCCGCGACGCCGGTCACGCTGTACACACTCCCCGTGATCCTCGCGGCCTCCTTGATCCTTGCGTCTTTTATGACGGACTGGAGCGTGTCCCACGCGCCGGAGTTCGGTACCCTCTCCGCCCTCGGCGCGAACCGGATCGGTCTCTGCGCCATCCCCGCCGGGCAGATTCTCCTGCTCACGCTGATCGCCTCTCCCGGGGTCATCCTGCTCGCCGGGCTCCTTTCGAGAATCTATCTCTCCGCCATGCCGTCCTTATCCGCCGCGGCGCTCGCCGTGCCGTGGAAACTGCTCGTGAGCGCTGCCGTCCGGTTCGCCCTTTTCTCGGCTTTCTTCACCTGGCTCGGCATCGCGCGGCTCACGCGGGAGACACCGTATGAGCTGATATCCGGCTCCTTCCGCGCGAAAATGCCCTTCGTGCGCCGCTCCTTTCTCGCGCTGTCCCGCCTGAAGGACAAGATCGCCGCCCTCTCCGTGCTCATGACCCTGCGGCGGATCGCCTCGGAGATCATTCCCGCCGTCGTCGCTTCCCTCGTGTCGATGATGCTCGGCGCGGCGGTACTCGTGCTGATCCGCTCCGGCGGCGAGGTGAGCGCGGCGCTTTTCAAAACGCCCGGTGCGGCGGACACGGTGATCTCCGTGCTATCCGACGCGGATTCCTCCGTCGGTGAAGGAGCCCCCATTACCGACGAAATCGCGGGACGCATACAAAGGACTCCGGGCGTCGCGTCTGTCGGGACCTATTCCTTCTTCGGTACTTCTAACCGCAGAACGACGGTCTCAGGCGAACTTACAATATCCGACGAGCCGATGATCCAAATCCCCCAGCAGGTCGGCTCGGAGTATTGGCGGCTTCTTGACGCGGCGGTCGCGGACGGCGAAAGCCTTCCCCTGCTCGTCGGCTCCCTGACGGAGGGGTCCCTCGACGATCCCGGCGAGGACGGGGTGATCCTGCTTCTTCCCAACAGCTCGATCGACGGCTGGTACAACCAGGAACGTTTCCACGTCGGCGACGTGATCTCTGCGAGGCCGCGCACGGTTTACCGCAGTGTGTCGGGAATCACTGAGACAGCGGACGACGAGTACAGCGCCTCGTTCACCGTGACCGCCGTCGGGACGGTGTCGGACAAAGCTTTGAAATACGGTCTTGCCTCAACGGAATACCTGATGGTCTATTCCCCCGCGGGCGGACAGCGACTCGGGCTGATCGACGCCGACGAGCACCGCACGCTTCTTGTGAATTATAATCCCGCGCTCGGCGACGACGAAACGGCTGAGATCGTCGAGTCGTTCGCGCGCGACACGGAGCTTATGCGCTATGCGGTGAAGAACACGCGCGTGCTCTCCTCGGACGAGCTGAAAAGCGCGCGGGCGGTGCTCGTCATGCTCGGCGTATGCGCCGCAATGACCCTCCTCGCGTTCTTCGTGATGACCTCGATGAACGCGGGCATGAAGGCGTCGAAGGCAAGGGCTGAGTTTGCCGCCCTGCGTCAGATGGGCGCGGATGACGCGGCGGTGTATAAGACGACGCGGATCGGAACTTATCCGACCTCCGCGCTTGCCGCCCTGATCACCCTCGCCGTTCTCTCCCTCGCTTCCCTGCTCATTCTCACGATCCCGATGTATTACCTCAACGTCGACGCGCACGATCACCCGCTGACCTATACGCTGGCTTACTACAGCCTCTGCCGACGGGAGATCCTCGAGCGCGCGAAGACGGTATTTCTGCTGCTGCCGCTCAGCCTGCCGATGCACATTTTTGCCTTTGCCGCTTCCGTGCTCGGGACCCGGCATCCGACCAAACGCCTGCTGGACGAGCCCATCACGGAGGGGCTCAGAAAGGATACGGACTGAACCGATATGAAATCCTTCTTCGAAAGATTCAAGCCCGGAACCCGCTTCCGGAGGCTGTTCTTCTATTCGTCCCGGCAGATCGCGCGCCGTCCCCGGATGTATCTCTCCGTGTTTGTCACCTCCGTCATACTCGTGACTCTTGTCATGACCGCGCTCATGCTCTTTGAGTCCTACTATCTGCGCAGCGTTGAGCTCGACGCCGCGGGGACCTATTCCGCCTCGATCCTCTCCCAGCCGAACGATCTCAGGGAAAAAATCGCGGGATACGACGCGGTGAAGCAGGTCTGGGCCATCCCGTGGACGTCGAAGCTCGCCTCGTCCGTGGACGCCTCCGCGCCCGGCAAGCTGGTGGTCGAAACAGACGAGATCGACGCTCTGCTCGGCGTGCGCTGGATCTGGGGAGGGCCCCCCGCGGACGGCGAGATCGCCGTGCCGAAACAGCTCTACAAATCGTCCCGCTGGCTCATGGCGGGAGAGGAAAACGAGCTCTGGTTCAAGGCCGCCGAAATGGTCTACGAGCCGATGAAGATCAGCGGGATCTTTTCGGTATTTGATGAAAGTCAGAACTACATTCTTACGACCGCCGCCACCGCCCACAGGATCGACCGGGGAACGGGCGCGCATCCGAAATTCGACCATTACATCGTGACAAAGCGCGAAACGGAGCTTCAGGTCGCGAAAGTCGTGCGCGAAATCCTCACGGACAACCGGATAGGGGACACGGAGGAGCAGCAGAAAAATCCCGGCGAGTACAACGATTTCAGCAGGCTTTCCGGAACGGCGAAGATCCTTGAGGAATACATCAACAACAAGCTCCTCGAAAACCGCACCTTCTACGGCGCGACGCCCGTCGTGCTCTGGTGCCTGCCGGTGATCGCGGTCGCCGCCCTGATCCTCGCCGCGTTCATGATGAACTGGACGGAAAACCACTCCGCGGAGCTGGGCGTCCTCGGCGCGGTTGGGGCGACTCGGGCCGATCTCGGGTTTCTTGTATCCGGGCAGGTTTTAATCGTAACGACCGCCGCGTGCATCGTTGTGGTGCCGCTCGCCTGTCTCATCGCGCTGCATTATGTGAACGCTTTCAACGCGGCGATCGAGGGCACCGGGTTCGCCTTTGCCGTGCCGTGGCGCAATCTTCTGAAAGCGGCGCTATGGTTCGTTCTCCTGTCCGTGCTCCTAACGATCCTCGGCGTTCTGAACCTGACCCGAGCGGATCCGTTCGCGCTGATTTCCGGCACCTTCCGGAAAAGAAGCCTCTTCGTCAAGCGCACGTCGAAGCGGCTTCGGAAGGCCCGCGACCGCATCCGCACGCTGGCCGTCGTCCAGTCCCTCCGCCGCTGGCGCACCGATCTCATTCCGGCGATCCTCACCGCCCTGACCTCTCTTCTGGTCGGCGGGGTGCTCCTGCTCGCCGTGTTCGTGAAGATTCTGACCGGGTCGGAGCTCTCGCGTTTCACCGCGGAAACGCCTGCCGACTCGGTGATCTACGCCGCAAACCCGCGGGATATTCTCGAATCCCATTCGCCGCTGTACCGCGCGGACGCCGAACGGCTCCGGGGCATCCCCGGCATCGAACGGATCGCGGTATTCCAGGTTTTCACGGGAAGGGATTACGGGTACCCGGATGAGAAAAACGGCTCGGGGCGCGCCGTCTCGCCGCGCGTTCGGGGAGACGGCGGCTGGGAATTCATCTCCGTCGCGGTCGTCGACCGGGATGAGCTTCCGCTGTACGCCGCCGATCTTGCGTCTTTCGACGCGGACGCGTTTTTCGAGGACGAGTGCGCGATCGTCATCAGTGAGACGGGGTATTTCGGGGGATCGCTCCGACAGACGGGCGAGACGATCACCTTCTCAGCCGAAACCTCGTATATGGGATACCGACCGGTCTTCGATCGGCCCGAGGACACCGAAACGGCATTCAAAATTGTTTCCGTTCAGCCGACCAACCGTATTTCGCTCAGAGACTGTCTGCTCATTCCGCGTTCCGCCGCCGAAAGGATCGGGCTCGTGTCCGACGACGCCGCGTCCGATTCGGTCGACGCGATCTACGTGGATTACGACAAATCCCTCTCGGATGAAGAGACGAGGAAAATCGTCGAGGCGATTTCGAACGATCCCGTTTTCATGCGCTATACGGTGAATCACATGCGTGTGAAGGAAGCGTCGACGGAAAAGACCTCGGCGGCGGCTTATTCGATGCTCCTGCTCTTCGGCTCGATGCTTTACATCACCTTCTGCATGACGTCGCTCATGAACGCGAACATCAAGGCCGCGCGCTCCCGCCGGGAGTGGGCGATCCTGCGGCAGATCGGCGCGGACGACCGCGATATCAAGAAAACCGTGCGCGTCGGCGTGAGCATCGTCTCCCTCTTCGTGGCCTCACTCATCGCGCTCGCCGCGGTGCTGATCGCGTGGAACTATCTTTCAAGCGCCATGCAGGAGCTGAACATCGCGCGGGACCGCTTCCCCGGAAGCTATCCGCCCGAAAAATACGCCGAACTGAGGAGCGGCTATTTCATGGTCACGGGGATCATTCTCGCCGTGAGCGTCGCTTCCCTGCCCATCCAGCTCATCACACACTTCACCTCCCTCGCCGGAGCATGGCTGCCTACCCGCCGTGCGCTGAAGGAATCCGTTGTCGAGGGGATCAGAAAGGACACGGACTGATATGGAACACACGGCACAGAAACAGGATCGCAAGGTCATTCTCCGCGCCGAGAATCTCATGAAGACCTATGGCACGGGAGGCGTCTTCGTCAATGCGGTGAACCGGGTCAATCTCGCGATCTACGAGCGGGAATTCACGGCGATCGTCGGTCCGTCCGGCTCGGGCAAGAGCACCCTGCTGCATCTGCTCGGCGGCATCGACAACCCGTCCGGCGGCTCGGTCTGGGTGTACCCGCAGAGCGAAAGCGACGGGCGCGAAATCAATCTCTATTCTCTATCCCGATCCAAGCTCGCGAAGTTCCGCGGGGCGAATTTCGGCTTCGTTTTCCAGAATTACGCTCTGCTCCCCGTGCTGACGGCATGGGAAAACGTGATGACGCCCTCGATCTACAACAACACGCAGTTCGACGAGGACTACGCCGCGCGGCTTTTCGAACGCCTCGGTCTTTCCGAACGCGTGCATCACCTCCCGTCCGAACTGTCGGGCGGCGAACAGCAGAGAGTCGCCGTCATCCGGGCGATGATCAGCCGCCCGCGCATCCTGTTCGCCGACGAGCCGACCGGGAATCTCGACACGAAGAACGGCGAGGAGCTTTTGAAGCTGCTTTTCGAGCTGCGCGACGAGGAAAACATCACGGTCGTCATGGTGACGCACAGCCCCGACGCCGCCGCGCTCGCCAACCGTGTGGTGCGGATGGAGGACGGAGGAATCGTTTGAGAGCATACCTCCCACGCGGATGAAAGCCCTACTCTGCGAGGTCGACGAGGAAACACATGCGAATTTTTCGGTCTGAGGGCATGCACCCGCACCGCCCCCCCTGCTCGGCTCAGGCGGCAGAATCTTCTTCTGCGGCATTGACATTCCCCGGATTTTGTGGTATGATGGACGCATCATGACGCAAAGAGGGGATGGGTAAGATGAAAACCGCAAAGATCAATCAGCTTGTTTACGCCGCGCTGATGGCGACGCTCATCTCCGTCTGCGCGTGGATCACGGTACCCATCGGTCCCGTTCCCTTCACGCTGCAGACCTTCGGCGTCTTCTGCGCGCTGTGCACCCTCGGCGGCGCGTGGGGAACGGTGTCGGTGCTCGTGTATCTCGGACTGGGGCTGATCGGGCTGCCGGTGTTCTCCGGCTTTACGGGCGGCGTCGGCAAGCTCGCGGGTCCGACCGGCGGATATCTCATCGGCTTCATCTTTGCCGCGCTCGCGTTCTGGGGCGTGACCGCGCTGTTCGGCACGGGTCCGCTTCCCTCCCTTCTCGGGATGGCGCTCGGCAATTTCCTCTGTTACGCGTTCGGCACGGCGTGGTTCATGCTTGCCGCGTCCTCAAAGCCCTCCCTCGCCGCCGCGCTGACCATGTGCGTGCTGCCCTACGTCGTCCCCGATCTGATCAAGATCGCCTGCGCGTACCTGTTCGCGAAGGCCTTGAAAGCGAGACTCGGGAAACGGGTCAGAATGTAAATAGACCGTCCGCAGTACGGCGGTCGCGGCGGTATCGGCATACAAAGCAAATGAAAATCTCCCCGAACGAATCAGGGAGATTTTTCGTTTATCGACGGTCTCTGTTCAGGTTATACTTATTTCGCGGAGATTTCGTTCTCGTACTTTTCGATCATCTTCTTGAACGTGTGACCCGCAGGAATGCCGTCGCAATCGGATGAGATCAAGGGAGATTTTGATGCGTTTGAGGGAGATTCTTCGTTTCGCTGCTCCGCCCCGGTCATGATACCTCCATGAAATTCGAGTTTTCGGAGCAGTTTTTCGGTACTCTCTTCCGTGAAGATTTTGATCGTCAGCTGCATGGTGTTTTCGTCGATGGGAGTGACGAAAATCTTGTCGACATACACCTCAATGAATTCCTTGTCGACCATTCCCTTTGCCGCGTCGCGCTGCGCGTCCGCCATGACCTGACGGATGCTTTCGATCTTCTTTTTGAATGTCTCGCTTTCGGAACAAAGGGTTTCGAGCTCCGCGATTCTCTTCTCAGCCTGTCCGATCTCTTCGTTGCAGGCGGCGGTCATGGACTTGAAATCCGCGTGCGATACGCTGTCGTCGGCAACCAACTGCAGCAACTTGTTCTTCTTTCTGTTCGCAAAGTCGATGACCTTTTGCTGTTCTGCGATTTTCTGCGTCAGTGTTCCGCCTTCCGTCATCTCGTCGTACATCCGCATGTATTCTCTGACCATCGCATCCGCGTCGGCTTTCGTATCCCGGAACACGTCGAAAAGGATCGGCTGGATCTCACTCTCATAAATTGCGAACGACCCGCATGAATCCGCTCCGTTCTTGATCTTGCCGGAACAGATCCATTTGCTGTTCTTGTTTCCGAAGCGGTCCCGGGACTCTCGGCGGTAGTACGGTTGTCCGCACTCCGTACACCAGAGCTTGCCGGTCAGAAGGTTGGCGTGGTTGCAGATTCCCTGCCGGTTCTTTACATCCTCGCTCCGCCGTTTCAATACGGCGTTTGCCTTATCCCATAGTTCTTCGCTCACGATCGCCGGGACGATCTCTCCCGTCTCGTCCTTGAACATGACCCATTCTTCAGGCGGCAGGAATTTCTGCTTTTTCGTGAACATGTCCACGATCTTGACCTTGTTCCCGACGTAGTACCCTTTGTATTTCGGATTGGCGATCATGTTTGCCATTGTGCTGTGGGCGATTCGGTTTCCGTTCAGATTTCGGTACCCCTTGTTCCAGAAAATCGTTTCGATCTGCTTCATGGAATACTCGTCCGTGGCGTACAGTTCGAAAAGCTCCCGAACCATCACCGCCTCCGACTCGTCGATGACAAGCCGCTTGCTCTCCTTCCGGTATCCGAAAATGCGGCTGTTACCGAGGACGACGTTCTGCTTGATCGCCTGCTGATGCCCGAACTTTACGCGGCTGGACAGCTTTCTCAGCTCGTCCTGCGCCAGACTGGACATAATCGACAGCCGAAGCTCCGCGTCCTCGTCAAGCGTGTTGATGTTGTCGTTCTGGAAGAATACACCGACGCCGCATTCGAGAAGCTGACGCGTGAACCGGATCGAATCGAGCGTATTCCGCGCAAACCGGGAAATCTCTTTTGTGATAACCAGATCAAACAGATGCTCCGCCGCGTCATCCACCATCCGGTTGAAATTCTCGCGTTTTTTTGTGGAAATCCCGGACAACCCTTCGTCGATGTAGCCGGGCACAAAGGTCCATTTTTCATTCTTGCGGATCAGGTCTTCATAATACTTGATCTGATTTCCGAGCGAGTTGAGCTGCTCGTCGCTTTCGCTCGATACGCGTGCGTAATACGTGACGCGCATCGGTATGTCGTATATCGTTCTTGTCCGGAGCTGTTCCCGAATCTCATGGATATCCATTAACCCTTCCCCTTCTTGAATTTCTCAAAATCATCATCTAAAATATATCATAAGTCGAAATGAAAGTCAAGAGGTCCGCAAAAACTTCCGCAGACCTCTTTCCGATTTATATTCGGCACAGCCGAGTTCCCGATTAACGACCTCTTCTGATTTTCGCCGAACGCTCGTCGATCTTCGCGCTCATGCGGCTGCGCTCCTGTTCCGTGATCAGTCCATTTTCGAACAGAATCCTGTTGAAGTATCTCAGCCACAATTCCTCGCCGATCAGCTTTTTCTGTTCTGCTGCAGACAGCTTTTTCTCCGCCATAATCATCCTCCTTTTGTAAGATTCTTCTCTTTTTTCTCACGATTTATACCGTTCTTCGGATTGTTATGGTCGGTCCGAGCTTCGGCTTCGCCGAACTCGTGGAATTCGCGCGAGGCGCGAACTTCCGTATATGCCTCTAAAATCTCCGGCGGTATCCTCTCCACCGTTTCAAGCAGCTCCGCGTACTCCTTGTCCCGCTTCATCCGCTCCAGCCTCTCGGCGATCCTCTCCTTCCCCGCTTCTTCCGCCTTGGCGATCTTACTTTTCAGCTCATCGTTTTCCGTGATCAGCGTTCTGTTCGCTTCGAATGCCTTTTTGATTTTCGTCTTGAATTTCTCCACCCCCGGGATATACTCGTCCAGAAGCTTGGCGATCTCCCCTGCTCGGGCTTTGGCGTTGAAGGCGTTCGTCCCGGACAAGAGCTCCATGAGCCGGTCACGCTGGGCACTCAGATGCACCGCTTCCTTGTACAGCCGCGGCGGAAGGTGTTCCCGTCCGGTCCGGCTCGCGCTCTCTCCCCGCTCCAGTTCGGGATACTTTTTCGTCATGTGCTTCCAGAATTCATCCTGCCACCAGGTCAGCTTTTTCCTGTTCCCGACGATATCCTTTGCGGAAAGCCGACCGTCTTCCGTCAACGGCACGAAGCACAGGTGCATATGCGGCGTCCGCTCATCCATGTGGACCACGGCGGAGATGATCGTCTTCTCACTCTGATGTCCCTTGATGAAATCAAGAGCATAGGCGAAGTATTCCCTGATCTGTGCTTTCTTCTTTCCCTTGAAGAACTCGGGGCTTGCCGTGACGAGGGCCTCCACGACCCTCACGCTGTCCGAACGGGTTTTGCATCCGGCCCCCGCGATCTGCTTTTCAGCCTCGGCCCGGTATTTCCGATCCGGCGTCACAAGATGGAAGTTGTTCGGACTCCGGCTCATGTCCACGTCGGGATTGCTGGCGTACTGTTCTTTCGTGCGTTCGTTGTGGGCTTCAATGTGTCCGATCTCCGGTCCCTTGTATTTGGCGAACCGGAGGATTCCGTACTGCGCTTTTCCCATCAGTCCTCCTTCTTTGAATCATCGTCCTCGTTCTTTTTCCTTTTCATGTTTCCTCCGATATGGAATTGGTTTCCGGTTGTGTTCTTTTCGGGGCTTCTTGACAAATCCGCCGACTTCGTATATACCGCACGTATAACCCACTATGACCTACGAAAGAGGTGATAGCTATGCTGACGACCCGCATGTTTCAGTCCGGCAACAGCCAGGCCATCCGCATCCCCAAGGAAGTCCGTACGGACAAGGAAGAATTCTATATCCGCCGCGTCGGAGAAGGATACGTGATCTACCCCGTGGACGACCCGTGGTTTCCCTTCCGCATGACCATCGGTACCTTCCCTGACGATTTTATGGAAGACCGCGACCGTGAGCAGCCATCCATTCTGGACGCGCCGAAAAGAGAGGATCTGTGATGTTCCTGCTCGACACGAAGATCTGTATCTATCTCATGAAGAACCGTTTTCCCTCTCTCACGGAGAGATTTATGAAGGTTTCCCCGTCCGAGCTTGCCGTTTCCTCCGTAACTGTTTTCGAACTGGAATACGGCGCGGCGAAGAGCAAATGGGGAACACGTACACTCGAAAACCTCCGTCTTTTCCTATCCGGGTTTGAGATTGTCCCATTCGACGCGTCCGACGCCGCGAAGGCCGGACAGATCCGCGCATTTCTCGAGAGTCAGGGGCTGCCGATCGGCGTCTACGATCTCCGGATCGCCGCACAGGGTCTCGCCCGCGGTCATACCGTCGTCACCCACAACACGGGCGAGTTCAGCCGCGTCCCCGGCCTCGTCCTTGAAGACTGGACTGCATAAGTGAGTTCGGCAAAGCCGAATCTCAGCTGGTCTTTTTTCTTCCGGCATGATCTCAAAAACATCCATCCCACCCATCCGAGCATCCGGTCCCCGCTTTGGTATGCCGGGACGGATGGGATGGAAAGATCTCAATCCGCTTACAAATCCACCGGTGAAATCAAGCCTTCAATGCCCCAGAAACCGTTGACTCGCTTGCCTTTCTTGTTCATGATGTGGTTGTCGTGCTCCAGACGGAACTCGTCGGCATGCTTCACAAGGGTCACGCTCACCGTCCTCGCCGACAGGGGCTTCATGGCATTGTCCTCGCACCACTGCTTATAGATGGCGTACAGCTCCGCGGACGGGATGGCAGCGTCCGCTTTGAACCGGATGTATCCCTCGGACGAGAGGAACGGGATCACATTATCGGCGTCCCGGCGGGCTTCCTCCCGGTTGGCCTTCGTCTGCTCGCTCTCGGTAAAACGGAAATCGTTTTCCGTCAGGCGTTTCAGCCCGGCGAGACACCAGAGAAAGATGCCCTCGCCCTCCGCGCAGAGCTTGTCCGCGAGGAACGGATCATCCTTCCGATCCGGCGGTCGCTTTTTCACCGACAGGATGAGCTGCCTTCTGAAAAATCCTTCGCTGTGGTCGTACAGAGCCTGCAGGTCCCCGTTCGAGAACGCGAGGAACCGAACGTACATCTCCCCCTGATAGCTCTGCTCGCCCTTCTTTTCGAGATCCATCGGCATTTCCGCCGTGATGAGCGATTTCAGGTGGTGGGTCGATTTCAAGGCTTCCATCTGCATATCGTCGTCCACCATGCAGAGCTCGTGCTCCAGATCGGCGCGGGCGAAGGGGCTGTGCTCCACCTTGGCGATGCTCCCGTTTTTCAGGTTCTCTCCGAGCAGGGCGCGCATGACGATCCCGATCCGCGATTTGCCCTCACCGCCGCTGCCTTTGAGAAGAAGCATCGTTTGTCCCCGTGTCGTCGGGATCAGGCAGTAGCCCATATACTCCTGAAGCGTCGCCACGTCCTCGTGTTCCAGAAGATCCTCCACAAACAGCATCCATTTCACTGGAAGATCGGCATCCGGGTTGTATGCCACAGGCAGACGGTTCCTGCAGAACTCTTTATCCCCGGTAAACTTCATTTCGTCCAGAAACAGCGTCCCGTTCGCCACATGGATCCGATCCGTCCGGATGGGCAGATCGGGACAAAACGCCTCAAGCCGCAGAGTTTCGAGCAGGCTTTTCACCTTTTTGGCGATCCCGGTGTTTACGTAAGGCCGCAGCATATCGTAGATTTCCTTGCTGACCGCAGTCTCGTCCGTGATCCGCCCCTCCGTCGTGAAAAAGCTCCCGTCGACGCAAAGCATCGGATGCTCCGTCAGATAATATCGGCAGAAGGTGCCTTCCAAGATGTGCTTGCCGTCAAACCACCGTGGCAGGATTTCGTTGATAATCTCCTCCTCTTCATTCGCATTTTCCTGTTCTTCATAAATGCTCTCTTCATTTCCGTTCTTCACTGCTTTTGTTTTCTCCACGAATTTCCTCCAAATATTTTTCAAGTGCGGAAAGCTTTCCGTCTTCCTTCAGTTTTTTTACGAGTTTGTTCTTCTGTTCGGTGTCTCCTGTAATCAACAGATCGATCCAATAGGTGATCGGTTCGATCATCCGGCAGGCTTCGAGAAAGCGCGGATCCGGCTCGTCGATGTCCGGTTGCGGCGCATAAGAGGTTTTCCATTCCCGAAGGAACTGCAGATAATCGCTGAGCGCCAGGAAGCACCGGCGTTCATCTGCCACGCGGCTGCTGTACGATTTGAGCTGTTTCATCACGGAGGGCTTGAAATCCTCTCCGATCCCGAAATCCTCCGCCATTCTCCGCGCCGCCTCCCCAGGCTTCAGCCCCAGAAGTCCGGCAGTCAGCGCGATCGCGTCGCCATGTTCCCCGCATCCGAAACAGTAGTAATAATCCTCGTTCAGTTTCAGACTGGGGTGATGGTCGTCATGGAACGGACATCGTGCCATACCCTTTCGGTCAAATTCGAGACCGTAGCGATCCGCCGCGTCCTTCACGCTTACGGCGCTTTTCACCTTGTCGAAAATTGTCATGTTCCTCTCCTACAATATAGATGAACGGTTTACCGCCCCGACAGCCAGTCGGGAGTATTGCCGTCTCGTTGCTCAGGCTGTATAATGAGAGCTGACGGATGACTACATGTTCCATGGACTAACAAGTCCGATAAGGAGTCTGTCAG
>JAFYBN010000104.1 GCA_017540175.1 Clostridia bacterium | reverse complement strand
TCTCCCTTCAGGTACGCTTCGACCGCTGTCACCTTTAGTTCCATGCTGTACCTTTTGTTCTTCCTCCTTGACATGAATAACCCCCTTAGTGTAGACACGTTTTTGTTTTTTCGTGTGTCTACTCTAAGGGGATTATATCAAAGCCGACGGGGGAGTCGTGTTTATAGGGGAAGCTCAGCCGTTTTCCCGCAGGTTATCCGGTGAAAATGACTCCGGCAGAAGCGCGCCGAGCGTCGTTTCGCGAATCTGCTCCCCGTCCGTCATCAGGACGCGGAAACCGTCCGCGCAGAATTCGCGCATGACCTGCCGGCACACGCCGCAGGGAGCCGTGAAGGAGCGTAGAGGCTCACCCGCCGCGCCTCCGACGACGGCGATCGCGCTGAAATCCCGCGCCCCGGCGTGCAGGGCGGTGAAGAACGCCACCCGTTCCGCGCAGACCGAGGGGGAATACGCCGCGTTTTCGATGTTCGCGCCCGTGAAGACGCGTCCGCCCGCCGTGACAAGCGCCGCCCCGACCGTGAAGCGGGAATATGGCGCGTAGGACCGGGTCCGCGCGACTTTCGCGAGGGAAATGAGGTCTTCGTCGGAAATCATCGTCGTCACCTTTCCGTGCGCGGACGGGTCAGTTCTTGTCCGCGCCGCTTTCGTCCGTTTCGGGGGCGTTATCTTCCGCCGGCGGCTCGGCGGGAGTCTCGGCGTTTTCATGATCTTCCTTGCCCGCCGTCTCTTCCGTCATTTCCTCCCGCGGCTCTTCCGTCCCTTCCTGCTTTTCCGCATCTTCCGGCTCCGGCTGCTCGGGCTCTCCGTACAGCGCGATCTTCACGTCTTCGAGGGTGATGCGCATGAGCTCGTCCCGCGTGACCTCGGGCAGGGCCGCGATGCGGTTCGCCTGCTCGGTCAGGATCTTTTCGAAGGTGTTGCGTACGCCGCGCGCGTTGCCGAACTCGCCCGCCTCGTCCGATTCCGCGATGGCGCGGAAGTAATCTTCCACTTCCTGTTCCGCGTCGTCGTCGGGCTTGTAGAACGCTTTCTTGCAGTTGAGGCGGAAAATGCCGCACATCTCGTCGCCCGTGTAGTCCGCGAAGTTTACGTATTTGTTGAAGCGCGAGCGCAGACCGGGGTTCGACTCCACGAATTCCTCCATCAGCTCCGTGTAGCCCGCCACGATGACGACGAGATCGTCCCGGTGATCCTCCATGCCCTTGAGCAGGGTGTCCACCGCCTCGTAGCCGAAATCGTTCTCGGAACGGGAGGTCAGGGCGTATGCCTCGTCGATGAAGAGCACGGACCCGAGCGCGGACTCAAGAACCTTCGCGGTCTTGATGGCGGTCTGCCCGATGTATCCGGCGACCAGCCCCGAGCGGTCGACCTCCACGAGCTTGCCCTTCGAGAGCAGGCCGAGGGAGTGGTAGACCCGCGCCATGAAGCGCGCGATCATGGTTTTGCCCGTGCCCGGATTGCCGGAGAAGACCATGTGCAGGGACATGTCCGCCGTCGGCAGGTCGTTTTCGCGGCGGAGCTTGTACACCGTCGCCATGTTGATGAGGTTCTTCACCTCGCGCTTGACCTCGGTCAGCCCGATGTAGGAATCGAGCTCCGCCTGCAGGTCCTCCATTTTTTCTTTTTCCGGAATGTCGTCTTCCTTTTCGGCGGGAGACGCGCCGTCCCCGCCGTCCGACGCCTTGATGAGGTCTTCGTCGGATTTGATGCCGGAGCCCGCGTCCGAGGACGGAGGCGTCGGCGGCACGGAAGGCGTGATGACGAACGGGTCGTTCTTGTTCTTTCCCTTGCTGTTCTGCCCGTTCTGTCCGTTTTGCGCGTTCTGCCTGCGGGACGGGCCCCAGATGTCGTCGGAGAGCCGCCGGATGTTGTTTTCGGTCATCTGGCGGATCAGGTCGAGCTGCATGGAGATGATTTCGTCTTTTTTGTCCGCCATTTATTTCACCACGCCTTTTTTCAGGATGACGTTGGCATAGATCGCGCTCTCGCCCGTGACGACGACGGCGTATGCCTTCTTCGCTCTCTCGTAAAACTCGAAGCGCTCGAGGAAGACGGGAGCCTTGTCGGTGTGCTCGGCGACGATCGCTTTGTATTCCTCCCAGATCGGGATGTCGAGGTCCCGGTCGGATTCGGTCTTGTCCATCAGATAGACGTTGTTGTCATAGGAATCGAGGGGGAAGAGGGGGAGCACCGCGCGGAGCAGTTCCGGTACGCCGCACGGATCAGCGCGGAGCACGATTCTGCCGATGGACTCGCCCGGGAAATTGCCGTCGGAGAAGACGATCTCGTCGCCGTGGCCCATTTTGTCGAGGATCATCAGAAGCTCGGGGGAAATGATTTTCGAAATACCTTTTAACATTCCGGCACCTCTTTCGTCTGTTTGGTTTTGGTTCTGGTTTATTGTAGCATATTTTCGTAAAAAAGGGAAGAGGGTTTCGGAAATGTTTGAGGGGTTTTTGCAGAGGGACGCGCCGCCTCGAATCGCCCTCCTCTTCATACGTTCCCGAAACTCCTCCCCGCAAAAAAGCGCCGGAGCCTCAGGCTCCGGCGTGGTATTTTATTCGGACAGCGCCGTGAGGAGGGTGCGTCTTGCTTCCTCGAACGCAGCAACGTCGTACTCCACATCCTTGAACGAGCGGAAGACGCGGTCGCAGATCTCGTCCGCCTTTTTGGGATCGCGGGCGGCGAGCGCGGTCAGCATTTCGCATTCCTCCGCGCCCTCGCGCTCGGCTTCGAGCCGCATGGACAGCCACGGCTCGCCTTCTCCCGGATAGAGCACGTGCGTGTCTCCCGCGGGGAGGAAGCAGACCGCGTCCGTGTTGTGATGCTCGGGACAGTTCTGCTCGAAGGGATTCTGACCGGGCTGATAGCGGTTCGCCGCCCAGTGCAGAAAGCCCGTCAGATGATAGCGGTAATTCCCCCAGTGCAGATACCGGGTCGAGAGCAGGGGATAGTCCATGAAGCGGTTGATGTAGCCGGGCTCACGCGGACCGCAGCAGACGTAATGCCAGATCTCGCCCCCGTTTTCGCGGAGCGTTTCGATCTCGTCCCGGTGCCGGTCGTATTCCGCGTTCAGCGGGACCCAGACGTCCAGCGCCCCGTGCAGATTGCCCCACGACATCGCGTCGCCGAGACGGATCTCGGGCACGATGCGGTGGATCAGACCGCAGAGCGCGCGGAATTCGGTCGCGTTCTCCGCGTTCGGCTCGTCCGCCACGCCCATGACGCAGCGGTCGGTCCAGCCGTGCTCGTCCAGAACGTCGCGCAGGGCGGGGAGGTACTGGGAGAGATAGCAGTAGCCCTCGTAGGACATCGAGGGGATCGTCCCGTGCAGCAAAATCGTGGACTGGGACCAGCTCTTGCGCCAGCCGACTGACGGGAGCCAGAAGTATTTCATTCCCGCCGCCTCGAAATCCCCGATCATCTTCACAAGCTCCGTGAAGTCGAATTCCCATTTCCGCGGAGCGACCTCGGTCGCCTTCACGCCGCCCACGTACATCATGTTCTGATGCATCCGGCGGAGCGCGGCGAGGTATTTTTTGTCCAGCGCCTCGTATTCCGCCGTCCCCGGCTTCAAACCGTGGAACTGCTCGAGCGGCGCGCGGCTGTAGCCGAGGATGATCGTCAGCGTCTCCTCCGGCAGAGTCGCGGCGAAGATCTCGAGCGAGCCGGAAATCTTCTCCCCGCCGTCCGCAAGGGAAAGCGTGAAGGGATACACACCCGGCTCCGCGTCCCTTTCGAGCTTCAGCGCGATGTAAAGCCCGCTCTGCTTCTCGTCCCCTTCTTCGTCGAGCGCGCCGTCGGCGCCCAGCGGGCGGAGACAGTCGTAGATCCGGTACGGCGCGACCCGCTCGGGATAGTGCGGCGCATAGCTCTTTTCATCGATGCCGTGGTTGCGCTCCACCATGACGGAGCGAAGGGCGTAAATCTCCGGCACGACTCCTTCCGGCAGCCCTTCGAAGACCGGATGAGCATGGCTCACGCCGCGCAGAAGCAGCTGAAACGAGGCATACCCCCCGCGTGCGCCGAAGATGCCGATGCTCTTCGAAGAAGAAGGATACTCAAACCGATCCGGATAAGTGAATTCCGCAGACGAAACAACAGTGTACCGCATAAGACCCTCCTGATTAAAGTTTCTTGCCGGCTTCTTTGCAAAGAAGCCGCGTTCCCCTTCTTCTGTCATTATACAGTATTTTGCCGTCAAATGCAAGCCGAGATCAAAAACTTATGAGTTTTGGTTGTTTTTGATCTCCCGTATCCGCTCCCTCAAAGCCGCCAGCGCCTCCTTCAATCCCCCCACCTCGTCGATCAACCCCGCGCGGACCGCTTCCTCCCCGTCAAGGATCGAGCCGACGTCCGTCGCGATCTGATCCGTGCGCATGAGCAGCTCGCGCATCCCCTCCTCCGTGGCGCGGGAGTGGGCGCAGGTGAAACGGATAATGCGCTCCTGCATCCGGTCGAAATAGTAATAGGTCTGGGGCACGCCGATCACCGTCCCGCTGATGCGCACGGGATGCACGGTCATGGTCGCCGACGGAACGATGAAGGAACGCCACGCCGACGCCGCGAGGGGCACCCCGATGGAGTGCCCGCCGCCGAGCACGAGGGAGACCGTCGGCTTCGACATGCTCGCTACCATTTCCGCAATGGCAAGCCCCGCCTCCACGTCCCCGCCCATGGTGTTGAGCACCATGAGCATCCCGTCCACGTCCTCGCTTTCCTCCACCGCGACGAGCTGGGGGATGATGTGCTCGTATTTCGTCGCCTTTTGCCCTTCGCCGAGCAGGTAATGCCCCTCGATCTGACCGATGATGGCGAGACAGTGGATCCGCTCGCCGTCCTTCGCCGTGACGACCGCCCCGTCCGGCAGGCCGTTTTCCTCTCCCGCGGTGTTCTGTTCCGCATTCCGTTCTTCGTTCATATGGACGCTCCGATCGTTCCTGTTTTCGTTCAGTATGGACGGGAAGAGGGGAGAATATGCGGTCCGTCATCGAATAATACTCATCTCAACCGTAAGGGGAAACGCGGCTTCTTGAAAGAAGCCTGGCAAGAACTTTCATATCCCCATATGAGACGGCGAAAAAAGCCGCCGGAGATTTCAAAAAAAGGCGGGGAGGGGAAATTCAGCTCCCCTCCCTCTGTGCGTAAAACAGGCACTGCTGCGCGTATCCCGCCCACTCCCCGAGCGGCGCGGGATCAAAGCCTTCGGGAAACTTTTCCGCGAGGGCTTTTTTGATCCACACGTCCACGGGGAACGCCTCCGTCTTGTGCAGCCCGAAGAGCAGAACGCAGTCTGCGACCTTCGGTCCGACGCCGCGGATCTTCATCAGCTCCGCGCGGGCTTCGTCCGGCGGGAGGGAGGCGGCGCGGGAAAGGCACACCTCTCCCGCGAGGACCTTTTCCGCCGCGTCCGTCAGATAGCCGCAGCGGTACCCCGCGCCGAGAACGTACAGCCCCTCCGTCCCGATCGAGAGGAGATCCGCGGGCAGGGGAAAGCGTCCCGCCGCCTCCGCCAGACGGGCGACGAGCTTTTTGATGCGGGGAATGTTGTTGTTCTGCGAGAGGATGAAGGTCACAAGCGTTTCCCACGGATCCTGCCGCAGGATGCGGATGCCCCGCCCTGCGTCGAGCGCGGCCTGCATGACGCGCCTCGAACGCTCGTCCGGCATGGCGGCGAGGATGACGTGCTCGCCCTCTTCGTAATCCGTGTCGAGATCGAGGTAGGAGCGCCAGATCGCATCGAAATCCGCGCGGTCCGCGCCGATGAGGGCAAGCTCGCCGTGGACGCGTCCGTCAAAGGCGATCTCCCGCCCGAACGCCGTGCCGCGCACAAAGGCGGGATCGCCGCCGCACGGCTCGAAGCGGAAAGCCTGCCCGCAGTCGAAGGTCTTCGCAACGGAAAAACTGCCGGTCCCGCGCACGGTGAGCGCGGGAAGTCCGGCAGAAGTCTTCCGCTCTTCTGTTGTGAGAAGAGGCTTCATTTGGTTTCTCCGATGTAAGGCGCGTATTTGCGCAGGTAGTCGATCCCCGACCAGAGGGTCATGACGGTCATGACGCCGGTCGTGATCCACGAAAGAAGATGCCACTCGGCAAACGGCTTCCAGGGCAGGAGCACGGGCTCGAGCAGGATCGTGACGATGCAGATCATCTGCGTCGTCGTCTTCACCTTGCCGAGCCACGCCGCCGCGATCACCTTGCCCGCCTTCTGCGCGCAGACGAGGCGGAGGGAGGTCACGGCAAACTCCCGGAAGATCACGATCGCCGCCGCCCACACAAAGCCCTCGCGCATATAATCGAAGCGCACGAGAATGCCGAGCATGGCGGACATCACGAGAAACTTGTCCGCGAGCGGATCCATGAATTTGCCGAAATCGGTGATGAGATTGTACTTGCGGGCGATCTTGCCGTCGATGAGATCCGTGAGCGAGGTCACGATAAACACGGCGGCTGTGATGATGCGGAGCGCCGTGTCCTCAATGGGCAGGGGAGCGCAAAGCAGAATCAGGAAGACGGGCACCATGCAGATGCGGAGAACGGTAAGCTTGTTGGGAAGATTCATAATCGACTCCAATGAGGAAGGATGAGGATGACGGCGCTCGGCACGACGGACAGGAACCCGAGGTGCCTGTTTTGTGTTCGGAAACAGACCTGCGGACCGGCGGGATCAGAACCCGATCTTCACCTGCGCGACGGAGCGGGGAGCGAGGGGAGCGGTGACGGTTTCTCCGTCCGCGGCCGCTTCCCCGATCGGAGTACCCATGAGATCCGTCAGGCAGGCGGATTTCACAGGGCGTTTCGCGCACACGGTGATCGTGCCGGGCTCGTCCGAAACGGAGTAGAAGCGCACCGTGAGCGAATCGCCTTCGGCGATGACGGCGGAGAGCACGCCCGTGTCTGCCTTCGCGTCGAGCAGGGTACCCGCGCTCGGCAGCGTTCCCTTGTGGGAACCGGTCGAGCAGGGAACCATCGGACGGTTTGCGGCAACTGCCGCGTTTTCCGCCGCGACGGGGCAGGCGGGCAGAAGCCCGAGGGTCAGGGTGATTTCATGAATGCCGCGTTCCGGATAGGGATCGGGATTCGTGGAGGTGTTGATGAGAGTGGAAAGGATTTTCGCATGCCCGTCGTCCGCGGTGCAGCGGAACCCGTATTTCGAATCCGTGATCACGGCGGCGAGCTCCTTCGCGTCCGCTTTCCACGCCGCGGCATAGCTCAGACCGGGACGGTCGGCGTGCGCCGCGGGACGGATCAGCGTGCCGCCGGGGATATTGTAGCGGAACTGATCTGTTTGGACCGAGGTCGGGAATTCGTAGGCGAGCACGGGAACCTTGTCCCCGCCGACCTCCGACCAGTCGACGCGCAGCTTTGCCTTTACGGCCTTCGCGCCCTTGTCGAGGGTGTATTCGACGGCGACTTTGGAAGAGCGGATCGAGGCGTCATAGGTGAAGCCGGAGCGCAGGGAGCCGCCCGCCGTGCCGTGAATGGCGTTCACGTCCGTGATCGGGAAGACGGCGAGATAGGTGCCGATGTTCCACGCGCTCGAATTGCGGCGGTTCGTGTCGATGAGCACGGGGCGTGCCGGGCGGGAGAGCAGCTCGGTATCGGTTTCGAGGTCCTTGAAGGAGATCATTTCTCCCGTCGCACCGTCGAACTCCGCGCGCACAAGCCCGTTGTCGAGCACGTAGTTCCTGTCCTCGCGTCCGCCGTGAGACACGGGCTGACGGTAGGCCGGATATTCCTCCATGGTTCCTTCGGTGAGCACGACCGTGGTATAGGACAGCGCGGGGACACAGAGCTTCACGAGGAAGCGGAAATACTTGTGATCCCAGTACTGCTGCAGGCTGTGATCGAGCTTCTGATATTCGAGGGGATTGCCCTCAGCGTCCGTGACGGAGATGGTGCGCATATCGCCCGTCCAGTCCCAGACCGTGATCTCGACCGGCTCGTCCCGGTCGGCGGCGGTGGAGTTGAAAACGTTCCAGATGCGGGTCAGACCCTGACCTCTCTCGTCCGCGGCGCGGCCGGAGAAGTTCTCGATGTTGTAGCCTGCGCCCGCGCCCTCGCTCTGGGAGTTCGGATCGGGGATCACCGTGATGCCGGAGGTGTCGATCGCCGCCGCGAGCTTTGAGAGGGAGAGGGAGGTTTCCGTGTTCGCCGTCGCGAGCGCGTCCTGATAGAGCCCCATCGCGTGCTCGCGCGAATCCTGCACGCAGGAGCCGGTCAGAATGTCGTGGAAATGCGTGAACAGCACCTTCTGCCACGCCTTTTCAACGGCGGAGGGACGGGTCGGCGCGCCGACGGCGAGGTGCGCGAGGGCGGAGAAGGTCTCCGCCTCGGAGAGAGCGTTTTCCGAGCGGCGGTTGCCCCTCTTGATGCGGCTCTGCGTGGTGTAGCAGCCCTCGAAGATGCAGTTCAGCTCGTGGTCGACGAGGGGGAGCTTGTCCCGGACGGTCTCCGCTTCGTGGAAGTATTCGGCGACGGTGCCGAATTTCACGGTCGGAAAGATCGGCCATTCTTTCATTTCAAGTCCGCGCTCCACGTCGCGCCTCGTCGGTCCGCCGCCGTGGTCGCCCACGCCGTAGACGACGAGCGCGGTTTTGAGACCGCCCGAGCGCCGCGCGACGTCAAAGATTGTCATGGCGGGCTTCGGATTGATGCCGGAATTGTACCAGTACTGCTCCCGGTATCCGATCATTTCGCGTCCGGACGGCGCGCGCCAGCGGTAGAGGGCGCGATCCTCGTACAGAGCGCGGCAGTGATAGTAATACTTCACGCCGCCGAAGCCGTCCAGCTCCGGCAGATTCGCGGAATGCCCGAAGGTGTCGGGGGAGAAGTCCACCTCGAGCTTTTCTGCGGGGATGCCCCATTTTTCGCCGAGGTATTTCTTCGAATATTCGATGTGGCGCAGGAGGGATTCGGTGTTCGGCATGTTCTTGTCGGTTTCCACCCACGCCGACGAGGTGACCTCCCAGCGCCCCTCGTCGATGCGCGCCTTGATGCGGTCGTGCAGCTCGGGCGCGTATTCGTCGATGATCTGGTACACCGCGGTCTGCGACTGGCTGAAGCAGAACTCGGGATATTCGTCCATGATGTTCAGCATCGTCGTGAAGGTCGCGACCGTGGCGGCGACGGTTTCCGTCCACGACCACATCCAGTTCATGTCGATGTGGGCGTGCCCGGCGAGAATGAGCTTGTACGCCTTCGCGTCGTCCTTCATGGGGAGGAGCTTTTCCTCCGCCTCGGCGCACACGGAGCGGGTCAGGACGCCGTCTTCCTCCATCTTGGCTGAGAGTTCGTCGAGCACCTCGCACACCAGCGCGTCAAAGCGGTGCTCGAGCTCAGCCGAAAGACGGAGCGCGAATTCCAGCTCGGAGAGGATGCGCACGAGATAACGCGCGGGCGGGGTGATGTGCTGCTGCTCTTCCCGGGGCATGCCGAAGGATTCCTCGTACCCGTAGAGCTCGCGGTTGCCGCCGACCTTTTTCTTTAAGGCGGCGAATTTCTGAAACAGTTCGGACATGTTTGAATCTCCTTCTTCAAGATCGCGGTTGACGATGTTCGTCTCCTCCGGTGTCCAGTCCACGATGTCCGACGGGATGACGGTCATCCGGCGGCCTGCCGGGAACGATTGGTTGTCCTGCCCCGGTGTCCGACGTGATGACGGATGAATGCTGTGTTATCTCACATTCAGCCAGACCAGCATGTCGCATTCGCCGCGGTTCGCGAACGCCGCGTAGGGGATCATTCTCAGCGGAGCGTATTCGTACTGCTCGTCCAGCGGCGCGTAGAGCGCGCGCGTCATGCTCTTGATCCTCAGCCCCGGCAGAGTGATCACCGGAGCGCCGAAGAACGTGGAGTACTCCGCCTTCGCCATGGAGATCATCGCCCGGTCGAAGAAGAGGGTATGCACGTCGTCCCCGTTGTCCGCGCCCTCGGCGCAGTAGATGAAGGGACCGTACCGCAGCGCGGCTTTTCCGATGTTGTTCACCGCTTCGACGTTCGCGGAGACGAGCATGGGCTTCATCTCAAAGGTCACGGTGAACTCACCGGGCTCAAACCGCGCGTATCCGTTCGCGGTCACATGGGTTCGGTCCGCCTTGAAGAAACGGCCGCACCAGCCGGGGATGCGCACATAGACCGGAACGTTCGAGGTGATCTTCACCGTGCCGTCCATGGGATAGCCCGTCGTCTGGGTGACCTTCACGTCTCCGAGCGTGAATTCGCTCGTGCCGAACTGGTTGACGTAGACCGCGCCTTCCTCCTCGTCCCACCCGTAGAAATAGTCCCCGAGGGCGGGCAGGAGGCGGTTGATGTTGGGCGGGCAGCAGGAACAGCCGAAGATGCGCACGCGCTGGGTGATCGGCCAGTGCTCGCGGTCGTGCGTCGCCGTGATGCGCTGCCGGTCGCGCAGGCGGATCTCGAGCGGATTCTCATAGAAGAATTTCTCCCCGTCGAGGGAGAGCCCGGAGAGGGCTCCGTTGTACATCTCGAGCTCCACGATGTCGGCATACTTCGAGGAGCGGACGGGGTCTGCGCGGAACATGCGGTTCGCGAAGAACATCAGCCCGATGGAGGCGCAGGTTTCGGTATAGGCGTGGGCGTTCGGCAGGTCGTAGGCGATGGTGAACGCCTCGCCGATGTTCGTGGAGCCGATGCCGCCGGTGATATACATCTTCCGCTCCGTCACGTCCTCAAACAGGTCCCGGCAGGCGGCAAGGAGCTCTTTGTCGCCCGTTTCCGCCGCGAGGTCCGCCATCGCGGAATAGAGGTACATCGCGCGGACGGAATGCCCGTATGCCTCGTGCTGTTCGCGGATGGGAGCGTGGGACTGCGCGTAGTGCGCTTCGCCGAAAATCTGAGATTCCTTGTTGTCCGGCTGACCGCGGGTCTCGAGAAAATACTTCATGAGATCGAGATATTTCTCTTTGCCCGTGGTTTTGTACATTTTATAAAGAGCAAGCTCGATTTCCTCGTGCCCCGGCGTGTTGAACGCCGCGCTGTGTTCAACGGTGAACACCTTCGCGATGTAATCGGCGTATTTCTCCATGACGCTGAGGAAGCGGCCGCGGCCCGTCGCGTTGTAATACGCGCAGGCGGCCTCCATGAGGTGCCCGGCGCAGTAGAGCTCGTGGCAGTCCCGGTTTGACCAGCGCTTTTCCGGCTCCACGACGGTGAAATAAATATTGAAATAACCGTCCTCGCCCTGATTCTTTTCGATCTCGTCGATCAGGGCTTCCACCTTTTCCTCCAGCGCGGGATTCTCCTCCTGTCCGAGGATGTACGCCGCGCCCTCCATCCATTTGGCGACGTCGGAATCCCAGAAGAAATGCGGTCTGTTCGGCTTTCCTTCCTTCCAGTCGCAGCGGAAGGCGTCGATCCGTCCGGATTCGTGGAACCGGTCGTAGACCGCGTTCATGGTGACGTCCCGGTTGAGGTCCGCTTTTTCGCGCCAATACCCAGCGGTGATTCTGACGTTCTTGTGATCGGTCAGCATAGGTTCTCCTCCTCAAAATGATGCCGTCTGCCGTTTGCCATCAGCGGACGGAGATGAAGTGCAGGGTGAAGCTCTCGCCCGTTCCCCTCGGGAAATCGGCGGAGAGGTTCAGACCGGCTTTCATGAGCAGCGCGCCGGAATACTTTTGGTCCGTGCCCTCGAGCTGATAGACTTTATCCGGGTCGAGCCCCTTCATGCGCACGATGTGCTTCGGGCAGTGGTAATAGCGCATGACGACTTCGGTATAGAGCATTTCGGTCTTGTCCGGGGAGACGAATTCCCACGCGCAGCGGTAGGCGTCGTCCCACGGGGAGAGCACGCGGTACAGGTCGCCGTAGTGGATGAGTTCGTAATACTTGTGGTAATCCTCAACCTGCTTTTTGACGATCTCCTTGTCCTTGTCCGTCAGGCGGTTCGGGTCGAGCTCGTAGCCGAAGGTGCCCCACATCGCGACGCTGCCCTTGGTTTCAAATCCCGTGCGGCGGCTCATGGACACGTGCGCGCCCATCGTCGAGGCGGGGTAGCAGAGGGAGGTGCCGAACTGAATGGCAAGGCGCTCGATCGGATCGGTGTTGTCGGATGCCCAGATCTGCGGGCTGTAATACAGCATGCCGGGGTCAAAGCGTCCGCCGCCGCCGGAGCAGTTTTCGATCAGAAGATCGGGGAAGGCGTCGACGAGCCGGCCCATGAGCTCGTAGGTGCCGAGCACGAAGCGGTGGAAGATCTCTTCTCCCCGCTCGGCTTCGAGGAGCGCCGAGCCCGCTTCCGTGAGATTGCGGTTGAAGTCCCATTTCACATAGTCGATCTTGTATTTCGAAAGCACGGCGGACATCTGCTCGAAGATGTTGTCCCGCACATCCTTACGCGACATGTCGATCACATACTGATGCCGGGCGATTGAGTTTCTGCGTCCGGGAACGTGCAGGCACCAGTCGGGATGGGCGCGGAAGAGGTCGGAGTCCGGGGAGATCATCTCCGGCTCGTACCAGATGCCGAATTTCAGCCCGAGCGCGTTCACCCGCTCGATCAGGGAGCCGAGCCCGCCCGCGAGCTTTTCTTCGTTCACGTACCAGTCGCCGAGGGAGGTGCGGTCGTTGTTCCGCCTGCCGAACCAGCCGTCGTCCATGACGAGCATGTCGATGCCGAGCTCTTTCGCGCGCTGGGCGAACGAGACGAGCTTGTCCGCGTCGAAATCGAAGTACGCGGCTTCCCAGGAATTGATGAGCAGGGGGCGCTTCGCGATCTTGTAGGGACCGCGGACGAGATTGTTCAGATACAGGCGGTGGAAGGTGCGGGACATGCCGCCCAGCCCTTCCTCGGAGAAGACGAGCACCGCCTCGGGCGTGTCGAAGCGCTCACCGGGCTCGAGCCTCCAGAGGAAGCCGTCTGGGTTGATGCCCATGTTGACGCGGGTCGTCTCGTAATAATCGACGTCCACGGTGATGTCAAAGCTGCCGGAATAGACGAGATTGAAACCGTAGACCTCCCCCTGATCCTCGTCCGCCCCGTGCCGCACGAGCGCCGCGAAGGGATTGTGGTAATGGGAGGAGGAGCCGCGCGCGGAGCTGAGGGACTGATGCCCGTGCCCCAGCGGCGTGCGGGTGAGATTCCGCTCCGCGCCCCAGCGGCCGTAGAGGTGCAGGAAATCGTAATCCATGTCGTTCAGCTGTACGGAGGCGGAACAGAGCTTTTCGATCTCCATCGCCCGGTCGGATTTGTTCTCGAGCGACGCGAAGCGGGTCATCACGCCGAGGGTTTCGAAAACGGTATAGTACAGGGTAAGCTCCGCGCCCGTCACCTCGTCCCGCATCAGAACGGAAAGGGTCTCGCATTCACCCTCGGCGTTCTCATAGACCGCGGGCATGTTTTTCGGAGCCTTCTTGCCCTTTTCCACGGCGTGGGAGACATAGCGGAAATCCGTGCAGTCGTTTCCGTCGGCATTGCGCACGGCGACCGCGGTCTTGCGGAAATCGCCCGTGCCGAAGCCGGAGAATTCAAGCGGCGCGACATCCGGGGAGAACTCCCGTTCCCCGATGATCTCATTGCGGGGGGAGAAGGAGGAAGCCCAGTCGCGGTAGGCGAGTCCGTCGAGGTTCGCGTCCGGAATCTTTGCTCCGTAGTACAGGCAGAGAAGATAGCCCTCCTTGAATACGCGCAGAACACAGGAGGATGATGCGGTGTCGAGCTTGATGAGACGCCCGTCGTCATAGCAGGTAATGGGCATGAAGAATCTCCTTTCGGTTTTGGGAAACACGGATGGATTCGGCCGCCGGAGGGCGGCTTTCTTTTGAAGCGGCGTACCCTCCGGCTGCCCCGCCGCCGAGCGCCGCTCGCCGTCCACGCGGAGAGGGTACATGTGCGTCGGGATGCCTTCGGCTCTATTATGCCACAAACCGGCGATAAATGCAAGCGTTCAGGAAGTTTTTTCCTGCACGGATTTTCATATCCGTCTTGCCAAACGGGGAAACTTGGTATATAATGTGGAAGTAAACGCGCCAAAACAGAAAAGTACGATGCCGGAGGCTCTGTATGTTCGATCTCGAATCCGTTTTCAAAGGAAAAACCGTCGCCTTGCTAGGCGCGGGGGTGTCCAATATGCCCCTCGCCGCTCTCGCCGCCCCACTCGCGAAGGAGCTCGTTGTGCGGGACAGAAAATCGCCCGCAGAGCTCGGGGATGTGGCGGAGAAACTCCTTTCCCTCGGCGCGCGCCTCGTGACCGGGGAAGGCTACCTCGACGGGATCGAGGAGGACATCGTGTTCCGCTCGCCCGGCATCCGCCCCGATCTGCCCCCCCTCGAGGAGGCGCGGGCGAGAGGGTCCGTGATCACGTCCGAAATGGAGCTCTTTCTTTCGGCGCATCCCTGCCCGATCTTCGCAGTCACGGGCAGCGACGGAAAAACGACCACGACGACCCTTGTGTCGAAGCTGCTCATGCCCGCCGGAAGAGTCTTCCTCGGCGGCAACATCGGCGAGCCCCTGCTGCACCGCCTGCCCATGATCAAGCCGTCCGACGCGGTCGCCGTCGAGCTTTCGTCCTTCCAGCTCATGACGGTCGACGCAGAGATCGACGCCGCGGCGATCACCAATATCTCGCCGAATCATCTCAACTGGCATACGGGGATGGAGGAATATATCGACGCGAAAGCCCATGTCCTCCGCCGCGCCGGGAGAGCCGTGCTCAATTACGACAACGAGATCACCCGCTCGCTCGCCGATCGTCTCGAACCGGGAGTCCCGGTGACGTGGTTCTCGCTCCGCCCGATCCCGGACGAAGCCGTGCGCCCGGACTTCAGCCGTGTCTGGCTTGACGGCGCGGTGATTTATTCCGAATTCCCCGGGGAGGGGAAGAAGACCGTCATGACCCGCGGGGACATACGTCTGCCCGGTCTGCACAATACGGCGAATTATATGACCGCGATCGCGCTGACCCACGGCATGACGACGGATGAACGCATCCTTGCGGTCGCCCGCTCGTTCGGCGGCGTGGAGCACCGCCTCGAATTCGTGCGGGAGCTCGGCGGTGTGACGTATATCAACGGCTCGATCGATTCGAGCCCGACCCGCACCGCGGCCGCCCTGTCCGCGCTCGAAAACCGCCCCGTCGTCCTGATTGCGGGGGGATACGACAAGCACATCCCCTATGAGCCCCTCGCCGACGCGGTATTCGGGTCGGGCGTGCGCGCCCTCGTGCTCACCGGCGATACGGCCGCGGCGATCAAAAAGGCCGTAACCGCGCATCCAAAATACGAAGCGGCGGTGAAGAGCGGCTTTGTCATGACCGAAAATCCGGATTTCGACGGCGCGGTCGCGGACGCTGCATCCCTCGCGAAGCCCGGCGACACCGTCCTGCTCTCCCCCGCGTCGGCGTCTTTCGACCATTTTAAGAACTTCGAGGAGAGGGGAAGACACTTCAAAGACCTCGTAAATCGGATGCGGTAGACCGTAAAATTTCCGAAACCACGGAAAATAGTCAGAAAAAAGATAAAAAAGGGGTTGACAAAGGAGAAGGGGTGTGATAGAATAGTCAAGCTGTCACCCCACGGGGCGGGCGGCGCGCTCATTGAAAATTGAACAACAACGATGTACAAAGACTCCGAAAATTCTTTTGAATTTAAAGAAGCTCTTAAAAGTAATTGAGCAAAACGATCACTCTGAGTGATTAAGGTTTCAGTCCGGGCCGGA
>JAFYBN010000103.1 GCA_017540175.1 Clostridia bacterium | reverse complement strand
TCCCTTCAAAAACTGGGGTTCTCCGTCTCTCTGTCTTAAGTTTCTTTTATACTCTGTTTCCCGCAAGCCTTCTTTTGAAGACCTGCCCTTTTGTTCTGCCTTTTTTCCTACGCTGCTTTGAGGGTTTTCAGAACAGCCCCTCTTTTCGTTTCCCGCGCCCGTTTACAGCATCCCCCGGAACCCCCGCCCGATGATTTCGCTGCTCGTCGTGATGATGATGAACGCGGAGGGGTCGACCTCGCGGATCTTGCGCTGAAGCATGGGAGCTTCGCTCCGGCGGCAGACCGTGTGGAGAATGATCTTGTCCTCGTTGGTGAACGCGCCCTTGCCGTATTCGACCGTCGCGCCGTGGTGCATCGAGGTCAGGATGAAGCGGCTGATTTCGTCGGGGTGCGCGGTGATGATGACGAAATACTTGCACGCGTCGAGATTTTCGATCACGGAGTCCACGAGGAAAGCTTTCGCGAACAGCCCCGCGAGGGAGAAGAGCCCGGTCCGCACGTCGAAGACGATGAACGACGATGCCGCGATGAGAAAGTCCACGCAGAGCAGCGCCATGCCTACGTTGAGGGAGGAATGCTTCTTCAAGATCAACGCGACGATGTCCGTGCCGCCGGAGGACGCCTGCGCGTGGAAGATCAGAGCGGAGCCGCACGCCGTGAGGATCATCGCGTAGCAAAGCTCCAGAAACGGCTGATCGGTCAGCGGAGCCTTGAGCGGAACGAGCCATTCGAGCAGCTGGGTCAGCCCGGAAAAGAGCAGGGAACACCAGACGGTTTTCACGCCGGTCTCCCTGCCGAGCACGGCGAAGCCGAGTATGAGCAGAGCCGCGTTCAAGATCGAGATCCACGTCGCGGGGCTGATCGGCGTCACACGCCCGAGCACCGTCCCGATGCCGCTGACGCCGCCCGTGGAGAATCCGTTCGGAATTTTGAAGAAATACACCCCGGCCGTCATGAGGACCGTTCCCGCCGTCATGAGGAACCAGTTTTTCAGCTGCTGTTTCTTTGCCGTTTGATTTTGATCCATCTGAAAACCGCCTTTCCGTTTCCGCGAAGCCGATGCCATTATAGCACATCGCGTCACAGAATACAAGGGGCTTTGCGTCCTTTCCGTGCGCAGGAGGCGCCTGCGTGAAACAATTCGCATTTTTCCGTTGCAAAACGGCGGGCAATGTGATATAATACTTTTGTTATATGCAGATTATAAGGAAGGATTCGTGCACATGAACACCATTTCGTTCCCGGGGCTCGGCATCGAGCCGTTTCAGGTAAACAGAGTCGCCTTCACCATTTTCGGACGGCAGGTCATGTGGTACGGCGTCCTCATCACGATCGGCATGATCCTCGCGGTCCTCTGCGCCATCCGGCTCGCGACAAAAAAAGAGGGCATTTCCCTTGACGACATCACCGACTTCGCGTTCATCGTCATTCTCTGCGGCGTGCTCGGCGCGCGTCTTTACTATGTGATCTTTTATTGGAATCAGGGCAACTATCTCGTAACGAGCGGGAACTTTTTCTATAACCTGTGGCACACCTTCGTCAACTGCATCGCGATCTGGGAAGGCGGGCTCGCCATCTACGGCGGCGTGCTCGCGGGCATGCTCACCGGTTACCTCTTCGCACGGAAGCGCAAGATCCCGTTCCTCAAAATCTTCGACATCCTCGTCCCCTGCGTGCTCATCGGACAGGTCATCGGGCGCTGGGGCAATTTCTTCAACGTTGAGGCATACGGCTCGGAGACGACGCTCCCGTGGCGCATGGGGGTCGACCTCATGACCGGGAACGCGAAGTTCGTGCACCCGACCTTTTTCTACGAATCGCTCTGGAATTTCATCCTTCTCGTCGTCGTGCTCACGCTGCTCTACCCGAAAAAGAAATTCGACGGGGAGATCTTCTGCTCGTATATGATCTGGTACGGCTTCGGGCGCATGCTGATCGAAGGTCTGCGCTCCGACAGCCTGATGCTCGGCAGTCTCCGCGTCTCGCAGGGCGTGGGCTTCCTCTGCCTCGTGGTCGGGATCATCGTGCTGATCGCGCTGCTGCGGAAATACCGCGCGAGCCAGGATGAGAAAGGCGGGTACGCTCCCGTTTACGCGGCCGGAGAAAAGCAGGGGGTCGGCAGCCAGAATAAGCAGGGGGGCGGCAGCCAGAATAAGCAGGCGAGCAGCAGCCAGAATAAGCAGGGAGACAACAATCCTGAAAAGCAGGAAGACGCTTCCGCGGCGAAGGGGAAGGACGGCGATCCGGACCAGCCGGAGAAAGCGGCGGCACACGAGCCGGATAAGAACGGATGACCGCTGAGACAGAAGAAAAGAAAGAGCAAAGCGCCGGTCCGACCGGGATCACGGAACGGAAGAAATCCGCAGAGCCGGCGCGGACGGGACCGGAAACCGGAAGAAATCAGAATCGGAGGAAGCCATGGCGGCAAGAATCATTGACGGCAAAAAAATCGCCGCGGCGGCGCGGGAGGAGATCCGCGCGCGGGCCGCAAAGCTCACGGAAGAAACCGGGATCGTGCCGGGGCTTGCCGTGATCATCGTCGGAGAGGATCCGGCGTCGAAGGTCTACGTCCGGAACAAGAAGAAGGCGTGCGAGGAGGCGGGCTTTTATTCCGTCGTCGAGGAAATGCCCGAGAGCACGGCGCAAAGCGAGCTTCTCGAAAAAATTGCCGAGTTCCGCAGGGATGAGAGGATCCACGGCATCCTCGTCCAGCTCCCCCTGCCGAAGGGGATCGACGAGCAGGCGGTGATCGCGGCGATCCCGCCGGAAAAGGACGTCGACGCGTTTCACCCCGAAAACGTGGGGCACATCATGATCGGCGACTACCGCTTCCTGCCATGCACCCCCGCGGGCGTGATGAAGATGCTCGAGACGGAGGGGATCGACGTCGCCGGAAAGGACTGTGTCGTCATCGGACGCAGCAACATCGTCGGCAAGCCGATGGCGATGCTGCTCATGCACGCGAACGGAACGGTCACCGTCTGCCACCGTCAGACAAGATGTCTTTCGGACATCACGCGCCGCGCGGATATTCTCGTCTCGTCCGTGGGCAAGGCGGGGTTCGTGACCGCCGACATGGTAAAGCCGGGCGCGGTCGTGATCGACGTCGGCATGAACCGGAACGCGGAAGGAAAGCTCTGCGGGGACGTCGATTTCGACGCGGTCTCCGAGGTCGCGTCCGCCATCACGCCGGTGCCGGGCGGCGTCGGGGTCATGACGATCACCATGCTGCTCGAGAACACCCTCCGCGCCGCGGAAGCGGCGGCCGGACGCTGAGCGGACGGCATTGTGCATTTTCACCGCGGACGGGCGGTTTTGACGCACAAAATTTTCCGCTCCGGCAGGTTTTATCTTGAAATTCGCGCTTGACTTCGAAGACTGCATGTGTTATAATGTTAAATGCCGCATGGTGTCGGGTCGAAAAAAACCGGTTTTTGGTTTACCCGCCCAGCGAGTTCACAAAGAAAGTGAGGTGCTGCCCAGATGTTTGCGATTATCGAAACAGGTGGTAAGCAGTACAAAGTCAGCGAAGGAGACGTCATCTTCGTTGAAAAGCTCGACGCGGGAGAAGGGGACAAGTTCACCTTCGACAAGGTTCTCGCCGTATCCACGGACGCCGGTTTTACTTCCGGCAAGCCCACGGTTGAGGGCGCGAGCGTCACGGCTAACGTAGTCAAGAACGGCAAGGCGAAAAAGATCTACGTTATGACCTACAAGTCCAAGAAAAACGAGAAGAGAAAGATCGGTCACAGACAGCCTTACACCAAGGTCCAGATTGAGAAAATCGCGTTTTAATTCGGAAAGAAGCCTGATTTCAACGAGGTAACAGCGTGACGAAAATCACATTTTTCCGAAGAAACGGCGTTTTCTGGGGCTTTGAGGAATCCGGTCACAGCGGCTTCGGCGAGGAAGGGGACGACGTCCTCTGCTCGGCGATCTCGGCGATGACGATGCTGATCCTCAACACCCTTGAGGTTTGCTTTGAGTGCCCGGCGGATTACTCGATCGACGAGGAAACCACCTTTATCACCGTGAAATGCAAATCCGCCCTCCCCGAATACGAGAAGGACGAGAAAAAGCGCTTCGCGGCGTCCGGGCTGATTCAGGGATACTTCTATCAGCTGAACGATCTTCTGGATGAGTATTACGATTTTCTGGACGTGGACACCGTCGAAAAATGACGGCGAGAGAAAAATGGAGGAAATAACATGATCAGAATCAGCTTGCAGTTCTTCGCTCACAAAAAGGGCGTTGGTTCTACCAAAAACGGCCGCGACAGCCGCGCGCAGCGTCTGGGCGTGAAGAAGTCCGACGGCAGCGCCGTGCTTGCCGGCAACATCATCATCCGTCAGCGCGGCACGCACATCCATCCCGGCAACAACGTCGGGCGCGGTTCGGACGACACCCTGTTCGCCCTCATCGACGGCAAGGTCAAGTTCGAGAACATCGCGAGAGGAAGAAGACAGGTCAGCGTTTACGCCGAATAAGTCCTGCTTCCGACTGTTTTACAAAATCGCGAAAAAGCCCATGGCCCGTGAACTGCGGTTCACCGTCCGTCGGGCTTTTTTTCCATTTCGGGCAGATTGCGGCATTATTTCCGCGCCGCACAGAAATTTCACCACATAATCCGGGCGCGGACAGCGCACATTATCTGCGTGAGTTTGCGCTTGAGGTGGAGAATGATGAACAAGAAAATATGGATAAAAGCCGCCGCGATCTGTCTGGCGTTTTGTCTCCTCGCCGTGCCCGCGGCGGCGGATTACGGAACGATCGCGCTCGGCGGCATGCCCTTCGGGGTGAAATTCTATGCGGAGGGCGTCGTTGTGATCGGCTTTTCCGAGGTGGAAACGGAGGACGGGGTGAGAAGCCCCGCGTATGAGGCGGGACTGCGCGTCAACGACGTGATCACCCATGTGGACGGCCGTGCAATTGCGACGGCACGGGATTTTTCGGACAGCCTGCGCGGGCACGCGGTCGAGGTCACGTACCGCCGGGACGGAAGCGAACGGCGCGCGACGCTCATCCCGGCGCAGTCCAGTGAGGACGGCAGGCGGCTTGCCGGGATGTGGCTGCGCGACACCATGGCGGGGATCGGCACGGTGACGTATATTTTGCCGGAGTCGGGGGATTTCGCGGGGCTGGGTCACGGCATCTGCGACGCGGAGACGGGAGAGCTCATCCCCATGGAGCGCGGCACGGTTGTCGACGTGACGATCACGGGGATCCGCAAGGGTCAGCCCGGGATCCCGGGTGAGCTGAAGGGCTCCTTCCTCGGGAAGAAGACCGGCGCGCTCATCGGGAATACGGAATGGGGCGTGTTCGGCGTGTTTGCGTCGTGCGACCCGGAGTCCTGCACGCCGGTCGAGATCGGAGCGCGGGACGAGATCCGGCCGGGGCGCGCGTCGATCGTCTGCACCCTTGACGAAAACGGGCCGCGGGAATATGAGATCTGCATTTCGGACATCGACCGCAAAAGCCGGGACAACCGCAGCTTCACAATCACGGTGACGGACGCGGAGCTGCTCGAAAAGACGGGCGGCATCGTGCAGGGCATGAGCGGCTCCCCGATCCTGCAAAACGGCAAGCTCGTCGGCGCGGTGACCCACGTGCTTGTGAGTGACCCGGGAGAGGGGTACGGAATTTTTATCGAAAATATGCTCGAGAACATGCAGAGCCTGTTCGGGTGAGCAAAACGAAACCGGCGCGTCTTCCCTTCGATGCTGAAAAGGGAGGCGCGCCGGTCGGCTTTTTTGGTTGGCCCTAAAGATTTGAAAACAAAACGATACCGTTTTCTTTCCACAATGATTCCTCCGTTAATCATGTTTGTGATTTCTGAGATTTAACCATCAAAAAAGAGCGGCGCTCTTGTACTTTTGATTTATTCTTCTTCGTCGCTTTCTATCATAAGTTCGAATATTTCTATGTCTTTTATCTGATTAGAGGCAATCGATCTTTCAGGTTCCTCTTCTCCAATATCTACTATGAGATGATCATAACCGTCTTCTGTATCATATTTTGTTTCTACCTCATCGGCAAACCCTTCCCAACGGTTGCCTTTAACTGTAGTTACAACCACTCTGTGAAAAAGAGCTTCGCGCATTTTAGATTCAATTTTTCTAATACTCATTTTTTATCCTCTGAAGATTTATTTTTTCGATTTCTGTATTTATTTGGCTTCCCGGAAACAAAATGAATTCCAGTAATACTGAAATGAACTTCAATCCACGATGTATCAGATTGTTTTCCACCGCTTTGCGGAATGTATACTCCATAATCATAACCAGAATCAAATTCTATTCTATAACTTGTGGTTCTATCTTCATTTGTAACCGCAATGACAGTGGCAGTTTCTTTGTGTTCTTCATAAAGCTTACGAAGTCTTTCGTTTGTGGTCTTAAAATAACTCGGTGGAGCAAATCCGTTCTTTTCGGCCTTTTCCTTTTCTACTCTCCATTTTTGTGTACCATAACTGTGTTTTTCTTGTTTATGAAGATCTAATTTTTCACTAAGAACTCCTTTTGAATTAAATCTTTGATTGTCTGGAAAGATGCTCCTTTGTCTTTTCTTCTTTTTGGATATCCGGAAGAATTGTTTGCTTCCTTTTGCTTGGTTGATTCAGAGCTTGAAGAGCCTCCAACCTCACCCGGTCTTCCTTCATGACCGAAATTACCACTTCCAGGACCCCCGTCTAACTTTATTATACCACTTTCCTCTTCGTTTGTCAATGTTTCCGTTAAATTTGTATTGTTTTTTTGAACGGAATAAACAAATTGTGAGAAAGAATGTCCGGAATAGTTCTAAACCGCTGATTTTCTATCTCAAAATCTGCGGTTATCATGTCTCCGTCATATTCTGTACATATGAAAATCGCTGGAATAAGACCTGCGTCTTCTTCATAATCGCCAAGTCCGATGAGTTTAAGATTTTTGGGTGTTACTCCAAATTCCTCTTGTGTTTCTCGGATAGCGGCATCAGTAAGTGATTCTCCGGGTTCTACATGTCCTCCCGGTCCACAAAGTTCTCCAAAATGATTTGGGTCTTTCCTTGTTCCTGTAAGGATTTTTCCATGATTTCCAAGGATAATAACTCCAACTGAACGAATGCGACGAAGAATATCATCATCAAGCCATTCCTCACTTGAAACATCTTCAACAAAATGCTCAAGATCTGATTCTGCTTTTTGGGGTTCAGATTCCTCGCTTTCATCCATGTTTCCATTAGGAGCTATCCAAGAGGGAACCATGATTTCAGATTCACCTACTGTAAAACGAAAGCCCGGGATTATACATTTTCCGGGCTTTTCTTTGTATAATTATAAATACAGAAATTGTCAAAATTGATAAACATAGGTCGATGTTTCGTTTAGAATCATATCGAAAAACAATATAAAATGATCTTTTCGCAGGTTTGATCTGAAAATAGTTAAATGCAGTAAAATGGCTTTATAATTAGGGTTCCGAGCACTTCATAAAAGGATTTCGGACTGCTTCTAAACGATGAACATCGCATCCCCGAACGAGAAGAAGCGGTATTTCTCCTCCACCGCGGTCCGATAGGCGTCAAGGATCGTTTCGCGTCCCGCGAGGGCGGAGACGAGCATGAGCAGCGTGCTCTCGGGCAGGTGGAAATTCGTGATCAGGGCGTCCGTCGCGCGGAAGCGGTAGCCGGGATAAATGAAAATGCCCGTGTCCGTGTCGACGGGACGCACGGTCCCGTTTTCGTCCGCGGCGGATTCAAGGGTGCGGCAGGAGGTCGTGCCGACGGCGACGATCCTTCCGCCAGCCGCCCGGCGTTCGTTGATGATTTCCGCCGCCTCTTCGGTCACCCGGATGTATTCCGAATGCATTTCGTGCTCGGCGATCTTTTCCTCCTTGACCGGCCGAAAGGTCCCGAGCCCGACGTGGAGCAGAACCGGCACGACGGCGACGCCCATGCCCCGCGCTTTGTCCAGAAGCTCCGGCGTGAAGTGCAATCCCGCGGTCGGCGCGGCGGCGGAGCCGGGCGTCTTCGAATAAACCGTCTGATATCGCTCCGGGTCCTCGAGCTTCTGCTTGATATACGGTGGCAGGGGCATCGTGCCGAGCAGATCGAGGGTCTCGAAAAACGTCGCGCTCCTCTCCCGCACGCTGAATTTCACGATCCGGCAGCCGCCCTCTGCGACTCCGAGGATCTCCGCGCGCAGCGCGCCCCCGCCGAACTCGAGAATGTCCCCGATCTTCGCGCGTTTTCCCGGTCCCGCGAGGGTCTCCCACACGTCGTTTTCCCGCTGGCGGAGGAGCAGCAGCTCCACCGGCGCGCTCGAGCCGGTCTCGACGGTCTTTCCCGTTTCCGGATCCGAGCGCAGCGTCCGCACGCCGATGATGCGGGCGGGGATGACGCGCGTGTCGTTGATCACGAGCGTGTCAGTCGGCCGCAGATATTCGAGAATGTCGCGGAAAACGCGGTGCTCCACGGCTCCGTTATCACGGTGAAGCACCATCAGGCGGGAGGAATCCCGCGGTTCGGCGGGGGTCTGGGCGATGCGCTCCTCGGGGAGATCGTAATAAAAATCCCTGAGAGTCAGTTCGGTAGAGGGAAGGGCGTTCTTGATCATGCTGTACTCCGGTTGACTTGATGTCGGCTTGACAAAACGTCCGGCGTGTGCTATGATGACGGCGGGAGCGCATACAGACTCCCCGCGCATATCATGATACCGGACGGGATCGCTTGTTTCATTATAGCGCATCCCGCCGCGCATTGCAATGCTTTTCATGAATTTCGCGAGGGAGTATCCCATGAACCGAGTCAAAAAACCTTTTTCCGGCGCGTGCACGGCGCTGATCACACCCTTCGGGGAGGACGGTGAAGTGGACCGTGCGGCGTTGTGGTCCCTTCTCGAGAGACAGATCCGGATGGGGATCGACGCCGTCCTCGTCCTCGGCACCACTGGGGAGGCGTCCGTCCTCACGGAGAACGAGCGGGATGAGCTGATCTCGCTCGCCGCCGAGTGTGTCGCCGGGCGCGTCCCCCTGCTCGTCGGCGCGGGATCGAACAGCACCGACGTGACCGTGAAGCGCGTGAAGTCCGCGGCGCACCGCGGCGCGGACGCCGTTCTGCTCGTCACGCCGTACTACAACAAAACCACCCCGGCGGGGCTTGTGCGCCACTATACCGTCTGCGCGGACGCCTCGCCCTGCCCGGTGATCCTTTACAACGTCCCCTCCCGCACCGGGATCGATATTCCGCTCTCAGCCTACCGCGCGCTCGCCTCCCACCCGAACATCGTCGGGGTGAAGGAGGCGTCCGGCAGCATCGACCGCGTCGCCGATCTGTGCGCGGAGTTCGGAGAGGATTTCGGCGTCTGGGCGGGGAACGACGGGGAAGCCGTCCCCGTGCTGTCCCTCGGAGGACGGGGCGTGATCTCCGTCGTCTCGAATCTCTTCCCGCGCGCCGTCGTGCGGATGTGCCGCGCGATGGAGGAGGGGAGAGGGGAGGAAGCCGCGTCGATCCAGCTGCGCCTTCTGCCCCTCATCCGCGCGCTGTTTTCCGAGGTCAATCCGATCCCCGTCAAGGCGGCGGCGAAGATGCTCGGCCTCTCGGGGGATACGGTGCGCCTTCCCCTCGTGCCCATGGACGGGGAAAAAAGAAAAGAACTTCAAATTCGTCTCTGCGCGTTTTCACAGGCGTTCGGAGAGGACGAACCATAACCCAAACAAACAGGAGGACGAAAAACATGCTGATTCCCGGACTTGTCACGATCACCTTCCGCAAATTCGGACGGGAAAAGATCTGCGCCGTCGCGAAAAAGGCGGGGCTCTCCCTGCTCGAATGGGGCGGGGACATCCACGTCCCGCCGCTCGACGGGGACGCGATCGCCGATGCGGTGCGGCTCACAAAGGAAGCCGGACTGGGGATCGATACCTACGGCTCGTATTACCGCTGCGGCGTCGGGGAGGACGCCGGGGCCGTCGTTCGGACCGCCGCCTCGCTCGGCGCGAAGAACCTGCGCGTCTGGGCGGGGCCGAAGGGATCCGCGGAAGCGTCGGCGGACGAACGCGCCGCCGTGATCCGTGATCTTCGGGCGGTCTGCGATCTCGCTGCCCCGCATGGGATGACCGTGAGCACGGAGTGCCACAACTGGACCCTGACCGACGATTACGAAAGCGCCGTGCGGATGGTGAACGAGACGGGACGTGATAATTTCCGCCTTTACTGGCAGCCGAACCAGTTCCGGGACGAAGAGTACAACCGCCGCGCCATTCGCGCCTCCCTCCCGTATCTTTCAAACGTTCACGTCTTTTCGTGGTCGGGGCAGGAACACTATCCCCTTGACGCGCACGAAAAACTGTGGCGGGAGTACATCGAAATCATTTCCTCCGATCCCACGGCGAACCATGGAATGTTTCTCGAATTCACCTGTGACGATTCCGAAGAGCAGCTGTACCGGGACGCTGAAGCTCTCCTCGGGTGGCTCGGCTGACAGCGCGGACTTTCGGGGGACGCCGCGGCGGAGCTTTTTTGCGCGATCCCCGCGTTTTCGCTTGACAATCCGCCGAAAGCGTGTATAATCACACATGAGAGGTGCGGCGAAATCCGGCATGACGCCCGCGCTCCTCTCCGGAATCATACCGACGGAAGGAGAGTTACGATGAAAACCAAAAGAGTCCTGTGCGCCATTCTTTCCGCGCTGATGCTGCTGACTATTCTCGCGGGATGCGGCGAATCGAAGGAGAACAACGACCTCCCCGCCGGCTCCGACGCTCAGTCCGGCTCCGGCACGGATAATACCCAGACGCCGGGCGCCGAAGCGGAAGCGGAGACCGAGCCGGAGGAAGAAACCATGATCGACCGCGTTCCGGAACTGAATTTCGGCGGTGAAACGCTGACGATGGCGGGGCAGGGAACCGGCGACGAGGGCAACAACAATCTCGACATGACGGTTGAGGAAATGACGGGCGACGTCGTCCGCGACGCGATCTACCAGCGCACAGTCGCCATGGAGGAGCGGTTCAACATCAAGATCGCCGAGCCCCTCATGGCGGATTACGGCACCATTTCGAGCACGGTCAGATCCATGGTGACGGCGGGGGACCACACGTACGACTTCGTCGTCAATCAGCTCGCGCAGACCTCCGCGGACGTGCTGAACGGTCATTCCATGAATCTGAACGAGATCCCGTACCTCGATTTCGACATGCGCTGGTACCCGGCGAACGTGAAGGAATCCGCGTCCCTGAACGGCAAGCTCTACCTGATCGTGAGCGACATGTGCCTCAGCTACGTCGGACAGACCTGGTCCATGTGCTTCAACAAGGACCTGACCACCGACCTCGGGATCGAAGGGCTCTACGACCTTGCCCGCGAGGGAAGATGGACGCTCGATCAGCTCACCGCTCTGACCGCTGATCTCTATTTCGATCTCAACGGCGACGGACAGCGTGACGAGGAGGACCGGTACGGCTTCACGATGGGCAAGGAAGGCGTCAGCGGATGCCTCGGCGCGGCGGTCCTCTACGGAGCCGGACAGCGGTATCTGGACGTGAACGACGATTTCTCGATCGATCTGCTGCTCGATTCGGAGCACGCGCAGAACCTGTGCGAAAAGCTGTATCAGCTGAACAATCAGCCGGGCAGCACGGTTTACGACACATCCGGCAGAAGAACGATCACGGCGATGATGGACGGGGTCGCCGTTTTCACGCCCGCGCAGCTTGGTTACTACTACGTTTTCGCCCGCGATTTCGACGGGACCTTCGGCGTGCTGCCCATGCCGAAATTCGACGAGACGCAGGAGAAATACGCTACGCTCTGCGACGCGGGGTGCAACTGTATTTCCGTTCCGATCACGCTGAAGAATCCCGAGCTGACCGGCGCGCTGATAGAAGCGATGAGCGCGTATTCCGCGAACTACGTGAATCCCGCCTACGTCGACGTCTCCCTCCAGACCAAGGTCGCCCGCGACGTCGAATCGTCCGAAATGATGCAGATCGTGCTGGACAGCCGCGTGATGGATTTCGGCTATCTCTACTGCGGGTGGAACGGCTGGACCTGGCAGCTGAAGGACGTGTTCAAAGACCCCGGGACGTACGCGTCGTCGCTGAAAAGAACGGAAAAGCTCATGGCGAAAACCTACGATAAGATCATCAAAACCTTTACGGACTGAGCGGTGAGGGAAGACAGGGCACGGAAACCGCGTTTCCCGCCCGTCCGCCCGTGCGTCGGAATACCTCCGTAAGCCGAATGAAATCGAGGCTTGCGGAGGTTTTTTCGTTTCGCCGGGCATCCGGGAGATTCCCGCAATTTAGACAAAATCAACTGCTGTGATTTGTGCAGAATGCGGAATAAACGGGGAAAACGCCGACGGCATTGTTTTCCGCCGCGCGGTGTGCTATAATAAGGACAGTTCAAAAAAGCAACTCGTCCGCAAAGAAACGATTCAAGCATACAATTCTAAAGAGACAAACAGAGGACGGACATTATGAAAAAACTCTCCACCGGCAAGGTATGGTGCTTTGCCGTCGGTCAGCTCGGCTGGTCGATCCTCGCCGCGCTGATTTCCAGCTGGCTCGTGAGCTATTATCAGCCCGATCAGAAGACGGTCGACGCGGGGCACAGCCTTTTCATCCCGCAGGGAGCCGTGATTTTCGGCATCTTCACCATTCTCGGCGCGATCACGGCGTTCGGGCGGATCTTCGACGCGATCACCGACCCGCTGATCGCCTCGGCGTCCGACAAGTGCAAATCGAAGGACGGCAGACGCATCCCGTTCATGCGGCTCGCCGCGATCCCCTTCGCCGCGACCTGCATCCTGACGTTTTGGTCCCCGGTGAACGACGTTTCATGGATCAACGGCGTTTTCCTCTTCCTCATGCTCACGCTTTTCTATCTGTTCATGACGATGTACTGCACGCCGTATAACGCGCTCATTCCCGAGCTCGGGGCGGATCAGAGGACCCGCATGGCGATCTCCACGGCGATTTCCTTTACCTACATCGCGGGTATGGCGGTGGCGTACCTGGCGCCCGTCATCTGGGGATTGCTGGAAGGATTCATGGACCGCATCCTCGCCATCCGGATCACCTTCACGGTGCTCGGACTGATCGGTCTCGGGTGCATGTTCGTCCCGGTCTTCACGATCCGCGAAAAGGATTACATCAACGTCAAGCCCACCGAGGGCACCGCGCTCCATTCTCTCGGCGCGACCTTCAAAAACAAGGATTTCCGCCTCTTCGTCGCGTCCGACATTGCCTACTTCCTCGGCATCACGATGTTCCAGACGGCGATGCCCTATTTCGTCGTCAAGCTGCTCGGCATCGATGAGGGCATGTCGTCGATGTATTTCGTGCTCATGACCGCGCTCTCCGTCATCTTTTACATCCCGATCACAAAGCTCGTGCCGCGGTTCGGCAAGAAAAAGCTGATTCTGTGCGCGTTCGTGATCTTCACCGTCAGCTTTCTCTATACCGCGGCGTTCGGACCCTCTCTGCCGATCCCGCCCGCCGTGCAGGGCTATATCCTCTGCGCCCTTGCCGCGCCCGCCATGGCGATTTTCGGCATTCTTCCGCAGGCGGTCGTCGCGGACATCGCGGAATACGACGCGCTGGAGACCGGCGAGAACCGCAGCGGCATGTTCTACGCGGCGCGGACCTTCGCGTTCAAGCTCGGGCAGTCCGTCGCGATGCTTCTTGTGACCTCGTTCGCCACCATCGGCAAGGAGACGGGACTCGGCTACCGGATCACGGCGATCACGGCGGCGGCGGTGTGCCTGCTCGGCGGCGTGCTTTTCCTGTTCTATAACGAAAAGAAGATCTACGCGAAGATCCTGAAGGAAAAGAGGGGGGACAAGCCCTCCGCTCCGAAGGAGAAATAACGCAAGCCCGAGGACGTCCGACAAGGCGGGAGCGTCCCCCCCTCCGCGGGCGTCTTCTTCGAAATCCACTCCCGCGGACCGCGGGGGACGAAGCGATCGGCCTGATCCCTGACAATATCACCGGACAATTTGAAAGGAGAATCACCCATGTTCAAAAAAGCGATTTCTGTTTTCACGGCAGCGCTGTTTCTGCTGCTCCTCGCCTCCTCGGTTTCCGCGGGCGCGCTTTCCCTCAAGGAAGTGACGGCGGACCGGACGGACAAGGCGCCCGTGATCGACGGCGTGTTCGATCCGTCGGAGGGATGGGGTGATCCCGTCATCCACCTCGAGGGCGCGCAGATGAAGGACTATGCCGAAACGGACCCCGGCTACGAGGGGCTCCTCGACGACCCGTCCGTGATGATCTCGAACCTCGACATATACATGCGCTGGACCGATACGGCCTTCTACTACTGCGCGAGGGTCACGGATTCCGAGCACTACAACCCCGAAATGGACGCGGCGATCTGGCGGGGCGATTCCATCATCTTCCACGTGGTTTCCGTCCCGAACGACGACACCCGCGCGCGCATCCTGTTCGGCCTTGACAACGACGGCGTTTCGTGGAGCTTCCAGGAGACGACCGAGGACGACACGGAGGAATGCTCGACCGCCTATGACTGGCTGATCACCCGGGACGAGACGACGAAGGTGACGACCTACGAGGCGAATTTCCTCTGGAAGGAGATCATTCCGGCGGGCACGCTCGGCGCGGGAGAAGCCTTCTATCTGCGCGACCTCTTCCTGCTCGCGAACAAGAACTACCCCGAGCCCGTCGTGGCGGTCGTTCCCGAGGGCTACACGAACGGCAAACGGAATTACTACAAGATCACGCTCGGCGGCGAAGCGGGAACGGACGCCGAGCCCGCGCAGGAGGAGCCCGCCGCACAGGAGCCCGCGAAAGCAGAGGAACCGGCTCAGCCCGAAGAACCGGCTCAGCCCGAAGAGCCCGCAAAAGCGGAGGATCCCGTCACCGCCGCGCCCGGAACGGAAACGCCGCCCCCCGAAACCGAACCCGCCGCAGAGCCCCCCGCCTCGACCCCCGAAACGAAGGCGGCAGCCGGAGCCGCTCCGAAATCCGGATGCGGGTCCTTCATCGGCGGCGGCTGGATCGCGCTGTTTGCCGTTTTCGGCTGCGCGTGGATCGGGAAGAGAAAATGAACTTCCGATATAACGCACAGACGCAGACCGAAAAAAGACCAAACGCTCAAAACCGACCGGACGGGACGGCGGTGCGAACTCCCCAAAAAGGGAGAAGCATCGCGGTCCCGTCCTTTTTTTGATCCGCAAAAGCCAATGTTTTTCGCAGAATTACCGAAAAGAACTTGATTTTTCCGCCGTTTTATGATAATCTAACCCTGTAAGCACGGCATTGCCGCATCAAAACCGGAATATGGGAGGAAACCATGAAACTCGAAGAACTGACCGTCCTGAAGCCCGCGCCGACGCCGGGCGACACAAGCTGGTTTACGCACGACCGTTTCGGCATGTTCATCCACTGGGGACTTTACGCGCTGGGCGCGCGGCACGAATGGCTCAAGAATTACGAGCAGATCCCGACCGCGGTCTACGATGAAAAGTATTTCAAACACTTCGATCCCGATCTTTACGACCCGACGCTCTGGGCATCCGCCGCGGCGGACGCAGGCATGAAGTATTTCGTCATCACCACGAAGCACCACGAGGGCTTCTGCCTCTGGGATTCCGCCTATACCGACTACAAATCCACGAACACCCCGTACGGCAAAGACATCCTCACCCCCATGGTGGACGCCTTCCGCGCGAAGGGGCTGAGAACGGGCTTCTATCACTCCCTGCTCGACTGGCACCACCCGGATTACACGGTCGACGCCTGCCACCCGATGCGCAACAACTAGGAGTATATCGCCGGGGATAAGGACCGCAAGATCGAGCGCTACGTCGAATACCTCCACAACCAGACGGTGGAGCTGCTCACAAAGTACGATCCCGTCGATATCATCTGGTTCGACTTCTCCGTCGGCCCGAACGCCCGCTTCGCCGGCAAGGGCAAGGAGATCTGGCACAGCGAAGAGTTGATCGAAAAGATCCGCGCGATCAACCCGAAGATCATGATCGACGACCGCCTCCAGATCGATCAGGACGTGAAGACCCCCGAGCAGTACATGGTCGACGAATGGTATAAGGTCAACGGCGTTCCGGTCGTCTGGGAGGGCTGCCACACCTTCTCCGGCTCGTGGGGCTATTACCGCGACGAGCAGAGCTGGAAGAGCGTCGATCAGCTTCTGAAGATGCTCATCGACTGCGTGTCCATGGGCGGCAACCTGCTGCTCAACGTCGGCCCGACCGGCAGAGGCGAATTCGACGAGAGAGCGTATGACAGACTGCGCGGCATCGGCAAGTGGATGAAGCGTCATTCCCGTTCCATCTACGGATGCACGCAGGCGCCGCTCGAATTCGAATGCCCGAAGGACTGCCGCTACACCTACAATCCTGAAACGAAGCGGCTGTACCTGCACATGTATTCCTGGCCCTTCGGCAAGATCCGCCTGCAGGGCGAGGTCGCGGAGCACGTCGAATACATCCAGATTTTGTCCGACGCCTCCGAAATGCGCTTCAATTACAACGCGGAGCAGAAGACCGTGGACATCCCGCTCCCGATCTACAAGCCGCTCGGCGCGGACATCCCGGTTCTCGAAATCTATCTGAAATAATCGATCCGTCTGACGGGGCGTCTTCCGCGGGATTTGGGGTACGCGGGGCCGCCCCGTTCCCACAGAAAAAGGCATAAAAGAAGGGCGGCGGGCATATTCTCCCTTATCGAAACGATCCGGGAGGTTTGCCCCATGATCATTCACACCGTCCGGAGGGGGGACACGATTTTTTCCGTCGCGCGCGCGTACGGTGTTCCCCCGACCCGCGTCATTTCCGACAATCTGCTGACGGACCCGAACCGGCTCGCTGTGGGACAGGATCTTGTGATCCTCTACCCCACGGCGACGCATACCGTCGTGGGCGGGGACACCCTTGCCTCCATTTCGGCGCGGTACGGCGTCACAAGGCTCGCGCTGTACCGGAACAATCCCGTCCTCGGCGGGGAGCCCGACATTTATCCCGGTCAGGTCCTGAACATCGCCTACGAAGCGCCCCCGCTCGGCAGTCTCTCGACCGTCGGCTACGCCTATCCGAACATCGAGCCCGCTGCCCTCCGGCGCACCCTGCCGTACCTCACGTATCTCTCCGTCTTTTCCACCGGTATCCGACCGGACGGGACGCTCATTGCGCCGTCCGGGGAAGAGTTTTTGATCGGGGAGGCGGGGGAATACGGCGCCGAGGCGCTGCTCGTGCTGACCTCGCTCACCGAGGGAGGCACCTTTTCCGCCGAACTCGCGGCAAGGGTGCTCGGCGACCCGGATTTGTCCGCCGCCGTGACGGAAGCAGTCGTCCGCGCGGTGACCGAAAAAGGCTACGGCGGCGCGGACGTGGATTTCGAATACATCCCCGCCGAGTACGCCGACGCCTACGCCCGTTTTCTCGGGGGACTGCGGGACGCGCTCCCCGAAAGCATGCCCCTCTTCGTCTCCCTCGCGCCGAAGGTGCGCCGGGATCAGCCGGGGCTTTTATATGAGGCGCACGATTACAGAGCGCTCGGAGCCGCGGCGGACCGCGCCCTGCTCATGACCTACGAATGGGGCTATACCTACGGACCGCCTCTGGCCGTCGCCCCCCTCGGGGAAGTGCGCCGCGTAGTCGAATACGCCGTCAGCGAGATCGAGCCCGAAAAGCTCTTCCTCGGCATGCCGAACTACGGGTACGACTGGGCTCTGCCCTACGTCCGCGGCGAATCGATGGCGCGTTCCCTCTCGAATACGGCGGCGGTCGAGCTCGCGCTGGACCGCGGCGCGGCGATTTCATACGACGAGGCGGCGGCGTCTCCGACCTTTTCCTATTACGACCGGCCCCGGACTTATGCGGACGCGGTCGAGCACGTCGTGTGGTTTGAGAACGCGCGCTCCGTCGAGGCAAAGCTGAGGCTGGCGCGTGAATTCGGCTTTTACGGCGTCGGGGTCTGGAACATCATGCGGTATTTCCCCTCGCTCTGGACGGTGCTGAACGCGCTCTTTTCGATCCGGAAGAGAGGGTAAAGAGAAAAGCTCCGGAGCATCCCCGCAGCCGGGGAGAGCGGGGAAAACCCGGAACCGCTTAACAAGGAGAAGACAAAATGCTCATCTATCCGAAAACCGAAAGCGGAGCGGTCTGCCGGACCCCGCTCAGCTTTTTCCGTTATCACGGCTGGCCGAGCGTGACCGTCGACGAAAACGGCGTTCTCTACGCGGTCGATTCCGGCTTCCGCGTCAGCCATGTCTGCCCGTTCGGCAAAACCTGCCTCTATAAGAGCTTCGATGGGGGGCGCACCTGGAGCATTCCCATGGTGGTGAACGACACCTACCTCGACGACCGGGACGCGGGCATCGTCAGCCTCGGCGGGGGAAGGCTCCTCGTCACGTGGTTCTGCCACCCCGCGAAATCCTATCTGAACGAATACTCGGCGGGCATCCGCGCGGTGTGGCCCGGCGCGGCGGGCGTGCTCGACGCGTACCCGCAGATCCCGGAGGAGGCGGGAAGGGGAGGCTCCTTCGTGCGGCTCTCGGACGACGGGGGCATGACGTGGGGGGAGACGATCCGCGTCCCCGTCACCGCGCCCCACGGTCCCGGACTGCTCCGGGACGGCTCCCTCGTCTACCTCGGCAAGGCGTTCGTCACGGACGAGGTCAGCCCGGGGGCGATCGCCGCGTACCGGAGTGCGGACGGCGGGCGGAGCTGGGAAAAGCTCGGCGAGCTTTCCATCCCGGAGGGAACCGTGCCCGACAATTTCCATGAGCCCCATGTGCTCGAGCTGCCCCATGGCAGACTGCTCGGCATGATCCGCGCGCAGGGAGCGGGCGTCGCGCACGGCTTCACCATGTACGAAACGCACTCGGACGACGGAGGGATCACATGGTCCCCCATGATCTCCCTCGGCGTCTCCGGCTCCCCGCCGCATCTTTTGCTCCATTCGTCCGGCGCGGTGATCTGTTCGTTCGGTAGAAGGGAAGTCCCCTTCGGAGAGCGCGCGCTCATCTCGTACGACGGCGGGGAAACGTGGGCGGACGAATGCGTCCTCTCGGAGACGGAGCCGGGCGACCTCGGCTACCCGGCGACCGCGGAGCTGCCCGACGGCTCCCTTGTCACCGTGTACTACCAGCGCGCCGAAAGCGACGGATTCACCTCCCTGCTCTGGACGAAGTGGAGCCTGCCGAAGCGCTGAACGGGAGAGAATAACCGACGTGAAGCGGGGCCGAGGCGGGATCCCCTCCGCACGGTGAAACAGCGCGGGATCCTCTCTGCACGAAGAAACGGCGTGCCGTCTTCTTCCCGGCGAAGTCCCGCGGCATCCCCCGCCGATCCGTCATCAGCCGCGCGTCGGCGAACGGATGCGATCATCCGCATGAGAGAAAGGAAATCTATGTCGGATTATATCATGAATCTGCGCAAGCTCGTCGGTCATCGGCTTCTTCTGCAGGTCGGCGCTTCCATCATCGTCGAGGACGGCGAAGGCCGCGTCCTGCTCGGACGCCGGACGGACAACCATGCATGGGGTTACCCGGGCGGCAGCGTGGAGCCGGACGAGGACGTGGAGGAGGCGGCGCGGCGGGAGCTGTTTGAGGAAACGGGACTCACCGCCGGCCGGATGGAGCTCTTCGGCATTTGGTCCGGTCCCCGTCTCCATTATGTCTATCCAAACGGCGACGAGGTCTCGAACATCGACATCGTCTACCTCTGCCGGGATTATTCCGGCGCGCTCCGGGCACAGCCCGAGGAGATCGAAGAGCTCGCGTGGTTCCCTCCTGACGCGCTTCCGGAGAGGCTGTCGCCGCCCATCGCCGGGCCGCTCACGGAGTGGGCCGAGAAACGCTTGAAACAAATACGGCAAAGAAATTCGGACTAAGAAAGGATCATCCCATATGACACAGGAAAACAGAGAAGCGACGGAGGGATTGCTCCGGTTCATCGAGGCGAGCCCGACCGCGTTCCACGCGGTGGATGAGATCGCGAAAAGGCTGAGCGAGGCGGGTTTCTGCCGTCTGAACGAAAGCGAGGAATGGGAGCTCGACCCGGGCGGACGGTATTTCGTCACCCGCAACCAGTCGTCCGTGATCGCGTTCGCCCTGCCGCCCGAGGAAACGGGCGCACGCTCGTTCCTGCTTTCGGCAAGTCACACCGACAGCCCGACCTATAAGCTCAAGAGCGAAGCGGAGGCAGAGGCGTTCGGCAAATATGTGAAGCTCAACGTCGAGGGCTACGGCGGCATGGTCGCGCCGTCCTGGTTCGACCGCCCGCTGTCCGTCGCGGGACGCGCCGTGGTGAAGGACGGCGGCACGATCTCGGCGCGGCTCGTGAAGATCGACCGCGACCTCGTCCTCATTCCGAACGTCGCCGTCCACATGAACCGCACAATCAACAACGGCTATAACTACAATCCGGCAGTCGATCTCATGCCCCTGTTCTCGTCAAAGGAGCACAAGGGCGCCCTGAAGCACCTGCTCGCGGACGAGCTCGGCTGCGCAGAAGAGGATATCCTCTCCGCCGATCTCTTCCTGTACAACCGCACGAAGCCGACGATCTGGGGCGCGGGGGAGGAGTTTTATTCCGCGCCGCGCATCGACAATCTGCAGTGCGCCTACACGACTCTGATGGGCTTTCTCGACGCGGCCGTATCCGGCGAATGCGCGGCGGTGCCGGTTTACTGCTCCTTCGACAACGAGGAGACCGGCAGCGCGACGAAGCAGGGCGCGGCGTCGGAATTCCTGCACGATACGCTGAGACGGATCGCGGACCGGCTCGGGCTGAGCCTGCCCGTCTCTCTCGCCTCTTCCTTCCTCGTTTCCGCTGACAACGGGCACGCGCGTCACCCGAACCATCCGGAGCTTTCCGATCCGATGAACGCGCCCCACATGAACGAGGGCGTCGTCATCAAATCGAACGCCGCGCAAAAATACACCACGGACGCCGTCTCCGCCGCGATCTTCGGCGAGATCTGCCGCAGGGCGGGCGTGCCGACGCAGGTCTTCGCGAACCGCAGCGACATGGCGGGCGGCGGGACCCTCGGCTCCATCGCCAATACCCACGTCGCGCTGACCACCGTGGACATCGGACTCGCCCAGCTCGCCATGCACTCCTGCTACGAAACGGGCGGCACGGCGGACACGAAGCACATGATCGACGCGATGAAGGCGTACTACCGCGCCAAGATCACATTCACCGCCGACGGCGTGTGTACCCTCGGCTGAGCGCACAAGACAAACAGAAAACGGGCAGTTCGATCTCTTTCGCGGAGATCCGCTGCCCGTGTTTTTTGAAGTTTCTTGGCAGGCTTCTTTTCAAAGAAGCCGCGTACCCCTTATCCAAGAAGATCCGAAACCTTCTTGTCCCCGTACGCCATTTCCCAGTCCTTTGAGAAATCGTCGATGGCGTAATAGGTGAGCGGGTGGTAGATCAGCGTGTCGAACAGATCGGGATTGATCGTCACGGCGTGCGCGCCGGTGATGGCGACCTTGTGGACCTGCTCCGCGTTCTTAAAGCTCGCGGCGAGGACCTTGGTGGGGATGGAGTACTTCGTGAAGATCTCAACGATCTCTTCCACGACGCGGACGCCGTCGGACACGATGTTGTCAAGACGGTTGATGTAGGGGGCGACGAAATCGGCTCCGGCCCGCGCGGCAAGCAGCGCCTGCGGCTGGGTGAAGATCGCCGTCATGGTCACGCCGATGCCGTGCTTTTTGCACATGGTCGTCGCCTTGAGCCCTTCGCGGGTGATCGGGATCTTGAGATAGAAGTCGCCCACGAGCGAGCGGATCATCTCGCCCTCACGGAGGATCTCTTCCGCCTCGGTCGCCGTGGTCTGCACGTGGAGCATCCGCTCCGGACCGATGATCTGGCGGAGAGCAAGAAGCAGCTCGCGGAAATCGCTCTTTTCGCGGGAAACGATGGTCGGGTTCGTCGTGACGCCGGCGACGGGATAGAATTCGCAGCAGGTGCGGATGGCGTCGAGATTCGCGCTGTCGATCAGGTAAAGCATGCGGTACCTCTATTCTGTGAAATATGTTTCTTTTGAACTGTGTTCATTTTAACACATTTCACATGCCGTGTCAATGCGCGTAGGGACGGAATTGTGCCGAATTGTGCAAATTCTTTGGTGCAAACTGCCAAAAACAAGATGACGAGTTTGTGTAATGTGCCAGAATCAAAGCGCGCCGAGCGCCCGATGGACTTCCCGCGATACGAAATCGCGCTTTTCCTCGTCCATTCCGTCGGGCAGAAACCGCACCGAGCGCGCGTCGCTTCCCGTGAAGACTTCGAACCACACAAGGGCGGCGATAAACCGGCCCGTCGGGATCGAAAGATGGAACCCGTCCCGCGTGAGAGCCTCCTCTCCGTGCAGAGCGTCAAAGCCCGGCACGCCTTCGCGGAAGAACTGCACGACGTCGCCCACCGGGATCTGCCGCACGCCGAGTACCCGCGCGGCGTCGGCATACGCGCTTTTCAGGCTTTCGTACATAACGCACTGATCGCAGCCGTAATCCGGGAAAGCGCCGTGGGTCGAGGTGTGCTCATACGCCCAGGTCTCGTGGATCAGGATCTCAGCACCTGGCTGAGCCTTGCGGCAGGCTTCGTAAAGCTCGCGGATGTACGGGAAATACGTCTCGGGTTTTCCGCTGAAATGGCTCGCCTGCTGCAGGGTGATAAAATCGTATTCCCCCATCCCGAGCGCATCGGGTATCGAAATATGCCGGTCCGTGCTTTTGCCGTTGACCTCGAGCAGATAGTCCGGCTTGTTTTCTCTGAGGTTTTCCGCGTGGAGCGCGAGGGAGCAGCCGCCGATGTAGAGGTTGACGCATTCGAGGTCCGCGCCCGCCGACGCCGCCGTCTGATGCAGATACGCGCACGCGTCCTCGGAAAAGCTGTTGCCGATGGAAAGCGATCTCATGTTCTCCTCCTACAATATAGATGAACGGTTTACCGCCCCGACAGCCAGTCGGGAGTATTGCCGTCTCGTTGCTCAGGCTGTATAATGAGAGCTGACGGATGACTACATGTTCCATGGACTAACAAGTCCGATAAGGAGTCTGTCAG
>JAFYBN010000102.1 GCA_017540175.1 Clostridia bacterium | reverse complement strand
GAAGAAGCTGTCGTCGCCCTTCGCGAATTCGGTCCAGTTCTCACCGTCGGCGGAGACGAAGAGCGTCCACGCGTTCGGGGATCTGCCGTTGTAATCCGCGTTGTCGTTCGCGGTCGCCATGGTGAAGCCGTTCAGCGTGTAAACGCCGTCGAGCTTCGCAACAGCCTCGGCCGGGAACTGGTTGGTGCAGAACTTCGTGGAGGTCGCGCCGTCGAAGAGGTTTTCCGGACCTTCGCCGCCGAAGCTGCCGGAGCCGGAAACGAATTCGTAGGTGGAGATCACGCCCTTGCCGGCAGCGGCAGCGTCAACGGAGTCGAAGCTGGGCTTCGGAGCGGGGCCGGGAACGGGATCGGGACCGGGACCGGGAACGGGATCGGGGATGGTATCATAGGTCACGCCCTTGATGAAGAGGGAGTCTTCGATGGAAAGCGCGCCGGCGGTGACACGGATTTCGGAGATGTCACCCGCGAACAGACGGCGGATCATGCCTTCGGGATCGTTCGGGTTCTTGGAGTCACCTTCGTGACCGCCGCCCCATTTACGACCGACGCCGACTTCCCACTTGAAGTTGGGATCGGCAACCTTGATCGCGGCAGCCTCGCCGCCGAGACGGTAGCTCTCGCCGTCGATGTAGACTTCCCACATATCGCCGTCGGAGTAAACCATGTAGTGGTGCCATTCGTTCGCCCAGATCTGAGCTTCGCCGATTTCTTCGTTGGTCTTCATGTCGTCGGGATCGACGTGGACGTACTGAGGCCACGTGTAGCCGCCGCCGAGGACGCCGTTTTCGTCATTGTCCCACTCAGCGAGAGCAAGGGAGAGCGGAGGTTCGTTCGGACCTTCGGTCACGCCCTGACGGGAGAAGATACCGGTGTAGCGGTTGTAGTTGTTGTCGAGTTCGGGGGAAAGCTTGAAGACGATTTCAACCGTCCAGCCCTCGGCGAAGTCCATGGAGTTCATGGGAGCGCCGTCGATGGTTTCGAGGTACTTGCCGGAGGTGTAGCCGCCGGTGTAGCTCGTCTCATCGGCATTGTAGGGGTCGACGGTCGCGGCTTTCGCCTTGGTGTTGTCGAACTTCAGCGCGCTCGCACTTCTGACGCTCGGCATATCGCAGCCGTCGTCCCAGGAGAAGATGTCGAGCTGATCACCGTTGCCGGCGACCACAGTCTGCAGGTCGTTGCCGTTGCCGGAGAGGTCGACGAAGTGAAGATTGTCGTCCTCAACGGAGCCGGTGTAGTAACCGTCAACATTCTGGAATCTCCAGTGCGCAACGGTCTGGGGTTCCGCCGCCGCGGTCGGAACAACCAGCAGAGTCGCGAACACTGCAAGCATCACGATCACGGAGAGGATTTTCGCGGTGAATTTCATTGTTGATAACTCCTTTCAAGTTATGCATTTGAATTCGGGAATAATTATAGCATATACTTTTCTGAAAGTCAAGGATTTTTTAAATTTTCTTCAAATTTTCATCACCGCAGGAACCGAAGAAGAGCTTTTTCGGACGCGTCCGGCAGCAGGGACCGCAAGAGACGCAGCAGCCGGAGGAGGGATTCCTCCGGCTCCCGCGCGTAAACGCGCTCCGAAAACGCCGCCCCCATGAGGCGCTCCGGCGTGACGTATTCGGCGATGCCCCAGCCGTAGGGTCTGCCGTTTCTGTCGAGGGAATAGCGGAAATCGCCGATCACGACGTAGCACTGCGCCATGAGGCGGGCGAGCGAAGTTTCAAATCCCTTTTTCGCCGCTCCGCCGCGCTTTCCGCCGCCGAAGGCCTCCTTCAGCTTCCGGGTGTCGACGGGCTGGTTTTTATCAATATAATTATAGAGATCGCGGTCGGCGAAGGAGGCGAGCCCGTCGTCGAAGCGCGCGTCGAAATCGTAGCCGTCGCGGCGCAGGTTCGCGAGGTCGGGAAAGACCTCCCGGCTGACGAACGCCGCCTTTTTCTCGAAGAATTTCCCGTAGGCACAGCCTGCGGCGCGGATGACGGGTCCCTTCCACTCCCACACGCCCTCCTCGTCGGAGAACCACGCCCGGGGCGAGACGTGCTCCTCCACGGAAAAGCCGGGAATCGAGCCGCGAAACAGGGGGACGATGCCGAAGCGTTCGACCGCCGCGACGAGATCTTCCTGCCGCTCGACCAAAAAATCAAACGGCTTGTCCATGGCTCTCGAGAAGGGAGATCAGGGCGTCCGCGATCTCATCCGTCGTCGCCCAGCTCGTGACGAAGCGGATCACGGAATGCCCCTCGTCCGCTTTTTCCCACCAGGTGAAGCGCACGCTCTGCGCGAGCGCTTCCATTCTCTCGTTCGACACGAGGACGAAGATCTGGTTCGTCGGCGCGTCGATGTGAAGCCGGTACCCGAGCCTCAGAAACGCTGCCCGGAGCTTTTCCGCCTTTTCGATGGCGCCCGCGGCGATCCTCTCATACAGCCCGTCCGTGAACAGGGCGTCGAACTGAACGCCGACCGCCCTTCCCTTCGCGAGCACCGCGCCGCGCTGCTTCATTTGAGTGAAGAACGCCGCGGGCGATTTTCCGCGCGGGAAGACGAGGGCTTCCCCGATCAGAGCGCCGCACTTGGTCCCCCCGATCGTAAACGCGTCCGTGAGGGCGGCGAGATCGGGGAGCGTCACATCGGACGAGGGGCACGCGAGCGCGTACCCGAGCCGCGCGCCGTCCAGATAGAGCGGGAGGGAGAACCGGCCGCACACCGCGCGGATCTCGGCGAGCTCCTTTTTCGTATAGAGCGTGCCGTATTCCGTCGGGTGGGTGATGTAGACCATGCCGGGCTGCACCATGTGGGGCGCGCCCTCCTTGTCGGCGAAAAAGCCCTCCAAATACGCGGTGAGTTCGTCGGCGCGCAGCTTGCCGTCGTGATGGGGCAGGGTGAGGACCTTATGGCCCGTATATTCGATCGCGCCCGCCTCGTGTCCGTTGATGTGGCCCGTGACCGCCGACACCACGCCCTCGAACGGGCGGAGCATGGAAGAGATCGCGAGCAGATTCACCTGCGTGCCGCCGACGGCAAACCACACGTCCGCTGCGGGATCGGCGCACGCCGCGCGGATTTTCGCCTTCGCGGAATCTGAGAATTCATCGAAGCCGTAGCCGACCGCGGGGATGAGGTTGGTTTCGGCAAGGCGGGCGAGCAGGGCGGGATGCGCCCCGACATTGTAATCGCATTCAAAAGAAAGCATGGGTTTCCTCCGTTCGGTCTTGTAAAACTCTGTTTTCTGTTATGATAGCAGATCGCGCGGAAAAATGCAAGAGCGATTTGGCGTGCCCGGATGCAGGCGGGGCAGTTTGTTCGGGACGGAGATCCGCCCGGCGCCTCCCGGTCTTATTCGCGATTCGCAGCGGCTGTCCGCTCGGCGGATTTCCGTTTCCGCCGCATCCGATTGAGATTCCGCTCGAAATCGCCGGACTCCAGCAGCTCCGCGATCACGCACTGCTCCAGCGCGGGGACGGTGCAGGTGAGGAAGGACGCTTTTTCCTCGTAGGCGGGTACGAGCGCGTCCGGCAGGATGAGATACGCCGCGCGAAGGGAGGGAAAGATCGTCCTCGAAAAGGTGTTGAGGTAAACGACCCTCTCCGGTGCGAGCGAGAACAGGGTCTCCGTCGGGCGGGACGCCGGGGAGAATTCGGATTCCACGTCGTCCTCGATGAGAAAGCCCTCCCTCTCCCGCGCCCATTCGACGTATTCCCGCCGTTTCGGCGCGGACGCCGTCACCCGCGACGGATAGCTCCGGTACGGCGTGATGTGGAGCACCTGCGCCTTCGAGCGTTCGAGCTCCGCGCTGTCGATCCCCGTCGGCGTGAGCATCAGCTCCTCGCATTCGATGCCGCTGCCCCGGTAGATCCGAAGGATCTGACCGTAGGACGGGCTTTCCACCGCAAACACGCGGTCCCTGCCGAGGATGAGCGTCATGAGGGCGTAGAGATATTCCGCGCCGGAGCCGACAAGAATGCGCGCGGGATCCGCGCGGATATCGCGGCTGCGCTCGAGGTAATCCGCGATCGCCCGCCGAAGCACAAGGAGACCGCCCGCCGGGGATTTCTCGTATAAAAGCCCCTCGTAATCGGCGAGCACGCGGCGCACCGTCTTCGCGTAAACCGAATGCGGAAAGGATCCCCCGTCGTCCTCCGCTTCCGTCACGGGGGGCAGCGCCCGTCTGCCGCCCACGGGGAAGCTGTCCCGCGCGCGGTAGGAAACGAAATAGCCGCTCCGCTCCCGCGATTCGACGTACCCCTCGTCGCAAAGCAGGGCGTAGGCGTGCTCCGCGGTGATGACGGAGACGCCGTAATCCGCCGCGGCGCTGCGCTTCGAGGGCAGTTTTCTCCCCGTGGGATAGGTGCCGTCGATGATCTTTTTTCGGATATCTTCGTAGATGAACCGGTATGCGGGGATGCCGGGGTCGCTCCGTTCCATGCGTTCCTCCTCGTGCAGCGCGCGCTCCGCCGGGAGCCGCGTTTTCCGTAATTATACCCCCGCCTTCCCCCGAAGTCAAGACACTCACCCCATCTGGTCATATAAAAAAATCCGGAATTGAGTATAGTATGATATCCAAATATGGGGTATGATAGGGCACAACAGCGGAAAAACCGTTTTTCCGATCCCAACCGGAGGATTTTACTATGAAAAAAGTCGTTACCATTCAGGATATCTCGTGCTTCGGGAAATGCTCCGTCACCGTCGCGCTTCCCGTCATTTCCGCAATGGGCGTCGAATGCGCCGTCATTCCGACAGCAGTCCTCTCCACCCACACGGCGGGCTTCAAGGGTTTCACCTTCCGCGACCTCACGGAGGACATCCCCGCCGTCACCGCGCACTGGAAGAAGGAGGGGCTGACCTTCGACGGCCTCTATACCGGCTACCTCGGCTCCCCCGAGCAGGCCGCCATGATCGAGAGCTTCATCGACGAAATAAGGCCCGCCATGGTATTCGCCGACCCCGCGATGGCGGACAACGGCAAGCTTTACACGGGCTTCGGCCCCGAGATCGTCGACGCGATGAAGCACCTCTGCGGCCGCGCGGACGTCATCGTCCCGAACATCACGGAGGCCTCCCTCATGCTCGGCGAGGAATACCGCGAGCCGGGGACCTATGACGAAGCCTATATCAAGCGCCTTCTCGCCGGACTGTGCGAGATCGGGGCAAAGACCGCCGCCGTCACGGGCGTGCGGTACGAAAGCCGCCCGAACGAGCAGGGGATCATCGCCCTGCGGCGCGAAACCGGCGAATTCACGGAATACTTCCACGAGAACATCCCCGTCTCCTTCCACGGAACGGGCGACCTCTTCGCCGCGGTCATGTTCGCCGCTCTCATCCGCGGCAAAGCCCTCCGGGACGCGATGCGGATCGCCGCCGAAAACGTGCTCAACTCCATCCGCGCCACGATGGGCGACCCGGATTACTGGTACAGCGTGAAATTCGAGCAGTGCATCCCACAGCTCATCCGCATGACCGAGGAATAAGCCGGATCTGCGAGATTACCTTCCGCAAACGGAAAAACGCCGCCCTCCCT
>JAFYBN010000101.1 GCA_017540175.1 Clostridia bacterium | reverse complement strand
TGACTCCCTCAGCCAGCTTCGCTGGCAGGGGCTGTCGCATTAACTCCAGAAAACGGAGAAATGCAACAGCCCGCTTGCTTTTCAGAGCCGACAGCTGTCCTTTTTCTCCTTTATCGAGGAGAAAAAGGACCAAAAAGAGGAACTCTTTCTGGGGCTTGGGTGTTCCGAGGTCTGCGGACCTCGGGTCAGGGCGTTGCCCCGACACCCCACCACCTTTTGAAAAAGGTGGACGAAAACTTTTGGGACTATTTGCGACAGCCTGCTCACGTGGGCAGCGTTCAGCCCCCTCACTGAGGGAGGGGGACCGCCTGAGTGAGCGGCGAAGCCGGTCGCTCGGGTGGCGGAAGGAGTCACGGCAGAACATTGCCCTCTCCGTCACGCCTGCGGCGTGCCACCTCTCCAGCGCGCCGAGTGCGCAGCGTCAGCACGGCAGTCGCGCCGGGCAATAAAATCCGTACCCAAACGCGTCAGCGTTTGTACCTTCACTCGCCGCAGGCGAATTTCACTCCGCGCAGCGAAATTTCACTCCGCGTCAGCGGAATCTCATCAGGAGGTGCCCCATGAAACGAACCCTTGCTTTCCTTCTCATCCTCATCCTCCTTCTCCCCGCCCTCTTTTCCTGCTCGGGCAAGAGCGCGGAGAACGGTGAAACCGATCAGACTCCGGACTCCCCCGCGGCGGTGAATCCGCCCGAGGAGGATGCCGAGCCGGAGGAGACCGAGCTCACCCTCGCCGAGCGAACCGGCGTCCCCGAGGGCACGAATTTCGACGGCTGGAACTTCAACGCCCTTGTGTACGCAAACCAGAACTGGGGATGGGACGAGATCGTGTACGAGGAGCTGACCGGGGAAACCCTGAACGACGCCTTTACAACCGCAATCTGCTTGTCGAAAGCCTGCTCGGGATCACGATCACCCAGACGGCACGGGACGCGGGCCAGCTCGCCGGGCTGTTCCGCAGCAGCGTGACCTCGGGCGACGGCGCGTACGCCGCGGGCTGGCTGAGGCAGAAGGAGGCGGCGTCTTCGGCGATGTCGAACCTCTGCCTCGACCTCAACGACCTCTCTCTCGACCTCTCCCACCCGTGGTGGGACTACCACTCCATCGAGGACACCACGATGGGCGGCAAGAACTACCTCGTCGCCTCCGACATCTCCATCGCCGACAAGGACGCGATCTGGGTCATCTACTTCGACAAGCAGATCCACACCGACGTCGGGCTCGAATCCCCCTACGAGCTTGTGGAGAGCGGGCAGTGGACGCAGGACAAAATGAAGGAGATGATGGACAAGGCGGTCCTCGACGTCAACGGCGACGGCAAGATGGACAAGCACGACCGCTGGGGTCTGCTCACCCATTCGGAAAACTTCGCCGCCTCGTGGCTCGCGGCGGGAGAAAAGATCGTGAGCATCAACGAAGCGGGCCTCCCCGTAGCGACCTATGAAAACGAGCGCTTCTACAACGTCTGGGACAAGACCCTTGCGCTCATGAAATCGGACAGCTGCTATTATCACGACATCGGCTTCATCAGCTCAGGACTGCGCGACGGCAATACCCTCTTCGCGACGGAGGTCATCGCGTTCCTGCGCGTCTACCGCGTGAACGAGCGCGACTTCGGCGTGATCCCGATGCCGAAGTACGAGGAGACGCAGAAGGATTACCACACCTACGTCGCCGAGGGCACCGGCCTCATGATCGTGCCGAAGACGACGGACGACACCGACCGCCTCGGCAAGGTGCTCGAGGTCCTCGGCGCGACCGGGCAGGATTCCGTTCTCACCGCGTATTACGACGTCTGCGTCAAGACCCGCGATTCCCGCGACGTGGAAAGCGGGCGGATGCTCGACATCTGCTTCTCGACGCGCTGCTACGACCTCGGGCTGATGTTCAACTGGGGCAGCGTGGTCTCCACCCTGAAGGACACCGCGCCCGAAAATCTCTCAAAGACCTTCGCCTCCACGCGCAAGAGCTTTTCGAAGAGCATGAAAAAAGCGTTTGAAAGCCTCGGCATCACGACGGAGGACAACTGATCCCACGAATCGAACAAAGGAGCGACATCATGAAAAGAAGCACCCGTTCGGCCTCGCGGCGCGGCCTGAGAGCGCTGTCCCTTGTGCTCGCCCTGCTCTGCGCGGGCTTGACCGCCTGCGGCACAAAGACGGCTGATCCGGCCGACGATCCCGCGGGACCCGGAAAAAACACCCCCGCGGCACAGGAGGCGTCTCCCGAAGACGCCGGGACGACCGACGCCGACGCGGGCGGCGCAGAGAACGCGGCGGACGCGGAGCCCGCGGCAGCCGCGGCACCCACGGATGATCCGAACGGCGGCGGAGCCGGACAGGCCGCCGAAGGAACGGAAAACGGTCCGTACACAGAGACCGATCCCGCCCGCCGCCTGCGCTTCCGTGAGGACGGAGAATTCCACATCCTCGTCTTCTCCGACACCCACGTGACGGGCACGGGCGCCTCGGAGCTCGCGAAAACCAACATCCGCCTGCTCGTCGAGCGCGAAAACCCCGATCTCGTCCTCTTCGACGGCGACAACATCTGGGGCGTGAAAACCGAAGAGGCCTTCCGGAAATGCGCCGAAAGCCTCTACGGCGTCCTCGAGGAAAAGGGGATCCCGTGGGCGCACGTCTACGGCAACCACGACGCCGAGGGGAACAACTTAAAGAAGGAAAAACAGCAGGAGATCTGCGAGTCCTTCGCGCACTGCCTGTCCGAGGCGGGGGACCCCTCCCTGCCCGGCGTTGGCAACTATGTGCTGCCGATCTACGACGCGAAGGGCGAGAATCCGGTCTTCAACATCTGGATGCTCGATTCCGGGCAGTATATCACGGACGCGGAGAAAGCCGCTTATCTCCCCGTGCGCGGCATTTTCGAGGGCTTCCGCGACAGCGTTTACGACTATATCCGCCCGTCCCAGATCCGGTGGTACACGGAGACCTCGGAACAGCTCGAGCGCGCATACGGGCATAAGATCCCGGGGATCATGGCGTTCCACATCCCGCTGCAGGAATCCTATCTCGCGTGGGTCAACCGCGACGGCACGGGCACACGGTGGACGGGGGAGAAGCGCGAGGCGGTCTGCGCGAGTGAGATCAATTCCGGGCTCTACGCCGCCCTCGTCGAGCGGGGAGACGTCCGGGCGGTCGTCAACGGACACGACCACGTCAACGACTACATGGTCGACTTCGGCGGCATCATGCTCTGCTACTGCTCCACGGTCAGCGAGACGGGCTACTGCGACATGGACATGCTCGGCGCGCGGGTCTTCGTTCTGAAGGAAAGCGATCCGTGGGACGTCGAAACCTATATCTCCTACGTGGACGAGCGCCGCATGATCCCGCCCGCCCCGCCTGCGGACGCCGGTCCCCTGCCGAGCGGCGTGATCGAGAACTTCGACGGGGCGGCGCCCGCCCTCGACTGGTGCGGATGGGACAACAACGTCTCGCCCGAAGCGCACGTGGAGGACATGATCGTCACGATCGCCGAGGGACGCGGATACAGCGGCACAAGCGCCCTCGGCGTTTCACGGAAGAATTTCGATGCCTCCACCACGGGCAACAACGCGGAGGTCCGTGTCGCGCTCGCGGAGCCGGGAAAAATCGGTTCGTCGAAATATCTCCGGGTCTGGATGGACTTTACCGGGGACACGACGAAGATCGAGGTGCGCAAGGCGTGCTTCGGCGTCGTCGTGAACGGACAGAAGTACTCTCCCTACCGCACCGACGACAACGACGCGCCCTCCCCCTTCTGGTACTGCGCGGAGGGCTCGGACAAATGGGTGGAAATGAGCCACGGCGGGGACGGATGCTTCGGCGCGGCGCAGGATTCCTCCGTGAAAGGGAAGAAGGGCTGGTTCGCCTTCCCGCTCGATCAGATGTGGAAGCGCTCCTCGCTCGAGCCCCTCGACGAAAACTGCGTCGTCACCGACCTCTATTTCTACTACTGCCTGAATTCGGACACCATGGTGAACAACCGGATCTATCTCGACGAGATCGCCTTTGTAGAAGATTACACGGTATTTGAAGAGCCTGTTTCCTGAGCCGGATCCCCGTTCGGGGAGCGCGGACGGACTCCGCAACCGAATTTTGCTCAATTTGTGAATCGAACAGTTGACACGCCCCCGGTTTTGGTGATATAATAGTGTATCCGGTTATCAGATCGCCGCGTTATTCGGCAGGATGACCAAAAGGCAAAAGGAGGAATCCCATGAAATCCAAACGACGCAGCACCGCGCTCGTCCTGGTCCTCGCGCTGCTTCTTTCCCCGCTCGCCGCCTGCTCCGAAACGGGAAAGGACGAGCCGAGCGCCGCGCGGGAAACCGCGGCTGCCGGTGGAGACGCCGTCCCCGGATCGGAGGAGGCCGCGGCGGAGGACGGCGAGATCCATTATTACGAAGCCGTTCCCACCGTGGATTACGACGGCTGGACCCTGAACATCGCGAACGACGGGATCAGCACGGACTGGTTCAGCGGCTTCACCTCCGAGGAACTCACGGGCGACGTGTTCTTCGACGACCTCTATAACCGTCAGATCGCGGTGCAGGAGCGGTACAACATTACGCTCGAGGAAATCAACAACGGTTCCGTGAACATGATCAAGAGCTGCGTCACCTCCGGCTCCGGCGACGTCGGGTTCGGCTACGTGATCGCGCGCAGCTGCATGGGACTGATTTCCCAGAACTACATCCTTCCGATCACGTCCCTGCCGGCGATCGATATGACGAAGCCCTACTGGGATCAGGGCGCGCAGAAGACCCTGAAGCTCTTCGGCAAGATGTTCTACGGCTACATCGACATCAGCTGGGACCATTACGAGAGCATGGCGGTGCTCTTCTACAACGGCTTCCTGCTCACGGACAACGGCATCAACACCACCCCGTACGATCTGACCCGCGAGGGAAAATGGACGCTGGACGCGATGTACGACATGATGCAGAAGGTCGTGAAGGACGCGGACGGGGACGGTCAGATGAAGATGGGCAAGGACATCTTCGGCTTCTGCGGACGCGATTTCGAGTATCTGCCGAGCCTGTACTCCTCGAATCTGCGCCTCATCCGCTACGACGAAGAGCAGGAAACCTACGTTATGGACGTCACGCAGGACGCCGTCATGGCGGTCGGGGAAAAGATCGGCAAGATCATCAACGACAAAATGCTCTCGATCTCCGGCGGAAACGACGATACGAGAAAGCTCTTCAAGGACGGCAAATGCCTGTTCTACAGCCGGCTGCTGGGCGACTTCCGCAACCTCCGGGACAAGGAGGACGATTACGGCGTTGTGGCGTTCCCATCCCTCGAGGAGAACACCGAGGGCATGGTGTACGTGCAGAACCCCTACGCCATTCTCGTCCCCTGCGACTGCTCGGACACCGAACGCATCGGCACGCTGCTGGAGGCGCTCGGGGCGTACACTTACGATTACATCCTCGACGACTACGTCTCAAAGACCGTCATCGGCAAGGGCGTGCGCGACCGTGAAAGCGCGGAGCTCCTCAGGTACTACATGACCGTACGCGCGTTCGACCTCTGCTACGCGTTCGACAACAAGACCCCGATCTCCGCGTACAGCGTCGGCGTGGTCAACGGCAACTACGCCTCCGCGCAGAAGAGAAACGAAAAGCTCTTCCAGAAGAACAACGAAAAAACCCTCAAGGCGCTCCGGGGCGACTGAGGAAAACCGCCGCCCGTCCCCGAAATCAAACCGAAAGGAAAACTGCCATGAAAAACAGCGCACGCATCCTCTCCCTGTTCCTCGCGCTTCTTCTGCTGCTCTCCGTTCTGTCCGCCTGCTCCGATAAGCCCGCGGAGGAGACGAAGGAGCAGCCCAAATCCTCCGGCGGCGAGCCTGCACCTGGCGAAACGACGCCCGAGGCCGAGGAGGAACAGATCCTGACCTACTACGACCGCGTTCCCACCGAGGATTACGACGGCTGGAAGCTGAACATCGCGAACGACGGCATCAGCACCGAGTATTTCAGCGGCTTTACCTCCGAGGAACTGACGGGAGACGTGTTCTTCGACGATCTCTACAACCGCCAGATCGCGGTGCAGGACCGGTACAACGTGGTCATCGAGGAGAACAACAACGGCTCCGTGACCCTTGTCAAGAGCAGCGTGACCTCCGGCTCCGGCGACGTCGGATTCGCCTACGTGATCGCCGCGAGCTGCATGGGCGTCATTTCCCAGAACTATGTCCTTCCGATTTCGGATCTGCCCGTGATCGACATGACGATGCCCTACTGGGACCAGGGCGCGCAGAAGACCTTAAAGCTCTTCGACAAGATGTACTACGGCTATCTCGACATCAGCTGGGACCACTATGAAAGCATGGCGGTCATGTTCTACAACGGCTTTCTGCTCACGAACAACGGCATAAGCCAATCCCCCTACGATCTCACCCGCGAAGGCAAATGGACCCTCGACCAGATGTACAGCATGATGCAGACGGTCGCGAAGGACGCGGACGGCGACGGTACGATGAAGATCGGCAAGGATATCTTCGGCTGGAGCGGACGCGAGTTCGAATACCTGCCGAGCCTGTACTCCTCGAATCTGCGGCTCGTCAATTATGACGAAGCGCAGGAGACCTACGTCATGGACGTCACGCAGGATCAGGTCATGGAGGTCGGCGACTGGATGCACAAGATCATCCTCGACAAGACCCTTTCCATCCCCGGCCGGAACGACGATACGAGAAACCTCTTCAAGGCGGGCGAATGCCTCTTCTACAGCCGCCTGCTCGGCGACTTCCGCAACCTCAGAGACAAGGAAGACGACTACGGCATCATCGCGTTCCCCGCGCTTGAGGAAAACACGGACGGCATGGTTTACGTGCAGAACCCCTACGCGATCCTCGTCCCCTCCGACTGCCAGGACACCGCGCGCATCGGCACGCTCCTCGAAGCCCTCGCCTCCTACACCTATGACAACGTTCTGGACGACTACATCTCGAAGACCGTCATCGGCAAGGGCGTGAGAGACCGCGAGAGCGCGGAGCTGCTGCGTCACTACATCACCGTCCGGGCGTACGATCTCTGCTACGCCTTCAACAATATGACTCCGATCACGAGCTACGGCGTCGGCGTGACGAACGGCAACTACGCCTCCGCGCAGAAGAGGAGCGAAAAACTCTTCGTCAAGACCAACGAAAAGTGCATGGATTGGCTCCGGGGTGAATAATGAAACGGATCTTCCTTTTGCTGCTGGCCGCGCTGCTTGCTTTCACCTGCTTCTCCGCCTGTTCGAAAAGCGGCCCGAAGGAGGAGGATGAATCCGCGCCCGCGGACACCGAGCCCGCTCCCGCCGCGCAGACGGAGCCGAAGGAACCGGACAACCCCGGCGCCGGGGATGCGGAAACGGACCCCGCCGAACCCTCCGGGACCGAAGACCCCGCCGAACCTGCCGGGACCGAAGACCCCGCCGAGCCTGCCGGGACCGAAGACCCTGCCGAGCCTTCCGGGACCGAAGACCCTGCCGAGCCTTCCGGGACGGAAGACCCCGCCGCGGAGGAGGACGATCCCATGCGGGGGTTCGTGCCCGTCGTGCGCCTCGCGGTCTGCTCGGACGTCCACATCACCTCAAGCTACGACACCCCGCAGGCCAAGCGGCTCGCCAAGCTCTTTGAGTCCGCCTACCGCTATGCGGACAACCACCCGACCTACAACACGGTGGACGCCCTGATCATGGCGGGAGACATCACGAACCTCGGCAACGCGGACGAATACGCCGTACTCAACGCCATCATCAAAAAGAACATCCGGCCCGAGACCACCGTCGTCGCGGCGATGGGCAACCACGAGCATCTGGGCGCGGACAAGGAGGCGGGCTTCCTTGCGCACATGGCGGACACGCTCGATCCGCACGTTGTGATCAAGGGCTTCCACATCATCGGCACCTCTCCGCGGAACACGAACTACTACCCCGCGGAACAGATCAAGCATCTAAAAGAAGAATTGAAGATCGCCGCGGAGGACGACCCCGAAAAGCCGATCTTCACCTTCCAGCACCACCACATCCAGAACACCGTCTACGTCAGCCGGTCGTGGTACACCCCGGATTCCGCCGCGCTGAACCGGGCGTACGCCGCCTATCCGCAGGTCGTCAATTTCTCGGGCGACTCCCACGGCCCGATGAACAATCCCCTCGCGGCATGGCAGGACAAGTATTCCCTCTTCAATACCGGCACGCTCTATTATTTTGAAATGGAGCGGGGCATGACGGGCGGGACCCTTCCCCCCGGCAAGGAAAACGCGGCGCAGTACTACATCGTGGAGGCTGACGCGGAAAACCGCGTGCGCGTGCTTCCCTACGACATCCTGACCGACGATTTCTTCAAAACCCCGTCGAACACGGACGACCCGGACAAGCAGCTCATCTATGTCATCGACAAGCCGTCCGATCCCTCGACCTGGCTCTACACCCCGGACCGCGGGGAAAGCGTCGCGCCGCCGTACTTCGCCCCGGACGCCGCGCTCACCGTCTCGGACGTCACCGACAGCCAGGCGAAGTTCACCCACCCGCAGGCGTTTTCGGACGCGTGCGTCTACGGCTACCGCCTCGCGCTGAAGAGCGCCAAATCGAACCAGGAGATCAAATACTTCTCCGAATACTATTTCGAGCCCATGCCCGAGACCCTGACGCAGCTCATGTCGGGACTGGCGGACGACTGCGATTACACCGCCGAGCTCTATCCCATCGACTGCTGGGGCCATGAGGGCGAGCCCATCCGCGCCGAGTTCCGGACCGAGAAATACGAGATCATCCCCTATTCTTCGAAGAATCCCGTGACCTACGTCGGCACGTTCACCGATTTCGAAAGCGTGAGGCGCCTGCGCCGATCCGCCGACAACGGCGTCTTCGGCGGCACGCCGGACGGGGACTGGTTCGCGGGCGAGTGGAACGGCGCGGGCATGATCCGCGACACGGTCTGCGAGCTTGCCGAGGGCCGGGGCTATGAGGGCTCGACCGCGCTCGCCGTGCGCTCCGACGCGTCCAGCCACTCGAACCGGGGGATCTACCTCTACGCCACGGAATCGAACGCCTGCCCGACAGCGTTCGGAGACTTCGCGTACCTGCGCGTATGGGTCGACTTCACCGGCATTGACTTCCGCAAGGCGTGCTTCGGGCTCGTGACGAAGGATTTCAAGCTCTACAGCACCGACGACTTCGACGGCAGGTCCGACCTGAAATTCTATTATCTCGCAGAAGGCTCGAACAGCTGGAAGACCATGACCCACGGCGGCGACGGCTGCTTCGGCGCGGCGCAGGATTCGTCCGTGAAGAATTTCAGAGGCTGGCTCGCCTTCCCCGTGGAGGACTTCGCGATGCGCGAGACGACCGGCATCCCGTTTTCCGCGCACGAGATCGCGGGCGTCTACATGTATTGGGACTACGCGGACGACTCCATGCTCTCTGAGAACTTCTACCTGGACGAGATCGCCCTCGTGGAGGATTACCGCATTTTTGAACCGTATTCATAATTCCCGTTACGAAACCGTGACAAAAACCAAGAATTGTTCATGATTTTATCACATCCCTCTTGACTACGCGCGGGTTTTATGGTATAATGCAATGTGAGAGTTTTTCTCAATCAAAAAAATGGAGGAAACACCATGAAAGCATTCTGGAAAATCTCCCTCGCAATGCTCCTGACTGCTCTTCTTGCCGTCGCGGCCTCCGCCACCTTCTTCACCGATGTGGACAGCTACACGTCGTTTGAAATGGGCGGCGACCCCGTCTACAACATGGACGAGGACGTCTACGACTGGTACGCCGGCAACTGGGACAGCCCGGGTGACAACGGCGACGAAGTCATCGCTGAAATCGTCGACGGCGTCGGCTACAACGGAACGAAGGGCATCTCCGTTTCGTCGAGCGGCAACAAAAACGTCGGTCTGTATTTCTACGGCACCGAACAGAACGGCATCCCGACCTCCTATCCGGACGCTCAGTATCTCCGCGTTTGGATGGACCTCTCCAAGGTCGGCTTCCGTAAGGCCAACTTCGGCACGGTAACGCACGAAGGCAACATGTTCACCACCGATGAAGTGGACGGCGCTTGGGACTGCCCGTTCTGGTTCTCGTCCGACGGCGTGAACTGGACGGAATACGCCCATGGCGGCGACGGCTGCTTCGGCGACGCGCAGAACAGCGACGTCTACGGTCTGGCGGGCTTCTTCGCCTTCCCGATCAAGGACTTCACCGTCCGCGAGAACGCCAACTGGGACGCTCTTGACGCGCTGACCCCGGCTGACCCGAGCGACATCTGGGGCATCTACATGTTCTGGGATTACTCGGACAGCCGTGACCAGGGCAACCCGTTCATCATCGACAACATCGAGCTCGTCGCGGATTACACGGTCTTCGACTACGAAGTCGTTCCGACCGTCTCCACCGCGGAAGTCGTCACCTATGAGCTTCCCGCGAACATCCCCGACGGCAAGGCCGTTCTTGACACCGCGGACGTTTACATCTCCTTCGACGACGGCATTTCCGACGCGAAGGGTCACAGCGTCGCCGCTCAGGGCACCGTTGACACGGTCGACGGCATCTCCGGCAAGGCTGTGAAGATGGACTCCTCTGCCGGTTACGTCTCCCTTGACGGCTACACCTTCGGCACGGATTCCTTCACCATCGCCGGCTGGTTCAACACGGACTCCTGCTCCGGCGACCAGGCGCTCTTCTCCAATAAGGACTGGGCCGCCGGCGGCAACCCGGGCTTCGTTGTTACCCAGAAGGGCGACAACTGGAAGATCAACATCAACGCGGACGGCGGCAGCCGCACCGACAAGGAATGCGGCTACGGCATGATCCCGGCTGAATTCGGCTTCTCCTCCATCGGTCAGTGGTACCACCTCGCGCTCGTGGTCGACCGCGCCGCGAATACGTACAAGATTTACGTCAACGGTCTGGACTTCTATCCGGCTTCCGAATTCAAGGAAGAGAACGGCTTCGACGGTCTTGCCTTCGACTCCGGTCTCCCGTTCAACATCGGTCAGGACGGCACCGGCACGTACGCTGACGGCAACCTTGTCACCGCGTACGACGAGTTCGCGATCTTCAAGAAGGCTCTGACGCACGAAGAAGTCGCGGCTCTCTACCTCCTCGCCTCCGGCGAAACCGCTCCCGCCGCTCCGGCGAAGGCCAGCTTCGAAACCGCTGACGCCGCCGCTGCCGGCAAGAATGTGATTACCGCTTACGAGTTCGTTTCCGGCACGGGCAGCTTCGGCGGCGAAGGTCCGGAAAACCTCTTCGACGGCAACACCGGCTCGAAGTTCTGCACCAACCAGTTCCCGGCCGAGGCCGTTGCGAAGCTTGACGGCGTCTACACGCTGAACGGCTTCACCATGGCGACCGCGAACGACAACGCGGATTACAACGGCAGATCCCCGAACGCGTGGACGCTCTTCGTCTCCGCCGACGGTGAGAACTGGACCGAATTCGCGAAGGGCGACGACAGCTTCTTC
>JAFYBN010000100.1 GCA_017540175.1 Clostridia bacterium | reverse complement strand
GATGCCTTTTACGACCTCGTCTCCGGCATCTATGAGGATGTGAACGGCAGCGGCCAGCCGGATGTGGACGATGTCTACGGCTATGCCTGCGAGGAGTGGAACAGCAACGACGTCTGGCTTACCGCCTTCGGTCAGCCGATCTCCGGCAAGGACGCGGACGGGAACGTGACGATGGAGATCATGACCGACAAGACGGTCTCGATCCTCGAAAAGGTTTACAGGCTTGCCTACGAAACGCCCACGACTTTTATGTATCCGACCGACACCTACGAGAGCTATTTTGCCCAGTCGAAAATCGCCGTTGCCGGAATGCCGTTCCGGGTGGCGTTCAACCAGCTCCGGTCGATGGAGGACGCCTACGGGATCCTGCCCTATCCGAAGTGGGACGAGGGACAGGAAACGTATCTGACCGGCATCCACGACCGCTATACGGTATTCGTGCTCCCGAAGACCTATCAGAACGCAGAGTTCGTCGGCGCTCTCATGCAGGCGCTGTCCGCACAGTCCTACAAGACTGTCTATCCGGCGTTCTACGATGTGGCGCTCAAGAGCAAATACAGCTCCGATAAGGATACCGCCGCCATGGTGGACATCACGATCGCCGGAGCCGGGATCGATTTCTCCTTCATGTTCGGCGAAAGCCTCTTCCAGAGGACGCCGTACCTCATCCGCGACATGATCGTGGCGAAGGACACTGATCTCGCGTCCCGGTATAACAAGATGAAAAAGAGCCTGAACAAGTCGATCGAGAAGATCGCGACGTATTACGCGCCGTAAGCAAAACGGCAATTCCGAATGAATGAACAACGGGAGGAAAAACGAATGCCGTTATCGAATCCGAACGCGGGCGCGAAGACCCGGGCGCTTTACGAATATCTTGTCTCTTCCTTCGGACACGTCATGCTGACCGGGCAGATGGAATCCACATGGATGGGCTCGCCCGACTATGAGATGGATTACATCGAAAAAACGACCGGGAAGCTGCCCGCCGTCCGCGGTCTTGATTTCATGAACAACGATTTCGACGGCGTGGTCGAGCGGGCAAAAGCATGGGACAAAAAGGGCGGCATCGTCACGATCTGCTGGCACACGGGCGTGAACGGGAGCGGCTACCGGGAATCGCTGGACGACGATCCGGATTTTGACCGTCTTTTCGATCCCTCGACCGAAGAACACAGGACTATGATGAAGAGCTGGGATCGCTGCGCCGAAGCCCTGAAACAGCTGAAGGACGCGGACGTCCCCGTGCTCTGGCGTCCTTTTCACGAATTCGACGGTCAGTGGTTCTGGTGGGGCAAGGGCGGTGCGGACAACTTCGTGAAGCTCTGGCGGCTGATGTTTAACAGGTTCGCTGCCGAATGGGGACTCGACAACCTCATCTGGGTTCTCGGATACTGCGGCGAGGTGAAGGACGGCTGGTATCCGGGGGACGGATTCTGCGACCTTGTCGGCTCGGACACCTATGACAATTCCACCCACCTCGCGGGCTGGAACCGGTGCGGAAAGGTCACGGACAAGCCCCTCTGCATCCACGAGTGCGGCAATGTTCCGCCGCTCGAAAAGTTTATCGAAGACGGGGACCTCTGGCTCTTCTTCATGGTTTGGCACACGATGCACATCAAGGCAAACGATCCGGTGAATCTGAAAGCCGTCTATTGTCACGAACGCGCCGTCACGCTGGACAAGCTCCCCCGGTTTTGACGGGAAGGAGGCTGCGGGACCGTTTTCCGGATGACAGAAAGGTTGCCCTCGCCGTTTCGGGCTGGATACCACGGACCCTCGATACGGGGCACCTGCGCGTATCTGACGCATGACCCGCGACGCGGCAGCCAAGGGTCAGCGGGGTGCTGAAGGGGGCGGTGTGAGAAAGCTGCACCGCTCAGACAAAGAAAGGGTCTGAGCTATGACTACAAATCTGTAAATCTCTGTTGAATATACTGTCTTCTGACGGGATTCCAGTATTCGTTGGAATCAGAGAATTGTTTCCCCCAGTCCTACGGGAAAAACATCATAATTATTTTCAAAATCTTCCCAAAATCTTGACAAACAACCGGAAATCGGGTATAATTTTATAAGGAAAATAGTCTGCTGGAGACACCGCTTCCGGAGACCATATTAGCCAAGGGGGAGAACCGGAACAGACCGAACTCTTCCGAGCGCGATTGAAAGGAGTCTTTTCATGAAAAATCTCAGAAAGTTTATCAGTATCCTGCTGACGCTGGTTCTCTTGATGGCTGTGCCGGTAAATGCGGTGGATGCCGACGCCCGGCCGGTCTTCCATACTGTCACCTTTGATACGGATGGCGGCAGTGAAATCAACGCGCAGAAAGTCCTCCACGGAGACTGCGTGATCAGGCCGGACGATCCCGTAAAGGAAGGGTATATGTTCCTCGGCTGGAAAGAGGAAGGGGAGGGGGCGGAAGACTATGATTTTTCCGCTCCGGTCTACTCGGATCTCACGCTCTGCGCCGGTTGGGAGAACGTCTACATCCGGCTCTTGCTCGACGCCGATAACAGCCCGGACAACGTGGTGAGCAGGAACGTATCCGGCTGCGTGTATTCCAACTCGCCCATCTCCTCTGTCGAATACACCCTCACGTCCGCGAACAAAACGGAGGCAGGTTATCCGGCTCTGGGCGAGGGCAACGATTTTTCGATCGACCTCCTTCTTGAAAACGGCAAGAATATTCTCAAAGTCACGGCGGCTACCCCCGACGGCAGTACCACGAGTGAATCGATCGAGCTGAACTACGACAGCGGCTATGTGTTTACCAGAGACTATCCCGCGGACGACCCCCGGCTGATCCGGAAGCCCGTATGGTTTTCTGATGAAACGTCCGAAACGTCGGAGGGACCGGACGCATACCTTGTCGCCAACGTTCTGGATCTCTATTTCTCGGACGAGACCTCATTTGAGGACAGAAAAGACTTTGTTGAGATTACGCTCGGCGGAAAGATGGTCGGCTACCTGAACTCCCTCGACATGATGGAGGTCCTGCTGCCGGATACTCTGGTTTCCGACGAGAAGGTCTCCTATGCGGGAGAGCGCTCGCTGGCCGATATCACGGAGGAGGAACTCCGGGAGTATGCCGATGCGCTCGTGTCGGCATACGATGGACTCAACAGCGTCAGTTTTGAGCACTTTTACAATTTTGACCTCTCTCAGGCCACGTCTACGGACGGATGGGACGGAGACAAGTCCCGCGACTGGTGGCTGGACATGATCGAGGCCTATGACGCGTGGGATTATGACGATTCCTGCGGGCGCGATTTCCTGACGGACACCACGATCGGCGTTGTCGACTCGGGCTTTCAGGACGATCATCCGGATCTGACCGGAAGGATCAGCATACTCTCCGAAGTGGATACGCCCCGCTACCACGGAACGCATGTCGCGGGGATCATGGCGGCGACGGCGGACAACGGGACGGAAGGCATCGCGGGGATCATGCACAACAACGCCTCCCTTGTAGGGTATGACGTCGCGGGGGAGTATTCAGACGCCGAGTACTTTGACGGCTTGACCAAAACAGTGGAAGCAGGCGCAAAGGCGATCAATTATTCCCAGGGATGTGCTCAGCAGCTTACTGGTGTGCACATGAGTGATGCATCAATTAAGTACTACGGGGAGGAATACTCAAAAGCGATTGGAATCCTGCTGGAAAAGGGCAGCGATTTCCTTGTGATCCAGTCTGCGGGGAACGGAAACGAGTTCAGCGAGGGATTGGATTATGTAAACAACGGCTTTTTCTGCTCGATCACCCAAGAGAATTGTTACAAGAGCAGCAAGGTCTCGCAAAGCGATATCATGGATCGGATCATCGTTGTGTCTGCAGTGTCCGAGTCTGGCAGCGCCGACCATGGGAGCACTCTGTGCCCTTGGTCCGACGGAGGAAGCGGCGACCTCTGCGAGATCGCGGCCCCCGGAGCGGATGTCTTCAGTACGGTCTGTAAAAATACCAAGCCCGCATATCAGGACGGCGGGTATGCACTTTTGAGCGGAACCTCCATGGCGGCGCCCATGGTCACCGCGGTGTGCGCGCTGACGTGGTCCGTCAATCCTTCGCTGACCGGTTCCGAGGTTCGGCAGCTTGTCGAGGACAACTGCTCCGACGGGACTGCCGCGACGAACACCAGCACGTGGACGGACAAAAATAACAATATCCGCAGTTCGCATACGACCGGCGGGATGCATATCCTGAATGCGAAGCGCGCGGTCGAAGCAGCTGTCGATACCCGCCCTGAGATTTACGGGTATATCGCTGACAAAAAGACCGATGCTCCCGTTCCTGCGCAGATCGAGATCCACAAAGGTACTGCCGCTGACGGTGAACAGGTCGGAGACCTCATCTCCGACACGGAGATCTATCAGTTTGTCGCCGACGCATCCGGCAAAGTGACGCTGCCCAGACTCCCTTCCGGTAAGTACACCCTTGTTGTCTCTGCCGAAGGTTATTACAACTCCGAAAAGACGATCACGGTTGTGGACGGCGGGGTTTTGATCGATGCAGCGACGGTTGCGGAAGATTTCGGCAAGATCCTGCTCACCTCCGTGCCGGTGGTCAAGTTCGAAACAAATGGCGGCTCCGCCGTCTCTTCCCAGGTCGTGGATTACGGGTATACTGTCGCAAAGCCCGCCGACCCTGAGAAGACCGGCTATGATTTCGGCGGCTGGTATACCGATAAGAACTGCACCGATCCCTTTGACTTCTCGACACCGATCACCGAAGACATCACACTCTACGCAAAGTGGATTCTCAAGGAGTTTACGGTGACCTGGGTGATCGACGGCAAGGAAGAGAAAGAGACCTACCTATACGGAACGACCCCGAGCCATGCCGACCCGGAGAAGGCGGCGGACGCGCAGTACACCTACACGTTCAGGGAATGGACGCCCGCCGTCGAAACCGTGACCGGCGACGCTGCCTACACGGCGGTCTTTGACGAGACGCACAACCACTATACCGTGACGTGGATCGTCGACGGCAGGACGGAAAACGAGCTGTACGCCTACGGTGAAACGCCCCGTCATGCCGTGCCCGAAAAGCCGGGCTCCGGCGCATGGATCTTCGTCTTCAGCGGGTGGGCGCCTTCGGTCGAGCCGGTAACGGGGGACGCGGTCTATGCCGCCACGTTCGCCGCGGTGCGCAACCCGTTCTTCCCGAAACCGGAAGAGCCGACCGGCGGGGACCCCCCCGCTTCTGTCGAAGAACCCGGGGCTGTGCCGAGCGGTACTGTCGAGCTCCCGTTCACCGACGTGACCCCCGATTCGCCGTTCTTTGACGACATTCAGTTCGTCTACGGGAACGACCTCATGATCGGCATGAGCGACACCGAGTTCGGCGAGAATCTCCCGCTGACGAGAGGCATGATCGTGACCGTTCTCCACCGCATGGAGGGCAAGCCTGACGTGGCTTACACGGGCGTCTTCACGGATGTTCCCGGCAGCGAATGGTTCACCGACGGCGTCGAATGGGCGGCCTCCCACGGCATTGTCCTCGGTTACGGCGACGGCTGCTACGGCCCCGGCGATCTCGTGACCCGCGAGCAGCTCGCGACGATCCTCCATCGCTACGCGAAGTACAAGGGCTGCGACGTGAGTATCGGCGAAGACACGAACATCCTCAGCTACTACGACGCGTTCACCTGGAGCGACTGGGCGGTTTCTGCTCTCCAGTGGGCCTGCGGCGCGGGCGTGCTCGAGGATGTCCCCGTGGGTATGCTCCGTCCGACCGATGACGCCACGCGAGGCGAGATCGCCCATGCGATCCGCATCTTCTGCGAGGAAGTAGCGAAGTAAGCGAAACCGAATACACAAAATCGGCCGCTCGGAGTAAAATCCGGGCGGCTGTTCTGTGTGCAGAAATTTCACCGCTTAAACAAAGAAAGCCCCACACGGAGAGAGCATGGGACCGCCGACCGCTGGAGCAGGGAACACCCCACGCCGTAAACAAAAACCAGCCCGATCTTCATCGATCAGAGCTGATTTTTTTTGGCTTTCACCGTCTGCTCTTCTTGGGAAGGAACGCGCCGACGCACACCAATACAACCCCGAACACAGCTAGAGCCGGATCGATGATGTTGCCATACCGCGCATAAAACGTCTGCTTCCCCATGAGAGGGACTTCTACGCACTGGACGGAGTCATAACCGCTCACGTCGGTGCTGACCGGCATCCCCTTTCCGCCGCCAGCGATCCCCAAAGGTATAACACACTAGACTTTGCGGGCAAAGTCGTGTGCCAAAAGGAACGCTGTCCCCTTTGGATTCCTCTGCCACGAAACCGCCGGTTTCTTTGGATTCTTCCGGTGGGCAGGGGGAACCCTCCCCCTATTGGATGACCCCGGGCAACTGAGTTCGGTGAAACCGAACTCGGGGTGCGCCCCTTTGAAATCTCCCGGCCGGTACACGCTGTGCGCTCTCCCTTCATCTCCCTCCCTGCGTTTTACCTTGATTTTACACCAAAAAGATTACAGAGTTTACAATACCTCCTTATACTGAAAACAGGTGTACAATGGAGGTTTTTCCCTATGATCTACTGTGTGGAAGATGAAAACGCCATCCGGGATCTGATG
>JAFYBN010000099.1 GCA_017540175.1 Clostridia bacterium | reverse complement strand
CGGAACACCCAAGACTTTGAAAGAGTTCCTCTTTTTGGTACTTTTTCTCCTCGATAAAGGAGAAAAAGTACGGCTGTCAGATCTGAAAAGCAAGCGGGCTGTCGCATTTCTCCATGGTTTGGGAGTTAATGCGACAGTCCCGTTTTTTGTCACCGCGAACATCGAGCGCCGGAATGCGGTAAAGCGCGGACTTTCTTAAAAATCTTAAAACTGGATAAGAAACGTGCGCCCGGTCTTGACACCGGTTCCTCTCAATGGTATAATCTTTGAGAAAATCAACCGTTCAGGAAGGAAACCGACATGCTCAAAATCGAACACCTGACCAAAACCTACGGCGACAAGAAAGCCGTTGACGATCTGAGCCTGCGCATCGATCCCGGTGAGATCTGCGCGTTCATCGGTCACAACGGCGCGGGCAAAACAACGACGCTGAAATGCGTCGCGGGTATTCTCTCCTTTGATTCCGGCGAGATCGAAGCGGCGGGCTTTTCGGTGAAGTCGAATCCTCTCGACGTCAAACGGAACATCGCCTACATCCCGGACAACCCCGACCTGTATGATTTTATGAGCGGCATCCAGTACTTGAATTTCGTGGGAGATATTTTCGGCGTACCGGACGAGAAAAGACAGGCATCCGTCCGCGAACTCGGGGATCTCTTCGAGCTGACCGCCGATTTTGCCAATCCGATCGCTTCCTATTCCCACGGCATGAAGCAGAAGCTCGCCGTGATCTCCGCCTTGATGCACGAGCCCAAGCTCATTCTGATGGACGAACCCTTCGTCGGGCTGGACCCGAAGGCCGCCCACACCATGAAGGAGCTCATGCGCGCCCACTGTGACCGGGGCGGCTCCATCTTCTTCTCCACCCACGTTCTCGAAGTCGCCGAAAAGCTCTGCGACGAAGTCGTGATCATCAAGAACGGCCGTCTCGTCCGTTCCGGCAGTATGGAAGAGGTCAAGGGCGACGAATCGCTGGAATCCGTCTTCCTGGAACTGGAGGACTGACATGCTGAAAGCGCTGTTCAAAAAGCAGTTTCTCGAGCTTCTCTACACATTCACGAAGAACCGGAAGAATTCGGATAAGCGAAAACCGTCGAAGGCAGGCGCCGCGGGCTTCATTGTTCTCTATCTTTTCCTCTTTCTGATCTTCGCCGTGATGTTCTCGATGATTGCCGCATCTCTGTGCCCGGCTCTCGTGGAGATGAATCTCGATTGGCTGTATTTTGCCATGATGGGACTGATCGCGGTGCTGCTCGGCGTGTTCGGCAGCGTCTTCACGACCTACCACACGCTGTACTGCGCCTCCGACAACGATCTTTTGCTTTCCATGCCGATCCCGCCGTCAAAGATCCTGCTCGTCCGGCTGACGGTAACGGCGATCCCGGGGCTGTTCTTTGAGGCAATGGTCTACATCCCCACAGTCGTTGTCTATATTATCCATGCGTCCCCCAGCCCGCTCGCTTTGATTTTGCAGATCCTTTTGTTCTTCCTTCTTGCCCTCTTCGTCACGACGCTCACCTGCGCTCTGGGATGGGTAGTCGCTCTCATCGCAAAACGGGTCAAGAACAAGAGCGCCGTCACCGTCGTGCTGTCGCTGGCTTTCCTCGCCGTATATTACGTCGTCTATTTTCAGGCGCAGAAGATCCTCGCCTCCGTTCTCGGGAATCTCGACCGGATCGCCGACGTGATGCACTCATGGATCTATCCCTTCTACTGCTTCGGTAAAGGAGCGGTGGGCGAGATTCTTCCCTTCTTTGTCTTCCTCCTGTTCAGCGGAGCTTTGTTTGCCCTGCTGCTCGTCATTCTGTCGCGCACCTTCCTGCGCATCGTGACGGACAAAAGCACAGGGACGAAAAAGGTCTACCGCGAAAAGGCGCACAAGAACGCCGGTGTGCGGCGCGCGCTCTTTTCCCGCGAGCTGAAGCGCTTTGTCTCGAACGCGAACTACATGCTCAACTGCGGCATCGGCACGATTTTCTTCATTGCCCTGCCCGTGTTTCTGCTCATCAAGATGAACGATATGCGCGCCGCGTTCACGACCATGCCGGAACCACTCTCAAACTGGCTTCCCGCTGCCGCCGCTGGTCTCATCTGCATGATCGCTTCGATGGTCTATATTTCAACTCCGTCGATCTCGCTTGAGGGACGAACGCTCTGGATCCTGCGCTCCCTGCCCGTTCCCGCGTGGGACGTGCTCGTCTCAAAGCTCTCGCTCCACCTCGTATTAACGGAAATCCCCGCCCTGCTCTGCGCGGCTGTCACTTCGTTCGTGCTCGGTTTCTCCCCGGCAGAGGCGTTCCTCATATGCGCCGTTTCGGTTGTCTACATCTGCCTGCACGCGTCCGTTGGTCTGATCCTGAACCTGAAGCATCCGGTCCTGTCGTGGACCTCCGAGGTAGTCGTCATCAAGCAGGGTATGCCCATTATGGTTTCGATGTTCGGCGGATGGGCTGTCGCCATTGCCATCGCTCTCTTGTATCTGCCCGTCTCCTCATCCATTCCGGCATTCGTCTATCTCGCCGTCGTGCTCGTCCTTCTCTGCGCCGGGGCTGCGCTGTCGCTGAACTGGCTCAAAAAGCATGGCACGCGCATCTTCGACGAGCTTACCTGAACGACCGAACCGTCGGATCACCGGAAGACATTTCATTTCATATTTCAGACGATTTTTGTTCACAATATACCCGGAACGGAGCGTGCCGTTCTTGGATATAGAGACCGCGGTCACGGAGCAGTCAGCGCGCTGAGACTGCTCCGTACATAGGATTCACAGAGGGCTTTCGCGTCAACCTCCTCCGCTTGAGTTGGTACGCGAAAGCCCTCTGTGTGCTTTCTACAGGATCTTTCGGATCTTCTCGAGCGCCGCTTTTTCGATGCGGCTCACATAGGAGCGCGATATCCCGAGCTTTTCCGCGGTTTCGCGCTGGGTGGCGGGCTTGCCGCCGTCGAGCCCGTAGCGCGTCACGATGATCTCCCTCTCGCGCTCGTCAAGGTTTTGCATGATATAACGCGCCGCCTTTGAGATTTTGATCTTCGCGTCCAGTTCCTCCGCAATGTTGTCCTCCGTTGCGACGACGTCCGCGTAGGTGAGAGCGCTCCCGTCCCGATCGGTTTCGATGGGGTCGTTGAGAGAAACCTCCATCTGGTATTTTTTGCGCGAACGGAAATACATAAGGATCTCGTTCTGGATGCACTTCGCGGCGTAGGTGGCGAACCGGGCACCGTTGTCGATGTCGAAGGAATCCACCGATTTGATCAGTCCGACCGTCCCGATGGAGATGAGGTCATCTTCTTCCGGACTTGAGGCGTAGTATTTGCGCACGATGTGGGCGACGAGACGAAGGTTGTGCTCGATCAGCTTGCCGCGGGCTGCCTCATCGCCTTCATGCCTCGCCCTGCGGAACAGAAGCGTCTCTTCTTCTCTCGACAGAGGGGGCGGGAAATGCCCGCCGCCGTTCGACGAAAGCATGACGCCCGGAAAACCGATCCCCAGTCCGAAGAGAAACGACAAAAGCATCTCAAGCATAAAAGCCTCCCGATTTCGCATACGCGGCAATGCACGGGCAATCCTATGCATCCGCTCCGCTTTCCATGCGGACGGCAGGATTTTCAAAGGAATTTTCCCGGGCGACGCATAACGGAGGCATGAGCGGGAAAGAATATGCGCAGAGCTTACGAAAGGAGTTCAAAACAATGCTTGATCGAATTTCTCTGATCCTCGCCATCATCGGCGCGCTCAACTGGGGCTCCGTCGGGCTGTTCCGCTTCGACATCGTCTCGTGGATCTGCGGCGGGCAGGATTCCATTCTCGCGCGTCTGATCTATACGGTAGTCGCGCTGGCCGGCATCTGGTGCATTTCGCTTCTCTTCCGGGAACGCGACACCGAGTACGACCACGCCTGAGCCTAAACCGACCGGACTGCTCCCCCTATATTGTCGGGGATATTACAGCGCTGACCGGCTTCATATGCGGATCGCACAAGTCCTCTGAATATGGTGAAAACAGCTGCGGCACATGCGAGGCGGAATTTCCCGCTCCGGATGTGCCGTCCGCTTTTCTGAAAGCGCATCGCGACGGTATTCTTCCGGGTTCTCAGACGTCCGCCGTCCGCGGCTTCGGTTTTTTGAAGGATTGTTTTTCTGTGATTTTCTGCCGGATCGATTGACAATCCGAAGGCGTTCGGGTAGAATGTAGGGAGAAGCGACGGAGCGCCTTTTCGCCGCCCGAGCCAAATTCCTATGACGCCCTGCCGATTCACTTGCTCAGAATTCCGAAACCGAAGGAGGAACTTTCCATGACATACGAAACCGAAACATGGATCGCCGTCGATCTGACCTTTCTGTCAAGCCGCGAATACCCCGCGAACTCCCAGCTTTACGCAAAATTCGACGCCGTTTTTACGAACAAAAGCACCGGAGGCTCGCTGAAGATCCCCGGCTTCTGGGACGGCGGACGCACCTTCGTCGTGCGGTTCGCGCCGACCGAGCCGGGCGAATGGGAGTATCTCACCTCGGCGCCGGACGACCCCGATCTCGACGGCAATTGCGGAACAGTGAGGGCAAAGCCCTATGCGGGCGATCTTGAAATCTACAAGCGCGGGTTCGTCACGACAAACGGATCGAAGCATTTTGTCTACGCGGACGGCACGCCCTTCTTCTACCTCGGGGACACGCACTGGAACATGTATGAAGAGGAATACGACACGGCGGGTCCTCACGCGGGAGACACCGGGGCGCAGTCCCATTTCAAGTACATCGTGGACAAGCGCGTCGAGCAGGGCTTCACGGTTTACCAGTCCGAGCCCATCGCAACACAGGCAAATCTCGCGGACGGGGATCTGAACGAGTCCGACGTAAGGGCTTTTCAGCAGAACGACCGGTACTATCGGTACATCGCCGAAAAAGGACTCGTGCACGCGAACGCGGAGTTTTTCTTCTCAAGCAGCATGTCGGCCAAGCTGATGGAGGACGAAGAATATCTCGAAGCGATCTCCCGGTATTGGGCGGCGCGGTATGGTGCATATCCCGTGATGTGGACGCTTGCGCAGGAGGCGGACAACGATTTCTACCATGAACGCGGGGATCAGAAGATCTACGATTTTACGAACAACCCGTGGGTGAAGATCGCGGAGTACCTGCATAAATATGACGCCTACTGCCATCCCCTCTCCTGCCATCAGGAGAACGCGGTCTACACGACGGTCACGGGGGAGGGTTCCACGGCGGCGGACAGGGACAACGGCGGCCGCTCCGCGTTTTATTCCGCGGAGGTGACACAACGCACGGGCCACAACTGGTGGGCAGCGCAGTGGAGTCCGGACCTTCATGGCCAGGACAACGGAAAAATCGCCCTCGACTACTTTGAAAGCGAAAAGGTCGCGATCAATTACGAAAGCCGGTACTGCGGTCTCTGGACGAAGGACACCGGAGCGCGGATGCAGTCGTGGATCTCCATGCTCGACGGATTCGCGGGCGTGGGCTACGGCGCGGCGGATATCTGGCTCTACAATGGCACCTACGACATGAATACGACCTCGGACGACGGGCTTGAGAAAATCACGCCGAAGGACAAGTCCGCGCGGTGGAGTAAAGCCGTAGATTTTGAGTCCGCATGGCAGCAGGGCATTCTGCGGCGCTTTTTCGAGACCTTCGACTGGTGGAACCTGAAGCCCGATTTTCAGAATGAGAAGGTTTTCAAGACCGATGGCGCGCATTACGCCGCCGCTTCGGTCGGAAACGAGACGGTTGTGATCTATCTGTACAGCCGGGACACCGACGCCGGAACAGTGCTCGGAATGGACGAAAACGCCGTTTACGACGCGCGGTGGTTTGATCCGAGAACAGGCGTCTATACGGAAATCGGCGAAGTCAGACCGGACGAGGGCGGCGCGTGGAAAGCCCCTCGGAGACCCGGAGACCTTGATTACGTTTTGGTACTGAGAAAGAAATAAGCCGGTAAATAGAAATCCGTCGAAGAGGAAGAAGATATGGCAAACAAAGAAGCGTTTCTCCGTTTTCTCGCGGGAAAAAGCTCCGCCCCTGTTTTGTTTGAGCCGTTTATATCCCACCGCCACACGGAGACCCTGATCTGGCGGCGCGGCGCGCGGCTGTGGAATACGCCTGAGCATGAGATCAGCACCCTTGTCTCCCTCACCGAACGCACGCGCGCGGACGCGGTATTCGTCGATCTGCGCGGGAGGGATGAAAACGGTGTGCGGGAGATGCTCGAAGTTCTCGGATCGACCCGTGCCGCTTTCCCCTCCCTGTGCTTCGGCGTCATGACCGATCAGCCCGAACACGCGCGGCTCGCGGAAGCATCCGCCGACGTGCTCTGCGCGTACGGATCCGCTTCCTCTTCGAATCTCCCCGTCATCCGCATGGACGACACGGCAGCCGACGCGCTCGCGCGCGGGGAATCCGCGTGGTTTGCCCCATCGGACGCCGAGCTGCATCTCGCGCGCTGCGGGGACCGGATCCGCATCCTCGGGGGACTCGGCACGGATTCTCTCGGCGCTCCCGCAGAGGTTTACGCCCGTGTCGAAAAGCTCGCCTCGGACGCCGGGGGCCGTTGGGCCGTCGGCTCGGGAGGCGTGATCGGGGACGAGGATTACCTCGGACTGATCGCCCTGCTCGGCGCGTACGGACGGGTGCACGGCGATTTTTGAACTTATTATAAATTTCCGGGTAAACTCCTTGAAACCCGCGGCACAATCGTGTATAATAGGGAAAATCAATCAAACCAAACCAAGGAGCCGCTGTATGTACTATTTCCTCTCAGGCGGTGAAGCCGCAGCGACCGGGACCCAGGCAGCCGCGGGTTTCAGCCCTATCCCCACCCTCTTGATGCTCGTTGCGATGGTCGCCATCTTCTATTTCCTCATGTACCGTCCTCAGAAAAAACAGGAGAAGGAACAGAACAGCATGCGCGAAAACCTGCAGGTCGGCGATGAGATCACCACCATCGGCGGTATCATCGGAAAGATCGTCTCCATCAAGGACGAGACCGTTCTGATCGAAACCAGCAACGAACGCAACAAGATCCGCATTCTCCGCACTGCCGTCCGCAACGTCGACGTCCACGCGGAAGACGCGGACTGAGCGCGGCGGAAAATCACATAAAAACGCCTCCCGACGCATAGGATCCCATCGGATTCTTCCGTCAGGAGGTTTTTTTATGCGAAAGATTTCTGCGAAAGCGAACAAAGCAAAGCACAGCGTCTCAAGACCGTCCGGCATTCTCGCGGGATCGGCGCGGGGAGCGGGCTTCGGCTTTCTCGCCGCCGTGACGCTGCTTCTCGTCTTTGCCGTCGCGGTAAACGGCACGAACGACCCGAACGCCTTCGTGAAGCCGCTGTCCCTGGCCGCCCTCTATCTCGGCGGGCTGATTGCCGGCGTCGCCGCGGTCCGTTTTTCGCGGGACGGGATCGCGGCGGGGCTGCTCGCGGGTGTGATCTACTCTGCCGCGGTGCTTCTCTTCTCCCTCTTTCCGCTCCCGGAATCCGGCTTCCCTTTCAGCGCGTCCGTCATTCTTCTCTTGCTGATCCTACCCGCGTCCGTTCTCGGCTCGATCGCCGGGCGGCGTCGGGAGAAACGCCCTGTCCGCCGCTGAAAGCGATCAGTCGTCCTTTTTCAGACGGAACACGAGCCTTGCCATGTCGTGACCGTTCCACGGGATGAGGGGATAGAGGTAACAACGTCTGCCGTCAAGCGTCCTGTTGGTCGCGGCGAGCACAAAACCGAGCAGGATCCCGAGCGCGAAGCCGATCCAGTCGAACAGGGCGGTCAGAATCAGCGTCACGATGCGCAGGTATTTGAAGGCATAGCCGAGCTCATAGCTTGACTGGGTGAAATTGGCGATGGACACGAACGCCATATAGAGGATCACGTCCGGTGACACCCAGCCGACCGTGACGGCGAAATCGCCGAGCAGAAGCCCGCCGACGACGGACAGCGAGCTCGCGAGCACGTTCGGCGTGTTCAGGGACGCGAGCTTCAGGCCGTCCAGCGCGAATTCCGTCAGGATGATCTGCGCGAGGATGGGGAGGTCGCCCGGATCGGACGGGATCACAAAATGCAGCGCGGGCGGGAGCAGCTCGCCGTGATGCATCGCGAGATACCACAGCGGGGTGAGGATCATGGTCAGCCAGAATATGCAGTGTCTGAGAAGGCGCAGATAGGTCCCCGTCAGCGGCGAGAAATAGAAATCGTCTGTTTCCTGCAAAAAGTGGAACAGGGTCGTCGGGAAGATCATCGCTTCCGGGCTGTTGTCGCATAGAACGATGATCCCACCCTCGAGGATGGTCGCCGCCGCGGCGTCCGGACGCTCCGTCGCGCGGGATTTCGGAAAGGGATTGTACCACTGTTTTCGCATCAGGGCTTCCGCCATGCTTTCGTGGCCGAGCACGAGGGAATCCGTGTCGAGGGAGGCAAGACGCTCTTCCAGCTCCTTTGCGTATTCCTCGTCCGCTCTGCCCTTCATATAGCAGAGCGCCAGATCGGTTCCGGTGCTCTTCCCCGCCGTGACGCGGCGGACGACAAGATCGGGATTTTTGATACGTCTGCGAATGAGGGAGACGTTCGTGATCAGCGTTTCGACAAATCCGTCCCGGCTCCCGCGCATGACCTTGTCGTTCTCCGGCTCCTCCGAAGGACGCGCGGGATAGCTCCTCAGATCGATCCGCACGGCATGCGCGCCGAACCCGTCGCAGAACAGAAGCGTAGAGCCGCCCAGGACCGCGCTGACGAGAGCTTTTATGTCGGAGAGAACAAGAGTGTCCGCGGCGGGAAGGCTTCTCTCGGCGAACGCACGCGCGTCGCCGTCGTTCCCCGCCCCGAAGTCCTGCACCGTGCAGAAATGCACGATGAGCTTTTCGAGCGAATCCGTTTTGGTCATGCCTTCGAGATAATAAAGCGTGAGACTCGCCTCTCCGACGCGCAGCGTCCGCTTGACGAGATCATAATTCATCCCCGGCGAAAGGACGGTGTCGACTTTTGCAATGTTTTGTTCGTAATCCTCCGTGAGGACTTCGCTTTCCTTCATGAAAACACTCCGTCGGCTTTTTTGAAAGCATCGACGGAGTTTTCGTCTTTTATTCAGTTTTCGGAGGCTTAAAGAACTGATAATAATAACAGGGGATCATGCCGTTGTAGAGCTTGCGGATCTTGTCGGCGCGCCGGCCGTAGAGCTTCTCGAAGTCCTCGCTTTGTGTGATGACGTAAATCTGCCATCTCCCGAGCCTTCGGAACGCCTGTCCCATCGCGCGGTAGAGATCGTCCGCTTCTTCCCTTGTGAGGAGGCGGTCTCCGTAGGGAGGATTGGTGACGACGGTACCTCGTCTGCCCATCGTGTCGATATCGAGCGCGTCCATCTGAAAGAGGGTGATTCGCTTGCTCACACCCGCCCGCTCAGCCGCCGCGCGCGCGATGTCCACGCACGTCGGATCGATGTCCGTCGCGTATGCCTCGAAGGCTGAGTCATGCCGGATCAAATCGCGGGCTTCTTCCCGCGCGCGATCCCACAGGGTCTTCGGGAAAGCGGGATAGCTCTCGGCTGAAAAACTTCTGTCGATCCCTGGGGCGATGTTCATCATCATCCGCACGGCTTCGATGGCGATCGTGCCCGAGCCGCAGAAGGGGTCCCAGAGCAGCACGTCCTCCCGCGGGCGCGCGAGCTTGACCATGGCGGCGGCAAGCGTTTCCCGGATGGGCGCGTCCACGGTCTCGGGACGGTACCCCCTTTTGTGCAGAGGGGTGCCGGAGAGATCGATCATAAGATTTGCCGTATCCTTGAAGATGAAAAACTCGATCCGGTAGCGGAGTCCGGTCTCCGGCAGGCGCTCGAGACCGTAATGTCCGCCGAGCCGCACGGAAACCGCTTTTTTGATGATCCTCTGGCAGTCCGGAACGGAGAACAGCGCGCTTTTCACGGCGTGTCCCGTCACCGGGAATTCGTCATCTCGTCCGATGAACTCCTCCCACGGGAGCGCCTTCGTGCCGTCGAACAGTTCGGTAAAGGTTTTCGCCTCGAACGAGCCGAGGTGCAGATAGAGCCGCTCGGCAAACCGCAGGCCGATGTTCGCCCGCGCCGCCGTGCTCTCGTCGCCGAGAAAGGTGATCCTGCCGTCCATGTTGACGGTCCGGCGGCAGCCGAGCGCTTCGATTTCTTCGCCGAGAAGCCCCTCAAGCCCGAACAGGCAGGTCGCGGTATAGGACAGCTCCATCATGCATTCTCCTGTTCGTTCTTATTCTTCGGAGAGTTCGTCCGCGGCAGCGTAAAGGTGAAGCGGCACCATTTTCCGTACTCGCTGTCCACCCGGATCTGTTCACGGTGCGCTTCGATGATCGCGCGGGAGATATAGAGGCCCAGCCCGACGCCGGTCTTGTCGAGGCCGCGGCTCTTGTCGCTCTTGTAGAAGCGGTCGAAGACAAAGGGCAGATCCTCGGGAGAGATGCCGTCGCCCTCGTTGTAAACACTGATCTCGGTTTTCGCACCGACGTCACGAATGGACAGGATATACTGCCCGCCCTGTTTTGAGAACTTGATCGCGTTATCGCAGAGATTGTAGAGCACCTGATGGATGGCGTCCGGGTCGGCGAGCACGTACATATTGTCGCGCTCCGTGTCAAAGCGGACGTCGAGCTTCTTCTCCTCCAGTCTCTGTTCCGAAGCGAAGATGATCTGACGGCCGAGCTCACAGATGTCCATCGGCACCATGTTGAATTTCCGCTCGCCCGCCTGGATCTTCGTCAGATCGAGCAGGGACGAGACGAGTCTGGACAGCCTGAGAACTTCGGAACGGATGACCTCGAGATAATGCGGGATCTTCTCCTTCGGGATCACGCCCTGAAGGATCGCGTCGATGAAGCCGGAAATCGTCGTCATCGGCGTTCTCAGATCGTGGGACACGTTCGCGAGGAAGAGCCGTCGGGTCTCCTCGCTGTGCTGAAGGGTCGACGCCATGTTGTTGAAGGCGACGGCAAGCTCGGCAACTTCGTCGTTGCCGCTCGTCGGAACGCGCACGTCAAAATGCCCGTTCGCGAATTCGCGTGCGGCGCGGCTCATGGAACGGAGGGGGGACACAAGGCGTTCCGTGATGAAATACACCGCGATCAGCGCCGCGAGCATCAGCCAGAGCGACGAGAGGATCATGGTCTTGATCATCGCCTCAAGCAGCTCGTCCATGTCGGCGTTCGCCGTCGTCGCCATGACGGAGCCGACCACGCGCCCGTCGATCGTGGAGATCGGCTGAACGTAGATGCGGTGCTTCACTTTGAAGAATCCGTCCAGCGTGTCATACCGGGAGATATGCTCGGCGTTCGCGATCTGAGCGGTCAGCTCCGCGGGATAGGAAAACTGCTCCGCTTCGCTGAGCACGCCGTCCTCGCCCGCATAAGTCTTCGCCTGCTCTCCGCCGCCCACGAGCTTGACGACGCCGCCGCCGTCGGAGACAAAGAGCACGACGCTGTCCATGCTCGCCACCATCGCGTCCAAAACCGGCTGAAGCAGGTAAACCGAGGTGTTCAGATAATCGTTGAAGCTGATGCCGCCGCTCTCCGTGTAATTCTTCACGATATAGTCCGAGGCGTTGTACGTCACGCTCGCCAGCGTACGCGTCTTATTGTTCTCGTCGTACACGTTCACAAGCGTCGTGATGATCGTCGCGGACAGAAGAATCGACAGGATGATGATCAGCATGAACGCGGAAATATACTTGACAAATATACTTTTAAACATGATACCGTCCCGCATCCGAGGCTAAAAAACTGTTTTCGAGGTGGAAAAGAAGAGGGCGGAGGTTTTCGTCCGCCCTGCAATTTTACTGGATGAGCTCGAATTTGTATCCGACGCCCCAGACCGTTTTGAGCGTCCACTTGTCGCTCACGCCCTCGAGCTTTTCTCTCAGACGCTTGACGTGAACGTCCACGGTGCGGGAGTCTCCGAGATAGTCGAAGCCCCAGACCTTGTCGAGAAGCTGATCGCGGGAGAACACGCGGTTGAAGTTCGAAGCGAGGAAGTAGAGCAGCTCGAGTTCCTTTGGCGGAATGTCCACCGCCTTGCCGTTGAGCTTCAGCTCGTACTTCTGCTTCGAGATCTCCATGTTCTCGAACTTGATCGTTTCATCGTCGCTCTGGTTGTCGTGCGCGGAATACCGGCGGAGGACAGCCTTGACGCGGGCGGACAGCTCCTTCAGCTCGAAGGGCTTGACCACATAGTCGTCCGCGCCGAGCTCAAGTCCGACGACCTTATCGAGCACCTCATCCTTCGCGGTGATCATGATCACCGGCTTGGAAGAGATCGCGCGGATCTCGCGGCAGACCTGATTGCCGTCCTTGTTTTTCGGAAGCATCAGATCGAGCAGAACGAGGTCGGGTTCGTACATTTTGAAAAAGCTCAGACCCTCAACGCCGTCGCCGGCGGTCTTCACTTCGTAGCCTTCGTTTTCGAAGAAATAGCGCAGCAAATCGCAGATGTTGGGATCGTCGTCAATCACAAGCAGTTTAGTTCCCATTTCAATTCCTCAATCTTTCGTTTGTATTTTTGAATCCGTCCGCCCATCCGGGATTTCAGCACAATTCAATGAATCAGCGTTGTCTTTCAAATCAGATGGATTCCTTATGCCATGTAGTCGCCGTTGTAGCTGACAAGAACGGCCTTGTCGACGCCTTCCGCGGCGGAAACCTTGTTGACGAATTCGGTGTCGTCTCCGGCGAGCTTCACTTCGTAGCTGACTTCGATGTAGCCTCTCGCGACGGTCTTGGACTTGATGGCGCATCTCTTCGCGCCTTCCTTGACGATCTCGGCGGCTCTCTTCTCGGCGGCGTCATCCTTGCATTCGACGACGAGGATGAAATCGGAAGGAGAGGTTTTGGCCTTGACGAAGATCAGGAGGATAATGCCGACGACGAGCGTGCCGATGATGGCGAGGAGGTAGAGGTTGGCGCCGAGAACGATGCCCACGCCGATGGCCCAGAACAGAAACACGAGGTCAAGAGGATCTTTGATCGCCGTACGGAAACGGACGATGGACAGAGCACCGACCATACCGAGGGACAGGACGACGTTCGACGTAACGCCGAGGATGATGAACGTGGCGATCAAATCAAGAGCGACGAGGGAAACGCCGAACTGACGGTTGTACATGACGCCCTGATAGGTCATTTTATAGATGAAGAAGATGAACATGCCGGTCGCGAACGCGATCACGAGGGAAATGAGCATGAAGCGCCAGTCGGATTCTCCCTGGAAGTTTTCAAGAAAGCCCTTCTTTAAGATATCACTGAATGACATAGCGGTGTTCCTTTCATAATTGTAATTATAGTTTTTTGAAATCAGAAGGATGCGGCTCAGCCGAACTGCCGGCAGATCTCATATTTGGACGAGGACTGGCGGCTGCGGCAGATGGGATTGATGAGATAGCGGACGACGTTCGGAAGGAATTCGTTGTACTTGACTTCCAGAACGTCAAAGCTGTCCGTGGGGACGCAGGGGAAAGGATCAAACAGGTTGTTCGAAAAGATGCCGGTGCGGATGTCGCAGTCAAGCGTGACGCGGACCTCCGCGGGTTCGTAGATGAACGGCGTCCGGGTATATTCGACGAGCGTCTTGGGCCTGAGCATGATTCCCCTCATCTTTGCGTAAAGCTCGGCCACGACGCCCCTGCCGTCGTTCAGCATCCAGTCGATATCGCCGGCGATGATCTTCTCGCATTCCTCCCGGGTGATGCGCGCCTGAAGCTTCTGGGTCAGGTCGTTGCACTTCACCTTCTTTTCGAGGGAAATGAAGCTGTCGTCACCGTTGTATATCCGGATCCTGAATTTAGCCCTGGGATTGCCGCCGTTCACTTTTTCGAAGTACGCCGTGTCGGTGAAATTGTCAAAATAAAGGGAACGGATCACGTATGTACCGTCAGCGGTCGTATGCGGATCCTTCTTCATGACAGTTCCGAGGCGTCTCGAAAGCAGCTCGCGGTCACAGGCATTGATGAAGTATTTGAACTCATGCCTGTATTTTGCTTCAGAAACCATAATACCCTCCTTCATGATAACATTTTTATCATAACACATTTTCCCGGAATTGTCAATGGATTTTGCATCGTTTTTTACAGGTTTCCCTCCGCGTTTTATTTTATTCCTGTTGTGTGAAAACGGCGTGAACGGTCGGTGAAGGATAGCTTAAAAACGAGGAATCTTTCCCTCCGCGGAGATTTTTCAGAAAAAACTTCTCCCCTCCGCTTGCATAACCGTCCGAAATATAGTATAATGTATGAAATTCGGAAAGCATACGGAAAGGACGCCGCGCATCCGCGGCGTGATATACCACATGAAGCTCGGCATCATCGGACTCCCGAACGTGGGAAAAAGCACCCTGTTCAACGCTCTGACCGGAGCGGGAGCTCCGTCCGCGAATTATCCCTTCTGCACCATCGACCCGAACGTCGGGGTCGTGCAGGTCCCGGACGCGAGACTGGACAAGCTCGCCGAAATGTACAACCCCACCCTCTACACCCCCGCGACCGTGGAATTCGTGGACATCGCGGGGCTCGTGCGCGGCGCTTCGAAGGGCGAGGGCCTCGGAAACAAATTCCTCTCCCATATCCGGGACGTCGACGCGGTCGTTCACGTTCTGCGCTGCTTCGAGGACGGGGACATCATACATGTGGACGGCACGGTCGATCCGGTCCGCGACCTTGAGACAATCAATCTCGAGCTGATCTACGCGGACATCGAAGTTCTTGAAAAGCGCATCGACAAGACTCAGAAGCTCATGAAGGGCGACAAGACCCTCGCCTCCTCGCTTGCTCTTTACGAAAAGCTGCTGCAGGCGATGAACGAGGGGAAAACCGCGCGTTCCGTTCCCCTGACGGAGGACGAGCAGGCTCTGTGCGCCGATCTGAATCTGCTGACCTTAAAGCCGATCCTCTACGTCGCAAACGTCAGCGAGGACGAAGCGGCGGGCGTGAGCGAGGACAACGAAATGTACAAGGCCCTGAAAGCCGCCGCGGACGCGGAGGGAGCGGAGGTCATTCCGGTCTGCGCGGGGATCGAGGCGGAGATCGCGGAGCTCGATCCGGAGGAAAAGAAGCTCTTCCTCGCCGACCTCGGCATCGAGGAAAGCGGTCTTGACCGCCTCATCCGGGCGAGCTATTCCCTGCTCGGCTATATCAGCTATCTGACCGCCGGTCCGAAGGAGGTCCGCGCATGGACCATCGTCAAGGGCACCAAGGCGCCTCAGGCGGCGGGAAAGATCCACTCGGACTTCGAACGCGGTTTCATCCGCGCCGAAATCGTGGCGTACGACGATCTGATCGCGTGCGGCTCGATGAACGCCGCCCGCGAAAAAGGACTGATCCGCTCCGAAGGCAAGGACTATGTCATCGAGGACGGGGACGTCGTTCTGTTCCGCTTCAACGTATAAAAGAAGGGCCGCCGCGCGCCGACCGAAGTCCGCATGCGGCAGCCACGTTTCTCATGACACTCACAGGTAGAGATCCCGCCATTCCCCGTAAAGAATGGAGCAGATCCCCACGGAGACATATTCGCCCCGCACGAAAACGGCTTCGCGGCTCACGCCCTCGAACTGCATGCCGACCTTCTCCATGACGCGGCGGCTCCGGTCGTTGCCGATCATATAGCGCGCTTCAAGCCTGTGCAGGCGCAGATCCATAAAACCGAACCGGAGGATCCGCCGAACGGCCTCCGGAGCGACGCCCATGCCCCAGAAATCCGGATGGAGCACATAGCCGATCTCGCCGGAATTCGTTTCGAGGCGCAGGTTCGTAAAGCCGCAGGTGCCGATCATTTTCCCGGTTTTGCGCCAAACGACCGCCCAGTCATAGAAATCCCCCGCGCGGTAGCGTGTCTGCAGATATACGAGGTATCGTCGGGAATAGGCTTCCGATTCATGGGGATTCCAAAGAAGGTAGCGCGATACCTCCGGACGGGACGCGTAATCGTACACGTCCGCGGCGTCGGTTTTCAGCATGCGCCTGAGCGTCAGCCGCGGCGTTTCAAGTGTCGGCGGGTCGCGGAAGATGCGCGTCAGCTCGTCGTGGTTCATGCGCACGCCTCCTCTCGATTTCGGTTATGCCTATTATATGCCATCCCGGCGCGATTTTCAAGACTCTGCGCCCGATTTCCCAAGAAAACGCGAAGAATCGCCATGAATAATCGCCATGAAGAATCGCCGCGGATAATCGCTGCGAAAAAAAGCGTCTTCAAATCGCCGCTTTGGATAGCTTTGGATATATGTGTGAGATGCCGGTATGAAAACCACCGTTTTGCAGAAGAACATCTTCTGGATCATCCTGTTCGCCGCTCTGCTTCTGTTGAGCGCCGCCGCACTTCTCGCGCTGAAGCTCTTTCCGCCGCGCGGCACGGTCGCAAAGCTCTACCAAAGCGGATCCCTGATCCGTTCGATCGATCTGTCCCACGTTGAGGAGCCGTATGAGTTTACCGTCACTTCCCCGCTCGGCGAGAACACCGTCCGGGTCGAGCCGGGAAGGATCCGCGTGGTTTCGGCGGACTGCCCCGACGGCGTCTGCGTGAATATGGGCTGGCTTTCGTTCGCTCCCATCGTCTGTCTGCCGCACGAGTTCATGATCCTCACCGATCGATCCCCCGGCACAGCGGCTGACGCCGGGATGCCGGACGGCACGGCAGGATGAGAAGGAGGCGCGGATGAAAAAACTTCCCTCCGGCGCGAAACGCATCGTTCTGGACGCGCTCTTTGCCGCTGTTGCGCTCTCTTTGTTCGTGATCGAGCTGATGATCCCGCTGTCCGTCGGGATCCCCGGGGTCAAGCTCGGACTCGCGAACATCGTGACCGTCGTCGCCGTGTTTCTGCTGTCCCCCGTCGACGCGGCGGGGATCCTGTACACACGGATCCTGCTTGGAGGAGTCTTCTCCGGACAGGCGATGGCGCTCCTCTACAGTCTTGCCGGCGGAACGCTCTGCTTCATCGCGACGCTTGTTCTGAAGCGGTTCGTCACCGAAAAGCAGATCTGGGCGGTCAGCGTGATCGGCTCTCTCGCGCACAACCTCGGACAAACCCTTGTCGCCGCCGCCGTTCTGCGCACCGGCGCGGTTTTTCTCTATCTCCCCGTTCTCTTCATCGCCGGCATTCTCGCGGGACTCTTCACGGGTGTGTCCGCGCAGATCCTTGTTTCCCGGCTCGGCGGCGTTTTTCGCGCAAGATACGAAAATATTTACGGACGCGGGAACGGCCGATAAGACGCGGGATTCTCACCGGACCTGCACCTGATCGTTTTTGTCCGATTTGGGGCTTGACTTCGGCGTGTTCCCCTGATATAATGACAAAAAGAACTATTTCTCTCCGGAGGTTATGATATGGCTGAATTCAGAGTGGGCGTCGTCGGTCTCGGCGGACGCGGCACATGGCACGTCGCAAACATTCTCTGCGAGCGCGACGACGTGGAGGTCACCGCGGTCTGCGACACCTACGAGGACCGCTGCGCGCACGCGGCAAAGATCTGCCGGGAAAAGCGCGGCTTCGACGTGGCGCAGACAACCGATTACCGCGCTCTCATCGAACGGGACGACGTGGACGTGGTCTTCGCCTTTTCCGCGTGGGAGAACCATCTCCCTGCCGCCATCTACGCCATGAACTGCGGCAAGCAGGCGGCGATCGAGGTGGGCGGCGCGTATTCCATCGAGGACTGCTGGTCCCTCGTCGAGACTTATGAAAAGACCAGAATCCACTGCATGATGCTCGAAAACTGCTGCTTTGACCGCAATGAGATGATGGTCATGCGGATGGTGCGCGAGGGCATTTTCGGCAAGATTGTCCACTGCGAGGGCGGGTATCAGCACGATCTCAGAAGCGAAATCGCCTTCGGCGAGGAAAACCGTCACTACCGGCTGCGCAATTACAAGAACCGCAACTGCGAGAACTATCCCACCCACGAGCTCGGTCCGATCGCGAAGATCCTCGACATCAACCGCGGAAACCGCATGCTCTGTCTGTCCTCGATGGCGTCCGGCGCGTTCGGTCTGAACGATTACGCCGAGAAGAACGAGAAGGTCAATCCCGAACTGCGCACCTATCGCTTCAACCAAGGCGACATTGTCAAGACGAACATCAAGTGCGCGCGCGGCGAGCTCATCACCCTGACGCTCGACACCACCCTGCCCCGCAACTATTCGCGCAATTTCACCGTACGCGGCACGAACGGCTATTTCAGCGAAAACTGCGACGGCTTCTTCCTCGAAGGCAAATCGAACGAATGGGATCACAGCTTCTACGGCAACGTCAAGGAATACCGCGAGCTTTACGAGCATCCCGTCTGGAAGAAATACATCGACGACGGCGTCAAAGCCGGACACGGCGGCATGGACTGGCTGGTCTTCGACTCGTATTTCACCGCGCTGAAGAACGGCGAGGTTCCCCCGATCGATACCTTCGACACCGCCGCTTGGATGGCGATCACGCCGCTGTCCGAAATCTCGATCCAGAACAACGGAGCGCCGGTCGATATTCCGGACTTCACCCGCGGCATGTGGACGCACCGTCCGGACGAGGACTCTAACCACAGTTTCTACCGTCTGGACAGATAAGCAGGACAACGTTCAAAAGAATTCGTTCTTCCCGTAACCGAAGCACCGCGCGCGGGTCGTGCGCAAAGATCGGAAACACAAATTGCCCTCCCGGGATCACGCGACACGCGTCCCGGGAGGGCTTTTTGTTTCAGTTGGGTGGGAGGAAGGGACACAGCCGTCGATACAGCTTTGCTCCCGTGGATCCGATTTTTGTCGATCGGCTGATTTTTTCTGCAGCGGCATCCCGCCGGTTATTTGCCGTACTTCTCCAGCAGCTGGGACGTGGGGATTTCCAAGGTGAAGGTTTGCGAGCCTTGCTGTTCCCAGTCGTTGTAAGAACAGAATATCGTCACTTCGCTTTCCGTTTCGCCGATCATAACGCCGGTGATCTCCGGAGATTTCACTTCCCAGGAGTCATCGGATGTGGTGAATCCGATATATACGTCAGTATCCTTTATGGCTTTTTTCATTAAATCCGGATGATAGCCCATCCTGCTCACATATTCACGCCAGTCTTCGATCTCCCCGTCATTTGCGGAATCGTAGTAGAATATCCGGCTGTCGCCCCAGCCGTAGCCTGAATACGCGACGGCGGCGCCGGTATGGATATTGATCGCGGCGATCGCGTTTTCCGTTTGGAACGTAAACCACACCCGTGTTATCAGATCGTCGTTCTCGGGTCTGTGAAAATCGTCAATGATCCGTTGGCAGTATCCGAGGAGTTTATCGTTGAAAGCGGCGACGTTTTCACCGGGGCAGTATATCGCGGGAACGGAAAACTCCCTTTTAAAATCATAAACGTCCGGATACCTCGGAACCGGCTCCTCCGTATGGGACGCTTCTGTTACCAATATCCAGGGGGCAGGCTCGGTCGGACATTTTTCGATGAAATCATTTCCCGGGATGATCTCGTTTTCCGGCAGATAAGTCAGGTCGCAGTCTGAAATATCAAGCAGATGGGAAATCGTTCTGCCGCATTGTTCTTTCCAGGTATCGGCGGGAATCTTTGCAGTGATCTGATAATCGGCGCAAATCTGCGCATATCTCAGATACATGATGGCACAGTATTTGGCTTTCAAAGCGGCTTCCATGTCCGAGGGATATGCGGCGACGCTTTTATAAAACTTAGTTTGAGCGTCGCTCTGCAGTTCGATCAGTTCCGCAAGATGGTTGATATAATCCATCTGTTTATCGTACCCGGCTCTTTTTCCGATATAACCGACGATCGACGCGGCCATCTCCAGCAGGAGACCGGATTTCGCATTGTGTACATTAAATACATCTGTAAGATAATTATTGAGCAGCGTTTCCGCTGTTTTCCCCGCTGAGCTTACGAGACTCTTTTTAATGATATCGAGCAGTCCGTTTCCGAAACGCAAAAAATCATGCAAATAGGTATCGCTTCTCCAGTATCCCGCGAAACGGTCTATCAGCGAAAGCGCGGAGGACGGGATACTGCCGGACGCTGCAGAAGTGTCTCCCGGACCGTCAAAAAACGTATACATGATCATATTTCGCGGCAAATCGGCGCAATTGATCACAGTGGTTGTCTGATGTTGTGCTTTCAGAAGATCAGCGACTCCCATTCCGCTTATATCGACGTAATCACCTCCCAATAATGCCTTGGACACAGCTTCTATGGCCTCAGCCCCGGGATCCAGCGCTTTATCAACGGCGTCGGTAATTTGATAAGTCTTTACTTCATCTGTATAGGCATAATACTCAAGGTATTGTTTGAAAAAATCATCGTCATACAAGTTATCGTTTTGGACCATCGAATCGATGCGGAGAATGCTTTCATACGGATCCCTGACGGCTTCGTTTATGTCCTCAAAATCCGTCAGGGTTTTATATCCGAGATCCGAAAGATCCTCGGTGGTGTTTGCGTATACGGTCTTATACAGGATATCCGTGTAGCGTTCTTCAATAAAACTTCCCGAATCCGTAAAAATCCCCACAGCGTAGGATGCCGCTTTTGAAAAGATATTCCCGGAGAACAGAATATCGTATAATGCTCCGCTGATGGCGGGAACAGGGGAGTCCAGGAATCCTGTTGAGGTATTGATATCATTATTGGCGGTGAAGGCGTTTTGGCGGATATAATCGAACATTTCGTACGCCGTGCATTCTTTTCCCCGGAACGCCAGCGTGTCCCTGATTGCACACACGCCGGTTTGAAGATGACCCAGCGTCTCTTCCATCGGCAGCCAGTATTCCTCCGAATAGTAAACGGCAGACGAGGACGTATACTGATCAAGTCCTCTTGCGAATGAAACGCCGTTGATCCCTTCTTCCCTTACGGAATACCCCGAGACGGAAGCGATCTCTCCCGCCGTCATAAACAGTCTGTCCTCGATGCAGATCAAACGAGCGTTGGCCAGATTGCAGATGTTGCTTACGCACGGCGCGTATACGATTTCGTGTTCGTCTGCGGCTTCGGCGGGAAACGTGAAGCCGGTCAGCAAAAGCGCCGAAACAAGGACGTAAGACAACAACCTCACTGTTATCGTTTTCTTCATAGCATTTTACCTCGATCCGTATGAATCGGATTGAAGATCGGAATTCAGATAATCATACAATCCGGGATAGAGCGCATTCAGATAATCGTCGTTATATTCCACACGCATCTCGCCGTCTTCGTAAGAACAGTTCAGATCAACGGTATTGCTTACCGTCTTGTATTCTCCGGAATTCAGCGCGTTCAAGATAACGGTTTTACAGTATTCCACACCTTCCGAATAGTTCATTTCCGAGAAATCCGCTTTTTTCAGATCCTCGATGACGGCGGAAAGATCGGGGGCATCAATTCTGACCGTTATTTTTTCCTCGGTCGACTCCAGTACTTCGATATTCGAACGTTCTGAAATCTGCCGGTTGATATCGTCGGAAAGCGGATCGTCAGGTTTTTGCAGCGATTCCGGCTCTGCCGCTTCCGTTCCCTGCCCTTCGGATATCCGTTGAAGAGCCTTCTCAACGCTGTCCTTATCGGAAGCCGAACGGCGGCAGCCCGCAGCTGTGAAGACAAGCGCGGTCAAAACGAGCGTCAGCAGGAAAGAAAAGATTCTCTTGCACGGTTTTGTTGCTTTTTTTCCCTTCATATATTTACGCTCCTTTCAAAAGATGCTTTTTTCGTTCTTTGGGATGGTTATTTGATCAAATTCTTAACGGAAACGCCGGAAAAACTTTCCGGCGTTTCCAAAAGGCAGATCAGTTTGCTTTTCTGCAGTCGACGGGTGAACCCGATTATATTGTCTCAATACAGCTTCGCGCCCGCGGGGATATGCGGATCGACTTGAAGAAGATGTAGTTTTTCCTCGTCGCCTTCTTTGTGGATTGCGGAGATCAGCATCCCGCAGGATTCGATTCCCATCATCGGTCTCGGCGGCAGGTTGACGATCGCGATGCAGGTCTTGCCGACGAGCTGCTCCGGCTCGTAGAAGGCATGAATGCCGCTCAGGATCGTACGAGGGGTATCCGTTCCGTCGTTCAGCGTGAACTTGAGCAGTTTCTTCGACTTCGGCACGGCCTCGCACGCGAGGACCTTCACCGCGCGGAAATCGGACTTCGAGAAGGTCTCGAAATCGACATAGTCCGCAAACAGCGGCTCGATCCGCACGTTTGAAAAATCGGGCTTCTCAGCCGAAATGATCGGCGCGCCTTCGATCGCGGGGATCGCTTCCGCCAGCTTATCCTCCGCCGCGGGTTCCCCGTCCTTCTTCTCCGAGCCGGTCTTGACGGTCTTCATCGTCGGGAACAGGATCACGTCCCGGATGGCCTGGGAATTGGTAAACAGCATGCACATCCGGTCGATGCCGTAGCCGATGCCTCCCGTGGGCGGCATGCCGATCTCGAGCGCGTTGAGGAAGTCTTCGTCGGTGTGCTCCGCTTCTTCGTCGCCCATCGCGGAAAGAGCGTCCTGCGCGGCGAAGCGGGCTCTCTGATCGATCGGGTCGTTCAGCTCGGAATAGGCATTTGCCATTTCCCAGCCGTTCATGAAGAATTCGAACCGCTCGACGTAATCCGGGTTCTCCGGCTTGCGCTTGGTAAGCGGGGAGATTTCAACGGGATGATCCATGAGGAAGGTCGGCTGAACGAGGTGTTCCTCGACGAAAGTCTCAAAGAACAGGTTCAGAATATCGCCCTTTGTATGTCTCTCTTCATATTCGACTTTATGTTCGGCAGCCGCCTTGCGGGCATCCTCGATGGTTTCGATTTCATTCCAGTCCACGCCGGAATACTTCTTGACGGCGTCGACCATGGTGATGCGCTCGAACGGCTTGCCGAGATCCATCTCGACGCCGTTGAATACGATCTTGGTGGAGCCGAGCACCTCTTTCGCGACCGTGCGGAACATGTTCTCGGTCAGATCCATCATGCCGTGGTAATCGGTGTACGCCTGATACAGCTCCATCAGGGTGAACTGCGGGTCGTGGCGGGTGTCCACGCCTTCGTTGCGGAACACGCGCCCGATCTCGTACACGCGCTCCAGCCCGCCGACGATCAGACGCTTGAGATAGAGCTCAAGCGAGATGCGGAGCTTGAAATCCTCGTCAAGCGCGTTGTGGTGGGTGATGAAGGGTCTGGCTGCCGCACCGCCCGCGTTGGAAACGAGGATCGGCGTTTCGACTTCGAGGAATCCCTGCGCGTCGAGGAAATTCCGAATGGCGCGGATGATCTTCGAGCGCTTGATGAGGGTATCCTTCGATTCGGGATTGATGATGAGATCAACGTACCGCTGACGGTAGCGCTGGTCGACGTTCGTGAGTCCGTGGAACTTCTCCGGCAGGGGCTTGAGGGACTTCGAAAGCAGGATGAATTCCGTCGCGCGGACGGAGATCTCCCCCATCTTGGTGCGGAAGACATGACCCTTCACGCCGACGATATCGCCGACGTCGTCCTTCTTGAACTCCGCGTAGGCTTCCTCGCCGAGCGTATCGCGGGACGCGTAAATCTGGATCGTTCCGGTCAGATCCTGCACATGCGCGAACGAGGCTTTGCCCATGATGCGCTTCGACATCATTCTGCCGGCTACGGTCACTTCTTTTTCTTCAAGTTCATCAAAATTCGCCTTCACGTCCTCGCTGTGATGCGTGACGTCGAAGCGGCGGATCTGAAACGGATCGCGGCCGTCGTCCTGAAGGTTCTTCAGCTTTTCTCTGCGGACCCGGATGAGGTCGTTCAGGTTCTCTTCTGTCTGCGGTGCGGTCTGATTCTGTATGTTCTCTGCCATTTTTCTTCTCCTTAGTTTACGTTCTTGGTGCGCTCGACCCGTTCGATGCGGAATTTCAGCTCTCCGCCGGGCGTGCTGACGGTGACCTCATCCCCGACGGTTTTGGCCAGCAGGGCGGCGCCGATGGGAGAGCGGTCGGAAATGCGCCCGTTCATGGGATCGGCTTCGTTCGTGCCGACGATCGCGTATTCCACCGTATCTTCGAGATCGTAATCATAGACGACTACCGTTGAACCGAGGTTGACGACGTCTTCCTTGATGTCGTTTTCATCGATGATCTCCGCCTTCTTGATGAGATCCTCGAGCTCGAGAATTCGGGCGGCCACTCTTCCCTGTTCGTCGCGCGCGGAGTCCAGCTCGCTGTTTTCGGAAAAATCTCCGAGCGAACGCGCGTACGCCAGATTGTTCTTGACCTCCTCGGTTTTCTCGCCTTTGAGGTAATTCAGCTCGTCGACAAGCTCACGGTACCCTTCGGTCGTATATTTGGTGGTATGCTTCTTTTCCATGGAAAATCCTCGCTTCCTTGATTTGCGTTTAGTAAGCTTCGCACGCGGTCAGTATCGGAGCGCCGCCGCAGCCGCCGCGAGCTGATTGTCTTCTTCGTCGGTGATTTTATAGAAGTTCTTGCCCTGAAGTTCCTCGTCGAGCTCGACCTCGACGTCGGGTACGATTCCGATCCCGTGGTAGTTGTCGGAGAACGGCGGGTTGTACATCCGGTAGGTGATGGAGACCGCGCTGTTGTCAGACAGCGGAACGGTCGTCTGCATACAGCCCTTGCCGTAGGTCGTTGTTCCGACGATGATCGCTTTTTCGTAATCGCGCACAGCGGAGGTAAAGAGCTCCGCCGCGGACGCGGTCGAACCGTTCACAAGGACCGCGAGCGGGATACTCAGCTCGGTCGGACCGGAATTGTACGCCTGTACCTGGTTGCCGTCCTTATCCATGATCCGGACGATGGGACCTGCGGGGAGAATATAGTCGAGAACGGTCAGAATGGAGTTCAGCTCTCCGCCCGGATTATAGCGCAGATCGATGATGAGACTGGTGCATCCCTGATCGGTGAGATCCTTCGTCGCGTCGACAAACTGTTTCGGCGTGCTGGCGTCAAAGCCGGAAATCCGTACGACTCCGATACTCGGATCGGGCGCGTAGACGTGGGACATCACGGTGACTTCCTTGACGATCTCGCGGGTGATGCGGAAATCGACTTCTTCTTCGTACTGATCGCCTCTTCGCACGGAGAAGATCGCCTCTGTGCCCACGGCTCCTCTGAGCTTTGCGATGGAAGGATAGTACCCGAGCACAACGACGGATTCCTTTTCCTCTCCGACCGTCCAGATCAGGTCGCCCGGCTCTACGCCGGCTTCCATCGCGGGTGAATCCGGAATGACGCTCAGCACCTCGAGGCACTTGTAGTCCGCGTTCTGAATGACGTTGACCCCGATCCCGGCGATCTCACCTTCGAGGTCGCTCATGAAATCCTCGAACTCGGCGGTGTTGTAATAAGCCCCATAGTTGTCGAGCGTGCCGGCGATATAGCCGTCGATCATGCAGTCGATCAGAAGATCGTCGTCCAGGTCTCCTATATAATACTGCCGGAACAGCGCGTCGACTTCGCTGAGTTTCGCCGTCGCGCGCTGCATGAAGCCGGAATTCCCGTTCTCCGCGCCGGACGATCCTTCGGATGACGTGCCCGCCGTGTCGTACGCGCCGATTTTCCCGTACGGTTCGACGGTTCTCGCGCGGTAGCGTTTCTCAAACACGGTATGCAGGCAAATAAAGGAAAGCATGAAGGTCGCGAGGCAGGTCAAGAGCACGATGACGATCGCGGCGGAGACGGGCATTTTCTTTTGCATGATAGAGTTTTCCTTCTTTCGGAAAGAAGTTGTACGGCAGGCGCCGTATCACAGGATCATCAGTTGACCCAATTCGATGGGAAAACGATGTAATCGCGCGGATTGACCGTTTCGCCGTTGATGCGGACCTCAAAGTGGAGGTGGTAGCCGGAGGTCGATCCGGTCAGGCCGACATGCCCGATGAGCTGACCTGCGACGACGGTGTCCCCGGCGCTCACCTGACGGTCCGCCATGTGCGCATAGAGGGTCGTGAGGCCGTTGCCGTGGTTGATCACGACATAATTCCCATAGCTGTAATGGTTGGTGCTCGTCACCACCGTCCCGCCGCTGTATGCGTAGACTTCCGTACCGGACGGACAGGCGAGATCGATGCCGAGATGCTTGTCGTGAAGCCCCCAAATCCAGCGCCATCCCCACTCGGAGGAGACGCGGCCCGAGACACCGGCCTGAAGCGGCCAGCAGGCGTTCGTGCCGTTGTAGCGGTATGCCTCCTGCTGCTGCTGAGCTTCCCGCTGTGCCTTCTCATACGCTTCTCTTTCGGCCTGCGCGAGCGCTTCTTTATGCTGCTGCTCCGCAAGGGCGCGCGCCTCGGCTTCCTTTCGCTCTTTTTCCGCGAGTTCGGCGAGGTAGGCCTGCAGCTCGTTGTTGAGCTTTTCCGTCTCGGCGTTCGCGTAGGCGTATTCCTCGAGCCAGAGGTTCTCGTTTTTCTCAAGATCCTCCATGTACTGGAGCTTGAGCTGTTTTGCCTCTTCGTTCTCGTGGATGATCGCCTCGTACTTCCGAACTTCCTCGACCTGCTTTGCCTCAGCGTCGTGCAGCGCCGCTTCGTACTGCTCGAGCAGCACTTTTTCCTCGTTGAGCTGTGCGATGAGTTTTCGGTCGTAGTTCAGGACCGCGTCGACGTAATCGAGCTTTTCCAGAAAATCGAGGAGCCCTTTCGAGCTGAGCAGGACCTCGATCAGGTCGACGTCCTGTTCCATATAGGTTTCCCGCATGTGGTTCATCAGCGACTGCCGCTGATTGTCGATGCGGACCGTCACTTCTTCGATCGCGCTGTTCTTCTCGTCGATCTGCGCGTAGATGCTTTCAACATAATCCTGCGCGAGCTGCTTCCAGTCCGCGTTGCGCTGAATGACGAGATCGAGCTGTTCGATCTTTTCGTGCGTGGAATACTGGTCGTTCCAGATTTTTCCGAGCTCATCCTTCGCTTCCTGCTGTCTGCGTTCCGCGTCCGCGATCTGATCCTCGTAGGATCGGGTCGTCGAGTCCGCCGTCTGGGAGGCAAACGTGTGAACGGCGAACAGAGGCGCGGCGAAAACGGATATCAGCGCGATCGCCGTCAGAATGAGCGAAATGACGACCGTCTTTTTTACAGATACTTGTTCCATAGTCTTTTCCCGTGTGGGAGTTCATTCTGTCAGATTGCGAAATCGAACCAGTCGCGGGGATTCTGAACGGCGCCGGCCACACGGACCTCAAAATGCAGGTGGAAGCCGGAGGCCGTTCCGGTCATGCCGACATAGCCGATCAGATCGCCCGCTTCGACCCATTGGCCGACATAAACGGCGCGCTCTTTCATGTGGGCGTAAGTCGTCGTAATGCCGCCGCCGTGGTCCACGACGACGTAGTTGCCGTAGCTGTCGTGCCATTCGCTGAAGATGACCTTTCCGGCGTTGGCGGCACGGATGGGCGTTCCCTCGCTGCAGGCAAGATCGATTCCGTAATGAAAATCATGATAACCGAAGAGATCGCGTTCTCCGACCTCGGAGGTCACCTCATAGCCAGCGTACGGTTCGAGCACCCAGGAGAAACTGCCCCCCACGTACTCGCCGTATTCATAATTCTGCATGTAATACGCGGTCTGCGCGCTGTCTTCCGAGCCCTGATACACACCGCCGGACGAATAATCGACGTTGTCCGGGTCGACGGGCTCATAATAAGTGCCCTCGCCGCCCGGCTGGACGGTCTCGGTCCACTCGGTGATGTATTCCGGATTGTGCTCTTCCGACGGCGTCTGTTCTGGTTCCGCCGGAATTTCGGGCGGTGTCTGCGGCTCGGGTTCGGCGGGCTGCCATCCCCCGACGTTCGGATCCTGCTCCGTAACAAACCATTCGTCCGGAGGCAGCTCGGGCTGTACCGGTTCCGGGTTCGCAGGCTGCCAGGCCGCCTCTTCGGCGGCATTCGCTTCCTCAGCCGCAGCCTGTGCCGCCGCTTCTTCCGCCGCTGCTTTCTCCGCCGCTGCTTTCTCCGCCGCTGCTTTCTCCGCCGCTGCTTTCTCCGCCGCGGCTTTCTCCGCCGCGGCTTTCTCTGCCGCGGCTTTCGCGGCGGCCTCTCTAGCGGCAGCTTCCTCGGCCTCTTTCTTGCGCTGTTCCGCAGCGGCGATGCGCTGGCGTTCCTGCTCGGCGGCAAGGTCCGCGAGACGCTTTTCAAGGGTCGCGTTAAGCTCTTCGGTGGACTCGCGGACGTTGTTCGCGTAAATTCTCTGCTGTTCCTCGTCCTGCTGCAGACGCTCGTAGGCTTCGATGACGCTGTTCTGCAGCTTCGCGAGCTCCTTGATGGATGCCTCGTATTCGTTGACGTTCTTGATCTGCTCGGCCTGCGCTTTTTCATACTGCGCTTCCGCTTCCGCAAGGGTGGCGCGGTCCTTTTCGAGCTGCGTCATGATCCGCTTGTCGTTCTCGATGATGCTCGAGACATAGTCCACCTTCGTGAGAAAGTCGACCAGATCCGCGGCGCCCAGAACCAGTTCGATGAAGTCGGCGTCCTGCTCCATATAGGCGTCGACCATGCGGCCGTAATACGCGTTTTCCTGCGCCTCGAGACGGGCAGTCGTTTCCTCGATGCGCTGCGAGGTCTCTTCGATCTGCTTCGTGTAGTAATCCGCCAGCTTCTGCGCCGCCTGCTTTTTCTCCGTGTCGATGTTGATGAGACGCTCGTACGCGTTGATCTCTTCCCAAAGAGAACCGCGCTCCTCGACAATCGACCGGATCTCGGCGTCGATCTCGCCCCTCTTGCGGTCAAGCTCGGAAAGCTGATCGTTCAGGGATTGAACGACGGCGTCCGTCGGAACGGTATTCGCCTCGGCGACCGCCGAGACGGGCGAGGGCGATACCGGGAAAACCGTCGTGAGAACGAGAATGACGCAAAGCGCTTTCAAAATCAGATTTTTTTTCATATCCGTCAAAATCAATCAATAAACCGGATCCATGCGCCGGTGCTTACTGTCTGAGATACCTCGCGAGGGAGACCAAACTCCCGATGATGCCCGCGCCGATGCCGATGGCGATGAAGCCGAGCAGCACCGTGCCCTTGAGTTCCGTGAACGGAATAAACGAGATGAACTGCAGATTGGAATGAACCATTTCTTCAATATAGAAGTAAATGTACCATTCGATAAAATATGCCGCGACAGACGCGATGATACCGATGATGATACCTTCTATGATATACGGCAGGGATATGAACCATCCCGTCGCGCCGACGTACTGCATGATCGAAATCTCGTTCCGGCGTGAAAACACCGAGAGCTTGATCGTATTCATGATGATAAAGAAGCTCACGACGCCGAGGATGACGAGAAACCATGCGAAGACGAGCATGACGCCCCGCTTGAAGCTCTCGATCTTCGTGGCAAGGTCAAGCCGGTTGTTGACTTTCACGACTCCGTCGAGATTTTTGAGCTGGTAGTCAAGGTCGGAGACCTTTTCGTTGTCGATATAGGTGATGACAAAGGAATCGGGAAGAGGGTTGTCTTCTTCGGATACGTCGCTGTACGCTTCATATTCCGCCTTCATTTTTTCAAGACCCTCTTTTTTCGTGACGTGCTGGACCTTTTCGATGTTGTCCAGTTTTCCGATGGTATCGCCGAGCACGGCGATTTCCTCGTCGGTCGCGTCCTGCTCGCAGAAAACGACGATCTGCTTGATCGAGTTGAATTCGTCGAGGTTTTTGTTGATGTTCGCGACGAGCAGCGTAAACCCGCCGGTCACAACGAGAAGGCTCATCAGAACGGCAATGGACGCGAAGCTCATGACGCCGTTGCGCCAAAGCCCCTCAAACGCCTGACCGATGAAATAGAAAGGATTATACCTCCGCACAGTACATACCTCCTATCCGGTCCTCCGTTATAAGACCCTTGTTCAGCATGACCACACGCTGCTTGTAATAGTCCACGAGATCCTTTTCGTGGGTGACGACGATGACGGTCTTGCCGAGCTTGTTGATCTTGATGAGCAGGCTCATGATTTCGAGCGACAGGCGCGGGTCGATGTTGCCGGTCGGCTCGTCGGCGATGATCACCTTCGGATTGTTCGCCAGCGCGCGCGCCAAAGCGACCCGCTGCTGCTCGCCGCCGGAGATCTCGTTCGGGAAGGAATTCTGTTTGCCGTTGAGGTTGACGGTATTGAGAATGGCGGGAACGCGGCGGACGATCATTTTACGCGGCGTGCCGACGACCTCCATCGCGAACGCGACGTTTTCAAACACGGTCTTTTTCGGGAAAAGACGGAAATCCTGAAACACGACGCCGAGCTCGCGCCTGTAATACGGTACCCGGAAATTTGAGAGCTTTTGGAGATCGTATTTGCCGACCGTGAGCTTTCCGGACGTGATGCGCTCTTCTCTGAGGAGCAGCTTCATCATCGTGGATTTGCCCGCGCCGGAAGGACCGCAGACAAAGACGAATTCGCCTTCATCGATATGAAGATTGATCCCCCCGAGCGCGATGGTCCCGTTGGGATACGCTTTTTTTACATTCACAAAGTCAATCATAGAAACCTTTCGACCCTCAGCCGCAGACTCGGCGGCGGGATATGCGACCTGCACAGCCGCGGGAGTCAGGGATGCCGCAGTCTGTCCATTGCGCCGAACTTATGTGATCTTTTTTTGCCATTTTGTGGCGATTGTGAGACAAAACCTCACAGAAACACAGGCAGGGACAAGCCCGACGGCACGCGCCGGGAGTCCCCGCTTATCCGATTCGTTTTTTCGGTCAATACTTGACCGGCTTGGTGGTAAGATAGCGCTTGACCATGAGAGCGACTTTGAAGGTGATGGCGTGATCGAATTCCCTGAGGTCAAGGCCGGTGAGCTTGCGGATCTTTTCAAGACGGTACACCAGCGTATTGCGGTGCACGAAGAGCTTGCGGGAGGTTTCCGAAACGTTGAGGTTGTTCTCGAAGAAGCACTGGATCGTCATGAGGGTCTCGCGGTCAAGGGAATCGAGCGAGCCGTTCTTGAAGACTTCCTGAAGAAACATTTCGCACAGCGTCGTCGGAAGCTGGTAGATCAGGCGGCCGATGCCGAGATTTTCATAGCTGATGATGTTCTTTTCGGTGTCGAAGACTTTTCCGACTTCAAAGGCGACCTGCGCTTCTTTGTAGGAGCGGGCGAGATCCTTGATGTTGTCGACGACCGTGCCGATGCCGATCGAAACCTTGACGTAGAACTCGGAATTGAGCGTATCGGCGATCTGCTTCGCGATCTTCTCGATTTCCTTGATGTCGGTGTTGGGCTTGACTTCCTTGACGAGCACGATGTCCTGCTCGCCGGTCGCGATGACGTAGTCCTTGTTCTTGTCCGGGAAGATGTTCTGCACCATGTCGAACGAGAGCACGTCGGATTTGGAATGGAACTTGATCAGGAAGACGACGCGGCTCTCTTCCGCGTTGAAGCGGAGCTCCTTCGACTTGATGTAAATGTCGCTCGGGAGAATGTTGTCGAGAATGATGTTCTTGATGAAGGAATTCTTGTCGTACTTTTCGTCATAGAGATTCTTGATGTTGGAAAGCGAAACCGCGAGAATGGTGGCGATCTTTTCGGCATACTTGTCCTCGCCCTCGATGAAAACGATGTATTCCCATTTGGAGCCCGTTCCGATCGGCTTATAGGTATAGCCGCCGGAGGTAATGGCGTCGGACGTATAGGCAAGCTCGTCCCGCACGCCCTGTCTCATTTCGCCGATTTTTACGAGTTCGCTGCACGCGATGATCACGCCGTTGTCGTCGATCACGCCGATCACACGGTCCACAGCGTCCCTCATTTGGTGAATGATTCCCTGAAATAGACGGTTTGACATGGTTTGCCCCTTCCTGAAAGTCTGATTTTTGATACCTTGTAAATACTATACTATATTCTACATGATTTTTTGTATTTTTTCAATAGGGAAATCGGAATTTTTCATAGAAATCGTGTGTTTTTTTTGTGTTGTGTCTCCGGAATGACGATTGGAGGGGAATTTTACCCGAAAATCCGTCCGTTTTTCGCCGAAAAACGCCAAAAGCCATAAGAGGAAAAGAACGGCTTGACGGATTGGTTTCGATCAGTCAAGCCGGAAATCGCAACTTTATGTTTGGTATCTTATTTCTTATAAAGCAGGATTGTGTAGATATAGTAGACGGCGAAGAGAACGCTGCCGATGATCGTCATGGTGTAGAAAAGGAACGGGGTCTGCGTGAATTTGTCGTAGAAGACCGTCAGGACCGTCAGGTAGAGGAAGAGCGCGGTCAGCATGGCGGGCGTGACCCAGTGCGCGGACGTGTCGATCTTTTTCACAAGGGTGATCACGAGATAGCAGACCGACGACGCAAGAAGCGCCCCGAAGACGATCCGAAGGACGGGAAGCGTGTTCAGGCGGAAATAGTACTCCCGCATGCCTTCCCCGCGGACGTAACGGAACAGCGTGGTCACGATGACGTCCGTTAAAATGATGACGAGGATCCGGATGAGAACGATGTGCGCCGCGGAAGACTTGCTCATGGCGGAGATTTTATTCTTGCCGGTGGTCACGGCGTTCTTTTTAGTTTTTCCCATATTCGTAGCCATATTCAATTTCATGATCGGCCTGTTTGAAACAAGCCTTCTCCTTTCAGCATCAAAGAGAGGAGCCGCCGGGCAGCTCGTATCGGAAAGAAAGACAGGCAAGCACATAGGGGGCTGCCGTTTCGGTTCTGAGAATGCGGTTTCCGAGTCCAGTCATCCTCATTCCGCCCGCCGCGGCTTCATCGGCTTCGCGCTGCTCGAACCCGCCTTCCGGACCGATGAAAACGGAAACGGTCCCCGGAGATGGGACTGAGGAGCAGATTTCGGGCAGGGGCGCCGTGCCTCCCGCTTCGTAACAGAAGAGGGGGAGATCGGCTTTCGCCGCATCCTTCACGGCGTCGGAAAACGGCATGGGATCGCATACGCGCGGGATCGCACCGCGGCCGCACTGCTTCGCGGCTTCGCTGAGGATCCTCTGCCAGCGTTCCCGCTTTTTCGCGTATTCGCGCGGCTCGAGCTTTACGGTACAGCGCGACGCGATCACGGGAACGACCGACGAGACGCCGAGCTCCGTCGCTTTCATCAGAACCGTATCGAAACGCTCGCTCCGCACCAGGGATTGATACACCGTCGCGCGGTACGGGGGTTCGTTCTCCGAGAGCTTCGACGAAAGCGCGTCAAGCAGAATCTCCTGCCCGACCGCGGCGATGACGCACGCGTATTCCACGCCGTATTCGTCGCAGACGGTCAGGGACTCGCCGGGCTTCATGCGGAGCACGCGCCCGATGTGGACGGCGTCGTCTCCCCGAACGGTGATCTTCCCGTCGGAAAAGGCGGATGAGTCTACAAAGAATCTCGGCATAAAGCGCTCCTGACTGTCAAGCGGTCCGCTGAAAGCGAACCGTGCCGCATACCTTGATAGTATATCACAAAAAAGATTGTTTGTCAAACACTTTCGGAGATTTTCGGGCAGGTTTTCCGCGATAAAAGGCAAAATTTACAAATCAGTGAAAAAATCTCAACACCTCACAGCAGCTCGAAACCGCCGCCGCGCCAGAAGAGCTCCCGCGGGAAGTCTCCGAAAAAGACGGGAAGCATGGGGCGCACGCCGTTCGGCAGGCGCATTTTTCCGACGTCTTCCTTTTTGACCCAGAAGACCCTTCCCTCCTCCGACGACCGCAGCTCGCCCGTAAAGCTCGACGTGCGATACAGAAATACGACGTAGCGCGCGCCGTCGTCGTCCCAAAACTGCTTGACGCCGCAAAGCTCGGGATCCGCGATCGTGAGCCCGGTCTCCTCCCGCACCTCGCGCTTGACAGCTTCGGTAAAGGATTCCCCGAGTTCGACGTGCCCGCCCGGAAAGGCAACGCCGGGCCAGTTTTTGTCCGCTCTCTCCTGCATGAGAACGTATCCGTCCCTCTCGATCACGCACATATTCGTAAAAACCGCAAGCTCCGCCATATCCTTCTCCGTGGTTTTCGTTTCGAAACGTATTCTACCACATTTATTTCCTGCGCGCAAGGATCAAAAAAGCCGCTTCGTTCTTTTCCATGTTTTCCATAAAGTCAGCGCGAAAGTCGATTCCGTTTTTTGTCCATGATTTTTTCGGGTCGCTTCTTGACAAAAAAAGTCGGTTATGCTATACTTAATCGATGGAAAGAACGAGCTTTAATCCGGTACCGCGATGCCGGCAAGGTCGGACGTCTGCCTGTGTTTTTTTGCCGCCCAACCTTGCGCTGGGCTTTTTTCATGCCCGGGCGCGTTCTGTCCAAAACAACATCTTTTCGGAGGACTTATGAAACTCATTTATCAGCCCGCAGACAAGCCGAAGGGCGGTCAACTCATCGCCTTCGCGTTCCAGCAGCTCCTTGCCATCATGGCGGCGACGATCGCCGTCCCCATGATCATCGGCAACGGCATGAGCACCTCGGCTGCTCTGTTCGGCGCCGGCGTCGGCTCCATCGTGTACCTTCTCTTTACCCGGTTCAAGAGCCCCGTGTTCCTCGGTTCCTCCTTCGCATTCCTCGGCTCGATGTCCGCGGCGTTCGCGGGCGCGGCATCCGCGCAGCTCGGCTTCCTCGGTCTGCTGTGCGGCGCGATTTTCGCGGGTCTCGTTTACGTCGTGATCGCGATCATCGTCCACTTCGTCGGCGTCGGCTGGATCAATAAGCTCATGCCCGCCGTCATCATCGGTCCCACGGTCGCCATCATCGGTCTTTCCCTCGCGGGCAACGCGGCAGGCGACCTGTCAAAGTCCATCGATTTCCCGACCGGCGGCAACAAAATCGCGATCGTCTGCGGTCTCGTAACCCTCGCGGTCACGATGCTCTGCTCCGTCTACGGCAAGAAGACCCTGAAGATGATCCCCTTCATCATCGGCATTCTCGCGGGCTACTGCTGCGCGCTCATCTTCACCCTGATCGGCAACGCTGCCGATATCTCCGCCATGAAGATCATTGACTTCTCCGGCTTCTCCGCCCTCGTGGAAGGCGGCGTCGGTCTGAAGACCTTCTTCAGCGTTCCCGACTTCACGTTTGTCCAGGCCTTCAAGGGCTTCGGCGAAATGAACGGCATCTACCTCGCCACCATCGCGGTCGCGTACATTCCCGTCGCGTTCGTCGTCTTCGCGGAGCATGTCGCCGACCACAAGAATATTTCCTCCATCATTGAGAAAGACCTTCTCGAAGATCCCGGTCTCTCCCGCACCCTGCTCGGCGACGGTATCGGCTCCATGGCGGGCGCGTTCTTCGGCGGCTGCCCGAACACAACCTACGGCGAGTCCATCGGCTGCGTGGCGATCTCCGGCAACGCTTCCGTCATCACGATCTTCTGCACGGCGATCATCGCGATCCTGATCTCCTTCCTCTCTCCCTTCGTCACCTTCCTCGCCTCCATCCCGAGCTGCGTCATGGGCGGCGTGTGCATCGCGCTCTACGGCTTCATCGCCGTTTCCGGTCTGAAGATGGTCCAGAAGGTCGACCTCGAGGACAACCGCAATCTGTTCGTGGTTTCCACGATCCTGATCTGCGGCATCGGCGGTCTCTCCCTCACCTTCGGCAAGGTCACGATCACTTCCATCGCCACCGCGCTCATCCTCGGCATCCTCGTCAATGTGATGCTCTCCGGCAAGGACAAGAAGGCAGAAGAGCCGGAAAACAAGAACAAATAATCCCCATCGATCCTCTTGCGGGAGCGGCTTCAAACAGCCGCTCCTTTTTGGATTTCGGCGTCAGTTTTCTTCGTTCACGGAATATTCACATCCGAACATGGCTTTGCTCTTGCATCCGGTCGCGCGAAAGGATATAATGAAGAAAAAAGGAGGCCCGCTCCATGCCGCAGAGAAAACTCGTACTTTTTACCGACATCGGCGACACGATCATCGACGAGGGGACCGAGATCCACTCCCCGGACGGCACGGTGGTCTCCGCGTCCACGATCCCCGGCGCGAAGGAGGCTTATCTCCGGCTTTACGAAGAGGGCTTTCCCATTGTCATGGTCGCGGACGGGCTGACGCGTTCCTTCTCAAACACCATGAAGCAGAACGGGCTCGATCACATCTTCTCTGCCCGGATCATTTCGGAAGAGATCGGCGAGGACAAGCCTTCCGCGAAAATGTTTTCCGCCGCGTTGGAAGCGCTGGGTCTCACGGACGCCGACAAGCCCCGCGTGCTGATGATCGGGAACAACATCGCCCGCGACATCCTCGGCGCGAACCGGTTCGGGATCCGCTCGGTCCTGCTCACATGGTCGAAGCGGCGCTCGTTTGAGCCGACCGTGCCGGATGAGATCCCGACCTGCAGGATCGCCTCTCCCGACGAGCTCCCTCCCCTTGTTCTGAAACTTGAATCGGAATTCTGATTTTTCCACCGAAAGGAGAAACTCGATGAAACAGACGCTGAGACCCATATCCGGACTTCTCTGTATTCTCCTCTCCGTCCTGCTGCTTTTGCCCACGCTCCTGTCCTGCGGAGAAACAAAGCAGGAGCCTGCCGCTCCCCCGTCCGACCCGGCCGTCGGAGAGAACGCGGAAACCGAAGAGGTCCGCGTCAAGCCCCTTGCCTATCTCGGCGAGCGCAATTTCGAGGGGCGCGTCTTCAACGTGCTCATCAGCGGCATGGACAACAGCGAGTGGCGGCAGAACAATATCGACGCGGACGCGGAAAATCCCGAAATCATCAACAGCGCCCGCTTCAACCGCAACATCGAGCTTGAGGATACTTTGAACATCAAGCTGACCTCGTCGGAGCACTTCGGCGGAAACGGTCCGAACGAGCTCAAAACCGCTTACAAGGCGGGGGACGAGATTTATAACTGCGCACAGCTTATGATGACCGACGCCGCGAAGCTGACCGAGGACGGGTATTTCATCGACATGACGACCCTGCCCGATCTCCACCTTGAGGACCGGTGGTGGGACCAGCGCTCGGTGGAGGACATGACGATCAACGGCAAGCTCTATCACGCCGTCAACGCCTCCTGCATCGCCTCCTACAACGCGACCTTCGCCGTACTCTTCAACAAGGATCTGGACGAGAAGTACCATGTTTCCGAACTTCTGAAAATCGGCTCGCCCTACGAAGCGGTGCTCGACGGCAAGTGGACCTACGATCTCTTCTCTTCCGCAGTCAGAAGCGTCTCGACCGATCTGAACGGCGACGGAAAAATGGGTCCTCAGGATCTGTTCGGGCTCTGCCTCTGGGTGGACTCGATCACCGGGGCGATCAATTCCGGGCTTGAGTATTGCTGTCAGGTGAACGAGGACGGTCAGTTCGAGCTGACGCTGGACACGGAGCGCGTGCAGGACATCGTCGACAAATTCGTCACCTTCGCCGCGGACGCGAACGTCACGGCGGACTACATCAACAAGGGGTACAGCTCCTACGATCTCTTCGCCGGAGACCACGCGCTCTTCTACATGCAGGAGATCAACCGCATCACTGCGTTCCGCGACATGGAGTCCGACTTCGGCATCCTGCCCATGCCGAAATTCGACGAGGCGCAGCAGGTGTACCGCAGCTGCGTGGCGGAAAACGACGGCGTGCTGCTCGGCGTGCCCGCGCTGATTTCGGACGAAGAATTCACGGGATGCGTGCTCGACGGTCTCGCGCGGCTTTCCGAGGAGTACGTCATGCCCGCGTATTACGACATCACCCTGCAGCGCAAGGCGGCGCGCGACGAGGAATCCGGCAGGATGCTCGATATCATCTTCACGACCCGCGCCTATGACCTCGGGTGGATCTATCAGGTCGGAGCGCTCAAAAACAATATGAAATCCATCGTGCAGGGCGGCGAATCGAATATCTCCCGCATCGTGGCGAAGCGCCGCTCGATGGTCAGCCGGATGCTCAAGGACATCAACGAAGCATTTGAAAAGGTCGGATGATCCCCCGATCCTCTCCGACGTCATGCTTTACTCATTATAAGGAGGAATCACCGTGAAAACTGTCAGAATGATCGTCATCGGGCTCGGCGGGCGCGGCTCGTGGTGGCTCGGCGAGCTGCTCAAGATGGACGATGTTGAAGTCACCGCCGTCTGCGACAAGCATGAGGACCGCATGCTCAAGGGAAAAGCGATGTGCGCCGAACGGTACGGGCATGAGGTTTTCGGCTCGACCGACGCGCATGAGGTCCTCGCGCGGGACGACGGGAGCGAAGCCGTTCTCATCACCACCTACTGGAACGATCACGTACCGATCGCCATCGAAGCGATGAAGACCGGACGCTACGCGGGATTTGAGGTCGGTCCCGCCCAGTCGATCCGCCAGTGCTGGGATCTGGTGCGGACCTACGAGGAAACCCGCGTCCCGTGCATGCTGATGGAAAACTGCTGCTACAACCGGGAGGAGATGACCGTCCTCAACATGATCAAGAAGGGGCTCTTTGGCGAGCTGCTGCACTGTCAGGGCGGGTATCAGCACGATCTGCGCGCCGTGTCGAACGGCATGGAATGGGATCATGAGCGCGCCTGGCAGTATCTGCACCGCAACGCGGAGCTCTACCCCACGCATGAGCTCGGTCCCATCATGACCTATTTGAGCATCAACCGCGGCAACAGGATGATGGCGCTCACCTCCATGGCGACGAAATCCCGCGGGCTGAACAAATATCTGAAGGATCGCTTCGGAGAAGATCACCCGCTCGCGCACGAGCAGTTCCGGCTCGGCGACATTGTCACGACCTCGATCCGCTGTGCGAACGGGGAGACGATCGTCCTCACCCACGACACGAGTTCCCCGCGTCCGTATTCGCGCGGAGGCCGTGTTCAGGGCACAAGCGGCATCTGGATGGAGGACCTGCGCTCCATTCACATCGAGGGCCGTTCTCCGAGCGACCGGTGGGAACCGATGGACAAGTATTACGAGGAATTCGAGCATCCGCTCTGGAAGGCGTCCCGCGCGGGCGCGTTTACCGGCGGTCACGGCGGTATGGACTGGCTCGTGATGCGGGCGTTTCTGAACGCCGTCCGCAGGAAGATCCAGACGCCCATCGACGTCTACGATTCCGCAGCTATGATGTCGATCGGCATCCTTTCGGAGGAATCCATTTCCTGCGGGAGCATGCCCGTCGCCATTCCGGATTTCACCGACGGCAAGTGGATCAAGCGCGACCCCGATCCGAAATCCGTCTTCTCCCTCTCCGAGGTGGACGAGAGCCTGTTTGAAAACTTCGAAGAATTCTGATCGAATCCGCTTGAAAGCGGCAGCCGCTTCCCTTTAACGGGGCCGCGCGGCTGCCGCTTTTCGCGTGTTTAGAGTATGTTTTGAATCATATCAGGGAAAATGAAAGAGGCACTCATTTCTGAGTGCCTGTTTTCAAGCTAATACCCGGATTCGAACCGGGGACCCCGTCCTTACCAAGGACGTGCTCTACCAGCTGAGCCATATTAGCATTGAGAGCGTCGCCGCTGTCAACGTGTGATATTATAGCAGAGAACGGCGTCTTTGTCAAGGGGTTTTTCAAAAAAAATTTCTTTTCCTTGCTTTTCCCCCGTGTTCTGCTTCCTGCCCCACAGTTCCGCCGCCTTCCCTTTGTATTTCCGCCGCCCTGCCCTCCGCGTCCGCGCGGTTTTTCGCCGAAAAATGACGCGCAGAGGTTTACAGAGGCGGGGATGATATGCTATAATGAAGTGAAACAAAACGCAGGGGGATTTTATCATGCTGAAAACGAAAATCGTCTGCACGCTCGGTCCGGCGTCCAACTCGCCGGAAATGATCGAAAAGATGATCCGCGCGGGTATGAACGTCGCGCGGCTCAATTTCTCCCACGGCACGCACGAAGAGCACGCGGAGGTCATCAAGCGCATCAAGGCCGCGCGGGACAAGCTCGCCGTGCCGCTCGCCATCCTGCTGGACACGAAGGGCCCCGAGATCCGTCTCGGTAAATTCTCCGGCGGCTCCGCGGAGCTGGTAACCGGCGGTTCCTTCCTGCTGCGGACCGACGACCCCTTCTTCGAGGGCGACGCCTCGTCCGCTTACATCACCTACGCCGACCTCCCGAAGCAGATCGGCAAGGGCACGCGCATCCTTCTGAACGACGGCGCGATCGAGCTTGACGTAGAAGAGTGCGATCCGAACGCGGGCACGATCCTCACAAAAATCGCCGCGGGCGGGGTCATCGCAAGCGGCAAGGGCGTGAACGTCCCCAACGTACATCTCGATATGCCCCACCTGTCCGAGCGGGACAAGTCCGATTTGGTCTTCGGCATCGAGAACGACGTCGATTTCGTCGCCGCCTCCTTTGTGCGCTGCAAGGAGGATGTGATCGGCATCCGCAAGTTCCTGAACTATCACGGCGGACACAACATCAGAATCATCTCGAAGATCGAAAACCTCGAGGGCGTGGACAATTTCGACGAGATCCTGCGCCACTCCGACGGGATCATGGTCGCCCGCGGAGACATGGGCGTGGAAGTGGACTTCGAGCGCCTGCCCGGCCTGCAGAAGCGTTTCATCAAGGAGTGCTACCAGTCCGGCAAGATGGTCATCACCGCCACGCAGATGCTCGAATCCATGATTTCGCACCCCACCCCGACGCGCGCGGAAATCTCCGACGTTGCGAACGCGGTATTTGACGGGACGAGCGCCATCATGCTGTCGGGCGAGACCGCCGTCGGTCAGTACCCCCTCCGCGCGGTCCGCGCGATGGCGAAGATCGCGGAGCAGGCAGAAAAGGACGCGCTTGCGTTCGGCGCCTATGCCGGGATGCAGTATGAAATCGATTCCTCGGACGTGACCGGCGCTCTCTGCGACGCCGCCCGCATCACGGCGAACGACATCAAGGCGCAGGCCATCGTCACGCTGTCCACCACGGGCATGAGCGCGCGCCGCATGTCAAAATTCCGCCCCGTTCAGCCCATCGTCGCCGCCACGCCCCTTGTCAAGACCTTCCATCAGCTTGCGCTTTCCTGGGGCGTATATCCGGTTCTCTCCCTGAAGCAGGACACCCTCGAAAGCCTGCTTCTGCACGCGGTCGACTGCGCGAAGGAGCTCGATCTCGTCGTGCCGGGCGATCTCGTCGTCATCGCGGCGGGCGTGCCCGTCCTGACGCCGGGCAACACCAATCTTCTCAAAGTCGAAATCGTCAAGGGCAACGAATGAACGGTGAAATCATGAATCAGACAACAAGAAAAACCGTCGTCTTCGGCGAAGTCCTGCTCCGTCTTTCCCCGCCCGGCGCCGAACGCTTCGTTCAGACCTCTTCCTTCGACGCCGTCTTCGGCGGCGCGGAAGCGAACGCGGCGGCGGCTCTCGCGGGCTTCGGCATGCCGGCTTCGGTCGTCACGAAGCTCCCCGCGAACGAGATCGGCTCCGCCTGTCTCGCGTCCCTCAGACGGCACGACACGGACACCTCGCTCATCGCGCGCGGCGGAGACCGGATCGGGATCTACTATCTCGAAAAAGGCGCGTCGCTCCGTCCCTCCAAAGTGATCTACGACCGGCGCGGCTCCTCGTTTGCCCAGTCCCTGCGGGAAGACTATGACTGGGAGAAAATCTTCTCCGATGCCTCCGCTTTCTTCTTCACGGGCATCACCCCCGCGCTCGGCTCCGGGGTTCGCGAAATCCTCTCGGATGCCCTCGCGGTCTGCCGCGCAAAGAGCATTCCGGTCTTCTGCGACGTGAACTACCGTCCGACGCTCTGGACAATAGAAGAGGCCTCCTCCGCTATGGAGCTCCTGCTTCCGGGCGTCTCGACCCTCGTCATCAACGAGGAACACGCCGCGCTCCTGTTCGGCGTCAACTCGGACAGGCAGGAGGACGACACGCGGCTTGAAGAGATCGCGAAGCGCCTCGCCTCCCGTTACGATCTAGGGCGCGTCGCACTCACCCTGCGCCTCAGTGAATCCTCGGACGTCAACGTCGTCTCGGGCGCGCTGTACGACGCAAAAACGGATCGCTTCGTCCGTTCCAGGTCATACCGGGTCGGCATCGTCGACCGGATCGGCGGCGGGGACGCCTTCTCCGCGGGGCTGATCTACGGCTCGCTCATGGGCTGGGACGCGGAAAAGACCGTCGGCTTCGCCGCGGCGGCAAACGCCCTGAAGCATTCGATCCCCGGGGACGCGCTGATCGCCTCCGCCGAGGAAGTCGAAGCGCTCATGCTCTCGGACGGAACGGTTCGCCTGAGACGATAAAGACATCAAGGAGTACTTATGTATATTTTGGGTTCTGATTACGACGGGACGCTGCGCAAGGGCGGCATTTCCGAGAGGAACCGGGAGGCGATCGCCGCCTTCCGCGCGGCCGGGAATCTCTTCGGCGTCGTCACGGGGCGCGATGCACATATGTGCGACAGCCTCGAGGAAGAAAAGCTGCCGGTCGATTTCGTGCTCGCGTTCAACGGCGCGATGCTCATCAACACGGCGGGCAGTCACGCCGGAGAAGTCGTCTTCTGCGTCAACGAAAAGAACGACGGTCAGATCCGCTGGGTCGCCGAGCATGTGGGAAAGGTCTACGGTTCGGATATGGGATGCGTTCTCTATAAGAAACGCACGGTCTTTCACGGACTGTATCCCGACGGAACGGACCGCTTCACACCGATTTCGCTCGCGGACGGCATGACGGAGTACACGCAGCTGAACACCTGGTGCAAGAGCGAAGAGGAAACGAAGCGGTGCATCGCCGAGATCAAGGAGAGATGGGGGGACACGATCAATCCCCTCCAAAACGGCGTCTGCATCGATATGCCGCCCGTCGGCGTCGACAAGGGGACCGGCATGGCGCGTTACGCCGATCTCATCGGCGTGCCTCACGATCACGTCTTCTGCGCGGGCGACAACATGAACGACTACGCCATGATCTCGCGCTTTCACGGCTGCGCGGTCGAAAACGCGGTCCCCGAGCTGAAAGCCGCGGCTGAGGCTGTCTTCCCGGACGTTGCCGACATCATCGAACATATTCTTTCGCTTTGAAAAAAGCCTTGACACCGGGGGGCATCGGTGCTATAATAAACAAGATAAAGAATTCTATATTCCGGAGGATTATCCATGGCAAAAGTTCTGATTGAAACCAGCGCGCGCCACGTCCATCTCACCGAAGAGCACATCGCGATCCTGTTCGGCGAAGGCGCGACCCTTACGAAGAAGAAGGATCTTTCCCAGCCCGGTCAGTTTGCCTGCGAAGAGCGCGTGACCGTCGTCGGTCCGAAGAATTCCATCGCGAAGGTGTCGATCCTCGGTCCCGCCCGTTCCGCGACGCAGGTTGAGGTTTCCCTCACAGACGCGAGAACGCTCGGCATCGACGCGCCCGTCCGTGAATCCGGCGACATCGCGGGTTCCGGCGCGTGCAAGATCATCGGTCCCTGCGGTGAGATCGAGATCAGCGAAGGCGTGATCGCCGCGAAGCGCCACATCCACTTCACTCCCGAAGACGCCGCCGAATTCGGCGTGGAAGACAAGCAGATCGTTTCCGTCAAGGTCGAGTCGAACGGCCGCTCCCTGATCTTCGGCGACGTGGTTGTCCGCGTCAGCCCGAAGTTCAAGGCCGCGATGCACATCGACACCGACGAATCGAATGCCGCCTGCGCGTCCGGCGCGATGTACGGGGAAGTCATTCTCTGAGCACCTTTCGCAACAGAACAGGAAAAAGAACCGCCTTTCCGATCGGAGGGCGGTTTTCATTTGCTCGGATGAATCGGGAGAAAGGGCGCGGAAGAATCACCGTTCGGATTCCGCCTCGTCGTTTTTCAAAGCGCTCCCGTAAAAGCCGACGCAGCCGATCACCGTCCCGCACCCGGCAAACGCCGCTTCCCTGATTTTTCGCGCCTTTTCTTCCCTGCTGTCGTCAAAGCGCAGATCAAAACCGCCCGCGCCTCGAACCAGCCGGATAAACAGTGCCCCCTCCGTCGGGTCCGCTCCCGTCTCCGCCGAGCGCGCCGCGTCGGACGAGACGCGCAGGAGTTTTTCGTCGGATATATCCGAGGTTCGCAGACCCAGCTCCCCGCACAGCTGCCGGACCGCTTCGGGGATGCTGTCCTCAAAGCCCTCCGCGTCAAGGCGGTTGAGCACGACCGCGGCGAATGCGACGCGCGCCGCGAACTGATCCTCCGGACAGCAGGCGGCAAACGCCGTCAAAGCTTCCCGGTCTTCCTCCGTAAGTCCTGCCGCTGAACAGATCGGAGCGATAGCGGCAAGCTGAGCCGCGAGCAGAAGGATCGCAAGGATCCGCTTCACGTTTTTTCACCACCTTTCCGAGATAGTCTGTCCTTTTCTGCGGCTGTTATACCATGAGAAAAACTCCCGCCGGAGCGGGAGCTTTTCATCATCTTGGATTGTGTTTCAGAAAGTCTTGCGGTCAGTTTCCGAGCACGTTGACGGAGAACTTGTACAGCAACATGGCGAGCTCGTATCTGGTCGCGTCCTTGGAGGGCTCGATCAGGCCGCCGGAGAGAAGCAGGAAGTTCTGCTGCTTTGCGTACTTGATCGCGTTTTCCGCTTTCTCGCGCGCTTCGGAGCCCCACTGATTGCCCTGCTTGTCGGTTCCGATCTTGTTCGCGTCGGGCTCGGTCAGTCTCACGTTCGCAAGATTGCCGATCTGGATGTTCTCAACATACATCGCGTAGCGCTGCATGATCAGGTACATTTCCTGATGCGTGATCGGCGCGTTGGGATCGAACTTGCCGTCGCCGACGCCGTTCACGATGCCCCAGCTGGACGCCCAGTTGATATAGGGGACCGCGTAGTTGATGCCGTAATTCTCGATCGCGTCGTTATACTTGACATCCGTGAACTGGGAAGCGGTGCCGTAGATCCGCTTCACGGTCTCAAACTTTTCCGCGACAGTATTCTGATCGCTGAAGTGCATTCTTCCGAGCGTGGTAACGAACTGCGCGCGGGTCATGCTGCCGTTCGGCTCGAAGCTGGTAGCCGATACGCCGTTCATCAAACCGTTCTGCGAGACGTATTTGATCGCGTCGATGTAGGTCGCGTTATTCGGAACGTCGCGGAAGGGGTTGTCCCAGGGCGTTTCGGCGGGCTGCTGCTGTTCCACGGGTTTCTCTTCCGCCTTCTTCTGCTTGAAGGTCACGGCGAGCGTGCCGTCCTCGAGGACGTCCTTGACGGTGTAGGTCACGACGCCGTCCTTATCCTTGCTGTAGTTCGAGCCGCTCGTGGAAACCGCTTTCTTGTTGTAATTGATGGTATCGATTTCGTAGTTCGCCGCCGGGATGATCGTGAACACGACGTCGTTGCCGTGCGCCACAAGGATGCTGCCGTAGCGGTCCGCGGCAGGCTTCGCCGTCACGGTTCCGTTTTTCACCTCGGAAATGCTGACGGTATATACGCCGGGCAGATTATCGTTCTGAGCGTTGTACTTGAAGACGATCTTCTCGCCCTTATCGAGCAGCGGGACATAACTCGTCGCGTCGGTGAACGAGATCTGGGACTGCGTCGCGGAAGTGTTGGTCACGGTCACCGAATAGGTATTGGATCTGCTGAAGGAGAAGCTGGTAGAGTAGAGCGAGAGCTTGTGGCCGTTGAGATCGATCGTCAGGTTCCGGCTGGGCTCGATCGAGGTCCTGGAAATGGACTGGTTCTCGCCGAGCTTGATGCTGAACGTGCCGGAATACGGGCTGACGGTCGCAAGCTGCGCAAACGCCGTGAGATCGGGGTCGTTGACGTCGTCGATGCAGTCGCGGAGGTTATCGTAAACTCCGATCATGATCGTGGAGGTGCGGGTGTAATACAGGGTAACCGCGGAATCGCCGACTTCATAATCCTCGTAGAAAACGATATAATCGTCGATGACGAGGGCGAGGGTCACATATTTCTTGCCGGAATTGTTGTTGGTCGTGACGTCGTCCTCTTCGATGAGGTGACGGCGGTTCAGGGAGGTTTTCCGCTTGCTCGCGGCGGTCAGGACCTCAAAGTCGATGTCCCAGTCATACTCGCCAAAATCCTCATTCTGAATGGTTAAACTCTTCGGTCTGTTCTCGCTCTCGATGTAGGCTGTGGCAAAAATAGATTTGACATCGTTTGTGCTGACCGTATAGCCGACGGGGAATTTGGTGCGGTTCAGCTTGATGGAATCTACGCCTGCACCTCTGGATAAAACATCAATTTCGATCAGCTTGTTTTCGATCTTGAGACCGGTGACGGAGATGGGATCAAACGTTCTCTCTTTCCCGTCGACCGTGTACTTGACCGGGAAGCTGAAGCTGGTCTTGTTCAGATCGTCCCTTACAAACGTGTAGTTGATCGCGTTCTTCGCTTCGGTATCGGTCAGCGTCTTATAATCGGCGCCGTCCTTCGTGATCTTGAGGGTCATGCCCTTGGGGTCGAATTTGTCGCCGACCTTATAGGTCTTGGTCGTGGGCGTGCCGGACACGACAAGCTTGTACACCGATTCGACGGGAGCCGGATCCTGCACGGAAATATTCCTCGATTTGGTGCCGGAAACGCCTTCGACCTTGACGGTGTATGTTTTATCGGTCTTTTTCAGCGCCGTGGAAGGGGTGATCGTGATGCTGTCGTCGGCAACGACGGTCTGTCTCTTGCCGTTGTTGTAGATCAGCTCAATTTCGATACCCATCTCGGGAAGCTTGTCGCCGACGGTAAACTTATCGCGGGGATCGACGATGATGAAGTCAACGAGCTTGACTTCCTGTACGGTAACGTTAAAGGAAGCGGTGAGCTCCGGCTTGGGCGTGTAAGTAACGGTGATTTCCTGCGTACCCGCGCTGAGAGCGGTCGTGGGAGAGACCGTATAGTTCGTCGTGACTTCGGTTTCGGTGCTGTCGAAATCAACGGTGACGACCATGCCGGCTTTGTCGAATTTGTCGCCGGAGACATAGGTGTCCAGCTTCGTGGGCATGGTTGCTACTTTAATCTCTACGGCCGTACGGTTCTTAACTACAATATCCCATGAGTCAATAACGCTGTAACCGGTGAAATTGCCTCCCTCGTCCTTATCCTCGGCAAGAGCGCGGACGACGGTGGTGCCGGCTGCCTTCGCGGTCACGGTTCCGTTGTTAACTTCGGCAATACCGGCAGGGTCGGTGGTCCACAGCGCGACCTCCTGTCCCTCGGGAACCGTAAGAACGGCTGTTTTGAATTCCGCTTTATTCGCGTCTGCAAACAGTTCGATCGGATCGTTCGCAAAAGCAGCCGCGGGCAGAATGATAACCGCCAGCAGCAGAGCTGAAAGCAGCCATATCCATTTCTTCTTCATGATCGTGTTCCTTTCTTGTTGCATCTTTTTCATGTTCACCGCACGCGCGGTAAAGATAACGATACATGGTTATTATACCGCATTCACGCGCGGATTGGGGCGGGGATCGGGAAAGTTTACAATGATTTTACATGTAACCGTCCCTTCCCTGTTTAGACGACGGAAGGCGGCGGAAAGTTCCCTATTTGTTCTGAAACGGCAAAGTTATTTTTTCTAAAGGGTGATTTTGACGATGCGCGTCCGGGTAAGGCAGTTTTCGTCCCCCGTCGCGCCGCTGCCCGCGCAGTAGGCGAGGAGCATTTCGCTTTCGGACAGGAAGAGGATCGCCGGATAGCAGAAGCCGCCCTCGGGGTCTGTTTCGATCAGCTCCGGTTTTCCGAAGCGCACCCCGTCGTCCGAGCAGGCAATCACAAGGGGCGTGCGGCCGCCCGTGCCGATCTTCGGCTTCTCCGAATGGAGCCAGCGGAAAGGGACTTCGGGGATCGGGTTCCACACGGCGACATACTTTCCGCTGAATTCGTTCTTCTTGATGAGAAGGGGCGAGCAGGGTCCCGTAAAGCCGGACGGCTGGGGAGCGGTCCACGAGACGCCGCCGTCCACGGAGAAGGATTCGTAGTGCCTGCCGAGATCGGTGCGGAAATAGGCGTACAGCGTCCCGCCAGAGAGCTCGGTCACGCCCGGCTCCTGCAGGCCGCTGTGCGAGTGCGCACCGCCGGGCAGACCGACGGAGTCCGACACCTGCCGCCACGTGCGCCCGTCGTCCGATGAGGCGTAGAAGGCGCATTTCGAGCGGTAATCGACGACGTCTTCGATGCCGTGATAGCCCATGGAGGAGGGGTGGATCGCGGCGGGGATCATCCATCTGCCGTCGCTGAGGCTTGCCATGCGGTCATTGTTTACCACATAATACCCGGGATAGTTCGGAGAGACGCACCGCACCGGCTCGCCGAGGGTCTCGAATTCATCCGACGAGCGGCGAAGCAGGACTTCGGAGGAAATGCTCCTGTGCTTGACGAGATAGATGACGGCTGCGTCCCCGTTGTGCATCCTTGCGGTCGAGACGCTCATATAATTCGTTTCATCCGTACCGGGCTCCGGGCGCAGAAGGATGCGCGGCTCGGTCCACGCAGTCCCGTCATAGAAGATCACGGCGACCTCGGCGTAGGCATGGTCGTCGGAGCTCGTGCCGGAATAGCGGCTGTACAGGAAGGCGATCCTGTCATCCTTCAGTTTCAAAAATGAGCCCTCGCTGTTGCGGGGATTGCCGGGAGCGGCGGGTAAGTCGATCAGTCGCGTTACGGTCATGATTGTCCTTTCTCTGAAAAAGCTCAGCTGTGAAGATAGGTTTCGAAACGCCGGATATCCTCCGTCTTTCCGATGACGGCGATGGTATCCTTTTCCCGCACCGTCGTCGTCGGCAGAATCGAGGTGTTCATTTCCCCGTCGTGGCGGATGGCGATGATATTCAGACCGTAAGTCTTGCGCACATTCAGCTCGAGCACGGTCTTTCCGTCGACCTTCGGCGTCAGGGAAAGCTCCATGATGTCGACTGTGTCGGAGAGGCTGATATAATCAAGGATGAACGGCGACGCGAGTCTTCCCGCGAGGCGGATCGCCATGTCGTGCTCGGGGTAGATGACCTCGGCTCCCAGCCGTTCGAGCACTTCCCCCTGTTCCCTGCTCGTCGCCTTCGCGATCACGCGCTTGACGCCGAGTTTCATGACGTTGAGCGTCGTGAGGATGGAAACGTCGATCTTCGAGCCGATGCCGATGACGGCGACGTCCGCGTCCGCCAAACCCGCCTGATCGAGGTTCTCCACGGAAAGAGCGTCGAGCACGAAGGCGTTGTCCGTAAACTCTGCGGCGCGGTTGATGATGTCGCGCTCCCTGTCGATCGCGAGCACGTCCTTGCCCTTGCGCGCCAGCTCCTCCGCGACGGCAAAGCCGAAACGCCCGAGCCCGATCACGGCATATAGCTGCCGGTCCTTTTTCTCTTTCTTCTGCATGGGGATCTCCCTTCTTGATATTCCTTCCGCATTTCGATGGGTGTGTATCCGCCCACCCGGATATTTCTCAGCCGCCCGGCGCGCGGATCAGCCGATGGGGATCTCTTCCTCCGCCCGGGAGACGCCGCCGTGCTTTCTGCCCACAAGAAGCGTCGCGACGGAAAGAGGGCCGAGACGCCCGACGTACATGGTCAGCATCAATAGGATCCTCGACGCGGTGCCGAGCTGGGGTGTGACGCCCGTGGAAAGCCCGGTCGTTCCGAGTCCGGAAATGACCTCGAACATAACGTCCCTCAGCGGCAGATCGGGTTCGAGCGCGCAAACCGCCGCCGTCATGATCAGCCCCCAGGCAAGCCCGAGGCCGATGATCACGAACGCGCGGTACAGGGTGTCGTCCTTGATTTTTCTTCCGAATGCGTGCGCTTCCTTGCCGGTCGCCGCGGAGCGAAGATTCAGAAACAGGACGAAAATCGTCGTGGTTTTCATGCCGCCGCCCGTGGAGCCGGGGCTCGCGCCGATGAACATGAGCATGCACATGATGAGCAGACCCGCGTTCGTGAAGCCCGCCATCGGATAGGTCGCAAATCCCGCGGTCCGCGCGGTCACGCTCGAGAAAAACGCTCCGAGCCATGAAATCTGTCCCTGTTCCGTGAGCTTGACAAGGAGCATGCCGCAGACGGTCAGGATGGCCGACATCAGCAGAACGACCTTGGTATGAAGGCTGAACCGCTCGCCCTTTTTGTGACGGAGCAGCTCACGAATCACGAAGAAGCCGAGGCCGCCGAGGATGATCAGGGCCGCGGTGACCAGATTGAACCACACGTCGTGGGTGTAGGCGCCGATGCTGTTCCCGGTGCCGAGCACGTCGAAGCCGCCGTTGTTGAAGGACGCGATCGAATGGAACACCGAAAGCCATATAGCCTTCCCCGGCGCGTAATCCTTCAAAAAGGTCGGCAGGGCGAGGACCGCGCCGATGAACTCGATCGTGAAGTCCATCGTGATGACGGCCATGATGAGGGGCTTGATGCCCGCCCAGGTCGGGACGTTCAGCGCCTCGCGGACGAGGTTGTTTTCCCTCTGGTTCAGCCGACCGCCGAGCAGGGCGACAAGACCAGCGCCGAGCGTCGTGATGCCGAGCCCGCCGATTTGGATGAGAACGGCGATGACCGCCTGTCCGAAGCCGGAATACGCGGCGCCGGTATCCACCGTCACAAGACCGGTCACGCAGACCGCGCTGACGGAGGAAAACAGGGCGTCAATGGGGCGCACCGCGGTTTTCCCGCTGTGCGAGACGGGCAGGCAGAGCAGAATGGCGCCGATCACGATGACCGAGAGAAAGCCGAGCGCAATGAGACGCCCGGGGGATAATCGTTTTTTTCTCATATCGCACCGTAAAGAGTGAAATCGAAACAATGGCCGCGAACTCTATATAGAATAAGGAGGGGTTCCGCCGTAACGCGGAAAACGCGCATTTCAGGTCTGACAGAGGGAGAGCACGGCGGCAACCGCTTCATCGAGCAGTTCGGAAAGGGACGCGTCGCGCACACCGACCACGATGTTTTCGCAGGTCGTCTGGCGGTTCATGGGAATGAGCACGCGGACTGCGTCGGCGGAGGAAATCGCTTCCGCCGTCTTAGGCGTGATCTCGCCGAGCATCGCGTCCGCCACGATGATGCCGATCGCCCCCACGATGACATCGGCGCGCCGGGCTGCGACCCGGACGGCGTTTTCTCCCGTTGCGCCCTTCGCGTCGGGGGAGGCCTTCATCATGTTCGCGGTCGCCACGGCATTGGTGCCGACGACGGTCAGGGAAAAGAGCTTCCCTTCTTTTCGGGCAGCTTCAAAACGTTCGGCAAGGGCTTTTCCGATCCTGCCGCCCTGTCCGTCCACGATGAGCACGTTCTTCATAGGTTCTTCCTTCTGACCCGTTTTCAAGCATTATACCTGAAAATCTTCATATTTTCAAGGGAAAAGTTGGATCGGCGCGACTGTGAAGCAAAAATTTTTCAGAAAATTCAAAAAAAGGGAACTTTTTCGTGAGGATTATCGTCTAAGATATAAACGGTGGTATTATGCGATCCTGACGCCGCCGACATCAAACGAACACCTGACCAAACGAAAGGACATGACTATGAAAAGAATTCTTTCACTCGTTCTGGCGCTTCTCATGCTTTCCGCTCTCGCTCTGACTGCGGGCGCGGCGGATCCTGCGCCGAAAGTCTCGATGACCGACATTATTGCAAGCTACCTCGGAACGCCCAATCCGCACGGACTGATCACGGAATGGTACGGCGTCTGCCCGCAGGACGACTGCGGCGGAGTCGCGTACTACTGCGTAAAGAACGGCGGGGTCGCCTGGAGCTGCCTCAAGTGCGGTGAAAGCGGAACCTATTACACCGAGCAGTACGGCGAGCACATCCACATGGCAGAGGATCACATCTGCCCCATCTGCAAGCTCGGCACCTTCCTCACCCCCTACGACACCATCGCGTACGGTGACAGTCTCCTTGACGTCTACTTCTGCACCAAGTGCCAGCGCTACATGTACACGCCCGCAGAAACCAAGATCACGCCTTACGGGCTGGCGGAACGCATCGTCTGCCCGAAGTGCAAGAAGTACGCCGCGCTCGAGGACGACATCGACGTGAAGAACGGCGTCTTCTACGCGAAATACAAGTGCGCGGACGGACACAGCACGCTCCTTCCGATCGACGCTTCGACGATCCCGTATCTGCTTGAATTCTCCATCGCGATCTACAACCAGTACGGCACATGGTTCGACTATGATATCGAAGGCGGTTCCTACGCGAAATACGATGAGCTGAAGACCGTCACGTTCTATCCTCCGAAGGGCTACGCGCTCGTTGACGTCTACGTCAACGGCAGAAGCGTCGAATACACCGGCAACTCCGTCACCTTCAAGGTAACAGGCAATACCGTTGTTCGCCCCGTCTACACCCGCACCGACATGCTGACGAGCTACACCGTCACCGCAACCGCTTCCGCCGGCGGCTCGATCGTCGCCGATAAGAACGGCGTCACCGTTTCCGCCGACAAGGTCACCGCGACCGTCGTCGACAAGGTGAACTACAACTTCCGCCCCAATTCCGTGAACTACAAGGTTGCGGACGTGACGGTCGACGGCAAGTCCATCGGCGCGCCCACCTATATCGCCCTTTCCCGTTTTGACCACAACCACACGATCTCCGTTACCTTCAAGTGGGTCTCCCCCTTCGCCGATCTCGAAGAGAGATACGCGAAGGCCGTTGAGTATGTGACCGAATCCGGTCTGATGTCCGGAACCAAGCAGGGCGGCAAGAAGTACTTCCGCGGCGCGGAAAAGATCACCGTGGGCGATTTCGTCTCCGTGATTTCCGAACTGACCGATCTGAAGAACACGCTGAAGACCGACGACGACCGCGTCAAGTGGGCTGTCGCGAACGGCCTGATCGCCCAAGGCGACGACCTCACCGCGATCTGCAACGTCCAGACCGGATGCGCGATCGTTGCGAAATACCTGGCAGCCGTCGAAAAGCTGAACGGCGTTCACTTCGCGAAGTTCAACAGCGCGGCCGGCGTCAAGGACAACGCGATCACGCTGAAGCTCGCGAACGAGAAGACCTTTGACGGCAACCGCGACCTGAACCGTTACGACCTCGCCGCGATCTGCCGTCTGATCTCCCGTCTTAGCTACACCTGATTTCGTCTCCCCTTCCCGATCGGTCGGGAACCGGAAACCGCTTTAAGATCCCGGCAGCCGGACGCAAGTCCGGCTGCTTCTTTTGGGGGACGCTTTGTTTAAGAAAAGTGTCCTCTTTTTTTGTTTTCCTCTTGTTTTCCGCGTCGTTTTCCTGTATAATAGGAACGTAATTTACGGAAAGGAATTCTTGTTATGGAAAACACAGAACGCAGAGTCGGCACGGTGTCGCGCGGCATCCGCTGCCCCATCATCCGTGAGGGAGACGATCTCTCCGTCATCGTGACCGAAAGCGTACTCGAAGCGGCTGAGTCCGAAGGTTTTTCCCTGCGCGACCGCGACGTCATCGCGATCACAGAATCCGTCGTCGCCCGCTCGCAGGGGAACTACGCCACCGTCGACGACATCGCGGCGGACGTGAAAGCGAAGCTCGGCGGCGAGACCGTCGGCGTGATTTTCCCCATCCTTTCGCGCAACCGCTTTGCCATCTGCCTCCGCGGGATCGCGAAGGGCGCGAAGAAAATCGTCCTCATGCTCAGCTACCCGTCCGATGAGGTGGGCAACGAACTCGTATCCCTTGACGCGCTCGACGAAGCGGGGATCGACCCCTATTCCGACGTACTGACCCTTGAGAAATACCGCGCGCTGTTCGGCGAAAACCGCCATCCGTTCACCGGCGTGGACTACGTGGCGTATTACGGCGATCTCATCCGGGAATGCGGAGCCGAGGTCGAAATCATCTTCGCGAATCAGCCGACCGCCATTCTCGCCTACACGAAGAACGTCCTGACCTGCGACATCCATACAAGAAAGCGCACCAAGCGCATCCTGAAGAAAGCCGGTGCCGAGATCGTTCTCGGTCTGGACGATATTCTGAACGCTCCCGTGAACGGCTCCGGCTGCAACGAGGCGTACGGGCTTCTCGGCTCCAACAAATCCACCGAAGAGAAAATCAAGCTCTTCCCGCGCAACGCGAAGCCCCTCGTCGAGGCGATCCAGAAGAAGATCGCGGAAAAGACCGGCCGTCACGTCGAAGTCATGGTTTACGGCGACGGCGCGTTCAAGGATCCGCAGGGCAAGATCTGGGAGCTCGCCGATCCCGTCGTCTCCCCCTTCTACACGGACGGGCTTGTCGGGACTCCGAACGAGCTGAAGCTCAAGTATCTCGCCGACAACGATTTCAAAAACCTTTCCGGCACCGCGCTGAAGGAAGCGATTTCCGCGTCCATCCGCGCGAAGGACGGCGACCTCAAGGGCTCGATGGCCTCCCAGGGGACCACACCCCGCCAGCTCACCGACCTCATCGGTTCTCTCTGCGACCTGACGAGCGGCTCCGGCGACAAGGGGACTCCCGTCGTGCTCGTACAGGGCTATTTCGACAACTACACGAACGAATGAAAAGCGCGTGTTCACGATTCCGAACACCGGATGTGCCCGAGGCGGATCCCGGTTCCGGCAGGCGTGAACACGCCTTATTTTTTCATGGGAGGTTCATGATGCTTTTGAAATCCGACTTCTATGCCGCGCCGGGCGTTTCCCGTTCGGCGCTGAACCGTTATTTCGCGCATTATACCGCCGGCGGGGACGAGATCCACACGCTGGAGATCGTCCGTCACGGCGCGCTTGTGCTGCGGCTCGCGCCCGCGCCCTACTCCTGCTCGGACAAGCGCGAGATTTATTCCCTTTCGAAGAGCTTCTGCTCCACGGCGGTCGGTTTTCTCGCGGACGCGGGCAGTCTCTCGGTCGAGGACAGGATCGTCGATCTGTTCCCGGAAGACGTTCCGGAGCATCCGCAGGAGAATCTGCTCAAAATGCGCGTCCGCCACGTTCTTTCGATGAACACCGGTCACCCCTCCTGCGTCATGCCCGCCATGATCCGATCCGAAAATGAGATCCGGACGTTCATGGAAGCCGAAATCCCTTACGAGCCGGGCACGCATTTCACCTACAACACCGGCGCGACCCTCATGCTGTCCCATATCGTCGAGAAGATCTCCGGAATGAAGCTGCTCGATTTCCTTTCGGCAAAGCTCTTCATGCCCCTCGGCATCTCGGATGTGCGGTGGAACCGAACGCCGGACGGCAGCAATGAGGGAGGATGCGGCATTCACGTCTCGGCGGACGACATCATAAAGCTCGGGCTTCTGTATCTGAGCGGCGGCGTCCGGAACGGTCAAAGGCTGCTTTCCGAAGAATGGGTCAGGACGGCAAGCTCGCCGATCTCCGACAATTCCACAAACGGCACACCGGACTGGCAGTCCGGCTACGGGTATCAGTTCTGGATCAACGCCCGGGAAGGCTTCCGCGGGGACGGAGCGTTCGGGCAGCTCTGCGTCATCCTGCCCGAGCGCGATATGGTCGTCGCGGTGCAGGCCAAACTCGGCGATATGCAGAAAGAAATGGACTGCCTCATGGAGCTGATTCCTCATCTCTTCGACGACGACTCCGCGCCCGACTCCGCTCTTCTGCTCCCGGAATACGCTCCCCTTGCGTCCGAACGGCGGACGTCGGGGCTTGAGGATGTCTTTTACAAGCTCGAGCCGAATCAACTCGGCTGGACCGGACTCTACTTCCGCTATGACCCCGCCGAGGACGCGATGCGCATGACCTTTTCCGACGGCGTCGATCAGTACGCCGTCCGAGCGGGGCGCGGCTTCTGGGCGGAGAGCACGGTGATTTCGAAGAAGCTCAAGCCGAAGCTGGTCGATCTCATGTCCACCCCGGACAAGGAACGGTGCCGGCTCGCCGCCTCCTATTGCGCGGAGAAGGACCGTCTCACCGTCTCAGTGCGCTTTCTCAACTGTCCGCATTCCATGCGCTGGCAAATCGAGCGGACGGACGGCGGGATCGTCTGTGATCTCGGCAGCGACGGTCTGCACGACCCGGACGTCCGCTTTCTCAAAGGAACGGTCGTCGAATAGAAGCGAGCAAAACCAAAACAGGCCGGATGCTCTCCGGTCTGTTTGTTTTCTTCTCTGCTCTTTATTCCGCGTCGGAATCCATTGAAGCGTCACCTTCCCGAAACGCCTCCGCGTCGCGGCGAAATAGCTCGGACAAGGCGGTCGCGTGCTCGCTGATGCTCAGGCGCTCCTCCTCGCTGAAGCGCGCGAGCGAACGCACGATCTCATGCAGAAGCTCTCCGAGCATCCGCTCGAGATGGGCAAGTCCTTCGTCGGTAATGCTGATATAGACCTGGCGGCGGTTGTCCTTGTTGTGCGAGCGGCAGACGTAATTCTGTTCCTCCAGATCGTTCACGAGCTTGGTCAGCTGCTGTTTGGTGATCCCCATTTCCTGAGCGAATTTCGTCATGGTCACGGGCTGATCGCGGTATTTCCTCAGAGTGTAAAGCATGGAGAAACCGTGCGAATGGAACCGGTATTGATTCGTTTCTATGATATGGCGCCGGGTGAGTGAGTAATAATCAACCATGAAGTTCAAAAAATCCCGCGCGATTTCGATATCCTGCTTTTCGGTCATGTTCTGTACCTCTTCCGGTGTTTTGCGCTATTGTACCACAGAAAAAGCGGATTGTCAAGGTTTGAAAATGTTAACCTTTGTGAACAATCCGCATGAATATATATTTTGAAAACGTGCAGTCGATCCGGGTTCAGTCGTTCAGAAACGTGCCGAGCAGGATCTGGACGATCGCGGCGGCGATAAAGACAAGCCATGCCGTGGACCAGAGGTGTCCGTAAAAACCGAGCAGGAAAAACAGGATGGTCGTGCTCAGCCACAGGATTCCGGACAAGCCCTCGCGGATCACTTTCTTTTCATTTTTGCCGCGGTTGATGTTCTTCGTCATGTCGAGAAGGATCTCGCCGATCGCGCTCCAAATGAACACAAGCCACGCCGTTTTCCAAAGGTGAAGTCCCATTCCGAGGGCAAAAAACAGAAGAGTCGTCCCCAGCCACATGACTGCGGAGATTTTTGAGAGATAAAACTCGAGCTTTTTCGGGCGCTCCGCTTTCTCGGCGATCTCGTTTCCTTCATCGGAAGGAAGATCCTTCAGCATTTGTTCGATCTGATCCACGTTCCGGAGCACGTCGCGAAAGGCGTCAAGCTCGCTCATCCCCGCGGCGACTCTCCTGTCGAACTGTCTGTCGAGGTTTTCGGTCAGATCCTCCGCCATCTGCTTTGCGGCGGGCGTTCCGACCGAATCGCATATTTCCTTGATTTTTTTGTTGAGTTCGTTTTTCATCCCGTCCGTCCTTCACCGTCTGTCGCTTACCTGAACTGCTGATATTATACAATACTTTTCGTCCGAGGTCAAGCGGTTTTGCGGGTGAATCTGAAAAAGCTGGGAAAAAACGGGGCTTCCCTTTCTGCGGGAAGCCCCATACCGTCCGTTCGGAGCTTATTTTTCGATGGCGGCCTTACGGGACATGATGGCGTGGAGCTTGTCAAGATCAAACTTCACGCGGCGGTCGAAGGCGTAAATGCCGTTCTTTTCCTGATACACGTCGGTGAGCTGCGTATAGCAGAACGCGCACATCTTCGGATTGTCGAGCAGGACGTCGACCAGTCACTTGAAGCGCTCGTAGAACTCGTCGAGCGATTTCGGCGCCTGACCGTAGCCCCAAGCGGCGGACGGATCCTCGTCGATGTTCCAATAGGTCCCGCCGAATTCGGAGACGAAATAGGGCTGACCCTCGTATTTCTCGTGGCGCGGATTGTTGATGAACGGCGTCCCTTCTCCGGTGACAAGGGGCTCGAACGCCTTCGCGAAGGTCTCGGGATTCTGGTCGTAGTTGTGAACGTCGTAGATGTCCGTCACGACGTGGACGTAACCGGAGGTATCGATGATGGGACGCATGGGATCGAAGTCGCGCGTGGAGCGGTACATCGTGCGGAAGAGATCCTTGTTGCGGCGTTCCCCGGTCTCGTTGAACGGGCACCAGCCGACGACGGCGGGATGGTTGTAGTCGCGTTCCATCTCGGCGAGCCATTCGGGGAGAATGGAGAGCAGCGCGGCGGGATTCGATTCGTCCAGACCCCAGTTCGGGAATTCGTCCCAGAGCAGGTAACCGATCTTGTCGGCGTGATAGAGGAAGCGGGGCTCAAACACTTTCATGTGCATTCTCGCGCCGTTGAAGCCCGCCTTCTTCGAAAGCTCGATGTCGCGGATAAAATCCTCGTCCTTTTGTGCGGTATAGATGCCGTCGGGGAAATAGCCCTGATCGAGAACGAGACGCTGGAACACGGGTTTATGGTTGATTTCGATTGCGTATCCCTTGATGGCGACGCTTCTCATGCCGAAGTACGCGGTCGCGGTGTCAGCCCCGGCAGTGATGCGAAGATCGTAGAGATTCGGCTCGTCGAGGGACCAGAGCTTCGCGTCCGGAATGGGGAGCGTGAACTGGGAGAACTTGCCGATTACGGGAGCGGTGATTTCAGAGACGACTTCCCCGCCGTAAAGAGCTTCCGCCTTCAGGGAGCAGAGACCGGAGTTCTCGCCGCCGAGGCTGACGATCACCGCGATGCTTGAGGCGTCGATGTCCGGCGTGATTTTGACGTTCGCGACATAGTTGTTCGGGACGTATTCCATCCAGACGGTCTGCCAGATGCCCGTGCAGCGCGTATAGTGGCAGCCGGAATTGTAATAGCTGTAATACACCTGCTTGCCCGTGGGCTGGAGGTTCGAATGCCCGTTGTCCTCCGCAAAGACGGAGATCGTGTTCTCGCCGTCTCTCAGAAGATCGGTCACGTCGATCTCAAAGGGAGTATAGCCGCCGCGATGGGTCCCGGCGAGCGCGGAATTCACGCGGATCTCGGAATAATAATCCACCGCGCCGAAATGGAGCAGGATGCGTCCGCATTTGCGGCACCAGCCCTCCGGAAGGGTGACGGTGCGGCGGTACCAGACGGCGGGGATGAAATCAACGTATTCGATGCCGGAGAGCTTTGATTCGGGCACGAACGGCACGACGATTTCACGGTCGTACTTCGGGGCGTCCCACATCTTGCGGTCGCGGCCGGAGTTGCCGAAATCAAAGGCAAATTCCCAGGTTCCGTTGAGATTGAGCCAGGTTTCGTCTCCGCGGACGAGGGTCGGACGGGGGTATTCGGGTCTCGGAATGGACATATAGTTACCTCCTGATTATGTTTACGGTGTTACGGTTTCAACCGGCGCCGCACGCCTTGCCGCGCGGCGGATGCTATCGAAAAGGCGGGGGAAACGACAAGCGTTCTCCCGCCTTCGGGTGACTTGATTATTCGGCGTCGGCCGGGGCTTCGGCAGTTTCCGGAGCGGGCTCTTCAACGGGAGCGGCATCCTCGACGGCGTCGGCTTCCTCAGCCGCTTCAACTTCTTCGGCGGCTTCCTCGGCCTCGGCGGCCGCTTCGGCAGCTTCTCTCAGAAGTTCGCGGATGGAAAGGCTGACCTTGTGGTGCTCGCGGTCGATCGCGGTGATCTTCGCGTTGACGACATCGCCCACGGCAAGGACTTCGTCCGGCTTCATGATCTTGTGATCGGCGATCTGGCTGATGTGGATCAGGCCGTCGCAGCCGGGAACGATCTCGGCAAACGCGCCGAAGGGCATCAGGCTGACGATCTTCACTTCGGCGGTGTCGCCTTCCTGGTACTTGTTCGTGAAGATGTACCACGGGTTCATCTCTTCGGTCTTGTAGCCGAGGGAGATTCTGCCGCGTTCGCGGTCAAAGCCCTTCACGTAAACATGGATCTTGTCGCCAACGGAAACGACGTCGGACGGACGGCGGATGCGGCGCCAGCTCAGCTCGGAGGTATGTACCATACCGTCCACGCCGCCGAGGTCGACGAACGCGCCGAAATCGGTGAGGGATTTGATCTCGCCGTCGAATTCCATGCCTTCCTGGATGTTGTTCCAGAACGCTTCTTCTCTTGCCTTGCGCTCTTCTCTGAGGACCGCGCGGATGGAAGCGTACGCTCTCTTCTTTTCGGTCTTGATTTCGATAATCTTGACCTTCTGTTCCGTGCCGACCAGCGTGGTGAGATCGCCGTCCTTCGGAACGCCCGTGAGGGACGCGGGGATGAAGACGCGGACGGAGTTCAGGTTGATGATGACGCCGCCGTTGACCGCTTCGGTGATCTTGCCGGTGAGGGTCTCGCCGTTTTCGTAAGCGGCGACGATCTTGTCCCAGTTGGATTCTGCGTCGACCCTGGTCTTGTCAAGAGTCGCGATGCCGTCGATGTCGGAAACCTTCACGACCTTCGCGCGGACGGTGTCGCCGACCTTGAAGAGGTCTTCGAGCTTCGCCTGCGGATCGTCGGTCGCTTTTTCACGGGTGATAACGCCGGTGGTCTTCGCGCCGAGATCGAGGTGGATCTCATTCGGTGTGATCGCTGTAATAACGCCTTCGACGATTTCTCCTGTATTTAAAGTTTTGAAAGACGATTCGAGAAGCTCCGCAAAGTTTTCGGTCTGCTCATTCATGGCTTGATATACCTCCTGTATTGAACTGAACGGCGTCGAGGCGCCGGCAGTTATTGATATGTTTTGGATTTCATGACCCGCCGCGCGGATGAGCTCAGCGGCGGCCGACGTGTCCGACGGATCCTTGAGGAAGACCGCCCTCGGACAGGCTGCCGCACCGATTTCATAGAGCTTCTGCGAATTGGAACTGTCGGGGGATCCGATCACGATCATGAGGTCGGATTCGCCTGCGAGCTTCGCCGTCTCGTTCTGACGCTGCTCGGTCACACTGCATATTGTATCAAAAATACTTGCGTTTGTATAGACCTTTCCGATAAAATTTATACTTTTTTTCCATTCCGTTAAATTTTGCGTGGTCTGTGCCGCGAAGCTGATTTGTTTTTCACAAAAAAACGAGGGTTCTTTGCTGTTCCACCAGGCCTCGAGGCTTTCCGCATCCGGAAATACGAGGCTCTCTCCCTTCGCGCAGCTCAAAATGCCTTCCACTTCGGGATGATGCGCGTTGCCGAGCAGGATGAAAAGCTTTTTCTCTCCGCTGTTCTCTCCCGCGATGGCACGGACCTTTGAGACGTAGGGACAGGTTCCGTCCAGCAGACGGAAGGAGGGATTGCGGGCGGCGCAGGCTTCCAGCGCCTGAACGACGGACCGGATTTCCCCGTGCGCGCGGATCACGACGGTGACGGGCTCTCCGCGGTCCGCGGCTTCGATCAAGGCGGGCAAGTCTTCCCTGCCGATCTCGATCGCTCCTCTCGACTTGACCCAGTCCATATAGCGGTCGTTGTGAATGATCCGCCCGAGGACACAGACCTTCCGACCATCCTCCGGGTGCGCGGCGGTCTTGTCGAGCTCCGCTTCAAGCAGTCCGGTCGCGCGGCGCACGCCGAAGCAGAAGCCCGCGCGGGAAGCGACGCGGATGTTCATGCGTCCTCCTTTTCCCGCCCATTCGGCGGCCCATCCGGCGGGAGACCGGCGTCGGGATCCTTCGGCGATTCCCCGAAATCCGACGCGTACTGTTTCACAGGATCACTCAGAGTCGAACCGGGCTCCGAGCCGGATCCCGGCAGAGCTTCGGGAACGTCATCGGGGTATGCGAGGGCGCAGATGCGGGAGAAAACCAGGCGCGACGCCGTCAGATACTCCGTCTTTCCGCCCCTCTCGAACAGCAGGTCCTCAAACAGCAGAGGTTTTCCGAACACGACGCGGTTTTTGCGGAAAAGCCCGGTTTTCATGCGCTTGTTGCCGATGAACACGGGAACGACCGCGGCCTTGGTATGCCATGCGAACATGCCGACGCCCGGCTTGATCTCGGTATTCCGGATGTCTTCCCCGCCGCGGCGGTGTCCCTGCGGGAAGATGCCGATGAGCTCGCCTTCTTCGATCATTTCGATGGTGCGGCGGATGCTGCCGACGTCCGCGCCGCCGCGGTCCACCGGATACGCGCCGAGCGAGCGGATGATGGGACCGAGCGGAAAGTGAAACAGCTCCTTTTTCGCCATGTAGCGCACCTGACGCCTGGCGGCCGCCGAAATCACGATGGGATCGGAAAACGCCGTGTGATTCGCGGCAAGAATGGCTCCGCCTGCGGGAATATTCTCAACACCCTCGGCCGTGATGCGGTAAACCAGTTTGACAAGCGGTGCGAATACTTTATAGATTCCTCGATAAAAACTCATGACCAATCCGCCCCTCAGACGGTTTTGCGATCGAGGGCCGCCTGATTCATCGCGCCGACCACGAAGGCGACGCATTCGCCGATGTCGTACTCGTCGTTGTAAAAGACGACGGAATCCGGCGCGGGTTTCAGCGGCGCGATCTCGCGCTCGGAATCCTGTTTGTCGCGCGCGATGATCGCCTCGAGCACTTCTTCGTAAGTCACGTCGATCCCTTTTTGGCGCTGCTCCCGATAGCGGCGCTGCGCGCGCGTTTCGGGTGTTGCGGTCAGAAAGATCTTGACCTCCGCGTCCGGCATGATGACCGTACCGATGTCGCGCCCGTCCATGATCACGCCGCCTTGGCGCGCGAGCGAGCGCTGCATCTCGAGCAGAAACTCCCGCACGGGCGGCAGCTTCGAGACGGCGGACGCGTAATAGGACGCTTCCTCCGTGCGGATCTTCGCGCCGACCGGTTCGTTTCCGAGGCGGATGATTTGCTCTCCGTTCTCGTATGCCAGCTTGATTTCGACGTTCGGGAGCGCGGCGACAATGCCGTCCCCGTCGTCGGCGGCGATGCCGTGCTCCGCCATGTAGAGCCCGACCGTACGATACAGCGCGCCTGTATCGACATAGACGAAGCCCGTTTTCGCGGCGACGCCCTTTGCCACGGTGCTCTTCCCCGCCCCCGACGGTCCGTCGACGGCGACGCGCAGTTTTTTGAATTCCATATCCGACTCCCTGTGATGCCGTTCTCATTCCTCTGCCGCGGAGTATCCCGCGGCGTATCCGGTCGAGAACGCGATTTGCAGATTAAAGCCGCCCGTATAGGCGTTCACGTCAAGCAGTTCCCCGGCGACGTAAAGTCCGGGCAGCGCCTTGACCTCCATGGTTTTCGGGTCGATCTCACGCACATCCGCACCGCCCGCCGTGATGATCGCTTCCGCGATCGGACGGAACGAGCGCGGCGTGATGCGGAACGAGGTCAGCGCGTCTTCCAGCGCGAGACGCTCCTCCTTCGTGACCGAACCGGTCTTTTTCCTCGGATCGACCCCCGACTGCGCGATCACATACGGGATCATTGCCTTCGGAAGCAGATCGCCGAGCGAGTTGATAAGATCGCGCGCCGCGTATTTCGCGAAATCGGACTGCACGCGGCGGTCGAGCTCTTCCGCGCCGAGCGCGGGCTTGAGATTCAGCGTCAGGCGGTATTCCTCGAGCCGTGCTTTCTGCATGTTCGCCGACGCGGACAGCACGAGGGGACCCGTCACGCCGAAGTGAGCGAAGAGCATTTCTCCCATCTCGGATGTTACCGTCTCCTCCCCTCTCCATACGGTGAGGACGACGTTTTTGAGCGTCAGCCCGGAGAGAGGGGCGAAATCCTCCTTCGTTTCGATCGGCACGAGGGAGGGTTTCAGCTCCGTCACGCGCACGCCGAGGGAAGAAAGCATCCGGTGTCCGTCCCCGTCCGAGCCCGTGAGCGGATAGGAGACGCCCCCGGTCGCGAGGATGACGGCGTCGGCTATGTGCGTCCGTTCTCCGTTCTTCGCGGCGGAGCGGACGAGCCAGCCGTCCTCCGTTTTTTCAAGGGACGCGGCTCTTTCCTCATACAGGACCTTCACGCCCGCGGCTTTCATGCGGCCGACCATCGCGCCGCGAATGTCCGCGGCCTTGTCCGAGACTGGAAAGACCCGCTTTCCGCGCTCGGTCTTGAGCGGCACGCCCGCGTTTTCGAAAAAAGCCATGGTATCCGCGGGGGTGAAGCGGTTCAGCGCGCCGTAGAGGAATTTCGGGTTGGTCGTCACGGATTCGATCACCTCGCGGGGGGAGGAGTTGTTCGTGACGTTGCACCGTCCCTTTCCGGTGATGCCGAGCTTTTTGCCCGCGTAGGGGTTGCGCTCGAGCACGGTGACCTCTGCTCCCCGCTCTGCCGCCGTGATCGCGGCGAGCATGCCCGCCGGTCCCGCGCCGATGATGAGAATATGTTTCATTTCGTATAGACGTGGTATTCCTTCCAGACCGATTCGAGACGGCTGAGGGTATCCGTCACCTCGTCCTGTTTTTTCTTGCAGATATAGGCGATCAGCGCGTTCACGATGCTCATCGGCGCGACGAGGGAATCCGCGATGGAAGCAAGCTCGCTGCGCGCCGTGAGGACGACGTCCGCACGGGAAGCGATGGGGGAGGAGGCGCTGTCCGTGATGGCGATGACTCCCGCGCCGGTGCTCGCCGCGTATTCCGTCGCGTTGACGATGCCCGTGGTATAGCGCGGGAAGCTGATGGCGATGAAAACGTCGCCCGCTTCGAGCTTCATGAGGTGCTCGAAGATCTCGCTGCCGCCCGCCGGACGGATCAGGCGCACGTTGTTGAAAAGCTGTCCGAAGTAATAGTTCATGAACTCGGCGAGCGCGGCGGACGACCGCATGCCGAGGATGTAGATGTTCTTCGCGCCGAGGATCAGATCGGCAGCGCCGCGGAAGGCATCCCGGTCGATGCGCTCGAGCGTCGCGCGGATGTTTTCGGCGTCCTGCGTCAGGATCTGATCGAGAACCTCGTCCTCATCCATGCGGTGATTCGCTGCCCGGACGCGCTGTACGGCGGTCAGATTGACCCGCGCGGCTTCCCTGAGCTCCGCCTGCATTTCGTGATAGCCGGAAAAGCCGAGCTCATCCGCAAAGCGCACCACGGTGGATTCGGACACGCCGACCTCCGAGCCGAGCGCGGTCGCCGTCATGTACGCGGCGCGGTCGTAATTCGCGAGAACGAAGCGCGCGATGGCGCGCTGTCCCTTCGAGAATTCCGGGAGCAGAGCTTCGATTCGTTCGAGAATGCCAGGCTTCGGTTTTTCGCTGATCGTATTCAAGATGGAGCCGCCTTTCCGCGTGTCGCATGTATTCCCGAGCTTCCGAAGTTTTATTATAGCATTCCCCGGCGTGAAAATCAATTCGATTTTGTGAATTTGCAGAAGGAATGTGGCGCCAGTGCATGAAATCTCTGCCTTGAGGTTGACAAATCTCCGTTTTTCTGATAGAATAGACAATAATCATTTCTTTCCCGAATGATATGACACAAGGACGCACGAACGTGTTATCGCGATCAAAGCTCTCAGAACGCCTGAAGGAAGCGGGCGTATCGGCCTGCGCGGTCTTTGTCACGCCCGAGACCGGCTCGACGAACGACGATCTGAAGGAATTCGCCATGCAGGTCGACCCTCCGTTTCCCGCGCTTCTCGCCGCAGATGTACAAACCAAGGGGCGCGGCAGGCAGGGCAAGACCTTTCTCTCCCCAACCGGCGGTCTCTATTTTTCCTGTTTGTTTCCCGCCTCGCGTCCGGTCGGCGAACTGATCGGCGCGACCTGCTGCGCGGCCGTCGCCGTCTGCCGCGCCGTCGAAAAGCTGAACCTCGGGGAGCCGAAGATCAAATGGGTCAACGACATTATGGCGGGAGACGGCAAAGCCGCCGGCATCCTCTGCGAATCGGTCGGGGACGGAGAACTGACGAAGGCGCTCGTGATCGGGATCGGCATCAACCTGTGCACCGCGCCCGAAATCGGCGACTCCGATATCCCCGCGGCCTGCTTCGGAAGCCCAGATCACCCCGTCGACGCGGAGCGGCTCTGCGCGGCGATCACGAAAGAGCTCTTTGATTTCTCCGAAACCGACTTCTCCTTCCCCCCGCTCGCCGACGAATACCGCGCGCATTCCATGATCCTCGGGAAACGGATCCGCTTTGTGAAAAACGGCGAACCGTACGAAGGAACGGTGAAGAAGATCGACAGCAAAGGGGAGCTGCACGTCCGGGTCGGTAAGAGCATGATCCGCATCTCAAGCGGCGAGATCAGCATCCGTCCCGCAAAGACTGTTTAATACTGCGCGCCGTCAGAAAGCGCGCATGACAAGAGGTACACTATGTCAGCCAATCTCGATCAAACGACGCTTGCGTACATCAACATGTACGGTGTGCTCGGCGGACTCGTCGCCCTGTGCGAGACCGTCCCCGAAGCGCAGAAAATCCTTGGAAAGAGCGGCACGTCCATCGGTTTTTCCGTAAAAAACGGGCCGCACGCGACCCTGACCTTTGTTGGCGGGCGCTGTCACATCAAAGAGGGGATCGAGGACTGCGCGATCAAGCTCCCGTTCTCTTCCCCCGAAAAATTCAACGGCATGATCAACGGCACCGTCACGCCCGTCCCCTCGAGGGGCTTCACGAAGATCGGCTTTTTGCTCGGCAAATTCAAGAAGCTCACGAATCTGCTGGAAGCCTATCTCCGCCCGACGGAGGACAAGCTGAAGGACGAAGAATTCCTCCGCCGCTCCACGACGATCATGTTCCGCGTGATCGTCAATGCCGTGGCGCAGATCGCGAATCACGATCCGATCGGGAAGTTCTCCGCCTCGAGCATCGTGGACGGCGCGATCCGGCTTGAAATCGACGGTCTCACCTCGGCCGCGCTGATCGCGAAGGACCATGTTCTCACCTTCTCGCAGAAGGTTCCGAAAACCATCATGTCCTACATGCAGTTTTCCGACGTGAAAGTCGCGCGCGATATCTTTGACGGACGCGTGAACAGCGTCGCGGCGGTCGGGCTCGGGAATGTACGCATCGGCGGCATGATCTCCCAGGTCGACAACGTCAACAAGATCCTTTCCCGCGTCGAACTGTATCTGAAATAAGCGGACGCCTGATATTCTTTGAATGAACCGGAGGATTTTCCATGAGAGAAATCTATACTTATCCGAAATCACGCGAGCTGTTTCAGCGCGCTGAAAAAGTCATCCCGTCGGGCGTTTACGGTCATCTCGGTCCGACGGAGGGCTGTTTTGTCCCGGTCGAAGCCTTCCCGCTGTTCGGGGACTTCGCGAAAGGCTCCTATTTCTGGGACGTCGACGGCAACCGCTTTATCGACTATATGTGCGCCTACGGTCCCAATGTGCTCGGCTACAACGATCCCGACGTGGACGAGGCGGCTCGGAAGCAGCGCGAAAAGGGCGACTGCATGACCTCTCCCTCCCCGCTCATGATCGATTTCGCGGAGTTGCTCGTGGACACGGTCGCATCGGCTGACTGGGCGTTCTTCGCGAAAAACGGCAACGACGTGACAACGCTCGCGGTCATGGCAGCGCGCGCGTACACCCACCGGAAAAAGATCGTCTTCTTCAAAGGATATTACCACGGCATTTCCGCCTGGACCCAGAAGATCGACTGCGCGGGCGTGATCGAGGAGGACGTCGCGAACAACCTCTATATCGACTGGAACGACACCGACGCCCTTGACCGCGTCTTCACGGAAAACAAGGACGAGATCGCGGCGGTCATCGCTCAGCCCTATATGCACGGCAATTTCAAGGACAACGAGCTTCCCGCGGAGGGGTATTGGAAGAAACTCCGCAAGCTGTGCACAGACAACTCGACGGTGCTCGTCGTAGACGACGTGCGCGCCGGCTTCCGGCTGGACATTGCGGGCAGCGACCACTATTTCGGCTTCGAAGCGGACATGATCTGCTTCTGCAAGGCGATCGCGAACGGCTACAACGTCTCCGCGCTCTGCGGCAAGGACTTCATGAAGAACACGATCTCTTCGATGTCCTACACGGGCAGCTACTGGCTCTCCGCCGTCCCGTTCGCCGCGGGCATCGCCTGCATCGAAAAAATGAAAAAGCTCGGCTGCCCCGCGCTCCTCATCGAAAAGGGCGCGAAGCTGAAGCGCGAGCTGATCAAGACGGCGACGGATTTCGGCTTCGATCTCCACGTCTCCGGCGTTCCCTCCCTCTTCTATCTCCGCATCGCGAACGACGAGAGCCTGATGCTCCATCAGGAATGGATCGCCGAATGCGTGCGCCGCGGCGTGTTCTTCACGAACCACCACAACCACTTCATCAACGCCTCGCTGACCGACGCGGACATCGCCGAGACCGTCGCGGTCGCGTCCGAAGCCTTCGCGGCTGTGAAGATGAAGCATCCGGAAATATAATCAGCCGATCAAAACAAACGGGTCCGATCCTCGAAACCTTCTAAAGGAGGCTTTCGAGCATCGGACCCTTTCTTTATCCGCTCCCTGATTCACTCCGCGATCCGTTCGACACCGACGCACCTGCCCGTTTTCTCGTCGACCGAGAAAAGCGCGCCGTGGAGGCGGCAGTTGCCGACCGCGTGCTCGAAGCGGACGGGCGTCCGGACGGTGAATTTATGGACGACGGATTCCGTTTTCACGCCGAGCACGCCGTTCATCGAGCCGCACATGCCGAGGTCGGTGATGTACCCCGTCCCGCCGGGCAGGATCTGCTCGTCCGCGGTCTGCACATGGGTGTGCGTGCCGAAGACAGCCGCGAGCTTGCCGTCGAAATACCGGGCGAAGAAGAGCTTTTCGCTCGTCGCTTCGGCGTGCAGGTCGCAGACGGCGAGGTCGTAACGCCCGCGCTCGTTTTTCAGGATGCGGGCGGCGGTCTCGTGCGGCGGCGCAACGGGCTCCATGTACACGCATCCGGCTACGTTCATGACGAGCACGCGGTATCCCCGCACGTCCGCGATGAGATACCCGAGCCCCGGCGCGTCCGTGGGATAATTCGCCGGTCTGAGCAGCGCGTCTCCCTCGTCGAGAAGGCTGTACACGTCGCGCTGTTTCCAGGTATGGTTGCCGCCGGTGATCACGTCGGCACCCGCGTCGAGCAGGCGTCCTGCGGAATCGCGCGAGATCCCGTTGCCTTCCGCGCTGTTTTCGCCGTTGACAACCGTGAGATCGGCTTTCTTCTCCGCGATCAGTTTTCTGAGACGTCCGCCTTCCTCGAGAAAGCGGACGCCCTCTTCCCCGACGACGTCGCCGAGGCATAGAATGCGCATCATTGAATTCTCCTCCGGAGTTCGTTCGTGAAAAAACAAAGCCTCCCCGATGGGTATTTCGTCAGGGAGGCCAGAATTGTCCGTGTGGTATTGACGGGGTTCTGCGGCAAAAGCCTCAATACGTCAGCCCGCGGCGTCTGCGGTTGTAATCGGAGCGCGGATTGACGATCTCACGCCAGTCGAGGTCGCCGTGATCCAGAGCGCAAATCAAGACCTCCGCCGTCGCGATGTTCGTTGCCATGGGAACATTGTGGACGTCGCACATGCGCAGAAGATTGTATTCCGTCTCGTCAAATTCATGATTCGGCGTCGTGGAGCGGAAATAGAGCAACACGTCGATTTCGTTGTACGAAATGCGCGAGGTGATCTGCTGTTCGCCTCCGTGGGACCCCGGCAGGAGCTTTTCGATTTCGAGTCCCGTAGCCTCCTGTACATACTTCCCCGTGATGCTCGTGGCGCAGATGTGGTGCTTCGATAAAATGCCGCAATACGCGATGCAGAACTGCGTCATGAGTTCCTTCTTGGTGTCGTCAGCGATCAATGCGATATCCATATATCCGTTCCTTTCCTGATTCTGTCATTCTGCAGCCAATGTCCGTATGTCCGGGTCTGTCGTTATTTATGTCGGGGAATCTGTCTCAAAGGGCGCGTTTGCGGCGGGATGCGTAGGACGGCATTCCGTCGAAGAGGGGAACTTCGTAGCCGAGGATGCGCCGCGCGATGTTGCGGTACGCCGCGGCTGACGGAGATCGTTTTGCGGGGAGTTCTCCGCGGTCCTGCGCGGACTGGAGATTCTTGTCGAACGGAACGACGCCGACGCACTGCAGAAAGCTCGAATCGATCATTTCGATCATCCCGGCGCGGTGTTCCTTTTTTACGGCGTCAAGGTCGAACGAACAGATGCAAAGCCGCATCCGGTCCGCTCCGGCCCGTTCCAGCCGGGAAGCGGCGTATTCCGCGGCGCGGATCGAAGTCCGGCTCTGTTCGGAGACGACCAGCGTGAGGTCGAAACAGGAGGCTGCCGCACAGGCGGCGTCCAGCCCGCCCCCCGTATCGCATACGAGCATGTCATAGCCGTCCCAGTCGAGAACGCGTTCGACGCCGGCGCGGAGCAGCTCGTCCGCGCTCATGCCGCGTTCCTTTGAGAGCTCGCGAAGCCTGCGTCCGGTCATGGCGCACAGCAGCATGAGCTCTGGACGGTCAGCGAACGGAGTGAGAAGCATATCCTCTACGGGCTTTTCGGTGAAGAGATCGCCGAAGCCGAACAAGGCTTTGTCCGCGCTGCCGGTGAGAAGATCGAGACTGCGGCTCGTCGTATCGAGATCGACGAGAAGAGTCCGCTTGCCGAGGTCGCTGAACGCTGCCGCGAGACCGAGCGCCGTAGTGCTTTTTCCGACGCCGCCCTTGGATGAGGCGACGAGCAGTCTCCGAATTGCAGGCATACCGCGCCTCCCTTTCCCGCACGAAATAATTCGCTTATGTAATTATATACCAATATAACCAGAATGTCAAGGCTGTTTTTTGAATTTCTTGGAAAAATCAATAACAAAAAATGGAAATCCAAGGGTCGGACTTCACAATTTCCGTGCTTTTGTTCCATTTTTTGAAGCAAATGCCGCCGGGCGATTTCCCGCTGCGGCTGCCGATCCCGTCCGTCTCTGCGGCACAGAAGCGCAAATCGTGTCGGGGGCGCGATTTTCCGCTTGCATTTTGTCGCGCGGCATGTTATAATAGGACGATATCTAAGCAGCCGGAGATTCTCTTGAAAGTCCTTCGTATTCTCATGGTGATCGCCGTGATCCTTCTCGCGGTCCTGACGCTGATCCTCTGCGTCGCCAACGATTTATTCGGGCGCGCACGGGAGGAGCTGCGTCTTTTCCGCGCGGAATGGGGGGAAATCAGGGAGTTCTTCGGCAAGGACGGGGAGCCGCCCGCCGTCGAAGCGGTCCGTGTCCGAGCCGCCGAACCGGACGGCGAACAGGCCTGCCTGCTGGATCGCCGCGAACACATCGAGGTGATCCCTTCGGCATACAACGACCCGTCGAAGCCCTCCTCCGTCGCGCGGCTCGGCGAAGCGGTCATTGTGCGCCCGCCCGACACGGGGACCGTTCCCGCGGTCCGGGACGGGTACGAAGCGATCCCGCGCTTCACGGACATGAACGCCGCGTCGGTCTCCGCCGTTTTGGCGGGACATGGGATCGAGGTCCGTCAGATCCCGGTGAAGAATCCCGCGCCGTCGGGCGAAGTGTTCGCGATCCGCTACGCGGGCACCGCGGATGAAAACGGCTATTACGTGAATCCCGAGGTCCCGGTCACGCTGTACGTCAGCGGCGCGAAGAAGGCGGTCGTCCAGCCCGATCAGACCCCCGTGATCTGTCTCACCTTTGACGACGGGCCGACCGAAAACAACACGGGCCGCCTGCTCGACATTCTCGACACCTACGGCGTCAAGGCCTCGTTCTTCACGATCGGGGAATCCGTCCGGAAATATCCGTCGTCGGCGCGCGCCATTCACGAGCGCGGACATATCCTCGGCTGTCACACCGTGACGCATGTTTACACGGACATCTACCGCTCGGCCGACGCGCTGAAAACCGAAGTGCTGGCGTGGGAAGGCATCGCGGCAAACGCCGGCATTCCCCTCTCCGAGCCGAAATACTTCCGCTTCCCGGGCGGTTCGGTCGGGAATTATCTCGACGAGTCTTCCGCGGAGGAGATGAAGACCATGCTCTCCGATCTCGGTTATCTCGTCTTTGACTGGAACGCCGCCACCAACGACGCGGTCCTCTTCCTCAGAGAGGACGGAGAGGACACCTACGATTACATCCGCAAAACCTTTCTCGCGAATTTGGAGCAGACCGTCCGCGAGCTCGAAAACCGGGAAGGCGTCCCGATCATCCTCCTGATGCACGAAACCGTCGGGGAAACCGTCGATCTCATGCCGTGGATGCTCGAATATCTGATCCGCGAAGGTTATTCCTTCGCAAATCTCGACAGCTGCGGCCGGTCGTTGACCTTCGCCGACCGATAATGCAGCGAAGCAAGACGCAAAGAACCCGCCGCGCTCCGGTTTCAGCCGAACCGATGCGCGGCGGGTTTTGTTCATTGTCCCCTGACCTCTTTGAGGAAGGATTTTTTCGGCTCATAGGTTTTGAACGGGAGCTCGGCGTATTTCAGCACCAACTGATCCTCATAGCCGTCCCTCAGCTTCATGACGACGGTGAGCTTATCCCCGTCCCCCGCTTCAACCCCTTCCACGAGCATTTTGCGGTACCGATACATGCTCATGCTGTCCGAATCGACGGCGCGCGCGGGCCAGACCGCCGTGGGCAGGGGCTCTGCCTCCGAGGGTTCCTCGCCGTTGAGAAGCAGATAAAACTCGAATTCGTGATCTTCTTCCATGGCGGTATAGGTGTAGGCGCTGCGATTCCAGCGCACCGCGAACTGAACCTCGCCGGATTCGGGATTGTAATAAAACCCGTAAGCGGTGAAATACCCCCGGTCCGAGTTTTCTTTTTCGATCTTTGACGTTAGGATCTCGCTCTCCCCGTCCGCCCACGCGGCTTTCAGGGCGTCCGTTGCCTTGAGACCCGAAAACTTCGACCGGTCGGCCGCCATGCAGCAGCGGATGATGAACAGACAAATAATCGAATACATGATCACAAGGGCGCTCCACTTGACGATCTTTCCGATGCCGCCGCCCTTTTTTTCATCCTGAAAATCTCTCCGCGCGGCTGTCGTACTACCTGCAACGTCCTTTTCCTCCGGCGCGTCCTGCCGGATTTCGTCCGCTATTTCGGGGACGTCCTTTCGGGACGAATCCTCGTCCCCGTTCTCGCGCGCGTCCTGATTGAACTCTTCTTTCCTCATGGGCAAACCGTCCTTCTCAGCGTATATGCGTATATGTTTATTATAACAGAAACATCGGAGGAATGCAAGAGGCAAATACGAGCGATCCGCGTTCCGCTCCCTATTCTCCGAACACCGAAAAACCGCCCTTTCCCATGTCCTTTTTCGAAGCCTTTTTTGTCTGACGTGACGAGCGCAATACCGCCGAAGGGGGGTTGACAGCAGGCGCGGAGAGTGGTATAATTTATGAAGCGGAATTTCCGCAAATCTATCATTACGAAGAACAAGGAGGAACCGTCATGGATGCTGGAAGTAGTAACGGCACTGTTCCGGGCCGAAGTACGAAGGAATCCGTGCCCATACCTCTGACGGTGCACGATTCTTCCTTGTCTGTACCCGCCGGGACAGATTGATATCCCGGCGCGAAAACGGAATACTGCGGTCTCAGGTGTCGGCTTCCCGTGTTTGGCAATTCCAAAAAACAGGAGGAAAGCACGATGAATGAGCACAACGTAACCATGGAGGATACGCTCGCCCTGCTTCTCGAGGGCAAGAAGTACGCCTCCATAAGAGACGTTCTCACCACCATGAACCCGTCGGACATCGCGGCGGTGTTCTCGAAAATGGAAGAAGAACGTCTCCCCCTTCTCTTCCGCCTGCTCCCGAAGGAGCTCGCGGCTGAAACCTTTGTCGAAATGGAACCCGAAAGCCAGGAAATGCTGATCCGGGGCTTCTCGGATTCCGAGCTCCGCGACGTTTTAGACGAGCTTTACATCGACGACGCCGTGGACATCGTGGAGGAAATGCCCGCGAACGTGGTTCAGCGCATCCTCTCCACCGCCGCTCCCGATATGCGCAAGAACATCAACGATCTGCTGCGCTATCCGGAGGATTCCGCCGGATCGATCATGACGACGGAATATGTCTCCCTGCGCGAGTCCATGACCGTGGGCGACGCCATCACCCACATCCGGCGCACCGGCGTGGACAAGGAGACGATCTACACCTGCTACGTCACTTCCAACCGCACCCTTGTGGGCATGGTTTCGGTCAAGACCCTGCTTCTTGCGCCGGACGACGAGGTCGCGATCTCGGACATCATGGAACAGAACGTGATTTCCGTCACGACTCAAACCGACAAGGAAGAAGTCGCGCAGATGTTCCAGAAGTACAACTTCCTCGCCATCCCGGTCGTGGACGGAGAGACCCGCATCGTCGGCATCATCACGTTCGACGACGCGATGGACGTTCTCGAATCCGCGGCGACCGAGGACATCGAGATCATGGGTGGTATGACGCCGTCCGACAAGACCTATCTGCGCTCCACTCCCTTTGATCTGTTCAAGCACCGGATCCCGTGGCTGCTGCTTCTGATGGTGTCCGCGACGTTCACGGGCATGATCCTCAACGTATTCGAGGAAAAGCTGCAGGCCGTCGTCGTGCTCACGATCTTCATCCCGATGCTCATGGACACGGGCGGCAACTCCGGCTCCCAGTCCTCCGTCACGATCATCCGCGCCATCTCCCTCGGCGAAATCGAGTTTACCGATCTTCTGAAAGTGATCTGGAAGGAGATCCGCACGGCGGTGCTCTGCGGCTGCGTGGTCGCGGTCGCGTGCTTCGGCAAGATCATGCTCGTCGACCGGCTGATCATGAACAACAATGCCGTTACCCCATGGGTCGCGTTGACCGTCTGCCTGACGATGGTCATCACCGTCTGTGTGGCGAAGATCATCGGCTGTACGCTCCCGATGGTCGCGAAAAAGCTCGGCTTCGACCCCGCGGTCATGGCGGCTCCGTTCATCACCACCATCGTGGACGCGATTTCCCTGCTGGTCTATTTCGGCATCTCGAGCCTGATTCTGTTCCGATAACACATAAATCCCTCCGAACACATCGGGGGGATTCGCTTTTCACAGCGCCTTATTTCATCATTTTCTCCCCGTCCCCTTGCAAAAGGGAAAGGAAAATGATATAATAAACTGAACAAATCCGGAAATATCACCGAAAAGGAGACTTCTATGAAAAACACCCCCACCGTCAAGCTCGGCGTAGTCGCCGTATCCCGCGACTGCTTCCCGGAATCCCTCTCCGTCAACCGCCGCCGCGCCCTGATCGACGCCTATGAGGCGAAGTACGGCAAGTGCGACGTCTACGAATGCCCCGTCTGCATCGTGGAGAGCGAGATCCAGATGCTCGAGGCCATCGAAGACCTCAAGAAAAACGAATGCAACGCGCTCTGCGTCTACCTCGGCAACTTCGGTCCCGAAATCTCCGAGACCATGCTCGCCCAGAACTTCGACGGTCCCGTCATGTTCTGCGCAGCCGGCGAGGAGTCCGGCGACCGCCTCGTGGGCGACCGCGGCGACGCGTTCTGCGGCATGCTCAACGCGAGCTACAACCTGAAGCTCCGCGGCGTGAAGGCGTACATCCCCGAATATCCCGTCGGCGACGCCGCTTACTGCGCCGATCTCATGCACGAATTCCTCCCCATCGCGCGCGCGCTCGTCGGAATGAAGAACCTGAAAATCATCTCCTTCGGTCCCCGTCCGATGAACTTCTTCGCCTGCAACGCTCCCATCCAGCAGCTTTACAACATGGGCGTGGAAATCGAGGAGAACTCCGAGCTCGACCTGTTCGAGGCGTTCAACAAGCACGCGGGCGACGAGCGCATCCCCGCCGTCGTGAAGGACATGGAAGAGGAACTCGGCAAGGGCAACAAGAAGCCCGAGATCCTCGCGAAGCTCGCGCAGTATGAGCTCACCCTGCTCGACTGGGTCGAAGCGCATAAGGGAAGCCGCAAATACGTAGCCATCGCCGGCAAGTGCTGGCCCGCCTTCCAGACGCAGTTCGGCTTCGTGCCCTGCTACGTCAACTCCCGTCTGACCGGCCGCGGCATTCCGGTGAGCTGCGAGGTCGACATCTACGGCTGCCTCTCCGAATACATCGGCGCGTGCGTGAGCGAGGACATCGTGACCCTGCTCGACATCAACAACACCGTTCCCGAGGATATGTACAAGGAAAACATCGAGGGCAAGTTCGACTACAAGTTCCACGACACCTTCATGGGCTTCCACTGCGGCAACACCTGCTCGAAGAAGCTCTGCAGCCCGGAAATGAAGTACCAGATGATCATGGCGCGCTCCCTGCCCATCGAGGTCACCAACGGCACGCTCGAGGGCGACATCGTTCCCGGCGACATCACCTTCTACCGCCTGCAGTCCACCGCGGACAACCACCTCTACGCTTACGTGGCGCAGGGCGAGGTCCTTCCGGTCGCCACGCGTTCCTTCGGCGGCGTCGGCGTCTTCGCCATCAAGGAAATGGGCCGCTTCTACCGTCACGTGCTGATCGAAAACGGCTTCCCGCATCACGGCGCGGTCGCGTTCGGTCACTACGGCAAGGCGCTGTTCGAGGTCTTCAAGTACCTCGGCGCGGAAAAGATCGGCTGGAACAAGCCCGCCTCGGACAAGTATCCGACGGAAAACCCGTTCTGAGCGCATAAGGTCCGAACACATACGAAGATTTGACAGCAAAGGCTTATCCGGAGCAGCGCGCCGTACAAGGATCGCGCTTCGGATAAGCCTTTATCCGGTATGGCACAGCCCCCCTCGGACGGACGCGCGCGGACACGGGGACGGGATGCCGCGCACCGGTGCGGGTCCCGCGCGGGGCGGGCAGACGGGAGGAAACACATGAAAATCGCGAACAACATCATCCGGGCGCATCTCCGAAACGTATATTTCCTGTCGGGCGGCGCTTACGGGGGCAAGACGACCATGGCGAAGCTGCTCGAAGAAAGGCACGGATTCATCCGGTACCGGCAGGGGGATCACGCGGACGCGTACGCCGCGCTGGCAACGCCCGAGGAGCAGCCGGTCATGTGCACCGACAGAAGCGCGGACTGGCACGGCTATTTCGCGCAGCCGCCGCGGCAGTACGCGGATTGGATGCGGGCGGAGCTGAGGGAGGAGGCCGAATTCACGGTCGCCGATCTCTTACGCTTTCCGGAAGACGCGCGGGTGATCGTGGACGGGATCATTCCCCTGGACATCCTCCGGGATATCAGCGATTACGATCATGTCTTCCTGCTGTTCGCACCGGACGAGATGAAGCGGAAACACTATTTCGACCGCGCGGACAAGGACGAGGTATATAGGTTCATCCTCTCGTTTCCGGACGGACGGGAACTGCTCGACAATGTGATCGAGGCGCTGAACATCGACAACGAATCCGAACGGGAGGCCTTCATCGGGAGCGGGTTCCGGTATCTGGAGCGGACCGAGGGCGACACTCTCGAGCGCACGCTGCGCGCGATCGAGGCGCATTTCGGGCTCTCTGCAAGCGGTCCGGCCGAATAAGCGCCGTTTTTCTGTTCCGGCCATCCATTCATCCATTCGCCTTTTCGACGTTTTCCGCGTTTTTTTCAAAAAAACAGTTCACAAATCTTGAATCATGTCGATTTCCGTGTTATAATAACAGTTGTCAACATGTTTGGACAGTATTATCTGCAGGATTTGGGAACTGACATTATGATACATATTCTTTATAATCCGAAGGCGAACAACAATCAGGGGCTTTCGGCGGCTCAGGCGCTCGCCGACCGATACGGCCTCAGGGTCGGCATGACGGACATCACGAAAATCACCGACTTCAAGACCTTTTTCGCGAACCTTTCCGCGGACGACGAATTCATCATCTGCGGCGGTGACGGAACGCTCAATCACTTCGCGAACGATACGCAGGGGCTGAGTCTTCCCGAGCATCTCTCCTTCTGCGGCACAGGAACCGGCAACGATCTGCTGCGCGACATCGGTCGGGGGGCGGACGGCGAGCCTGTTCCGATCGGAAAGTACATCGAGCGCCTGCCGGTCGTCACGGTGAACGGCAGGGATTACCGTTTCATCAACGGCGTGGGTTTCGGCATCGACGGCTATTGCTGCGAGGTCGGCGACAAAATGCGGGAGACGACCGACAAGCCCATCAATTATGCCGGGATCGCCGTAAAGGGCGTTCTGTTTCACTTTAAGCCGAGAAACGCGACGGTCACCGTGGACGGCGTGACGAAGACATACCAAAAGGTCTGGATCGCTCCGACGATGAACGGACGGTTTTACGGCGGCGGGATGATGGCGGCGCCCGCGCAGGACCGGTTGAAAAACGAAACGGTCTCCACGGTCCTGATGTACGGCAAGGGCAGACTGAAAACCCTCGCGGTCTTCCCTTCCATCTTCAAGGGCGAACATGTGAAGCACACGGAAATGGTAGAAGTCCTGACCGGACGGGACGTCACCGTGGCATTCGACCGCCCGACTGCGTTGCAGATCGACGGCGAGACCTTCCTCGGAGTGACCGAATACCGCGTCCGGTCGTGGAGAAATCAAGGGTAAATTTATGGAATACATATGGTGCGCGCTCATCGGCTATTCGGTCGGAACGATCAATCCCTCCTATCTGCTCGGACGCATAAAGGGCATGGACATTCGCGAAAAGGGCTCCGGCAACGCGGGAGGCTCGAACGCGCTGATCGTTTTCGGAAAGATCGCCGGGGTTCTCTGCTCCCTCTTCGATATCGCGAAAGCCTTTACCGCGGTGCGGCTCGCAGAGTTCCTTTTCCCGAACTTTTCGCAGGCGTTCTCCGTCACCGGGTGCGCCGTGATCCTCGGACACATCTTCCCGTTTTACATGAAGTTCAGAGGAGGCAAGGGTCTGGCGTGCCTCGGCGGGGTGGTCCTCTCCTATGATTGGCTGCTGTTTCTCATCATGCTCGCCGCCGCGGTCGTTCTGACCCTTGTGACCGACTACATCTGCTTCGTCGCGCCGACGGCCGCCGTTTCCTTCGTTGTTATTTACGCCTGGCAGACCCGCAATTTCATCGGTTCGGCGATTCTTGCGATTGCCGCCGCGCTGATCTGCGGGAAGCATGTACGGAATTTCAAGCGGATCCGGGAGGGTACGGAAGCGCGCTTCAGCTATATCCGCCATCCTGAAAAGGAAATCGCGCGTATCTCAAAAAAGCCGGAGGAGAGCGAACCGGCACAGTAAGAAAGCGATCCGATGAAAAACCGGCTGACCCTCCCATGTGGGAATTGGTCAGCCGGATCTTTATTTCAAGTCAATATCTGCCATAGTTTTGGATCGCCGCCATCACGACGCGCATGCTCGTGAGCAGGGAGCCGTTGTTGATCGATCCGGCGGTGGTGAGGTTTAGTCCGCGGGCGTCGCCGACCTTCGCGGCTTCGCAGTCGCGGCGCACCTCCGCGATGATGGCGTCTTCGTCGTTGCGCATAAAGGTGAAGGGGGCGAGCTGACCGTCAATGCGGGTCTTCGGCATCCCGTCCCGGATCTCGCGCACGGTGACGGTCGGTCCGAAATTGCAGCCGGTGAGATTGAAATCGGCGAGCTGGGGAATGAGATGGCCCATCGCGGAATCGGAATGCTGGTAGCGGTAGTCCCCGGGATTCGGCGAGCAGTGCTCAAAGACCCGCTTCAGCACGCGGTACCCGAAGGCGGCGTACATGTCGGGTGTGAAGAGATTCGAATCGTCGTCCGCAAATCCGAAGCCGTGGGGGAAGTTCTCAGCCGTGTAGCCCGCTTCCGCCCGCATGAGATCGAAATACGCAACGAGCGCTTCCCCGATGCAGTCCGCGAACCGCGTGTACAGCGCCTCGTCGTCGTAATAGAGATAGAGCAGATTCTCCACACCATAGACCGAGGTCGCCATGGTGCACGGGCCGCGGAACCACCCGAACATCCCCGGGCGGCGTCCCGATTCCTCATAGACCGCGCGGCAGCGCTCGTCCCAGTCGGCGGGAAGCACGGCGGCGCGGAACGCCTCGGGATCGCGCAGCAGGGCCTCCACCTCGTCGAGCTTCTTTTTTAGTTCGTCGTCGTCCGAGATCGTGCCCCTGAGCCACGTTGTGTTCCCGTCGAAAACATACTGCCCGCCGAAGAGCTCGGGGACCTGCTTCGCAGACGGGAGCGAGTATTTCGGGCGTTTTTCGGGCGGCAGCGGCTTGTTTTCGGCAAGGAGCGGACGCCCCACGATTTTCCGTGCCTTTTCGTTGTAGCGGCAGTTCAGGTCGTACCGGCGCATGGGATCGGTATATCCCCACGGCTGCCCTTCCTCGCCGAGCTCCGCGAAGACGCATTCGTCGCTCATGCGGATGCCGAGGGCGACCTGCGCCGCCTGCTTTGAAAAGCAGTTTTCGTCATGCGCGTTTTCCTCGTCGCGCCAGAACCGTTCGAGATCAAGATCGAGCTTCATGTTGCCCCCCCGGTGTCGGATGCTTGCGTTTTTTCTATTATATCCGATCAGATCCGCCGCGTCAAGAGCAAATTCTCATGCCGGATGACGGTTTTTCAGGGAGGGAGTTCCCGCGGCCGCGGCGCATCTTTCTCTCGCAGGGCGTTGACTTTCCCGCGCGGCGGTGCTATAATGACATCAAATCAATCCAGCCGAACGGAGGCTCGTTTTATGAAAAACCGCATCGTCGTCGCCGGAAACATCATCGTCGACCGGCTCTACCCCATTTCAGGCTATCCCTCCCCGGGCCAGCTCACGACCGTGCTGGATGGCATCGGTCAGTCCACGGGCGGCGCAGTCTGCAACGTCGGCATCGATCTCAAGCGTTTGATGCCGGACGCCGAAATCTCCGCGCTCGGTCTTGTCGGGCAGGACGACGACGGGAATTTCGCCTTAAGCACAATGTACGCCGAGGGGGTCGACACCTCTCTCGTCGGGCGCGCGGGCACGACCTCCTTCACCGCCGTCATGAGCGACGTACATACGAACGAGCGGACCTTCTTCCAGTACCGCGGCGCGAACGCCCTCTTCTCGGAGGATTCCTTCGACTGGGATCAGCTCGACTGCGATCTGCTGCACGTCGGCTATATTCTGCTCCTGGACGCGCTCGACGAGGAGGACGCGGAATACGGCACGAAAATGGCGCGTCTGCTCTGTCACGCGAAACAGCGCGGCATGAGGACCTCGATCGACGTGGTGAGCGAGGCGGGAGAGCGCTTTTCCCGTCTGGTGCCGCCCGCTCTCCGGTATGCCGATCTCTGCGTGGTCAACGAGATCGAAGCGGGACGCACAGTCGGCATCACGCTCCGCGAGGAGGACGGCACGCTCCACATCGACCGCATGAAGGACGCCCTCCATGCTCTCTTCTCTCTCGGCGTGGGTGAGTGGGCGGTGATCCACTGTCCCGAAGGGGGCTTCGGCATGGACAAGGACGGAAATACCGCCGCCTCCGGTCAGATCCCCACCCCGCCCGGATTCATCAAGGGCAAGGTCGGCGCGGGCGACGCGTTCTGCGCGGGCGTGCTTTCGGCGGCTCACCGAGGAATGTCGCTCGCAGAGGCCTTAAAGCTCGGCAACGCGGCGGCGACCGTATCTCTCGGCGCGCCCGGCGCGACCGAAGCCATGACGACGCTCGAGGAATGCCTCGCCGCGGCACAGCGCTTCGGCGAGCCGATGCCCCTCAGTTTCTGAGAGAAGGTGCGGTATCATGAAAAACGCAGTCATCATCGGAGCCGGCAACATCGGGCGCGGCTTCATCGGTCAGATTTTTTCCGACGCGGGCTATGAAATCGTATTTCTCGACGTCGCCGCTCCCCTCGTCGACGCTCTGAACGCGGCGGGAGCTTATCCGCTCGAGCTTGTGAGCTCGGACTCCGCCGAGCGTAGGATCATCTCTCCCGTCCGCGCCGTAAACGGCAGGGACCCCGAAGCCGCCGCGCGCACGATCGCGGACGCGGATGTGCTCGTCACCTGCGTCGGCGCGAAGGCGCTCAAATTCATCGTTCCGAATCTCACGGCGGGCGTCCGTCTGAGGGCGGCGGAATCGGGAAAACCGCTGAATCTTCTGATCTGCGAAAACCTCATGGACGCGGACGCCGTGCTCCGCGGGCTGATCGACCCGCATCTCACGGAAAGCGAAAAAGCCCTGCTCGGGCTCGTGGAGACCTCCGTCGGCAGAATGGTCCCGCACCCGGACAAGGAACTACTCGAAAAAGAGCCGCTTCTCGCGCGCGCGGAACGGTATGGCTACCTTCCCTATGACGCGGATGCGTGGCTCGGGGACGCGCCGGACGTGCCCGCACTCGTTCCCTGCTCGCCGTTCCGTTTCATGGTGGAACGGAAGCTGTACATCCACAACATGGGACACGCCGCTGCCGCATACCTCGGGATGCTCCGCGGATATACCCTCATCGCGGACACCATCGCCGATCCCGCCGTCCGCGTGGTCGTGCGCGAGGCCATGACCGCGTCGGCTCGGGCGCTGGCGAAGGAAAACGACGCCGACCTCGACGCGCTGATCGCGCACGGGGACGATCTCATCCGGCGCTTCGGGAACCGCGCGCTCGGCGACACCTGCGAACGGGTCGGAGCGGATATCCCGCGCAAGCTCTCCCCCACGGATCGGCTGACCGGCGCAGCGAGATGCGTCGCCGACGCCGGGATGCGCCCCGTATGGCACGCGCTTGCCGCCGCGGCCGCGCTGTTCCGTTATGAACAGGAAAACGGGGGCGATGATTTCACCCCCGCAGAATGCTTTGCCTCTCTGACCGGAGTCAAAAGCGGCGATTATTATGATGCCGCGCTCGCGTTCTTCGACCTCATCCGATCCGGCGCGCCGCTGGAAGCCTTGATCGCGCGGGCGGACAGGATGTTCGAAGAGAACGGCGCGGTGTGATTTGCCGCTTAGCTTCACGGAACCGCTCACGAAACGGCGGTTCCTTTTTATTCCGCGGCCGGATACTCGTTGCAGAGCAGGTATTCTGCCGGCTCGTCTTCCTCGATCTCGGCGAACCGAGGCTGTTTTTCATAGAATCGGTTGTCCTTCGTGTCGTCGTTGACCATGGAGACCTCGCCGACCACGACGTCGCCGCCGTCCCCCCAGAAGCTGTGATACAGATACCGCTGCATGGTGATGGACTCGCCGGGCTCGAGATACAAGACCGTACCCGGGGCGACCTCGCGCGTGATGCCGTCCGTCGTCACGGGAACGGCGCGGCCGGAAAGCCCCTCGTTTTCGTCCGCCATCCAGACCTGAACGGCAAGGCGCGCGCCGCCGCGGTTGATGATGTCCTCCATCTTGCTCCAATGGAAATGCAGGGGCGTGACCTGCCCTTCCCGCACGAGCATGATTTTCTCGGCATAGGTCTTGCTCTCGGGATCGCCGAGCTTGCCGTTGCGGATGGTGACGAGCTGAAGACCGATTTTCTTGAAGTCGCCGGAGCCGAAGTCCGTGATATCCCATCCGAGCATCCGCTCGCGGATCTCGTCGTATTCATGGCCGAGGTTTTTCCAGTCCTGTGCGCGGATTTCGCAGAAGGGGGGCAGACGGAATGAGATTTTGTCGAGCGCTTCCCGGAATTCGCGGATATAGGCGTTGATTTCAGATCGTTTCATATGGATGCCGCTCCTTGTACCGAATGAATAAAATGATATCGAAAGAAGGCAAACCGCCGGAGCAGTCTCCGGCGGTGTTTTTTGAGTTTACGCGAGGCGGTCGAAGTTCACGAGCTTTTTCTTGTAGTTCTCGACCTTGATGCCGGAAAAACGGTCGTGACCGGCGGAAACGAAGGCATGGCCCTCTCTCTTCAGCATTTCTTCCTGAAGTTCCTTCGTGCAGGCCTTGTCGTCGCGCACGGCGCCTCTCTCGGTAACGACGCGCCAATAGGGGATGGCCTCTCCCTCTTCGTTGGTCTTCGGCCACTTGAAGCGGAGGGTGCGCTTGATTTCAACCCCGGCGGTCTTCGAGAGGTATTCCTCCATGTCCTTCCAGCGGGTGAGGGATCCCTCCGGAACGGCGCAGATCAGACGGATGAAATCATCCGCGCCGATCGCCTTTGCTTTGGGAGCGGCTTTTTTCGGGGAGGCCTTTACCGGGGCGGCTTCCGGAGCCGATTCTTCCGCCGCCTCCTCGATCACTTCCTCTTCGGAGGTGCACTTGCACTCGCAGTTTGCGCAGGGAGCGTCGCAGGGCGCGAGGGAAAGGGACATCGGAATGCCCTTTTCGCGGACGATGCTCTTCATATAAATGCGGATCGCGGTGGGAAGATCGAGTCCCAATTCTTCGAGGATCGCGTTGACTTCGTCGCGCAGGGTCTTATCGACCTTAGCCTGTGCAAATACCTGAGGCATAATGATATTCCTTCTTTCTCATATAATATTATTGTGCTGAATTCATTATATAATACTTCCTTTCCCTTGTCAAGAGAAAAATGACACGTTTTATAAGAAAAACATAAAAGTTTTTCAGAAAAACAGACTCACGAAGCTGAAATCTTCTTAAAACTGCGCCTTTGTATGATAAAACGCCGTTTGTTAATGCGCTCACGACAAGAGAGACGCTGAAACGAGCCAAACCCGCTCCGTCTCCCTGTTTTCAAAAAACTGCATGATTCCTCGGGAAACTTTTAATTTTCCTCTTCCCTTTTCCCCGAATCTGTGCTATACTTTTTATAACAACATCCGACAAAACCGGAGGTCAATATGGGCATTCTCTCAAAACTCTTAAAAAACGCCGGCGCCGAAAAGGCTGTCAACAGTTTTCTGAAAAGCCTTGCCTCAAGCTCCGCTTCCTCTCCCGCACAGCCGGCTCCGAGCGCGCCTCAGAGTCCTGCCGTCTCCCACGAAGCCCCGGTCCGCGCCGCGCACGGCCTTTCCTGGGGCGAGGATATGCCTGCCGCCGAGAATCAGTATTCGTACAGCGGAAGTTATGTCGACTATTTCCTCATGATCCTGCGCGAGGATTTCCCCGGATACCGCGCCGAGCATCAGCCGACCCGCCCCGGAAACGGCACGCTGTTCCGGCTGTTTGACGCGAATGGGCTCGCGCTCGTGATGGAGGTTCTTTCCGAAACCTCCGAATCGAAAAAAACGCGCACGGAGTGCAGAGCGCGCGGCATTCCCTACGTCCGCTTCTATCACAACCACCACGGCTGGTGGAACGTCCGCTCCTATGTGAGAGACCGCATCGCGAACGCTCTCGCGGGGCGCTGAGCCCATCTTCGCGAACCGGCGGCAAGGGAACGCGATGTCGGACGGGCATCCGCGCCTGCGGCGGACCCGGCGGGGATCATCAAAACGGCTTCGCAGGCAGCCGATCCCCGTACGGTCCGGTACAATCCCGGAATTTCCGGGATTTTAAGGTCTTCCCTTTCCGTTTGTTCGGGGACCCGCGGATTCTTTTGCGGTTCTCCGGCGGCGCCGCGTGCCCGACCGGGTCCGCGGCGCCGTTTTACTTCATGATTCGGAGAACGCTATGGGACTTCTCGACCTTCTGTCCGACCGGGAAACATGGGACCGGTTCTATAAATACAAGACCTCGCTCGCCCTTCCGAAGTCGTTTGCCGACGAACTGCGCGCCTTCATCGACCGCGGGGACTATCTCCCGGTCGCAGGACGCATTCTCCGCGGCGAGCCCTTCCCCCTTGCCGCAAAAAAAGAAATCAGCAAGCTCGGCTCGGGGAAAAAGCGCGTGGTCTATGTGTATCCCCGGGCGGAAAACACGGTTCTGAAGCTGCTCGCACACCTGATGCTCAGGCGATACGACACGGTTTTCGCCCCGAACCTCTATTCTTTCCGTCCGAAGCGCACGGCAAAGGACGCCGTCCGCGGACTTTTGCGCACGCCCGGGATCAACGACCTTTACTGCTACAAGGCGGACGTCCACGATTATTTCAACTCGATTCCCGTTTCCCGCCTTGTCGCGATGCTCGAGGACGTCGTCAGGGACGATCCGGCGCTTTTCACCTTTCTGCGCTCCCTTCTCGAAGAAGAGCGTGTGATCGCGGGCGGCGGGATCGTTGCCGAAGAAAAGGGCGCGATGGCGGGGACGCCGCTTTCCGCGTTTTACGCGAATCTCTATCTGAACGAGCTAGACCGCGCGTTCGATTCCCTCTCCGTCCCCTATGCCCGCTATTCGGACGACATCATTCTGTTCGCGCCGACCGAGCGGGAAGTCCGGGATCACGCCGCCTTCATCCGCGCGTTCCTCGCGGAGCGGGGGCTCCAAATCAATCCGAAGAAGGAGGCGTTCGGCGCGCCGGGCGAGGGCTGGGTATTTCTCGGCTTTTCCTGCCGCGGCGGGGTCGTCGACATCGCGCCCGCGACGATCTGCAAGCTGAAAAAGAAAATGCGCCGCAAGACCGCCGCGCTTCGCCGCTGGCAGATCCGAAACGGGCTTGACGGAAAGAAAGCCGCCGCCGCGTTCATCCGGGTGTTCCGCCGCAAGCTGCTCGAGACGCCGGGCGACAACGAGCTGTCCTGGAAGCACTGGTTCTTCCCCGTGATCAACACGTCGAAGAGCCTCGCCGAGATCGACCGGTACGCGGAAGACTGTTTGCGTTTTCTCATCAGCGGGACCCGCACCAAGGCGCGGTTCAACGTGCGGTACAAGGATCTGAAAGCCCTCGGCTTCGAGAGCGTCGTACACGCATACTACGCCTTCGGCGACACAAAAGCCTCAGGCGGGCAGGCAATTTCGGAAGAATCAAGAGCAGACTCTTGAAATCTTACGAAAAATCTGCTATACTTTCCTTGACGATTTCAGAATTCTATCCAAGGGAAATAAAGGAGCTCTTCCATGTTTCATGTCGCCATCATCGGCTGCGGCGGGATCGCGCAGGTACACGCTTCCGTGCTGAGCCGTCTTCCGAATACCGAGATCATCGCCTGCGCCGACATTCGTCCCGAACGGGCCTCTGCCATGGCTGAAAAGACCGGATGCCGTGCCTACGACTCCCTCGACGCTCTTCTCGAGGCCGAACATCCGGACTGCGTTCACCTCTGCGTCCCCCACGCGCTCCATGCCCCGATGGCATTACAGGCCGCCCTGCGCGGGATCGCCGTGTTCTCGGAAAAGCCGCCCGCCGTCACGCGGGAACAGTGGGCAGAGCTCGAAGAGGCGGCTGAGAAAGTCCCCCTCGGCATCTGCTTCCAGAACCGCTACAACCCGAACGTGAAAGAAGCCGAACGCATCCTTGCCTCCGGCGAATACGGCGCCCTGCTCGGCTCACGAGCGTTCGTGACGTGGCACAGAGAGGCCCCGTACTACAGCGAAAGCGGCTGGCGCGGGACCTGGGCGCTGGAGGGCGGCGGCGTGCTCGTCAATCAGGCGGTCCATACACTCGATCTTTTGATCCGCTTCATGGGGCGTCCCGAACAGATCGAAGCGCACATGGCGAACCGGCACCTGCGCGGCGTCATCGAAGTGGAAGACACGGTCGAGGCGTATCTCAAGTGCGGAGGAAAGCCCGCGCTGTTCTACGCGACGACCGCCTACACCTCGGACGCGCCCGTACTCATCGATCTGAACCTCGAAAAGGCGACGCTGCGGCTCGAGGCCGACGAGCTCGAGATCCGCACCCCCGCCGGAGTAGAAAGATGCACCTTCGAGCTTCCGAAAACGCTCGGCAAGGATTACTGGGGCACCGGTCACTTCGCCTGCATCGCCGATTTCTACGCGAGCATCGAGGAGGAGCGGCGGTATCAGAACGATCTCGAATCCGTCCGTTTCACCGAGGAAGCGATGCTCGGAATCATAGAAGCCGCGAAAGGCGATCTCAACTGAAAACAGCAAACCCGCGCCTCCCTTCTCCCGTCGAATACCCGCTTTCCGAACCAAATCTGCAACATACGGAGGACGAAACATGAAACGCATTTTCTGCCGATCCGCCGCTCTGCTGCTCGCTCTGCTGACAGCCCTGACACTGCTCGCCTCCTGCTCCGAGCAGGGCTCGACGGATGAAACAAAACCGGACGTCTCCTCTCCCACCGCCGATACGGTCACCGAAAACGCGGAGACCGAAGCGACCGTGTTCGCCGCAAACGTTCCCGACGGCACGGATTACGGAGGCGGCAATTTCAACATCCTCGTGTACGACGAATCGAACGTCGTCTGGCATGACGCGGATTTCACCGCGGAGGAAATGAACGGCGACGTTCTGAACGACGCCGTATTCACCCGCAGGATCAAGGTTGAGGACGCGCTGAACGTATCGATCGTTCCGTGTCCCGAAGCCGCGTACTGCTACACCGCGATGTATAACAGCGTCCAGTCCGCGGACGGAGCCTACGACTGCGGCTTCGTCGGGCTTCAGGACAGCTTCACGCTCGCGGAAAAGCGGATGCTCTATGATCTGAACACCATCGAGGAATTCGAGCTTGACGCCCCGTGGTGGGATCAGAACTGCGTGAAGGAGCTCTCCATCGCACACCGCAACTATCAGATCACCGGGGACATCAGCATCCTCTACCGCAAATCCATCCGCGTGCTTTATTACAACAAGGCGCTCGCCGCGGACTACCAGCTCTCGAGTCCCTACGACATGGTGGACGAAAAGACCTGGACGCTCGACGCGCTGACCGATCTCTGCTCCTCCGTTTCCGACGACCTCGACGGCAACGGCAAGCGGGACAAAAACGACCGCTACGGCATTGTGTATTCCTCCGGGACCGCGCCCATCGCCTTCGTGGCGTCCGGCGTGGACTACGCGACCAAGGACGACGACGATCTGCCCGTGATCTCGTTCTACAGCGAAAAGACGGTGAACGTATGGGACAAATACGCGGCTCTGCTGTTTGACGAGCAGATCGCCGCGAACTGCACCGCCACGGGATGGGATTACAGCGGCATGTTCCTTGCGGACCAGGGGCTGTTCTGCTGCATGGAGCTGCACCACGTTGAGGAGCTGCGCGAAATGGACCACGACTTCGGCATCCTGCCCATGCCCCTCTTCGATACCGCGCAGAACGACTATCACGTCATGGTGAACGTCGGTCCCGCTGCGGCCTGCCTGATCCCGGTGACCAATACCGAACTGACCCGCACCGCGTACATCCTCGATTCCCTCGGCGCGGAAGGCAAGAACATCCTGACGCCCGCGTATTATGAAACTTATCTCAAGGGCAAGACGACGCGCGACGAGGAGTCCCGCCGTTCGCTCGAAATCATCTTCAACTCCGTTCGCTACGACATCGGCGCGTGCTATGACTGGGGCGGCATCTGCAATTTGCCCTACAACCTTCTGAGCTCCGCGAGCACCGATCTCGCCTCCGCGTACAAGAAGATCGAAAAGATCGCGAACAAAGCGCTCGAGAGAACGATCAAAGGGTTTATGAACGAGTAAAGGCGTTTCCGAATCGAACCGCAGCGCTCTCCATATCAACGCTCCGACGCACAAACAAAGCTGCCGCATGCTCCCCGTTTGAACCGCTCCCCGTCAAGTAGACAGTGAAATAATTAACGAAAAGTTCACAGCGCTGCGGCGCTGTGGCAACCTCAGATCCGGTCAGATGCCAAGGCATCCAACCGGATCTGAGGTTTTTAAGCCGCTAAGTAAAGATTGT
>JAFYBN010000098.1 GCA_017540175.1 Clostridia bacterium | reverse complement strand
TCCTGAAAAACCGATATGCTTCCAATATTAAATCCCCGTACCGCAGCATGACCGTGTGCGGCACGGGGAGTCTTTTATCTGCCGATGAAGGGCATCGTTTCAGGCAAACTTGGCGGAAACAGGAAAGCGGTTTCCATGGGTTTCCCAGCGAAGCCCTTCGATCCGCTTCATGCGTTCTCCGCCTTCATCGGCGGGTCGCATCGGTTGGTATGATACCAACGGGAAGCGCGGCCGTTCGCGCAGGTCCACGCCGCCGAGAGCAGGAGGAGCATCGGACCCTTGCAATAGAATTCGGGCGCGAGATTGTCCGCGATCCGCCGCTCGATCCCATTCACAGAAAAGGTTTCGACGGAGACGGCTCCGACCGTTTCGAGCATTGCGACGATCTCGGCGGTCCGGGAAACGTCCGCGCCCGCCCGCTTCGGAATGAGCGAGGCTTCCATGCGCCCGCTCGGACGCCCGAGAAGCCAGAAGACGCATTTCAGCACGTCGGGATCGCCGACCGCTCTGAGAAATCCGACAGTCTTCCCGTCCCGCCCAAGGGCGAAGCGCTTTTCCAGCTCGGCGGCGTATTCGTCGGGCTTGCCGCGCCGGCGCGGTGAGGGCGGAGAGCAGCGGCAGATCGAAGGGCTGTTTGATGTTTATCCGCAGAATATAATTTCTCTCACGCCGATTCCCTGTACTTCTCCGCCTGCAGCCGGAACATCTCGGCGTATTTGCCGTTCATCCGCATGAGCTCCTCGTGGCTGCCCTCTTCGATGAGACGGCCGTCCGCGAACATGAGGATGCGGTCCGCCATGCGCGTGGTCGAAAGGCGGTGGGAAATGAAGATCACCGTCTTGTCCTTCGCGTAGGCGAGGATCGTGTGATTCAGCTCGTATTCCGCGGCGGGATCGAGGGCGGAGGACGGCTCGTCCATGACGATGAGCTCGTAGGGTCTGGCGAAAATGCGTGCGATGGCGACCTTCTGCGCCTCCCCGCCCGAGAGGTTCACGCCGTCCTCGCTGAATTCCTTCGTCAGCGGCGTGTCAAGTCCCTTCTCCATGTCGCTGAGCCGGTCTGCAAACGTGGCTTTCGTCAGCGCGTCCGTCACGGCGTCCCGGTCTTCTTCATGAACTTCCCGTCCGAGCACGTTTTCGGCGACGGTGGCGGCGAAGATCTTGTAGTCCTGGAAGACCGTCCCGATCTTCGCGCGCAGTCCGGGAATGTCGTAGTCCTTCAGATTCCTTCCGTTGTAGAGGATCTCTCCCTCCGTCGGATCGTACAGCCGCATGAGCAGTTTCGTTAAGGTGGTCTTGCCCGCGCCGTTGTAGCCGACGATGGCGACCTTTTCCCCGCGCCGGATCGTCAGACTGACGTCCTCGAGTGAGTTCTTCGCCTCCTCCGGCGGCTCTTGAGGCTTTTCCCCGCTCTCTTTTTCCGATTCAGCCTTCTCTTCGTTCTCTTTCGGCTCGACCGGGTTGTAGGAGAAGGTAACGTTTTTCAGCTCGATCGTCTCAAGCGATTCAGGTTCGATTTTCCCGCTCACGATCGTCGGTTTGTAAGACATGAATTTCAGGTACTTCTCCACATACCGGGCGTTTTCCGGCATCCGGATGAGGTTTCGCGCCAGATCGTACATGGACCAGTTGAGGTTCCAGATGATGTTGATCGAAGCGACGAACGCGCCGAGCTGAGCTGTGCCGTCGTAGAGCTTAAAGAGCATGAGCAAGACGGGCACGTACTGCGCGGCCATGTCAAGCACGGTGGTGAGGAGATCGAGCCCGTACTGCCGCTTGCCGTTCCAGACCTCCGCTTCCACGATGCCGTTCACGCTTTCCTGATAGATCTTTTCGAGATTTTCGCCCGCCCGCGAGACGCGCAGCTCCTTTGCATAGTCCGCGAGGTGGTAGACGCGGTTGACGTAGGTGTTTTTGCGGTGCAGGGGTTTTATCCGCTCGTTCTTCTTGAGGTTGAGGCGGTTGCCGACCTCCCAGAGCGCCGCCTGAACCGCCGCGCCGACGAACAGGATGGAGCCGACGAGAATGTCCACCCGCATCATGAGGGTGATAAGGGTCGAGATGGTGATGAGATACCGGATCATCCGCGCCGTGTCGTCCAGCACCTGCACCGCGCGGCCCTTCGATTCGTCCATCGCCCAGACATAATCGTTGTAAAACTGCGGGTCGTCGTAGCAGGCGAGGTCCATCCCGAGGGCGTGCCGGAACAGCTCCTCGTGCATCCGGTGCTGCAGCTTCTTGTCCGTCACGGTCTGGTAATACTCGTAGTACCACGCGTAGAACAGCTGGATCAGGAGGTTTACCCCGAGGATGAGCGCGACATAGGACGCCATTTTCCCGAAGGTGACGTGCGGCTCGTCAAGGGCGTTGAAGAGCATATAGGTGAAGATCGTCGAGACGGAATTCGCCGCGCCGCCGACAAGACCCACGATCACCATGAAGACGATGTACTGCGGCGTCTTCTGCGCGATTTTCGAAAGCATCAGGAAATTGCAATACAGCGTCCGCCCGAGAGGGATTTTCTTTTCTTTTTTCTTCTTCTTTTCCTCTGTTTTCACAGACTGCCTCCTTTCCCGGTCTCACGCGCCACGATTTCATCTTCGGTCTCCCGGTAGTTTTCCGCCTGCATGCGGAAGAGCTCGGCATAATGCCCGTTCTTCGCCATAAGCTCTGAGTGGGAGCCCTCTTCCGTGATCGCGCCGTCTTCCATGTAGAAGACCCGGTCGGCGAGCACGGCGGAGGACAGGCGGTGCGAGATGAAGATCAGCGTCCTTTCCCGGCAGGCGTCGAGCATGTTCTGAAACATCTTGTATTCGGCGATGGGATCGAGCGCGGACGACGGCTCGTCGAGGATGACGAAGGGGGAATCGTTGGTGAACGCCCGTGCAAGGGACACCTTCTGCGCCTCCCCGACGGAGAGGACCTCGCCCTCGTCGTCGAATTCCCTCGTCAGCGTGGTATGGATGCCGTTCTTCATCTTCTCCACGCGCTCCCACGCCCCGGAGCGTTTCAGCGCTTCGGTCACAAGATCGTCGTCCCCTTCTTTCAGCGGACGGAGCAGGACGTTTTCCGCCGCGGAAAGCGAAAACATCTTAAAGTCCTGAAACACCGTCGTGAAAGCGTCCCGCCAGGAAGAGGCGTCGTACTCTCCGGCAGGGACTCCGTCGAGCGTCACCGCCCCGGAATCCGGCTCGTAGAGATGTAAGAGCAGCTTCACGAGCGTCGTTTTGCCCGAGCCGTTGTGCCCGACCAGCGCGATCTTCTCACCGGGGTTGATCGTGAGGTTCACATCCTTCAGCGCCGGTTTCTCCGCGCCCGTGTAGGTGAAGGTCAGGTGCTCTGCTTTGAGGGTCCCCGCCCCGGCATCCCGTCCGCCCGGTTTTTTGGAGATTTTCGGTTCGTATTCGAGGAAGAAGCGGTAATCCTCAATATACATGGCGTGATCGCGGAATTCGGTCAATACTTCCGCCATCCGCGTCAGCTCCGACGCCACGGCGTCCACGGAGTTGAACACGACCAGACAGTCTCCGATCCGCATGCTGCGGCTCACGAGGGTGCGGAAGGCGGCGTAGAGCATCGCCGCGGCTGACGTCAGCTCGGAGGAAAGATTCGAGAAAAGCCGCAGAACCGTCATTCTCAGACCGTATTTGCGCCAGAGCGCGATATAGTCCGTCTGGGCCTTGTCGTAGATCCGGAGCATCAGCCCGGGGAAGCCCGTCAGCCGCATTTCCTTTGCGTATTCGTTCAGATAGAAGGTCCGCTGGACATACCCTTCGCGCCGGTCGAGCTTCTGCCTTTCGTCGTGCCGCTTCTTGCTCACTTTATTGCGCAGGTTCCGCACCAGCCCGATGAGAAGCGGCAACAGGGAGAACGCGAGCAGCACGGGGTCGATGAAGAAGAGCATCGCGCCGGTCGAAAGCATCGACACCGCCGCCCAGATGCACCCGTCGATTGTGTAAACCACGTCCATGCACCGCCCGTAGGCATTGTCCATCGCCTTGACGTACTTGTCGTAGAATTCCGGGTTTTCGTAGCAGGCGAGTTCCACATCGGCGGCCTTCTCGAAAAGCCCACGCTCAACGCGCTCCACGATCCGCTGCTGATAGCGCGGATAGACGATGTCCGGCAGGGTCATGATCAGGCAGTACCAGACCGTTTTCGCCGCGATCAGCCCGATCAGCAGTCCGCCGATCTCAGCCGCGCCTCTGCCCGCTTCGTAACGGTTCACGATCTCACGGAGCAGCCAGATATTCGTGAGAAAGTTTAAGATCGCGTTCCCCACCGACCAAAGGAAATAGGTCGGCAGATAGGACGGCGCGACGGAGTGGATGAGCTTCAGAACGAACAGGTTATTCGATATGACCCGCCGCGTTTTCAGGGCGTTCGGATCCTTTTTCTTCTTTTCTTTCTTCTCTTTTTTCTTTTTGAAAGCCAATGGGATCACCTCTTTTCGTGATTTGCTTTCATGCTCTGTGCGATTTTGATCAATAGTTCGGCGTCCGCGTCCTCGTCCGGCCACGACATCACGAACGCGTACCGGTCCGCCCAGGTGAGTGTGCGGCGTCCGTCTGCGTAGGAAAACAGCACGGCCTCCGTCGCTCCGTTCAGCGGAACGCGCTCGACTGTGACGTCGGTGTCGTCGAACCAGTCCGTTTCCTCATCGGGATCGATCGGGTGCTGGGTGAGGTGGATTTTTTCACCGTCCTCACCCGATAGGATGTGATCTGCCATGATTAAATTGACGGACAACTCCCGAACCTTCCACCCGTCAGGAAGCCATGTGGGGAGAATGACTTCTTTAAGGGTCGTCGGAACGGTTTCGGGTTCTTCCGGTTGAGCCTCATACCGCACGCCGAAATGTGTGTCGTACCACGTGATGACCGCGCGGACGACGGCCTCCCGGACCGGGCGGATCGCCATTCCGAGCATGGCGGCGGCGCAAAGCGCGGCGAGCAGCCCGAGAACAACCTTTCGGGCGACCCGGCTCCCCCGTCCCGTCGAGCCCTCTCCTCTCAGCATTCGCTCCACTCTTTTGCGATACCGGGAACTGACCCGGGGGATCTGCGGATCCGATTCGATCTCTTCCCAATCCTCCCGGATGATTTCATGAAGGGCTGCCCGGATCAGGGCATCGAAGCCGTCAGCGTACTCCATTCTCTTCTTCCTCCCATTTTAGTATCAGCGCTTTCCGCGCCCGGCTGAACCGTTTTCGGACAGCGGTTTCCGGTATTCCGAGTTCTTCGGCGATCTCCCGGTTCGTCCGCTCCTCGATGAGTCTCATCGCGAGGACGTCGCGCAGAGCGGGAGAGAGGGATCGGATCATCGCTTTCATCCGGCGAATATTGTCTTCGGACACGACGATCTCCTCAGGCGAGCAGGGCTCCGGCAGCAGCTCCTGAGACAAACGCTCTTCTTCCGGTCCTGGCGGGAAATCGGAATCGTCCTCTCCCCCGGGATTGAAAAGCGGCGTCGGGAGATGTTTTCTGCGCCGGTACGCGTCCACGGCAAGGTTCCGGATCGTCCGCATGAGGATGCTCTTCATCTGTTCGTCCCCGAGTCCGGCATAACGCTCATAATGGATCATCAGCCGCTCGAACGCATCGCTGACAAGATCCTCCGCTTCGCCGGACGGAGCAGAGGGGCCGAGTTCTTTTTTTGCATACCGGAGCAGGGCAGCACAGGTTTCCTGCCAAAGAGACAGAACGCGGTTCCGTCCCTCCTCCGAAAGGGTCATATATAGAATAAAAAACATAGCCGTTATCAAATCTGTTTTTCACCGCTGTTTCATGGCGGGAAGGTTCCTCTGTTTGTACAGACGTTTGAGCGAGGCGGTTTGTGACATGGAGCGTCGGATTTTCTGAAAAATGTCTGTTTCGTGCAGGATGTTCTGCCCAAATGTCGGCGACGGCTGGCGCAGCCGCGTCGGCCGCCGCAGAACCGACCGCCTTTATAGTGTCGGAAAATCCGCTGCGGTTGCGCCCGCATCCGGATTTTCTGCGCCGGGGCAGAAAAAAACACGCCCGCCGGAGCGAACGTGGATGAGCCGAAGTCTTTATCAGCTTTCCGCGACAGGGACGCGCCGGATTTTCTTGCTCTTCATGGCAGACACCTCCTGCGGGCAATTTGTTTTTACGTTTCGAGTATATCATATCCGGGATGCTTTGTCAAGGGAGCGCGGCGGGAGAGAACGGGTCAACAAATTCTTTCCGCGCCGATATCCGGATTCACTTCCCGGGACGCGGCCCGGGTTGACGCGCGTGATGGGACAAAGGCGGCGAAAAACCCGGCGCGTCCATCCATGCGGGACAAACGCGCCGCGCTCCTCCGCCCTTATGAAATTCCCCGTGATATTCCTTCCGGCTGTTTATCATTCTTCCCTTCCCTCCCCGTATCCCGTCCCGCGACAACAGAACAAGCCCCTTCCGCCGCGAGGCTTTTTGCGGCAAAGGACTTGACGGAGGCGGCATTTTATGCTATATTGTGCATATGAAAATACATTTGTCATATTTTGCGAACTCGGGAAATTCAACATGAACCATTTGATTTTCAAAGATAGATGCACGCGGCGCGCCGTTCTTCTCGCCGCTTTTTTCGCTGCGGCCATGATCCTCTGCTGCGGCTGCGGAGCGCAGAAAACCGGAACGGACGGAGCCGGGATGGCGCAAGGCGGTTCCGCACAGGCCGATCCCGGGCAGGTCGATCCCGGACGGACGGACGCCGGACAGACGCACGCGGGGACGGCGGGAACCGAACCCGGACAGGCTGACACCACGCACGCCGAGCCCGGTCATACCGGTGCGGCTGACGCAAATCCGGAGGCAGATCGGGGACCGGCGGCCGACGTTGATCCCGCTTTATACGCGGAGCTTGTCATTTCCAAGATTTACGGCAACGGCGGCAAAGCGGCCGCGGCATGCGAGCACAGCTTCATCGAGCTGACGAACACCGGGGCGGCGCCGCTGGAGATCGGTGATCTCGCTCTTTTCTATAAAACGGCGGGAAACGCCGCGTACGCGTCGTTCCGTCTCCCCAACGTCACGCTCGACGGGGGAAAGAGCTTTCTGATCCGCGGCGCGTCCGCGGCGAAGCAGCCCGGGGAATACCAAAGCGCGGGCGAGGTCATCCGCGTGTTGGATTTTGACGCGGAATGGAACATCGCGTTAAGCGGCAAGGATATGGCGCTCTTTCTCGCTCCCGCCGCGGGCGTCTACGACGCCGCCGTGCCGCCGGAAGAGCTCGACGGCGTCATCTCCTATTTTGCCGCGACGGATAATTACCATTTCGACACGGGGTACGTGGACGGGCTTTCCGGAAACGTCGCCGCGATCCGCACCGCCATGAAGCAGGACAGCGGGTATTACCGGCAGAATCTGTCCAAATCCACGACGGAAAAGCTCGAGCAGATCGCGCCGATCACCTCGGACGGAAAGCGCGCCGTGGTCGTCCGCTCGCGGCTGAGCGAGGTCCGGTTCTCCCAGGCGGCGGGGTTTTACTCCGAGCCGATCTCGGTCAGGCTGACCGCGCCGGAGGGATACGGTCTCGTCTACTACACGACGGACGGTTCGGACCCGACGTCGTCGGGCACGCGCAAAAAATACGAAAGCGCGATCAAGCTCGAGGACACGAGCGACATGAAATTCGGTAAGACGTACCGGACGGGTCTGAACTATGTCGGCAACATCTCCTCGTCGACAAGCAGCATGCTCGGCGCGCATGTGATCAAGGCGTGCGCGTTCAACGGGACAAACTATACCGGGGTTTACACGAATACCTATTTCATCAATCCCGCCATGGCGGAATACGGCGTGACGGTCATGTCCGTGTCTCTCGAAACGAAGCAGATGTTCGGCAAACCCGGTTTTTATCACAATTTCAACCCCTCCTCCAACGATCCCAACACGCGCGGAGCTGCATTCATGGAAGTGTTTGATGAAAACGGCGTCCGCCGCGGGTATTCGAACGTGGAGCTCGCGATCAGCGGGCACGGCTCGTCCGGCACCGGCATGCGGTCCATGAAGGTGTTTTACAAGGGCTCCCAGAACGAAACGGCGGGCATGGATTCGAAGCTCAATTTCGACCTGTTCGAGGGGTACGCGAAGAACGCGAAGGGCCAGTGCATCACCGATTTCTCCCGCCTGCTCCTGCGCAATTCCGGCAACGACTGCGGCGCGTCCTACATCCGCGACGCGTACATGCAGCGCGTGAGCGCCGGCATGGCCGCCGAAACGATGGCGTACGCGCCCGTCCTTGTGTTCATCAACGGGGATTTCTGGGGAATTTACAACGCCCGCGAGCGCTACAGCGCGGATTACGTCGAGTCCCACTACGGCGTCGACAAGGACAACGTGGCGATCATCGAAAGCGACTACTCGCAGGTGCACACGAACACCAACGCGCCCTTCATCGTCACCTCCGGGCTGGACGACGACGCGGACGATTTCAACGAGCTCATGAAGTTTGTGCGCAAGAACGACATGAAGGACGACGAAAACCTCGCTTATGTGGAAAGCAAGCTGGATCTCGATTCCCTGATCGACCTCTTTGTCTCCCGGCTTTATTTCAGCGCGCGCGATTTTCCGGAGAACAACATCAAGATGTGGCGCTGCCGCGCGGCGGACGATCCGTCCGGAGCGGACAACCGCTGGCACTTCTGTCTGCTCGACATGGACATGGGCATTTCGTTCTTTACGGACTCGAACAATACGACGGAAAACTCCAATTACTTCGGGTGGCTGAAATCCGAGGGTTCGGTCACAAGCTCCCTGATCCGCCGGCTGCTTACGAACGCTTCCTTCAAGAACCGGTTCATGGCGCGCTTCTATGAGGTCCTTGAAGAGGTCTATGTTCCCGCGCGGATGGAGGAAGCGCTGGACGAGATCGTCGCGCAGAGAGCGCCCATCGAGAATCTGCAGAAGCTCCGCTGGGGCGCGAGCACGACGAGATACAACAACTCGATCGCCGACATGCGCAAATTCGTGCAGAAACGGAACACGTTCGCGCTGAAATACCTGTGCAAGAGTTTCGGCGTGACCGAGAACGATCTTTTGAACCTCGGCGGACGATATCTGACCGTGACCTTCTCCGAGGCGCGTCTCGAGGTCTCGGTGAACGGCCAGCCGGTGCGGAGCCCTTACAGCTTGAAATTTGACGGGAGCGTGACCGTGACCGTGAGCGCCGCCGCCAAAGAAGGCTTCGAATGCTCCGCGATCCTGTTCACGGACAGCGACGGCACGACCGCGCGCTTCTCCGGCACCACGGCGGAAATCACGGCCGATACGGCGGGAGAGATCAGCTTCGAGACGAAAAAGCTCGCGCAGCCCGCGGAGCTTTCCGTGCGCTCCGGCATCGTAGCGGGCGGGTGCGAAATGTTTCTCCTGAAGCCGGACGGCAGGCTGTACGCATGGGGAAGCAACCGAAACAACGTTCTCGGCGCGGGCTTGTCCGAGGAGCGGGTCACGACGCCGAGGCTCGTGAAGGAGAACGTGGCGCAGGTGGAAATCTGTCACGGCAACGATCTTGAGAACGGCAACGACAACGTCATGGCGGCGCTTTTGACGCTGGATGGAGAGATCTATATATCCGGCGCGTCGACCGTCGAGGGCGCGGACACCGGCTCATCCGGCTGGACGCTTCTCGAATTCGACGGGATACCGGTCGAGGTCAGCGTGGGCTACGATCACCTGCTCGTACTGGATCAGGCCGGCGGCGTATGGGGGCTCGGGAACAACAGCTACGGTCAGCTCGGCAAAAAGGACGAGGGCGGCGTCGTCACGTCTCCGCGCAAGATCGCGGACAACGCGGTCTCAGTCTCCGCTGGGCGCAGGAATTCGGCGTATATCGACAAGAACGGAGACTGTTATGTTCTCGGCGACGGGCGCTGGAACAAATTCCGCGCGTCCGATACGAACATCACGACGCCGTACAAGCTCCTCTCGGGGGTCCGCAGCATCGCGAGCGGGGAGCACGAGCTTCTTCTCGTCACGGAGGACGGGTCGCTCTATTACGCGGGCTGGCGTCCGATTTCCGGATTCACGCAGGGGACCGGCACCGCGGGCGCCGAGAAGCTCTCGCTGTCCGGGGTCGCGAAAGCGGCGATCCATTTCGGCGACATCGCGATCCTCACGGAGTCCGGCGCGCTCTACGGCTACGGCGTCAACAACGGGAACTGCCTCGGCGGCGCGGCGGTCGGCGGGGTCCCTTCCCTGCTCGTCAAAGACGGCGTGACGGACGTCGCGGCGGGATACGCGTTCATCGCCTGCCTCGCGTCCGACGGCTCCGTCCGGGTCAACGGAAGCAATTCCGAGGGTCAGGCGGGAAACGGGAAGATTTCCGAGTCCGTCTCCTGGGCGACGGCGGAGACGGAGTGATAGGGAAAACGCGGCTTTCTTGCTATGAAAGCTGACGATGCTGCGCATCGTGGGCAAAGAACTTTCATACGACTGGTACAGCGAACCGCTCAAAGTGCACATCGGGGTAACGTGCGGCGCACGACGAACTGTTTCGAATTCTTCTTGATGACATTGTCGTTTTCGCATGAGACGAGTATGAATGCATTCCGTGTTTCCGAAAGCGGCAAAACCCCTTCAAGCCTTTGATGCATGGGCTTGAAGGGGTTTCTTCATCCTGTTCCCGCGGGCTGTTCCGTGCTCTGTCCGCGGGAGTTTTTTTGTATTTCTTTTCGCCGCGAAGGTCTTACGCTCGGGAAAAGAAGCGCCCGGACGGCGCCTTGCGGCGGGTCGACGGGGGTGCTTACTGCGCCTCGTCTCGCGTCTCGTCTCCGGAGAACAATTCGTCATAGATCTCTTTCGCCCGCGGCAGGCTCTCTTTCGGGACGTAGACTCTCAGCCGTTCCTTCGCGCCCCCTCTCAGGGTCATCGCCGCGCCGAAAACGGGGAGTGTGACGCATTCGACGGAATTGTCCTTCAAAACCTCCGTCAGCATTTCTGCCCACATGGCCTCTTTCTCGGCAAGAAATTCGTAGTCGCCGGTCATGACCGATCCTCCTTATTCTTTCGCCGAAGCACCGAAAACGGAGCCGGGCGCCCTTCCCTCCCGTCCCCGGCTGCCGGGGTCGCACGGCTGCCGGACGGACGACGTCACGCCCTGGCTCGGGGGAGTTCTCATTTCAGTTTGTTCAGCTTCGCCATCGACGCGATCGTCGGGATTTTCATCGGACAGACATCCATGCAGGAAAGCGACTTGGAGCAGGTCTTTCCGAAATGCTCGTTATAGGCGGCTTTGATTTGACCCGCCTTCTCCCGGTTGCGGGCGGCGACGAGATAGCAGTCGTTCGCGAACGCGGCGCCGAAGAAGGATTTCCCGCTTGTGTAATTCGGGCAGACCTCGAGGCAGAGTCCGCATTTGAGGCATTTCGCGGCGGTGTACTGGTGCTCGTGATCCTCGCCGCTCCTCGGACGGTATTCCCCGATGTACACGTCGGTCCGTTTCAGGTTTTCCTGAATGGAGGAGCGGTCCGTGATGAGATCGCGCACCACCGGGAACTTTTTGAGCGGCTCCACGGTGATTTCCGGACCGCCGAGATCCTTGACGAAGGTTTCGCACGCCAGAGAGGGAACGCCGTTTATCACCATGGCGCACGCCCCGCACATACCCTGCAGGCACGAGCATTCCCAGCCGATCCGCGTTGTTTTCCTGCCGTCGGCTGTCACGACGTCGTCGTGATAATTGAGCCAGTCGAGCACGCCGGCGACGGAGCTTTCCGCCGGGCCGTCGTAGTCGAACGCTTCCCAATACGGCTCGGACTCAGGGTCCCGCCGCCGCAGAATCTTAATTCTCATAGCTGCCCTCCCTGTCGTATGAAACGCGGTACGCGCCGCCGTCGTATGAGATCAAGGTCGGATACGCAAAGTCCGCGCTCGTCTCCGGATAATCCGAGCGGAAATGCGCGCCCCGGCTTTCCCGGCGCGCGAGCGCGCAGGTCAAGGTCGCGCGGGCGGTCGTGAGGATGCCGCTCAGGCTGTAATTTGCGTACGGCGATACGCTCGGGTCGAAGCGAAGCCGCGCGGCGGCGTCAAGATCGCCGTCGATATCCGAAATGCCCCGCTCCAGACTCTCCGCGTTCCGGACGATGCCGAGGTGTTCCCGCATGGTTTTCGCGAGCGCGTCCCGCATCATCATGACGGGAAGCGGACTTTTCGACTCCGCCTGCTTTTTCAGCTTTTCCCGCTCATCCCGCAGAAAACCGCCGAAATCCGGCGTTTTGGGAGCGGATTCCCTGCCCGCGATCTCATCCGCCGCGACCGTTCCGCTGTAAACGGCGGCGAGCAGCGAATTGCCGCCGAGACGGTTCGCCCCGTGATACATGGACGCGCACTCTCCCACGGCGAAGAGATTTTCGATATTCGTTTCGTGATTCAGCCGGACCGCCAGCCCGCCCATGAAGAAATGCACGGACGGGGCGACGGGGATCGGTTCTTTTTTGATGTCGATATTCCGATATTTCCGGCAGAGATCGCGCACCTCCGGGAGGCGTTCGTCGATGAGTCTGCCGTCGAGGAAGGAAATGTCGAGATACACGTCCCTGCCGCACGCGTCGATTTCCCTTGAGATCACGTCACGGGTCATCAGATTGCCGCGGGGGCCGTATTTATCCTCCATGAAATACACGCGCTTTCCGTTCTCCTCGTAGAACAGACGCCCGCCCTCTCCGCGCACCGCTTCGGTCACGAGCATCCGCTTCTGCGCCGTCTCGAGCGTGGTGGGGTGGTATTGGATGAATTCGAGATTCTTGAGCGTCACGCCCTGTGTGAAAAGCCTGCCCGCCGCGTACCCGTCGCACAGCGTCGAGCCCGTGGTCTTCCCGAACAGCGCGTTCTGACCGCCGACCGCCATGACGAGCGCGTCCGCATTTACGGTGTCCAGCTCGCCGGAGCGCTCGTCAAACAGAAGCGCTCCGCGGCACACGCCGTCCTCAATCAGCGCCGAATGGAAAAAGCTGCCGAGCCGCCTTTCGATAAGGCCCTCCGCTTCGAAGCGGCGCGCCTCCATGACGAGCGCGGACACGATTTGTTTGCCGGTCGAGGAGCCGCAGTAATAGGTCCGCTTGTGCGACTGTCCGCCGAAAGCGCGCCTTGCCGGGCGTCCCTCCGGATCGAGCGAAAAGACCGTGCCGATGTTCTCGAGATAGCGGATGATCTCCGGCGCGCGGGAGCACAGCCCGCCTACGGCGTTCTTTCCGCCGAGATAAGCGCCGCCCTTCAGGGTGTCCTCGATGTGGCTCTCCACGGTATCGCCCTCGTCGCTAAAGGAGAGCACGGCGTTGATCCCGCCCGCCGCCATGACGGACTGAGCGCGCTCCGACGGATAGGGGGAGACAAGCGTCGTTTGAATGCCCCGGCCCGCGCACCGGATGGCGCACATCAGGCCCGAGATCCCGCTGCCGATGACGAGTATCTTCTTCATACCGCGCCTCCCTGTGCCGCAGCCGCCGGGACCGCGGCGATCGTTCCGTACACCACGGCAAACGCGGCGATCAGGAAGACGAGCGCGAACACGACGCGGGCGACGCTGTCGATTTTGTTTTGTTTCTCACGCGAGGAAAGCCACCCCAGCGTGATGAGTCCGCGGGAAAGGGAGACGGCGGTATGCCCCAGCACGACGAAGAAAAACGCGACCTGCAGAAGCAGAATCAGCCCGAACGGGACCCACAGACCCTTAGCGGCGATGTTTTCCAGCGCGTCGAACGCCCGAAGGTGCAGAATCAGCAGGGGGAAGATCAACGCGGCGGTCACGCGCTGGAAGACGGTTTTCGCGTTCTGCTTCGGGTAGAGATCGAGCCTCGTTCCGTCCGCAAGCAGGAACACCGAGAGCATGCCGCAGATCGCGTGGAGCATGACCGTCATGGCAAAGGGCATTGCCGTGGCTCTCATCAGCACCGGGTTATGGTTCAGCGTAAGATATTCGTAAACGGTGCAGCCGACGTGCCCAAGCAGCAGCGGCGCGGACAAAAGCCCGAGTACGGCGTTTACTTTTTTCAGTTTCATCATTCGCTCCTTTTGATATTGAAGTCGACAGCCCCGAACGGAATTCGGTCGGATCCCGCGCTGGCGCGTCCGGATTTTCCGCTGTTCAGTATAGCACAAGGAAAGCCGGATTGCAAGCCGGCTCCGAAGATTCCGGGCGGGGATTTCGTGCGGAAGGTTTTCGGGATCGAGAATTTCGCTTGCTCAGGCGAGGGGAGGAGATAGAAAAAACGCAAAGCACTGAAAATCGGGGGCTTGCGGGCGGGGGGCACGGAATACATGGGGGTACGGAGCACACGATGCCTGCCCTTCCCTTTTCCCTTCGGTTCTCGTCCGGCGCGGCGGATCATCGCGCAGATAGGAGAAAAGGGCTGAGGATGGGAAGCGCCTTCCTCAGCCCGAGCCGCGTTTCGGGTGAAATGATTCACGCGAGAGGGATCGGCCTCCCTGCCGCAGAGGCTCCGCCTTCCCATCGCGGAAGACGAAAGCGCAGTCTCCACCTTGTCGGAGAGGACGGAACCTACACCAACCTCGCGCTGCTGCTGTCCGATCAGTGCGTCCACTCCATCAAGCTGGCGGTGTTTGAGGGGACGAAGAAGGCAGTCTTCCACGACCGGCGGGAGCTGTCCGGTTCCCTGCTCGCCCAGCTTGAGGAGGCATACGACTTCATCGACCGAAACAACCGCACCCGCGCGGAGTTCTCCGGCCTTGACCGGATCGACCGTCGCGATTACCCGGAGGACGCCATCCGCGAAGCCCTGCTCAATGCCGTCGTGCACCGGGAATACGCCATGAGCGGCCCGATCCTCGTGAGCATTTTCGACGACCGGATGGAGATCGTCAGTATCGGCGGTCTGGTTCCCGGTCTGAGCGTGGACGACATGATGCTCGGCGTGTCCGAATGCCGGAACCCGCGGCTGGCCAACGTGTTTTACCGCCTGCACCTCATTGAGGCATACGGCACCGGAATGATGAAGATTTTCGACAGCTACGCGGACAAAGCGGTCAAACCGGAGGTCTCCGTCACCGGGAATGCCTTCCGGATCACGCTGCCGAACGTCAATTACCGCCGCGTCTCCGACTCTGCATCCGGCTTATCGGAAGAAAAAACCGACGCCGATACCGGGCGAAAGCTGACCCCCCGGCAGAAGCAAGCCCTTGCGTTCATCCGGAGGAAAGGAAGCGTCACACGGAAGGAGCTCATTGAGGAGCTGGATGCTTCCGAAGCGACAATCGGGATCATCCTCCGCAGGCTGAAGGAGGACGGGCTGATCGTTGGCGAGGGGAATACGAGGGGGATGGTGTACAGAGTAACCGAGTAAGGGCATAAACCCTGCTTCATCTCTGGAAGGGGCCCATCCCTATACCTGTTTTTCACCTCTCTTTTTCATCGATTATCCCTTGATTTTTGATGGATGAAGTGATATAATACGATCGAATCTTGGAAAATGGGGAAGAACATGAAGAATCCTCCTTTTGAAATCACACAGGCGATGCTGGCAGACGCGGCGGAGATTGCCGAGCTCGTCGGACGCCTGTCCGCGTCGAAACGCTCCGCAAGTCCGATCCTGCGGCGCTTGAGCCGCATCCGCACGATCCAGGGAACACTGGCCATCGAGCAGAACTCCCTGAGCGTTGAACAGGTGACGGCTGTATTGAACGGAAAACACGTTCTCGCGCCGCCCCGGGACATTGCCGAGGTGCGGAACGCATACACGGTTTATGATACAATAGAAGAGCTGGACCCATATTCCGTCGATTCCCTGCTCTCCGCCCACGGAATCATGATGCGCGGACTGTCGGAGATCGCCTACGGCGAGCTCCACGAGTTCGGCAAAGCCGAATCTCGGATCGATGAGGCGGGTATGTTCCGCTCCGGTGCGGTCGGCATCGCGGACAGTCAGGGGAATATCCTCCACATGGGAACCCTTCCCCGCTATGTACCGGACAGCGTGGAGCAGCTGCTTTCATGGGTGCGGGACAGCGACCTGCCCATGGTCATCAAAAGCTCCGTATTCCATTATGAATTTGAGCTGATCCACCCCTTTGCCGACGGAAACGGAAGAATGGGCCGCTTATGGCACACACGGCTGCTTATAGAGTGGGATCCGCTGTTTGCCTGGCTCCCGGTGGAATCCATCATCCACGACCGGCAGCAGGAATACTACGACGCCATCAACCGCTCGAACCTTGCCGGAGCATCCACGGTCTTTATTGAGTTCATGCTCTCGGCCATCCGGACCGCCCTGCGCGAAGCCTCCGGCTTCAAGGACAAGCCCCTCGGCAAGAACGCCCAGAACGCTGCCCTTCGGAGGCGGTTCGTCGAAGAGTTTCTTTCAGCGCATCCCCTGATCCACAACGGGGACCTGTGCGACGGCCTCGGCGTTTCCCCGGCTACGGCGAACCGGATTCTGCGGGAGCTGTGCGAGGACGGGACGCTGGAACGGGTGAGAGACGGGAAGTTCTGGGCGTACCGGTTGAAGGAAAAAGCATAAAGGCGTTGTTTACTTTTTTTGCAAAACTCGGTTCGAATACGGCGGGTAGCCCTCGAAAGAGCGGCTTGCATCTTCAGGGTTGTGAGTTCGAATCTTACTGTCTCCACCGGAGTTCTAGGTGAAAGCCGTAAGATTCTGAACTACACGATTTGACGATATTTTGAAATCGTACCATAGGAAAAAAACAATAGGTGATTAGGTGAAATGAGATACTTAGGAAATAAAGAATCTATTGTCAATGAGATTCAAAGCCTTTTAGAAGAAAAGGGGTTG
>JAFYBN010000012.1 GCA_017540175.1 Clostridia bacterium | reverse complement strand
GGCGTTGCTGCGGATCGTGAACGTCCAGACGCTGGCGTCGGCGTTCGCTTCCCACTTTTCAGCCATACCGGCAATCAGAGTGCCGTGCGTGTCCTGGGTGAGAAGACCTTCGATGAAGTTGCTCGTGTAGTCGCCGTTGGAGGACTTGTTGTTGAACACATAGTCCAATGTCGTGATATCAAAGGTATCGATCATGGAGTACGTCGTTTCCGGCTCGGGCGTTTCGCCGTTATCGACCACGGGATCCGAAGTTTCCTGCCCGGACTTTCCTCCGTTATCTGCCACGGGGTCCGTTGTTCCCTGCCCGGGCTTTTCGCCGTTATCTGTCACGGAATTTGCTGGTTTCGACGCGGACTTTCTTACACATGCCGCGAAACAGAATGTCAGCATGACGAGGGCGAGCATAAGCGAGATGATTCTTTTCACTGTTGATCCCCTTTCCAAGGACGCAATTTTGTAAATCTCAGTTTTCGGCTTTGTGATGTGATTTTATTATATCTCAATAAAGAACTGCATGTCAATACTGAATTCAAAAAAACGCTGTTTCCACAGAAAAAACGATCAACCGTCTCTGCTTCCCAAAATGATTACGACGCCTTCACGTCGATATACAATTTCCCGACGCCGCGCGCCGCGGGGCTCCGGGCTCTTGACAAAAGACGGCGGATACGATATAATGAAAGCAGGAAATCGAATTCTCACACGCATTTGGTATGACACGGACATGAAACTCATTGAAAGAATATTCGGAAACTTCAAGTCGGTCAAGCTCCCGGTGATGCTTGCCGCCGTCCCGCTCACGCTCGCCTATCCGCTCGTGAAAGCGCTGAGTTCCCCCAAAAACCGGATGATGGTTTTTTCGGACTCCCTCCTCATCATCAGCCTGATCCTGCTCGTGGTCGGCGTGCTTTTCTCGTTCGCCCGGTTCGGAGACTTCGATATCACAAGATACGTTTTCCGCCGCGGAACGAGCAAGGGGGAGCCCAAACCCTTCCCGGAATTTCAGAAAGACCGGGAGGAACAGCGGCAGAACTCGTTCAATTACCCCTTGTTTTTCGGCCTGACCTACCTTGCCGTCTCGACCCTCACGGCGTTTCTGTTCTGCTGAAAGCGGCTGAAAGCGGCCGAAAGCGACCGAAGGCGGCTGCTGGCGCGCCCCCGGCATGGGGCTGCGCTGTACGGAGAGCCTTTGCTGATCCGCGGGGCGGCTTCCCTTCCCCGCGGACGGAGAGTCCAAGCGAATGCCCTGCGCTTCGGAAACAAAAAACGGGGAGCGGCCGATCTCTCGGTCCCGCTCCCCTCCGGTGATATGGCAGCCCGCGGGCTGCCTTTTTTCGTGATCGGATCCTCACCGTGCCCGGTGCGGTTCAGTCGAAATACACGGTCCTTCCGCTGCGTCCGCTCTTGTAGATCGCCTCGATGATCTCGGTCACGACGGCGGCCTGCGTCGGCAGCACGATCGGGTCGATGTCCTCGACGACCGCCTGGATCCACTGGCGCGCCTCGTATTCGGAGGACGAAAGCGCCTCATCCTTGAAATAGGTGCGGTCCGCGGGCGTCGGCTTGTATTCCTCGGCGAAGAGCTTCATCGCGCCGCTCTCGTCCGGTCTCTCGCCGTTGATCGCCACGCCGCCGTGCATCATTTCGATGCCGCCGAGCGTGCCGCAGAAGGTCGGATGCCCTCCGTCCTGCACGTTGAGGAGCCACGACGCCTCGACGTACATCATCGCGCCGTTTTTGAACCGGACCATGCCCATCGCGCTGTCCTCGACGGTGAACGGGGTGTTTTCGCCCCACGGACCCCAGCCGCCGTTGTCCTTCGCGTAGTATTTCAGCTTGTTGTTCACCACGCCGGTCACGGAGGCGACGTCGTAATTGTTCGCCACATAGAGCGCGGCGTCGATGGAATGGGTCCCGATGTCGATCATCGGACCGCCGCCCTGCTTCTCCTCATCCATGAAGACGCCCCAGGTGGGCACGCCGCGGCGGCGGATGGAGGGAGCCTTGATGTAATAGACCTCGCCGAGTTTCCCCGCGGCGATGTAATTGTGCGCGTACTGATAGGACGGCTCCGAGCGGGACTGGTATCCGATCGTCAGCTTTTTGCCGTTTTCCTTCGCGGCGGCGCACATGGCGCGCGCCTCGGCGGACGTGGTCGCCATGGGCTTTTCGCACATGACGTGCTTTCCGGCGCAGAGCGCCGCGATGGAGATCTCCGCGTGCTTGTAATTCGGCGTCAGCACATGGACGACTTCGACGTCCGCCATGGCGAGCAGATCGCGGTAGTCGGTGAAGACCTTCGCGCCCTTGATCCCGTAATCCGCCGCAGCCTTGACCGCCCTCTCTTCGATGATGTCGCAGAAGGCGATCATTTCGACGTTTTCGCATTTTCTGAGAGCCGGCATGTGCTTGCCGTTCGCGATGCCGCCGCATCCGACGATGCCGACCTTGACCGTGCGCAGTTTGCTCATAAACCCATACCTCCCCGGGCTGATGACGCCCGTTTTTTCGTCCGGGGCCAAAAGCCCCGGACGCTTATCGTACGGGCGGCTGCAAACGGGCGCGGTCCCCCGTGCCCGCAGGTCGCCCGCACCGTCGGTTTATTCGAATTTCCAAAGGCCGTGGAGATTGCAGTAAGCGTAAGCCGCCGTGACCCGGTCCCCGTCCGTCAGGGCGAAAACCGCTTTCGGCTCGTCGCCGGGCTTCAGCGTCTTTCTCTGGCGTCCCTGCTCGGTTTCGAGCATGATCCATTCGATCCAGTGGACGTCGAGCATGGGGTGCGCGGCGGAGCCGACGGATACGGTCACGAGATTTCCGTCGACGGCGACGACGGGCACGTGCTTTTCGCCGGAAGCGTCCGTGGTGTTGGGAACAAGTGCCTCCATCGTTTCTCCGCAGCAAACGCAGCGGACGCCGGAATCCTCGATGTGCGCGATGATGTTCCCGCAATGTCTGCATCGGTAAAGCGTCATGATTCGATCCTCCTTGTGGGGTGAATGATTTGCAGTTACATGGTATCACAGATTTCGGCGCAAGTCAATTCCTTTCCGGTATATTCTATCGGATGGGACTGATTCTTGCGGCGTTCGGCCGTTTTCCTTCCCGCGGCGGGATGTGCGCGCCGCGTTTTATGCGGATACGACGAACCCGGACGGGCTGAAGAGATAGATAAGGAATGAATTCTTTTCTTCTCGCGATGACGCGCCGCGTGAAATCACCTCTGCCCCGTCCGGCGCAGAGTCCGCCCGCTTTCCGATGACGCGCCTTCCGTTTCCGCGCGGATCCTTTCGACGAGGGACGGGACGGGCAGACGCCGGGGGCAGGATGCCTCGCAGGTCCGGTCCGTACAGGTCCGGCAATGGCGGGACAGCGGATCGATATATCTGCGGAGGTTCTCCTCCGCCCATTCCGTCTTCCCCAGCTGGCGGTAGTTGAAATAGCGAAAAACCGAATGGATCTCATGCCCGCGGGAGCAGACGCACCGCTGACACCGGTCGCAGGCGATCAGGGCGTAATGCCGCCCGAGGATCTCGAACACCGTCTCCCACGGGATATCGCACGCCGTGTGCTCCGGTCCCATGGCGGCGGATGCCTGCTCCGGGGTGCCGATGCCGATCAGAGCGCTCGAGACGGGGTAATTCAAAATCCCGCCAATCAGCTCCGCCGGGGAGAAAGACTGTGTCAGAAGCCCCGCGGCGAGGACTTTGTTGAGAATGAAACCCTTCTTCTGCATCACATGCTCGTCTCGGAGCCGGTTCAGGATCCCGCATTCGAGAATGTTGCCGGATGCCTGCAAAACGTCCACCCGCGGATCGTCCGCCGCGCGCGCGAGCACGTCGTAATAATGGGATGCGATCCCGACGAAACGGATCACGCCCTCCCGCTTCAGCGAGCAGAGCGCGTCCAGCGCTCCTCCGGGTGAGAACACGCGGTCGGCGTTTTTGCAGTCCGCCTGATGGACGAAATAAATGTCCGGGCGGGTGCCGAGATTCTCGCAGGAGCCGAAAACCGCTTTCCGCATTTCCTCGCCCGTATATTTCCGGGCTTTATCGGCTATGACGATCTTCTCCCGCGGGACGCGGGATACGAACATGCCGAGCTTTTTCTCGGCGTCGCCGTATTCCTCCTCGATCGCGGTATCGTAGAGCGTGCATCCCATCTCATACGCGTCCCGCAGGATCGAGATCGCCGTCTCGGGATCCGGCGAATAGGTATCCGGCAGAACATGAACGTCGCCGCTGAGGATCGGAATCGTGCCGAAGCCGATTTCCGAGACAAGGAGTCCTGTTTCCCCGAGCTTCCTGGTACGCATAACGCAAAACCGCTCCGATCTTTTTCTCTTTACAACCCCGCCCCGGTCAGGACGGAAAAAATCCGCGGGTTTTCGATCCCGCCCCGTCCGATCATCACGCCGTCCGCCCCCGTCTGCCGCATCATCTCGACGGCGTCTTCTTCTGAGAAAATTCCGCCGTTTCCGATCACCGGGATGTCCACGCTGAGCTTGGCGCTCGCGATGACCTCATAGTCCGCGCCGCCGTCGTGCATCCGGTTTCCCGGACGGCCGTGCACCGTCAGCAGATCCGCGCCGGAATCCTCGCACATGCGGGCAAAGGCACGCATGTCCGTCTTCTCCGCTTCGCCCATCCCGGGCCTGCACTTCACGCTGACAACCTTTCCGCTGAGCTTGCAGGCTTCGATGATCTTCGACGCCAACGGCAGATCGCGCACAAGCGCGCATCCCCGCCCCGACCGGACGATTTCGGGGACGGCGCATCCCATGTTGATATCGATCCAGTCCGCATGCTCAAGGATCGATCCTTCGCACAGGCGGCGGAAAGCGAGCGGATCCTTGCCGATGAGCTGGACCGCTTTGACCGGTTCCCTTTCGTCGAACCGGGCGGACTGTGCGGCGCGCGGTTTCCCGCTCAAAAGATCCTCGACATAGACCATTTCCGTAAAAGCCGCCCCCGCTCCGTACCGCTCCTCGAGCAGGCGGAACGACACATCCGTATACCCTGAGAGGGGCGCCATCAGCACGTTGGAGGACAGGCAGATGCCCCCAACATCCAGCCTGCGGCAATACTGTTCGGCAAAAACTCCCATAGCTCCGTCCTTTACACGCCGCAGCCCTTGAAGGTGGATTCCCCGACGATCGTGCCGCGGCCGCGAATTTTGATGTCCGTCAGGCCGGTACACATGCGGAACGCCCGCTCTCCGATCTCTGTCACTCCCTCGGGCACGTCGACGCGCGTGAGGCTGCCGCACCGGCAGAAAGCGCCGTTTCCGACGGTTTGAAGACTCTTCGGAAAAGCGACGTCCTTCAGATTCACGCAGTCGCGGAACGCGTTTGAGCCGATCTCCCGCACGCCTTCGGGGATCGCGGCGGCCTCGAGTCCTCGGCAATTGCGAAAGGCGCAGTTTTCGATCTGCCGCAGGCTGAGCGGCAGTCTGATATCCGGCAGAGCGATGCAGTTACGGAACGCACTCACTCCCAGAGCTACGACGCCGTCCGGGATTTTGATCTTTTTTAATCCCCGACAGTTCTTGAACAATCCGTCATTGACGTAATCAATTCTCTGAGGCAGCTCGATTTCGAAGAGACGCGTACATCCGTTGAAGACTTCCGTGCCCAGAAACCTGACCGACGCGGGAAGAGCGATGCGGCGCAGATTTCTGCACCGGGCAAATGCGCGTTCCCCGATTTTGGCGAGCCCGTCCGGCAGAGCCGCGTCCGTCAGATTCCGGCAGCCTTCAAAAGCTTCCCAGCCGATCGAGGTGATCCCTTCGTGGACGACGACGCGGCGGATCCTGTTCTTGACCGGCTGCCACGTTCCCTCCCGGTCATAGGTAAAACAGACTTCTCCCTCGCCCCAGATTTCGAGCGTGCCTTCCTTCGTCAGTCTCCAGGTTATGCCGCCGAACGAAGAGACTCCGGACCAGTCCCGGCCGCGAAACCACGGCGTGGAAGCAAATTCCGGTCTGAAGCGCATCATGATCTCATCCGTCATCCGGACGTCTTCGAGCCCGCCGCAGCCGTCAAAAGCGCCCACTCCGATGCTGACCACGCCGGAGGGGAGAACGATGCTTTTGAGGTTCCGGCAGGCTTGGAACGCACACTCACCGATCCGCTTCACGCCCGCGGGAACCGCGTATTCCTCCGCTTCGCCGTTTGCCGGATACGCGACGAGCGTTTCCCCGTCGGCTGAAAACAGAACGCCGTCCTTTGACGCATAGCTCCCGCTGCCGCTTTCGACCTCAAAGCGCTTCAGCCCGGAACAGCCGATCAGCGCGCGGGCGTCGATCTTTTCCGCGCTTGCCGGGATCGCAAGGCAGGTGATGCTATGGCAGCCGCTGAAGGCACCCGCTTCGACGCTGCGGAGTCCGCCCGGGAGCGCGACGGTCCTCAGGCTGACACAGCCCAGAAACGTGTCTCTTTTGACGGCGTCAACGCCTTTCGGAAAACGGATCTGCCCGAGGGAGGCGCATAAGGTGAAAGCGCCCTGCCCCACATAAGCCGCTTTGGAGGGAAGCTCCGCAGCCAACAGGCTGTTACAGTTTTGAAACGCGCAGTCTCCGACGGAGGTCACGCTTTCCGGTATGACCACCCGCATCAGGCTCACGCACTGGCTGAACGCGGAATCGCCGATGCGGTCGAGACCCTTCGGGAGGTCGATTTCTCTCAGTCCTCCGCATAAGGTAAACGTGTGGTCCTCGATTGCCCGCACTCCCGCGGGTATTTTCAGGGAGGAAAGGCTCGCGCACATGGAGAAGGCTTCGAATCCGATTTCCTTGACGCTGTCCGGAAGCTCGATTCTCTCGAGCCGCCCGCATCCGTCAAACGCGTGATTGCCGATGCGGGTCACGCCGCGTGGAAGCTCGACTCCCACAAGACTGCCGCAGCGGAAAAACAAATTGTTCGCGACGACGGTCAATCCTTTCGGAAGCTTTACCGCCGTCAGGGATTTGCATCCAGAGAACGCGGAGCCGCCGACGGCGCGCACGCTGTCCGGGATCGAAATCTCCGTCAGGGAGGCGCAGTGTTCGAAAGCGCTGCTTTCGATCGTTTCCGCGCCCTCCGGGATCGCTATTCTCTCGAGACTGGAACAGCCGCCGAAGGCGTTTTCACCGATTTCCGCCACCCTGCCGCGAAACGAGATCTGCGTCAGATCGGCGCATCCGAAGAAGGTTCCTGCCGCCACGGCTGCGACGCCCTTCGGAAGATCGACGGAGCGCAGTCTGACGCATCCGGAGAACGCCTCGCGCCCGATTTCGGAGAGAAGATCGGGAAACCCGACGGAAGCAAGGCTCCCGCAGCCGAAAAACGCCCGTTCCCCGATCCCGGTCATTTTTTTCGGCAGAGCGATCTTCGTCAAATCGCCGCACCCGCGGAACGCGCCGTTTCCGATCCGGCGGACGCTCTTGGGGAGAAGGACGGATCGGAGCTTTCCACAGCCTTCGAACGCGCCCTCTCCCACAGAGGTCACCCCCCTCCGAATCTCGACGGACTCGAGAAGCGTGCGAAAGTCATGCCAGGGAGCGGGAGAGCGCTCCGAAAAGTCATCCATTTTTCCGATGCCGAAAACGGTCAGAAGCTTATTTGTTTCGTCGAACTTCCATTTGAGAAGCTTTCCGCAGACGCCCTCTCTTTTCATTTCATAAGTCCTCCGTTCCGGCGTTGTTTCACCATGCCGTGTCGATATCGCGGGAGATGACCTCGAACACCTCCGGGGTCACATAGAATCTCAGTTCGTCCTTCGGGATCACGCGGTTGTTTTCTTCCGTGAACGAGCCGTTCTCCGTCCACCATGAATACTGGATCCGCCTCTTCTCGTCCAGACCGCAGAACACGTTGTGCGTGATCCGCGCGGAGGGCGGGATAAAGGGATCCGGGCGTTCCCCGTAAGCCCTGCCGATCTCATCGAGCTCCGGCCAGCGGGTCAGGTACGGGGGCGTGTTTCCGCCGATTTCATAAAACCGCTCGCGGAGGACCCCCTTCGTCATGTCCCGCCATGTCGGGTGATCGCTCGCCCCGCGCCCGTCGATCTCCACGGCGGGGCGGCAGTCGATGAAAACGTTTCCGTCCAGGACGAAATCCGTGCCTCCGCCGAGGAAGCAGCCGCGCTGGACCTTGTAGATCACGTTGTCCCGCATAACAGTCCCGCTCAGGCAGTCGTCGTTGTAGATCGCCATCGTGCCGATTCCGATGCGACCGCCGAGGTGATGGATGAAGTTGCGGCTGATCTCGTTGCCGCGGAAGGTATAGTCCCGCCCGCCGTAGATCGCCCCGGCGTCCCCGGTCTCCATGACGCAGCGGTAGATCTCGTTGTCGGTGATCTCGATGTAATTGCCGCCGAAGAGGATCGCGCTGTGCGGGCAGTCGTGGATTTTGTTGAAGCGCGCGGTCAGCCCGACGCCGTAGAGACGGATCGGCGGCTCGTAGCAGGTATCCCATTTTGAAATATCGTGCAGATGGCAGTTTTCCACGACGACCTCCGCCCGCTCGAGCGTTTTCCGGTCGCCCGACCAGATCTGGATGCCGCCGTCTCCGGTGTCGTGCACATGACAGCGGTCGACGCGCACGTCCTTTGACTGCTCGATGTTCATGGCGCGGTTGCCGATGTTCCTGAATTCGCATCCCGTGATCCGCACGTCGGCACAGCCGCGGATGAGAACGGCGGTCCCGCGGCAGGCCTCGACGGTGAAGCCCTCGAGGACCACGTCGGAGGCATTCTCGATGAGGAGGATCGGCAGTTCGAGATCGGAAACGATGATCTCCGCCGTGTCCATGTCCGTGCCGTCGCAGGGGATGAAGCACATCCTTCCCGTTTCGTAGTCGATCGCATAATCACCCGGCTCGGTCACTTCCTCGGGAATGTTGAAGAAGTAAAAACGCTGATTCCTGTGATAGCAATAGGTCCCGTACGGCGGGAGACAGCGGATGAACATCCGCTCGGCGTCGAGCACGTCGATCCGTTCCCGCGTCGGGGACCAGTCGAACGCCCAGTAGCCGAACACGCCGATCCCGGAGACGCTTTTCCACGTCTTCGGGCGCTCATCCTCATAGAAGAAACCGTTTTCGAACTTTCCCGCCTCATAACCGATATCGGTGAAGTACTCAGGGAATGCGGTCATTTTCAGAAAATCGCCGCGGGGCCAGCGGGACATGACGAGGGGTCTGCCGTTGATGAACAGCTCGGGGTGGGAGGGGGAAATGTGCCGCCCGAATCCCCGGGATTCGATGGGGGCGGGGTTTTCGAGGTCGATATAATACCTGCCGTCCGCGCCCCTGTACGCGGATACCTTTTTGCCGCCGCACAGACGGCACCCCGGCTCGGCTTTGAGATGCGTTCCGGATTCGATCCGGATCGGCTCCGTGATGAAGTGGAGTCCGGCTGACGTGAGTTCGGTCATGACGATACCTCCGCAAATATTCTCAAATGACGTTTTTGATCCGTTCTGTTTCTTCGGGGCGTTCGGGGCTGCGGCTTATTCCGAAAGCGCTTCCCAGCGTTTTCTCGACGCGGCAAGCCCGTCCGAGGCCTCGTTCAGCCGTTTTTCGCACGGGTCCATCGTGAGGGTCCACGGCGTCTGCATGAAGCCGAGCAGGTGATCGGGACGGAGTCTTTCCGCGCAGTACTCTGTGAGCAACTCCATATTCTCGTAAGCGACGCAGTTGCTGCCGGTCGGGACCTGATCGAAGCCCGCCCGGTCCAGGACCTCGAAGCATTCGAGCATGTTCCGTGTCCTCTCGTTCAGCTCCTCGTCCCTGAAGCGGGTGGAATAATACCAGTTGCTCTGCACGACGGACTTCGGCATCCGCGCGAGGAAGACCTCGCGGTGGTCCCAGATATAGTCCGACCAGATCCACGCCCGCGCGTTCGCCTTTTCCACGCAGTCGACGAGGAAGAGGAAATCGTGCCACCACAGATCGTGCTGGCGGATGACGGAAATCTCATAGGCGCGCTGCAGGGGCGCGTTTTCCTCATCCATGCCGAGATGGAAGAATTTCGGCTTGAATATCTCGCAGACCTCGCCGATCAGATCGGAGCAGACGCGGTAATAGACCGAGGTCGACAGCATTCGGCTGTATTCCTTCATCCAGATGTCGTGGCAGGCGGAGAAATTCAGCTTCGGGACGACCTCGAAGCCCATGTCCCCGAGGCGCTTCAGTTCGGCGAGCATTTCGTCCCGCGTCCACGAGCCCTCCACCGCGAGCTCGGGGTGGGTCTCATAGCGCAGTCCCTCTCCGAGGTCGAGGATGATCATGTTGACCCCGGCGGCCTTCAGCCGGTCTAAATACCTTCTCCAAAGCGGACGGGAAAAGCGGAGGACGGAAGACGCCTGCGCGTACGGGTCGTTTTCGCGGTCCCTTGTGTTTCCCTCTTCGTTCCACATATTTCCGCCGAGGTGCAAAAGAATGCTCCAGTACAGTTCGTTCTTCATGCCGGCTCCTCCCCATAATGACGGATGGAATTGATCTAAAAATCATTATAATAGAAAACGGGAGCCGTGTCAAGAAGAAAGCCGGGGAGCGGCGGCGATTCTTGCCGCCGGGCCTGCTTTTGTCCCGCTTTTTCCCGGGCGATCCCCCATCCTCACCGCTTCGGCGGCTAATCCACGCTTGACACCTCCCTGCGCGGTATGCTATAATGGCTGAGAAGAGCTTCCCGGGACGGAAAACACAGGGGGTGCCTATGGCAATCGAAATGGACGACGAAATGTTCCGCGTTCTGACGGATTACTGCTGCCGGTCCGACAACGCGGCGGACGACACGAGGCGGGCGGAAATGCTCGGGCTCGGCGGGCGCGGCGTTCAGGTCGCCCCCGGCGCGATCATCCGCGTCCCGAAGGAGCAGATCGGAAAGAACGTGTTCATCGGTCTTTACTGCTACCTGAACGGGAACGTCACGGTTGGGGACAACACGCTCATCGGCCCTCACTGTTCCCTCTCCGCGGGCAATCACAAATTCGATCCCGGAACCGGCTGGTTCTCCGCGCGGACGGAGCCGGACGGGGACGACAGCATCGTCGTCGGGGCGGGCTCGTGGCTCGCCTCGAACGTCACGGTGACGGGAGGCGTGAAGCTCGGAAAGGCAAATCTCGTCTGCGCGGGGGCGGTGGTGACGAAATCCTCCCCCGATTACACCATTCTCGCGGGCATTCCGGCGAAACCCGTCGGTCGGATCGATCCCGAAACGGGGGTCTATCACTGGTTTCGGAAAGAGGGACGCGATGGAGAAGCTTGAACAGCGGCGGACGAGGGCGGACGAGCTCTTTCCCTTTCCCGAGAACGGCAGGCTCGCGGAGGAGAATCCCCCCTGCCTGTCGTGGCTGAAGGTCCCGGGAGAAAAGGAATACACGGCGGTCGTTTATCGTGACGGGCGCGAAATCTGGCGGGGGACGACGGAGAAAAACTTCATCGTTCCCGCGCCGCTGCCGGATCCGGGGGAGTATTCGTGGAATCTGCTTGCGGGGGACAGGGAGCGGGGTGAATACCGCTTCACCCTCTCCGCGCGCGCCGTCTCCATACACAGGACGACGGGGGAGGCGCTGTACGACGCGATCCCGGACGGGAGACCCCGGCATCTGTTCTCCGCGTCCGATCTGCCCGCGCTCCGAAAGCGGCGGACGATCTGCGAAAATCTGCGAAAAAACATAGAACTTGCCTTGATCGACGGGATCCCCGGGCGGCCCATGTTCCACCGGGACCCGGACGCGCTGCCCTACCGGGAGTATTTCGGGCGTTTCCGCGATTTCTGCGACCGCGATCTCATCGCCTGCGCGCTCGGATACGCGGTGCTCGGCGACGAAAAAGCCGGAGCTCACGCAAAGGAACTCTTTTTGACCTTCTGCGACTGGAATCCCGAGGGCCCCTGCTCCCTGAACGGACGCTGGGGGGACGAGGTCGGGCTTTCCATGGCGCGGTGCCTGCCCTCGGCTCTTGATCTGCTCTGGCCTCTTTTGAATGAAAAAGAGAGGGATTACGCCGCGCGCACCGTCCGCACCTACGGGGAACAATGCCTCGTGCGGCTGAGAAAGCTGGACTTCACGCAGAATCCCGGCAGCTCGCACGCGGGGCGCATTCCCGCCTATCTCGGGGAGGCAGCCGCGGTTCTGAAGGGCACGGGTGTTCAGAGCCGGGCAGAGGCGGTCGAATGGCTGGACTGCGCGCTCGAAATCTATGGGGGGATCTTCCCCTATTACGGGACGCCGGACGGGGGCTGGGCGGAGGGTCCGTTTTACGCGTCCTCCTATACGAAATGGTATCTGCCCTTCTTTTCGCTCGTCGAACGGTTCACGCCCTGCCGCTTTCTCGACCGTCCGTTTTATCAGCGGCTGCCGCAGTTCCTTCTGCATTTCGCCTCGCCCGCCTTTGAGAATCACCCCTTCGGCGACGGCTACTGGTGCAGAACGGAGGACAAGGAATGGCCCGGATTCTTCGCGCAGAACCCGCTCAGGGTCTACGCGGCGCGGACGGGACCGGAGCTTGCGCGCCGGAGGTCCGCCGAGGCGGAGAAAACGGGGCTGTATCTTCTGCATCTGCTCGATCTCTTTCTCCCGGACGGCGAGCCGCCCGAGACGCTTCTCTGCGGCGAAGCGGAGAACGCCGCGGTCTTTCCGGACGCGGGATTTGTGAGCATGCACACGGCGCTTTGCGATCCGGAAAACGACCTTGCCGTGCTCGCGCGGGCGTCGAAGTTCGGCTCCGACAGCCACCGGCATGCGGATCAGGGATCGTTCGCCCTGTTCTGCTCGGGGGTCGCGCTCGTCTCCCCGTCGGGTTATTTCGGGCGGGAATACGGCTCGGAGCATCACCGGCACTGGTGCAATACGACGCGCGCGCACAACACGGTCCTGATCGACGGCGAGGGACAGGCGACGAATTCGATGTCCTCCGTCGGAAAGATCGTCTCCTGTGTGGACGAGGGGGCGCGGAAAACGGCGGTTCTCGATCTCAGCGCGGCGTATCCGTCCCTGACGCTGTGGCACAGGACCCTCGTTCTCGAAGCGGGTCGGCTCACCGTCACCGACGAGATCGAAGCGGAAAAAACGGTGAGTGTCACCTGGCCCCTGCACACGCTTTCGCGTCCGGAGGCGGACGGGGGTGCGATCCGGGTCACGCGGAGCGGGATCACGATGCGCGCCGAGCCGCTCGAAGGCGGGCTTGAGCTGCGGGAGATCCTCGACCGCTTCCCGGTGGATCTCAACGCGGGACAGCCGGAAAAGTATCACGTGACAATGCCGGAGCAGTTCCATGTGTTTTGGGAAACGAAGGCGGCAAAGCGGCACAGGATCACGGTCGCGCTGACGGTTTCGGACAGCGGAAAACACGGCTTTCGGAAGTAGATGCGAAGCCGCCCGAAAAACAGGCAATCACTTTCAGACAAAGGAGACATCATGAACATGCGCAGAATTCTGAGTTTACTGCTGGCCGCAGCGCTTCTGCCCTGTCTTTTCGTTTTTCTGGCGTCCTGCGCCGGGGGAGGCGCCGCGGAGAACAAAACGCCGGATCTGCCTCAGGCACAAGCCGCAGCGGAGCAGAATGAAACCCCTGTGACGCCGGAAGAAGCCGAAGAAGAGCCGGAACAGGCCGGAGACGAAACGGAACCGCCTCCCGGGCCGGAGGAGGCCGCGCCGGGGACCGAGGACGCGCCTTCCGGCGAGGAGGTTCAGACCGAAGCGGCGGATGAGCCGGACGAGCCGGACAAACCCCAAGAAGTCTTCGGAACGGTCGAGCTATATCAGCTTGCTCCGGAGAGTCAGAGCCTGATGATGTCCTACGTCATCGTGACACCGAACAAAAAGATCGTTGTAATCGACGGCGGGACCGACGGGGTCGGACAGAGCTCGCCGTCCTATCTGCCGAGCGCGATCAGAGCAATCCTCGGTCTCGGACAGAAGGACTATTTTGAGGTGGAAGCGTGGTTTTTCACGCACATGCACAACGATCACTACTATGAGCTCGCCAAACTGCTGAGGCGGTATAAGGAGTCGGACAATTTCAAAGTCAACAACATCTATTTCGACTTTCCCGATTACGGCACCGAATGGACAAGCAAGGCGGGGAGCGGCGATTTCGAAAAAGCCAATTTCGATATTCTCGTGAAGGGCGTGGACCACTATTATGAAACCGTCGGCTTCTCCGGCATCGTCGGCGCGGATATTCCCGAGGATCAGTGGACTGCGCCGGAGGACAGCGAAGGTTACTTTTACCATTTGATCAACGGTGCGGTCATCAACGAAGAAACGGTTGAAAAGGGGCTGACGCTCACCGTCGACGGCGTCGACTTTCATATTCTGTTGACCTGGGAGCCCGAGGCTTCCACGATCAACAATACCTCCGTCATCATCAAAATGGAATACGCGTCAAACAGCGTGCTTTTCCTCGGAGACTGCGGAGAGGAAGAGGGCAGACGCCTGCTCAAGGTGCGGTCCGCCGAGGAAGTGAAATCCGATTATATCCAGATGGGGCACCACGGTCAGGGCGGGCCGGACCAAGCCTTCTATGACGCGATCGACGCGAAGGAATCGATCCGGCTGTGGCCGACGCCGGAATGGGTATGGAACAACGCGCAGACCTACGCCATCGGCAAAACGCGCTCCTGGCTGGATCTTCCGTACGAAGCGGACGATTTCAAAAAACAAAAGCTCTTTGACACGGGCAGGGATTTTGTCGCGGGATGCTATCAGCTGTACCCCAAGCAGGGCACCAAGGTGGAATCCTGGACAGAAAGGGTTCTCTCAAAACAGCGGGTCGCGGTTTTTGAGAATCCGGGGTAAAGCCCTCACGGGGAATGCGGAAAGCCCGGCAAGCCGATCTCACCCGCAGCGCGGGAAAGAACGTCCCCTTCCCTGCTTCTTCCCGCTTGACATTCCCCGCCCACGGATGATATCATGACACGGGGGCGTCTCCCCGATCCGAATCAGAAAACAAGGAGGCAGGACCGATATGCGTTTAGGAATTTCAGCGTCATTCCCGCACAGCTCGCCTGAGGAATGGGCGAGGCTTCACCGCGAAGCCGGACTGGGAGCGGTGGTATTCCCCCTCTCATGGAAGGCGGAGACATCCGAAATCGACCGCTACAGGGACGCCGCGCGGGGCGAGGACCTTCTCATTGCAGAGGTCGGCGCGTGGTGCAACCCGATGGACCCCGACCCGGAGAAACGAAAACAGAACCGGCTTCACTGCACCCGTCAGCTCGAGCTTGCGGAATACGTCGGCGCGGTCTGCTGCGTGAACATCAGCGGCGCGGACGGGGAGCTTTGGGACGGCAGCTACGCCGGGAACTATTCTGAGGCGTATTACGAGGAAAACGTCCGCTTCCTGCAGGACATGCTGGACGAGGTCAAGCCGAAGCGGGCGAAATACGCGCTCGAGCCGATGCCCCACACGATCCCGGATTCTCCCGCAAGCTACGCGCGGATCCTGAAGGACGTGAACCGGGCGGCGCTGGGCGTTCACGTGGACATCGTCAATCTGCTCGTTTCTCCCCGCGTGTTTTACCACAACCGCGCGCTGATCGAGGAAATGTTCACCCTGCTCGGGGACCGCATTTGCTCCTGTCATCTCAAGGACGCCGTTCTCGATCACAGCCTGACAGTCTCGATCCGGGAAACCGAATGCGGAAAGGGCGGCGTGGATCTTGCGTATTACGTCGAATCCGCGAACCGCGTCAGCCCCGATATCCCGATGATCATCGAGCATCTGCCCGACCTCGAGAGCTATCGTCGGGGGATCGCGTATATCCGAAAGCTGACGGGGGAGACAGGGGAGACGCGGCTTTCCCCAAAATGAAAGCTGACGATGCTTCGCATCGTGGGCAAAGAACTTTTATACGACCGGAACAGCGAACCGCTCAAAGTGCAGTTCGGGGTAATGTGAAGCGCACCGATGGGACTTTTCGGATCCTTCTTTATGTCATTGTCGTTTAAGAGTATGACGTCCCCGCATTTTATCCCATACAGAACGCGGCAGCCGCCCGGTATTTGCACCGGGCGGCTGTGTTTTTGTTTGATTTGAAAACCCTCGGCGAGGGGGACGCGCGTTGCCGCGTCAATCCATGGGGAGGATTTTTTCGTAAAGGAACTTCGCGAATTCACAGCTCGAATACGCGGCGAAACGCTGGTATTCGTCCGATTTTCTGCTGTCAGCGAAATCGCAGACGCTTTTGACGATGATCGGCGTAGGCTTCGGGTCGCTCGCGTGGTTGGCGGCGTAGACCACCGCGTAGGATTCCATGTCCAGCCCCGCGGTCCGCTGATACTGGGTATAGATCTGCTTTTCCAGAAGCTCGCGGTTGGCCACGACCGTGCTTCCGCACGCCATGGGGCCGATGTAAACGTGGCAGGGATTTTCCTCCGACGCCGCGGCTCTGCGCAGGTACGGCATGATCTCCTCCGGAATGCTTTCCGAGGTGGAACGGGGCAGAAAGCCCAGATTTCCGTAATGGATCTCAGCCTGCTCCGGGCTGACGAATTTCCCCGCGGAGTAGTTCCAGACGACGTCCGCCACGACCACGTCTCCGTAGCGCTGATCCTCCAGCTCATTCTTTGCCACGCCGGCAGCGATGCCCACCATGATGAGATAGCGGGGACGAAAGGTAAAAATCACCTTCATGGCGGTGGCCGCCGCCGCGGTCATGCCCATTTCCCCGATCTTGGCATGGACCAGCGTATGCTGCCGGCCGTCCCGCTCGAAGGTCGCGACGTCGTAAATCTGATCGTCCCCGGGAAAGGTCTTCGCCCTCCAGTCGTGGAAATGCGTCACCGCGCGGAATTCGGTCGTCGTCACGGACAGAAGCGCCACGTCCGTCTCATAACTCTGCTTTTTCATGGATTTCCTCCATCGGTTTTTCGTCGTACGCCCGGCGCCGCAGCGCCCGTCATTGCCGCGCCCGCCTTGAAGCCGGACACGCGGGTCCGGAGCTGTGGACCGATCTGAAGCTTACCGCGCGCCGCCCGCGAGGCAGGCGTCGATGAGATCGTCGATTTTCGCTTCCGCGAGCGCGATCACCGTGTCGGACGCGCCGTAGTAGATGCGCAGGGTATCCCCGACAGGGATCGCCCCCGTCGCGAAGATCGTGTTTGTGCGGAAGCCGGTTTTCACCTCGTAGTCCGTCTCCGGCGCCATGAGGGGTTCGCGGCATATGCCGATGACCTTCGACGGGTCTTCGAGATCGAGCAGGAGCATGCCCGCGCTGTACCGCTTCGGCCACGCTCTTTCCCAGCCGTTCTTGCCGCGCGTGTTGTCCCGGTCGACGCAGTGCGTGATGACGAGCCAGCCGCGGTCGGTCTTTACGGGCGGCGCGCCGGGTCCGATCTTGTCGTTGGCGAAGGGGAAATCCTCCACCGCCGCGACGAGCTTGGAATTGCCCCAATAGACGAGATCCGGGCTTTCGCTCAGCCACATATCGAAGCGGTCGCGGCCCCGGCTGTACACGGGCATCGGCCGCTCGAGCCGCAGGAATTTCCCGTCGATCTTCTCCGGGAAAAGAACGATGTTGCGGTTGTCCGGAACGGTCATCGAGAGGATCTCAAAGTGATGCAGATCCTCCGTCCGCGCGATCGCGCCGCGCAGACCGTGTCTCGTGTCGACGGCGAAGGACATGTAGACCGTCCCTTCGATCACGGTGAGCCGGGGGTCGTACGCCCGCCCGATCTCGCCGCCGTCCGCGCCGGAAAGATCGAAAACCGGCTCCGGCTCGACCTCGAAACGGATGCCGTCGCGGCTCAGGGCAAGTCCGATGTTGGTTCCGGAAAAGCCCCTGCCCGCCTCGAACGCCTCCTGATCGGTGCCGTAGTCGTTGCGGAAAATCATCGCGTAGCCGTCCCCCCACGGGATGATGCCCGCGTTGAAGACGAGGGACGCCGGGTACGGCACGTCCGCCGCGGTCAGCACGGGATTGCCCGGATAGCGCCGCACACAGGGGAGGGATTTCAGAATTTCGCTCATAACAGCCTCCGTATGAGAATTGTTTGTTTCGTCTTATTATAACAGGTATCCGCGCGGGTGTCAACGGGCAAATGCGCCCGGAAAGCGCCGATTGCCGCTCAGCTGCCGATTTCGCACGGCACGGGCATGGCCGTCGGGTTCCCGTCCGCCCCCGAGCGAACTGCCCGCGGCTGTCATTCCGCCGAAAAAAAGCCGACCGGGCAGCCCGTCTGAGCTGTCCGGTCCGTTTATTGCCGTTGTGCGGGACTTGCTTGGTCCCATTATTCGTCCGAGAAGCTCGCGAGCAGCTTTTCGAGCGATTTGTTCGCCTGTTTTTCGATCTTCTGGAGCATGGAAGCGGTGCCTACGGAGTTTTCGATCAGATCTCCGACGAAGTTGCCGCCGGGGAGCTCATAGGCGTAGGCGAAGCCGATGGTGCGGGTGTCGGCGATGAGCTGGAGCATTTCCGCGTCGTCCGGCGCGTCCGCGATGCGGGCCTTCATCGTCACCTCGTAATAGGTCGGCAGCGCGCTCTTGTAGTTGGCGCAGGACAGCGCCTCAACGACCGTGCCGATGGCGTTCTGCTGATCGGGACCGACGTTCGCGGGGATGCCCCACGGGGCGTCCGTACAGCAGTTGATGTAGTTTTCCTGGATCTCGTCGAGCTTCGGCGTGGAGAGGAACCCGGCATGCGCTTCGCATTCGTTGACGTATGCGTAAACGTCCTTCAACTGCATGTAGGCGAACAGGAAATTGCCGCCGTCCAGCATGGAGGGCACGAATTCGCTCCCGTAGAAATAGCGGTCCGGCGTCGTCATCGCGCGCAGCTTCGTGACGATCGTATCCGCGCGATCGACGTCGAAGTCGATGTAGATCGATCCCTCCGGGTCGCGGCGGTAGAGCGGGAGGTCGAGCGCCTCCTGCATCGCGTACCAGACGCCGCGGAAGCAGCAGAAGCCGAAGCGGTCCTGCTGGGTCATTTGCCCGTTGCCGTCGAGGTCGTTCGTCGCCTGATCGGCGAGGGTCCTCAGCGCGTCCAGCGTCCACTTCCCTTCCCGGACCGTGTCATAGGGAACGGTGATCCCGAGGTTTTCCGCGAGGTCCTTGTTGACGACCATCATTCTCGTCCAGTGCAGACCGCCATAGCTGAGATAGCTCGAGACCGCGTACATTTTCCCGTTGATCGTCCACGATTCCCGCGCCATTTCTGGCCACCACGGCTTTGAGAAGTCAAACTGATCGATATCGTACACGTTGAAGAGATAGCCCTGCGTGCCGAGGCTGACGGTCTTCTTATCGTGTCCGATCGTGATGTCGTAGGCGTTGTCGTCCGCTTTGACCGTCGTCCGAACGGTCGCGGCGTTTTCATCCGTGGTTCCGGAATCCACCTCGGAGATGTGGACGTTGAAGCGGTCCTCGACGGAGGTCTTCGTTTCGTACAGCGCGTCGTTGAGCGGCGTTCCGTTCATCTCGTCGCTTGCGATGAAGGAATACGTATCCTGATGATGCATGCAGCTGAGCACGCGGAACTCATAACCCTTGAGATCGGTCGGGGGCAGGCTGTCCGTGAGCTCGGTCTCTTCCGGCGTCTCTTCCGCCGCCGCGGCGGGATCCGGAGCGCCCGTCGGCACGGGCTGATCGGCCGCGGCTCCCGTTTCCGCCGCGGTTTCACCGCAGGCCGACAGGACAAGCAGCGCCGCGATCAGCGCGGACAAAAGAGAAAGCGCTCTTTTTTTCGTTTTCATGAGTTCCCTCCGAAGTCTCATTGGCGTTGTTTTATACCTTAATATAGCATTTTGTCGCGCTTTTGTCAAGATACAGGACGAAATTTCGGTATTTTTCACAATGAGTCGTCCTGTTCCGATCTTCTCGGGTTATTGCCGTGCCGCTTCCGTCCGGCACGAAAAGAGTCCGGTCGGAGGACGATGTTTTTTGCGTGAAATTATCCCAAAGACTGGACAACGCGCCGCGGGCGTGTTATGATATACAAAAAGGAAGAAAAAGCGGCGTCCAGGACGAGACCGTACGCTCGGAAAGCCGAACGTCAGGAGGACATGCATGAAAGAAACGAACGAACGGGAAAGTTTGGCGAACGCCGAAAACGCGGCCCGGGAAAGCCGGGGTTTCCGCGCGGTTTACCGGGACGGCCGCTATGAGCTCGGCACGGAAAACGGGCGCGCGGTTCTGCTCATCGGCGGCGAGCCGTATCGGCTGAGCTGCCACCCGTTCGATCCCTGTCTGTATATCACCGCGCGGGACGGGCGGCGCGCCGCGGTGCGCGGCGCGTTCGATCCCGACGCCGCGGTCGAAGACTTCGCGAAAGGGCGGCTGCTCACCTCGATCACCGGGCGGGAATACGACGCGCGGGATTTCTGCCGCATGGCCGAATACGCGGCGGGGCTTGGCGAGATCGCAATCGACGATGCGGAGAGAGTATTCGGCGGCGAAGCGAAGAAAAAGACGGCGGTCCCCGGCAACCGGAAGGCGGACGTCGGCGTCCCCTTCCCTTCCGACGAAAAAGAAACACTCCCCCGGACGGACGGCTGGGAGAAGTGCGGCTCCTGTGCGCAGATCATCACGGAGGATCCGTTTTTCGACGTGCTGGGGGCTTACCGGGACGCCGTGATCGATTTCTGTCTTTTGAAGATCGATGCTCCGTATGACGGGCTTCGCTCGCATCGGGCGGCGCTCGCCGCTGGGACGCGGGCAATCTTCGACGGAGAATGGGAGCTGCGCAGCGATCCTTCGGCGATTGCCGCCCGAAAACTCCCTCCCGAAGAGCTGTTCGCGTTGTCCGACGAGATCGGGGAAAAGCTCAATTACCGGACGGCGTTCCGTTCCCCGCCGTTTCCAAACGGTTATACCGACGCGGATTTCGAGCGGCTGAACGAGGCGCTCTTCCCCTTCGGCCGGGACGGGCTCGAGGCTTTCGCTTGGTCGACCTACTCCGCCCCCGGCAGCGGCTGCGGCTATACCAGCGGCTGCTCCGGCAGCGGCTGCATTTATGCCAGCAGCTGGTCGGATTACTTTGACGATGGGCGGGAATGGTGGGGCACGCTCTGCCTCACCGTGTACGACTCGCACTCCGACCGCTTCGCCGTGCTCATGGCGTCGGAGACGGACTGACGGCGAAACAGGCGGGAAAAAAACCGACCCGGCTTTCGCGCGGAAAACCGGATCGGGGAAATGGGACGCTGAGAGGCAAAAAGCGGTTATGTTCGAAATGTCATCACAGCAGAGGCGGGGCCGCGGCTTTATAAACAGCGAGCTCGCTCAGTCCTGCGTGACGCGGAAAAAGCCGAAGTGAGCCTGTCCGCCTTTCGCGGCGAAAAGCCCCGGTCTGAGAGCGCGGAAGCCGCCGTAGGCGTTGTTGTTCTGGGATTCGGTGTCGATCACGAAATTGATTTTCTTGTATTCCTTCCCGTCCTCGCTGACGTAGAAGGCGACGTCGTTTTCGTGATTCCGCATGCGCAGATAGAGCTTGTCCGCGCGGCTCCGGCGCGAGGTCAGCGGATGTCCGAGCCGATAGACGGTCAGTCTTTCCCCGTCGAAGCCGATCCCGTTGAACCGGCCTTCGTCGTAGAACAGAATGAGTCCCGCCTCGCACCCGTTCTCCGGGGTGACGACCGTATCCGCGTGCCAGCTGTGATATCCGCAGGTCATGGTCAGGGGTCTGCTCTCCCCCGGATGCTTGCCGAGCCCTTCGAGCACGAGTCCCCCGGCGTCGGTCCGGTAACGAACGCACTCCCGGTCGCCCCACGCCTTCCAGATGCCGCAGGAGGAGCTCTTGAAATCGTCCTCGAGTCTGAGCGGCGAGGCGATCCCCTCCCCGGCGGGGCGCACGGGATTGCCCTCCTCGTTCCCATGTTCGTCGACATGGAACCAGCCGTCGTCCGTCCAGATCACGCGCTCGAGCAGGAGCTTGCGGCCGTGGCAGAGATATCCCTTTTCGTAGGAATGATAGACGATCCACCAGTTCCCCGCCGTGTCGTCGACGAGATGGCCGTGTCCGCGGGAGCGCCAGTGCGCGTCCTTGTTTTCCGTGCGCAGGATGGGAAAATACGGGGAGAATTCCCACGGGCCGAGCGGATGACGCGCCCGGGCGCTGACGACCATGTGCGAGGTCGCGGGACCCGAGGTGCCTCCGTCGGCGTAGGTCATGTAGAGCCAGCCGCCGCGCTCGGTGATCTTCGGGCTTTCGCTGTAATCTCCCTCGATATCCCATTCGTCCGGGATGGGTCTCGGGACAAGCACCTGACGCGGCTCCCCCGCCACGGCGAGTCCGTCCGGGGTGAGGGGAACGACGAAACAGCCGGAGAGAAAGAGCCAGCGGTTTCCGTCGGCATCCCCGTAATGCCCCGGGTCGATGTGCCCGACCTTGAGATCGATCGCGCGGCTCCACGGGCCGCGGACGTCGTCGGCGTAAATCACCCAGTTCGTGCCGTCCGCGCAGAAATAGAGATAGAAGCGCCCTTTATAAAAGACGAGATCGGGCGCCCACACGTCCCCGGAAAAATCCGTGAGCGGATTCACGGCGAATTCCCAGTCGATGAGGTTTCTCGAGTGATAGATCGTCAGCCCCGGGTATTGATGCCCGGTGGACGTCGTGAGATAGAAATCCGCCCCCACGCGGCATACGGCCGGGTCGGGGTAATCCCCGTTCAGGATGGGATTCGTGAATGCAAAGGTTTTCGGATCCATTTTGACCTCCCCGCCCGCGCCGCGGCGCGGGACTGCAGAATAACATGGTTTTTTGAATCGGAATTTACAGAGGGAGACGTTCCCGGAAAGCGAGGAAATCATGATCTCCGTTCCCCTGATGAACGCCTTATCGAACAAGGAAAACAGGCCGGTCTATCTCGCCGAGCTGAGAAAGGCCGGCGCGGACCGGGTTTTCGTCTGTCCCGAAAATCCCTTCGGAGACCGCGCGCGGCTCGGGGTGATTCTGGAACAGCTCTCGGAAAACATCCGCTATTACGAAGAAAACGGACTGGACGTCGGCGTGTGGATCGGCGGTCTCGGGCACGGCGGGATGCTCGCCCACGAGACGGGCGCGCGGGTCGGGGACTACACCCGCATCCGCGGGCTGGGAAACGGCGGCGAGGCGGAAGACTCCTTCTGCCCTCTCGATCCCCGCTTTGTCTCCATGTACCGCGCCTATCTCCGCGCGATCGCCGAGGTTGGCGCGAAGATGATCATGATCGACGACGATTTGAGGATCTCCATGCACGGTCCCGTCTCCGTCGGGTGCGCCTGTCCCCTGCACATGGCGGCGTTCAACGAGCGCGCCGCGGCGGCGGGTGCGGCAGATCACGCCTTCACGCGCGAGGAGCTGGCTTCGCTCCTGTTCACGGGCAAGCCGTCCCCGCTCCGGCAAATCTGGCTCGGGCTCATGGGATCCACGCTGAAGGATTTCTGCGCGGCGCTGCGCGAAGAGCTCGATTCCGTCGATCCGACCGTGCGGCTCGGACACTGCGCCTGTCTCAGCACCTGGGACACCGACGGCGTGGATTCGATCACCCTCTCGCGCATCCTCGCGGGAAGAACGAAGCCGTTCCTCCGTCTGATCGGTGCGCCGTACTGGAACGATCTGCGCGCGTTCGGAACGACCGGGCTGGGCTCGGTCATCGATCTCGAACGAATGCAGCTTGCGTGGTGCAAGGAATACGCGCCGGACATCGAGCTCATGAGCGAGGGGGACGTCTACCCCCGCCCGCGCACCGCGGTGCCGTCGTCCTATCTCGAAAGTTACCATCAGGCGCTTGCCGCCGACGGTTTTGCGGACATCCTCAAATACATGCTCGACTACTCGTTCGACCCCGCTTACGAAACGGGTTATATCCGGCGTCACTGTCTCATGCGGGAGCTTCGCGCCGCCATTGCGGACGCGTTCCGCGGCACGGAGCCCGCGGGGATCTATGTATTCGAAGAAATGCGCAAGCTCGCGGACATGGACTGCACGGGATGGGCGGAGGGGCCGCTGTCCCATCGCCTCACGCCCGCCGCCGCGAATTTCGCGGGAGCGCTCAGCCTGCCGATCTCCTTTGTCCGCTCCGCGTACACGAAAACCGCCCTGCTCGTCGGGGAAAACGCGAAATACGCGCCCGCCGACGTGTGCGCCATGCCGCTGATCCTCGACTGCGCCGCGGCGCGCATCCTCACCGAGCGCGGCTTCGACATCGGGCTGAACGGAGCCGTCCCGACGGATCGGCCTTCGGCGGAGATCTTTCAGGACGGGCGGCGGATCGCCGTTGACTCTCCGGGACGGTATTACAGGATGACCCCAAAAGAGGGCGCGGTGACGGACAGCGCGTACCCGGACGGCTCGCCCGCGGTTTACCGGTACGAGCGGCAAGAGGGCGGAGCGGTGATCGTTTTCGCGTTCGATTTCGAAAGCGTGGATTTTGCCGCACAGACTGCTCACTGCTATTGCCGCGAAGAGCAGATCCACCGCCTGCTCGCGGGACGGATCGTCGCGGTGAAGAAGGAGCCGGGCGCGTATCTCATCACAAGGCGAACGCCTGACAAGCTCGTCGTCGGGCTTTGGAACTTCGGCCGCGATCTGGTCTACCCCGAAGAGATCAAGCTCGACGGAGTGTACCGCTCGCTCACACCCATCGGCGCGTATTCCGAAAGGGTGGGGTTCACGCTTCGGGGGGACGCGGTCACGGTCTCCGACATGCTCCCGCCGTATTGCTTCGCCGGGTTCATCGCGGAGAAATAACCCCCGCATTTGTCACCGCAAGACCGGTCAGATAATCGCACACGGCGCGGCAGTATTTCAGCTTTTCACGGCGCACTTCGAGCGGACAGCGGTTCTCGCCGGGAATTTCCATGTTGAAGAGGCGGTCGTATCCGTTTTCCCCGAGGGCGGTCATGACCTCGCGCCAGTCGATGCGGCCTCTGCCGTACGGCATGAGGTGCTGGTCGGAGCTTCCGTCGTTGTCCGCGATGTGCAGGGCTTTCAGTCGTTTGCCTGCTTTCGCGATGAAGCTGCGCTGGCTCTCGTCCCTGCCGTCCCCCTTCGGGATGTTCAGGTGCCCCGTATCAAGGCAGATTCCGAGATTCGCGTCCCCGACTGTGTTGATCAGAGCATTCAGCTCGTCCGCGGTGACGGGAACCGTCGCACCTCGCAGGTTTTCAAGGCAGATCGTGAAATCGCTCCCGCGGACGTATTCCGTCAGCTTCGTGAGGGTATTTGCGCGCTTTTCGAACCGCGCTTCGGGACTCAGCTCCGCGCCCCCCGCGGCGTGCAGGACGCCGGAGCGGACGCCGAGCGCGAGAAAGAGATCGCACCACGGTTTGAGGATCTCGACAGCCCCGTCGGAGCAGATATCCGCGCGCAAAAGCATGTGCCCCTGCGGGAAGGAAAAGCCCTGCTCCGCGGCAAACGCGCGGAGCTTTTCGCCTTCCTTCTCCGGGTTTCCCCGCGCAAGCATCACGAGGCCGTGCTCGTCGGAGAACTCCGTCGCGGAGAATCCTCCCGCGGAAAACTCCCGCACCATATCCTCGGGCGAAAGCTCGATGAAATAACTGGACCAGACAGAAACCTGCATCATAACCTCCGAATCTATCGAAATGACCGGAACCGCGACGGGATCGATCCGTTCCGCGGTGCCGAATGCCGTCTGAGGAGAACGAAATGGAACAATACCGTTTTTTGACCCTGCGGGACGCGCCCGGTCTCGCGGACGCCGCGGCGCAGTGGTTTCACGAAAAATGGGGCGTGCCGAAGGAAGCATACCTTTCCTGCATGCGGGCGTACCTCGGCGGAGAAACCGAATACGGGTGGTATCTCTGTCTCTCGGATGACCGGATCGTTGGGGGACTGGGCGTGATCGAAAACGATTTTCACGAACGGGCCGACCTCACGCCGAACGTCTGCGCCGTTTACACGGAGGAGGCGCACCGCGGTCAGGGCATCGCCGGGCGGCTGCTCGAGACAGTCGTGCGGGATATGCGGCAAAAAGGGATTTCCCCGCTGTACCTGCTGACCGATCACGTCGACTTTTACGAGCGGTACGGGTGGGAATTTCTGTGCATGGTCCAAAACGCGGGCTCGCCGGAGCTCTCGCGGATGTATGTCCATCGGTAGGACTTGCCGCTTGCCGCTCGCCGCGGCGGGAAAACGGACGGATCTTCCCGCTCAGCGGTTGTAACGGAACTGCGCGCGGAGGAAAAGCACGACGGAGACGACGAAGCCCGCTGTGAAGGCGAGCCAGCCCCAGCCGGTGTTCGTGACAGCGTCGACGATCCCGGTCAGGATGGCGCACACGCCGATGATGAACACGCCTTTTCCGATGAGCGCCGTGTACGCGGACTTGTCCTCTTCCTTTACCCTGTCCCAATGATAATCGTGGATCAGGGTGATTTTTTCTTTTTTCCAGATTAAAAGCCCCAGCACGATGAACAAAACGCCGACGGGCAGGAGTATAAACAGTTCGGCAAACATATGACTCTTCCTTTTGCAAAAACCGCGAGTCCGGCGGGGACACGCGGTTTTTTTGATCATTTATTCCCCGAGCAGCGCGGGATACAGCGGATGCTTGGTCTTCCACGTCGGCGTGCGGTCGAAGGTGCCGTCGACGGGATCATACGGCAGGCGGATCGTCCATGTGCCGACGCCCGTCACGATGACATGGCGCACCTTTTCGCTGTCGATCAGCCATTTGTTCTGCGCGTTGTTCCGCATGGACTCGAAGCCGCCCGCCCAGACGGGCCACAGCACATAGGTCGGGTTGACGCGGGAGTAGAAATCGACCGTTCCGTTGATCCCGTGGTGCGCGACCTGCAGGATGTCGCATTCGAGCGTTTCAGCGCTGTATTCGGACAGAACAAGATCGGTCGCAATGAAGGCGAAATCTCCGGTCCAGAGCGTAGTCTGAGAGCCGATCGTCATTTTGAGGAGGAGGGAGTTCTCGTTCATTCCTCCGTCCAGAATGGTTTTCGGGTACAGGTCGTCATACGCGTACAACACCTCAAAGTGTGCGTTGCGCACCTCGAAGCGGTTGCCCGAATGGACCTTCAGAATCGGCACGTCCGAATAGTAATTCGCGAGGTTCTTCTTGAACGCCGTGAAGCGGTAAATCGTGTCGTCGAGCATGTAGGGGGAGTCGGAAACCTTGACCTCCTCCTCCTTCGGGAAATTGTAAATCAGCTTTTCGATCACGACGTCGTCGTGGTGGTCGAGGGAGAAGCAGTTGAATACACCGATGTGATCCCCGTGCATGTGGGAGAAGATCCACGCCGCGATGACGGGCTTTTCGACGTCTTCCGGCTTCTGCTCGTTTAAGATGTTCATGAGCTTGTTCGAGTCAACGGAGTTCGGGTCGCCCATGCCGCCGTCAATGATGCAGAAGCTGCCGTCCGCGAGTCGGATGATGAAGCCCATGCCCTCCGAGGCGACGACGGTTTCTCCCTTCATGCCGGTGAGGAGCGTTTCGTATTTCTCTTCATACGGATCCTCCAGCGGGCAAAGCGTGCTCCGCTCCTCGCAGATGACGCGGGTCGTTCCTGTCCGCTCAAACCAGGAACAGTTCACGGTCGTCACGTCGTTCACGCAGGTGGCAAAGCGGTTGTTCTCGATCATGTGCTCGTCGTAGAGCTCAAAGCCCGCGTCTTTGAGGATGCCGAGGTAGTCCGCGAAATTCTCCGCCGTCGTATTCTCATAGCGAAAGATCACGGTGCTGCCCGAGCTCTCGTACATGCCCACGAAATCCCCGTGCGGGTAGTCCGGAACCTCGCCCGCCGCGAGCGTGATCGATCCGGAGATCGGGAGGCCGCGAATCAGCAGCCTGCCGCCGTCCATCGCGGTCACCCCGTCGGAGAGGAAGGCTTCGACCGCGGAACCGAGGGCGCGGACGGAGCGCGCGAGAAGGAAGATTTTATTGCCTTCCGCCTTGATCGTCCAGTCCGCCCAACCGAGGGAGCTCAATTCCTCCTCGGACGTGCGGTTCGTCACGCCGACCAGGATCTCGGGCTTTTCCATATCCGGAGCGTCGCCGCGCTTGACCCAGTCGGTTCCGAGCGTAAACTGGACGCCCGTCTTTTCCTCCAGTCCGCGGCGGACCGAGACGGCAAGTTCCACGTTTTCGTCGTCCGTAAGCTCGGGGCGAACGACCGCGTACAAAGCCTCGCCGTCTTCAACGATCACGAGCTCTTCGGGTATCTTTTCCGTTTCGGCGGGTTCGGTTTCTTCGTTGTTCATCTTACTTTCCTCCGGCTCCGCTTCAGGTTCCTTTTCCCCTCCGCACGCGAGGAGCAGAAGGGGCAGCAGAGCCAGGCAGAAGCATACAAGAAGTCTTTTTCTCATTTTCGGTCAGAGCGCGAGAGGCTCTCCCTCCCATTCCGCGTCGGGCTCCACGCCCAGCGTCCTGTTGATCGTCGGGGCGATGTCGAGAATGCTCCCGCCTTCCTTCGCTCTCGAGGGCAGGCTCGGATTCCAGCACAAAATCGGGATCGTCATGTCCTCCGGCATGTCGGAGCCGTGGGACCGCCCGTGCCCGCCGTGGTCCGCCGTGACGATGACGAGATAGTCCTCGCTGAGATCGCGGCAGATCGTTTCGATGCACGCCCAGCTTCCCTTCACCGCTTCGAGGTATTCCTCTCCCATCCAGCCGGAATGATGCCCGGCGGCGTCCGACCAGCCGAGGTAGAGGAAGACGAAATCCGGCTCATCCGAGGTGATATACGCCTTCGCGAGCGCGGTCAGGCGGGGATTCGCCTGATCGTAGCCGTAGACATGCCCGGAAACATAGGTGCTGTATGCGAGCGAATCCGGACGCGCGAGGTCCTTGATCTCTTCCCAGTTATAGAAGAGGGCGCATTTCTTCCCGGCGGGGCGCAGGGTCTCGCAGATCCCCTTCACCGGGCGCACCTGCGGGACATAGGTGTTCGAAAGGATCCCGTGGCGCTCCGGCGTCACGCTGTGGAACAGGGACATATGGCAGGGCAGCGTCACAGAGGGCATCACGGTCCTTGCCGCGAGAAAATGAGTGCTGTGCGCGAGCATTTCGTTCACAAACGGATGCCCGCACGCCGCGAGAGAATCGGGACGCATGCCGTCCACAAGGATCAAAATGACTTTCTTCATGGAAACTTCCTTTCTCTTTGACGGACTCAGTCGACGAAATCGAGCTTTTTCGTGAGCTTCTCAAGCCCCTTCTGCCAGACGCGCTGGAAGCCCTTGAGCTTGGAGGCGAAATTGGTATTCCCTTCCCAGATGTTCGTGGCGATGACGCCGTTGGAGAAGCCGCCGAACAGCTCGTCGCAGAAGATCTTGCCGAGGTCGAACAGGGCGTTTTCACGGATCATGTCGAAGATCTTCGTCTGACGCGCGCTGTCGTCGTAGTTGTACTTGACCTTGTACGCCTGCTCGAAGACGATCGGGGTGACGCGGCGGTAGCCCTCGGAGGACAGGCACTCGATGAGCGCGGAGGATTTTTCCTCGGAGGAGACCACCAGCGGAATGGCGAACAGGGAGATCGCGTTCGTCACGGAGGCGTGGTATTTCTCTTCGCTTGCCTCGACCTTCGGCTGCGGGATGAAGCCGTAGTCGATGTCGGATTCGCGGAGCGAATCCTCGGCGACGTGTCCGAGCGGGTAGACGTAGAAGAGGATGCGCCCTTCGTCGAAGTTGTTCGTGACATCGACCTTCTGGTTCTTGTAAGCCGCTTCCTCATCGAAGAGACTGACGTATTTTTCGAGGATGCTCATCGTGCGCTCGCTGCTCACGTCCGCGGAAATCATCGGATTGCCGTCCTCGTCAAAGTCGATGAAATGGGAGCCCGTGCCGTAATAGAGCGTATTGCACTGGTCGCTCGCGATCATGATGCCGTAGCGGTCGGCGTCCGAGCGCTTCCCGTCGCCGTCAAGGTCCGCGTAGGTATCCTTGATCATTTCGTGCATCTTATCGATCGTCCATGTGCCCTCCAGAACGAGCTCATAGGGATCCTCGAGCTGGAAGTTTGCGATCATTCCGGTGTTGAAGAAAACGCCGGACATTCTCGCGAGGGCGTTGTAGGAAATGTCGCCCGCAATGAAATAGGTGTAGCCCTTGTGCAGGGTCCCCGCCTTCACAGCCGATTCATAGTACCACGGCTTTGTGAGGTCGATGTAGGTCGTCTCGTGCAGGTTTTTGAGCATGCCGTCTGTCGCGCAGCTCGCGACACGCATGCCGTAGCAGGCGACGGCGTCATAGGTGTTGTCCGCGGAGGCGTTCTGCTGCTGAACGGCGTTCTTGAGATCGCTGCCGTACGCGGCGCTGTTGCGCGGTCTCTGGTCCCATTCGAGCTTGACGCCCAGCCGCTCCTCCACGGCGAGGTTGCGGTAGAAAACGGCGGTGTCGACGATCTCGCCCGTATCTTCCTCAACGAAGAATTCGCTCGTATCCCAGGATTCCCAGCAGAAAATGCGGCAGGTTTCATCCTGGAAATTCAGTTCGGGGAGCGCGTCCGGCATGAACATGGTTTCGCTTTCCTCCGGCTCGGTTTCTTCCGCGCCGGGAGCCGGGGTGTCGGTGCCTGCCGTCGGGGTCGATTTGGGTTCTTCTTCCGTATTGGTTTTGCTCTCGGAGCAGGAGAACAGCGGAGCGCACAGCATCAAAACCGCGAGCAAAAGGGCGATGGTTCTCGTTCTGTTTTTCATGTGCAGTTCCTTTCTTTCGGGTCATTCGGGAAATCGATCGCGTGAATTACCGTTATTTTGCCGAAACAGCCCGACCGGGAAAACCGATCGGGCTGTTCGTTCCGTGTCCGCAGAACAGCCCGCGGACGCATATGATTTTTTTTATTTTCTCTTCTTCAGAGAGAGCGCAGCGCCCGCGGAGATCGCGGTGAGGGCAAGCGCGATGACGCCGAAGTCGAAGGTGTTCGGAGAGGTTTCGGGTTCAGCCGGAGTTTCCGGAGCCGGAGTTTCGGGTTCGGCGGGCGTTTCGGGTTCGGCGGGAGTCTCGGGTTCAGCCGGAGTCTCCGGAGCGGGAGCTTCCGCGGGAGCGTCGGTGCCGTAGAACTCAACTTCCGCAACGTCGCCGTGGTTGTCGGTGTTGTAGTAGAAGTAGTACTGGTAGCCGTCGTTGTTCTCGAAGTCGGTGATGACGTAGTAATCGGGAGCCGTGCCCTCGACGTCG
>JAFYBN010000097.1 GCA_017540175.1 Clostridia bacterium | reverse complement strand
CAATCATGCTGAACCTCAGACTGTTGTTCTGGATCAGCCTGTGATCACCAGATACATCCGTCTGGAAGGCACCACGACCATTGGAAACTATGGCTCCTTGAACCAGCTCGACTACGTAGGTACTGTAGTTGATGAAGCTGCGGCGGAACCCGAAGCTCCCGCGGCCGAGCCCGAAGCCCCCGCGGCGGAACCCGAAGCCCCCGCAGCCGAACCCGAAGCTCCCGCTGCAGAACCCGAAGCTCCCGCTGCAGAACCCGATGTTCCCGAGGCTCAAGAGGAACCCGTACCGGAAGCCGTGGAGGTTCCCACAGCGCCCAATACCTCCGACAGCGCGCTGCTTTTGCTCCTTGCAGTCATATTCTTCTTCGGTCTCGCGCTGCTGTCCCGCAGACAAAGAGCATAACGCAAGTCTCCTCCCTAAGAATACAGCACAGGAAAACCTCCTGTCCGCAGGTTAGCGGCAATCCTGCTCTGACTCACAGATAAGAAAAACCACCGCCATAGAGCATCACTGCCTATCGCGGTGGTTTTCTCGGTAAACGGTACAAAATGTATGGTCATCGCGGGGAATGACTTGCAAAGCAAAACCCGGTATGGTATAATTCCTTATATCCCTGATTCTCACAAAAACAGCGTTTGCCGCAGGGAAGGTTTATCATGGAATATTTGCTTTTGATGATTGCCTGTTCGTTTTTTTCCGTGCAGTTCATCTTTTCAAAATCATTTGAATCCCGTACGGTCGGCAGCTTGACCGTATGCTTCTGGAATCAGATGATTTGCTGTCTGTGCGGCCAGATTTTTATGATCGTGAAATCCGGACTCCCCACCGGACTGACGCTTGCCATATGCTTGTTTGCCGCCGCGTATGCGGCCAGCGGAATGCTGTGCGGCGTCTGTTCCCTTACGGCGATGGGATGCGGCAGAGTTTCTACGGTCACTACATTTTGTCTGGCGGGCGGCATGGTTGTTCCGTTTCTCTACGGAATCATCGCGCTCGGTGAAGAAAACGACCTGTTCAAGTGGCTGGGACTCGCTGTGCTGTGCCTCTCCCTCCTGCCGTCCTTCCTGAAAAAGACGGACGGTGAGGCGGAAAGCGTCAATAAGCTGAAGTTTGCTCTGAACTGTACCGTGGTCTTTCTGACAAACGGTATGATCAGCGTGATCAGCAAAATGTACATGAATCATGTGCAGCGCACCGAAACCGATCCGATCATTCTGGCATCCGCGGAGGACAACTTCTTAAAAACCAGCGGTCTCATCCAGCTGATTGCCGCAGCCGTCATTCTGTTTGGTTTTGCCTTCGCCGGAAAGATGAAGGGAAAACCGGATTCCTTCAGAAACACCTATTGGGAAATCGGTGTAAAGAAGATGACCCTCGGCTTTTTCATACTTTTGATCACGCTGGCAGCCGGATATACGGTGTGCAACGTTACGGGCAACCTGTTCTCTCTTAGGTGCATGAATTACATGGACGCATCCATTCAGTTTCCTCTGCTCAGCGCGACGGTGATCGTGCTGACGGCGGTTCTGAGCCGGGTTTTCTTCAAAGAGAAATTCACCGGGGATACGGTGCTCAGCCTGTTTCTTTCAGCCGCAGGGATCGCGCTGTTTATGATTCCGGGATAAACCGAAACCGTCCGACACGCGGCACTGTGAGAATCCGTTTGTTTTCCTTTGCAAGAAAGGGGGCTGCTAAGCCCCCTGATTCGTTTCCGAATGAACCTCTTCAAACAGCGGCAGCGGATTCAGTTCGCTCCGATGGCTAGAGTACGGATGCGCTTGATACGGTTTGCATGATGATGCCGGGGAGAACGCCGTCTTGTCAAGGACCAGAGGTCTTTTAAGCCGCAAGCCGGACGGGAGGCTCGGCGGGTCCTGCTTCCCGACGCGCGTGATGCCGTTCGAAGCGATGACGCGCACCGCAGCAGCTCCGCGCCCGTCAGCCCTCGTTCCTCGCGCTCCTTCCCATCCCGGAGAAGGGAAGGGGAGTAAATTCCGGGCACCCCGCACGGACTTTTTCGAGTCCCTCCTCCGTCAGCGTCCAGTCCCCGTTCTCCGGATCGCGGAAAATATCCTTCGACGTCAGGATGGTGTTGTCGTGCTTGTTTGAAGAGCCGCCCGAGGTCGGGGTCTGTACGCCGACCAGGAGGTTGTTGTCAAACTCATTCGTGTTCGACGGCGCGACGGCGGCCGCCGTTTTTTGCATGTCGCGGTCGCTCATCGCGGAATACTCCGCGATCTTTTCGGAGGAGGCGTAGTCGTACAGATTCGCCCAGATCGTGCCGGCGTAATGCGCGCGCCACAGGTCGCTGTCGAAATCCACCTCCCGCATCCGCTGCACGCTCTCATGCAGGCGCTTTGGATCCCGGTCGAAGAGCCACAGGATCCAGCCGGTCTGCGCGTCGCCGTTTGCCCCCTTCCAGTCCACGAAGCGGAACGCCGTGGAGGTGTCGACGAAGATATTATTGTATATATGCGAGAACTGCACGCCGTGGTGCATGATCGCCGCCTGCGAGCCCCGGCTCCCCGCTTCCTCGCGCCCCGCTGCGTTCACAAAGAGATTTCCGTAGATTTCCGCGCCCATGTTGCCGTCGTCGAGGTAGACGGAGAACTGACCGATCCCGCCATATTCGTTCCCCATGTCGTGGAAGTAATTGTACCGGATCACCGTGCTGAGGACGGTCGGGCTGCGCCCGAAGTAGATCGCCCCCATATCGGAGCTTTCCTTCACGCAGCCGAAGAGCTCGTTGTATTCGATCAGCACGTCGTTCGTGCCAACGTGGATCATTTCGTGCACGCTGTCGTACAGGAGGTTGCGCCGGATCTCCATCCCCACGCCGTAGGCGGAGATGCCCGGTCCGTAGGTAGAGTTGTCGCGGTTGACCGAATGGATTTCGCACCCCTCCACGACGCATTCGGAGGAGGTGAGCGTCGTCCGGTCGCCGCCGGAGATCGAGATGCCGCCGTTCGCCGTGTCGTAAACCTCGCAGTTCTCCACACACACCCGCGCGGCGTCCTCGAAGACGAACGCCTTTGCCGACGTGTGCGCCGCGGTGCAGCCGGAGAGCGTGATGTCCGCCGCGCCCGCACCCCGTATCGCGTTCGCGCGGGTGTAGACGAGCTCGATGTCTTCAAACCGCAGGTGCGAGACGCCGTCGAGCAGGATCATGTCCTCGTCGAGAAGGCTGACGGCGATCTCCGCGTTCTCCGTGTTTTCCGGAGGATAGAAATAGACGATCAGCTTTTCCCGGTCGATCCAGCATTCGCCAGGTTCATCGATCTCCTCCGGCAGATTCAGGAAGCATACGCGCTTCGACGAGCCGATGCTCGAAAAATAGCCGTCGAGTCCCCCGCGCAGGGTGATGGAGCGCGCGTCACGGTCGAAGCGCGAGGCATCGTAGGTTTCGTTCGTCCACTCCGCGAACAAAAAGCCGAAGAGATAGAGCTGTTCGAGTGATTTGTCCGACCAGGTCTCGGCGCGGCTCGCGACGTCGTCGCCGAAGAAGATGATCTTCGAGCCGCTTTTGGTCTGGACCTCGTCCGGCGCGGTATAGACGTACGCGTTCTTCTCGGAGCGGTTCGGCCAGCGCGCCGTCGTCAGCGCACTGCCGTCCACATACACCTCGAGCGGCATTTTCGCGTTGTTCACGGTGTGGCCGTAGCTGTAGATATCGGGAATCACTTCGGTGAGAGAAGACAGATCGATCTGCATGAGCGCCTCCCGGGCGGCGGCGTCGTTGACGCGGGACAGAACGTCCGCGCTCTCTGCCGGGGCGATGAGGTCCCGCGGGACGATTTTTCCGCCGAGGAAGCGGACGCGCTCGCCCGGATAAGCACGATACGACACGGGCGCGCCCGCCGTGCCGGAATCCGCTTCGCCGAAGGAGACGGAGGCGTCGAAGAAATAGTCCCCGCCGCGGAAAGTAACGGTCACGGGGGCGAGCGAGGTCATGAGAAGCTCCCGGACTCTCTCCTGCGCGCCGCCCAGCGTCCCGAGCGGAGCGGTCTCCGTGCCAGCCGCGCCGTCGTCCCCGCCCGGCGCGACATAGAGCGTCTTCGGTTCGAGAAGCCCGAGATCGTCCGGCGTGACGCGCGCGGTCAGGTCGGACGCCGTCAGCGAAACCGTCTGACGCGACGCGGACCGGTCGATTCCGCCCTTTTCCTCAAGCAGCGAGATCAGCCCGGCGACCGCCTTCGCGGGCGTGCCGAACTTCCCGTAGGAGAGGGTGATGCCGTCCGCATTCGCCGCGACCGAGAAAACCGTATCGTCCTCCGCGCGTGCAAGCGTCAGCGTTTTCCCGGATCCGCCGGCGGGCGAGCGTCCCGTCACGGAGAGCAGGTAGTCTCCGAGTGCGCCGAGTCCGGGGGAAAGCGCGTAATCGCTCAGCTCGACCCCGTCCACGGTCAGCGAGTCGCAGACGTAGGCGACCGTGTGGAGATAGCCCTCGCCGTAGGGCAGGCAGATGCGCTTCTCGGAGACAAGGTATTCGGCGAAAAACTGCTCCGCCGCGGCAGTCGCTTCGTCCGAGCCCCCGCAGAGGATCAGCCGGTCGTTTTCAAAACGGATGATGTAGTCGTCCCGCCCGAGCTTGGTATGGTCGGGGGACTGTGGACGGTTGGTGCCGCCGACGAGGATCTCGCGCGAGTCGGCGGGGACCGTTTCCCCCGGTTCGAGCCAGTCGGAGGAGATGCCGAGCTTCATGCCGAAATCCGATTCGAGCTGACTGCGGAAACGCGCGGCGCTCCAGACGAGATCCTGCGACGCCTCATCCGGTCGGATCAGGGTGCAGCCGTCAAAAAAGTCCGGCTCCACCTCGTAGACCGGCACGGCAAGCTCTCCGTCCGAGCCGGGCAGGTTCAGCACGGCGCGCGCGTATTCCGGCGTCTCATCGACGTCCTCTCCCTCGACCGTTTCGACGTCCGCTCCGGCATTTGCCGACGGCTCCGTCTGCTCCGGCACGGGCTCCTCCCCGCCGTCTTTCTGCGTGCATCCGAACAGCATCAGTAAGGAAACGGCAAGTGCCGCCCATCTCGTTCCGTTCATCGGTCCGTCCTCGCTTTTTTTCCTTGTATGCGGCATTGCCGCGTCTGATTGATTTTATTATATCATACGCCGCGGGAAAAATCAATCGCCGCGCGGGCAAACTGCGAAGATTTGCTTGTTTTGGCGAATCAACTAAATAAATAGCGTTTATTTATAAATTCGTATTGAATTTTCAAAATAATCCCTCTATAATGAAAATATATCCGAAAAAGGCGTTGATGTACGTCGGACGCATCCTGCGCCCCCTGTGCTGCGCCTGACACGGACGGATAATAAAGCGGCATCCGTTTCCGCTCGGATACGGCCGGCGCCGCCCGGCACGGTGTTTTCATGAAAAAAGCATTCGCTGTCCTCCTGATCCTCGCGCTCCTTCTCTCGTCTTTCGCCGCCTGCGCGAAGGATGCCGACGAGGAGACGACGCAGACCCCGACGTCGTCCGCCGAGCCGGAAATCGAAAGCGAGCCCGAAAGCGAAACGGAAGAAGCGGACCCGTTCGAGGGTGTTGATTACGAGGGCCGCTCCTTCAAGATCCACACCTCCGTGAACGTGGCGACGGTCGGCGTGCAGTCCTCCAATTTCCTCATTGAGGGGCTTGAGGAACTCACCGGCGACAAAGCGCCCGACTCCGCGATCCAGCGCAACGAGGACGTAATGCAGAGGCTCAACGTGAAGCTCGAATACGAGGACGTGGACTACTCCTACTCTGAAGTCGCGACGGCGGTCCGCACCCTGATCCAATCGGGCGACACCTCCTATCAGCTCATCATCAACGACATCTTCGGACTCGTGCCCATCACGCCGGACGGTCTCTTCCACAACGCGAACGACGGCGAGAACTTCGATTTCACCCGTCCGTGGTGGTACAACGATTTCATGCAGGACATCTCGATCAACTCGAATCAGCGCTTCATCCTCGCGGGCGACTATTTCATCGATCTGCTCCGCGCGACGCACTGCCTGATCATGAACAAGAACATTTATACCGACATCTACGGCGACCCGGAGGATGCCTATAACTCCGTGCTCGAAAAGACATGGACCTACGACCGGTTCCGCACGCTGATCGAGGGCGCGTACCGCGATCTCAACGGCAACGGAAAGCGGGACAAGGACGACCAGTTCGGATTCGTCGCGTTCCAGCTCTGGGGTCCGAGCATCCCGTGGCTGATCTCCGGCGACCCCGGCTTCATCGAACGCGACGAGCAGGGCTTCCCGGTCTATACGCTGAACAACGAGCGCGCCTTCCTTCTGCTCGAAAAGCTCAACGGGATCCTGAACAACGACGCCGCGGGCATCGACATCTTCGGGGGAGAGCAGGGAACGCTCGACACCTTTACGTCCGGCCGCTCCCTCTTCATCGGCTATCAGCGGCTCGGTTCCCTTGAATCTGACAGCCTGCGCTCGACCGACACGGATCTTGCCATCCTGCCCTATCCGCTTCTCGACGAGAATCAAAAGGACTATGTGACCTCCACCCACGACACCGCGGAGCTCGGCTTCATTCCGATCACCGTGCCCGCCGAGGACCTGCCGTTCGTGAGCGCGGTAATCGAGGTCCTGTGCCGCGAAACCTATAATGTGGTGCTTCCCGCCTATTACGATTCCTCCCTCAAGATCAAATACACCCGCGACAACACCGCCGCGCGCATGATCGACATCATCCACGACCACTACGGCAACGGATTCCCGCTCGCGTGGGACGACGGGCTCGGCGGCGCGCTCATGAAGTCCACCTTCTACAACTGCATCGAAAACAACAACAACGACCTCGCCTCCCGGATCAAGACCTACCAGAAGTCGACGAGCAAGCAGCTCGGCAAGATCATCGACAAAACCACCGCGCTCCTCGAAAGCCGGGGCAGCGGGAACTGACAAACAGTATTTCCGATCAACGGAACGGAACCGTGCCGGGAGTTTTCAACATGATTGATCATAACGCCGCACCGATGCCGGCAAAAAAATGAAAGGCCCCAAGATGAACAAAAGAATACTTGCCCTGACCCTCATCGTCCTGACGGCATCACTGCTGCTGTACGCCTGCGCCAGGCATACGCCGGACGCGGGGGCGACCGTTCAGACAGAAGAGGAAGCGGACGAAATGAAAAACGACATGCAGCAAAAGCCCAATGCCGACGATACGGCTGACCCGGCCGCCCCGGCTGCGCCGGATGATGCGGCTGCACCGGCGGAAGCCGGGACCCCCGCCGAGGCGGCTCCGGCAGAAGCTGGGCAGATTGAGCCTTCCGTCCGTCAGCCTCATGAGCCGACGGGAATCGTGAAGCTCGGCCCGGCGCTTTCCAGTGCGGTTTTTGCGGGCGATTACGGATTCGACATGTTTCTGGTGAGCGGGGGCGCAAAGAGCGACGAGGACGTCTTCAAGTTTCTCGGCACCCTGACCGATACCGTATTCGTCCCGAACCCCGATCAGGCGGCGTTCGCGTGCAGCACGACGCAGCTCAAAAGCGAAAACGGCTGCCTCTTCGGCCGCAACCTCGATTGGGACAACTGCAATGCGCTCGTGCTGACCTCCTACCCAACGGACGGCTACGCTTCGGTAAGCACAGTGAACACGGATTTCATCACGGGCAAGACCGGAAAGCTGCCTGATGACGTCCTCATCCTTGCCGCGCACTACGCTCCCCTGGACGGCATCAACGAAAAGGGTCTGTGCATCTCGGTGAATATGCTCCCGGACGGAGAAATCCTGAATCAGAATACCGACAAACCCGATCTGCAGATCACGACGGCAGTCCGGCTGATGCTCAACCGCGCGGCGACGGCGGAGGAGGCGGTCGAGCTGCTCCGACAGTATGATCTGCACCGCTCGTACAATTCCGAAACCCATTTCATGATCGCGGACGCGGCGGGCAATTGCGTCTGCGTGGAGTACATTAAAAACGAAATGATCGTGATCGACGCGAAGATCATGACGAACTGCTATCTTGCCGAGGGCGAGCTCTTCGGCAAGGGCAAACCGGAAGCACAGAAGCGCTATGACGCCATCGCCGCGGCGACCGCGGGGAAGGACATCTTCACGATGGACGAGGCAAGGGACGTGATGGCGTGCGCCAAAAGAAGCACGGTGCTCTCCGACCACATCACCCAGTGGACCGTCGTCTACGACCAGACCCGCCTGACGTCGGAGTTCTATCACAGAGAGGATTATGGGACGGCATATCCGTTCTCCTTATTCGCTGACTGACGCGGAGCATCCGATATAAAAACCTTCCGGACGGCATTTTTGCCTTTCGGAAGGTTTTTTGTGATCACGCGGCGTGCCGCAAATCTGTGCGGCTAATAAATCAAAAGCAGGTTTGCGAAGGCGTTCCATACAGCGGGCATATAGAATTTCAATCTCCCTTGATCCGATAGGTCCAAGAGGAGTTTGTCCCGGAAATCACGAGGACATAGGACAGATCCGGGTATTCTTCCACGGAATGGACCTCCCAGAAAATCCCTTCGATTTCCGTTTCCTCGCTGAACGTATCCAGAATCTCATTCGGCGTAAGCGACCCGCTCCCCGCTTCATATCGTTCGTAGACCATAGCCTGTCCTTTTACATGAATGCGGAGGTCGGAGCCGTAAAATCCGGTCTCATCGTCGCCGAAGAGCATGGTGCGAAGCATGTCAACGTACTGCTGCCGCCGAATTGCCAGCGCATCGGGCGTCTCATCCTGCCCTCTGATCCAGTAGTCCCCGAGATAACTGGAAATGGGATGCTGCCACGGAATGATCAAGACGTTCTCTTCCGAAATGTCGTAGGCGGAAAGGATGACCTTCATCTCTTCGACGGAGGCTCCTTTCAGATTCAATATCTCTTCCGGCGTTTTATCTCGGTTTGTCCCTTCCATGACGCCGCAGGTATACCTGTTCGGCGCCATCTGCCAGACATAGACCTCCAGCCCTTTCGACGTCGAAAGGTCGAAGTATTCGGGATACTTTTCCCTCATAGCATTCTCGTCCACAACGGCAGTCCCCCATATCTCGTCCTTCGTGTAAAACGTTGCGGTTACCCGCACATCTTTTTCCGGCATGACAAAAGAATACCCCCACCAATCGCTGTCGTAATGCGATTTCGGGATCTCCTGCCCGTCCGCGTAGACGTGAATGTCGGCGTCATACAAGACCTCCGTTCTGATCTCCACCGTATCGCCGGCCTTCGCCGCCGCAGGAGCAGAAGTAAGATGGTCTGCCGCGTTGCCGCTGTATCCGATGCTGTAATACGGCGGCGCGTAGGAGATAAATGGCTCCTCAACGACGGCTTTCGGCTCGGTTTCGCTCGCCTGCTCCGCCTGCTCCGCCTGTGCGGCCTCATCGACCTCATGCCCGCCCCCGGCAGGATCGGCGGAGGGCGCGGCGCAGGCAGGCAGGGCGGAAATCAACAGGACAGCAGCGCACAGCAGCCCAATGATTTTCGTAAACTCTGTTATTTTCATGCTCATCACCTCATTCTGTTAGACGTCAAAACCCTTCCGAGAGTTCCGAACTTTTACACCTGACCCGGTTCTTTTTGCGTCCGTCAAGGCGGCGGAAAACTCCGCCTGAAGCAAAGCAAAATCCGTCCCCCGGCGGCAATGCCGCCCTGAGAATCCCCACCCGCGCCCCTTCATAATGTTCGAGTTCTTATCGGATACGATGAAGGGAAGGGAGGGATATCTCAGAACTGCAGATCAAGAATTACCTTTGTGAACCTATACTTACCGTCCCCAGTCACAGCTCGTTCTCGGATAAGTATTCCCTGATTTCCCGGATCAGCTCCCCGCCGTCATAGTTCTTGAAGATTTTGATCATGCAACCGCTGATCATCGGGTTGAGATCGAGACTCAGCTCGATGGATCGGGTATCCGTTTTGAACCCGTAGCAGCGTTTCCCGCTGCCGAACGCGATGCCGAGCTCCACGCAGGCTCCTTCGTCGGGAACGCGGCCGTCCAGATTCATAAAAAGAATGTCAGCCTTTTTTACTTCGGAAGAGTCCAGATCGAAGATCATCTGAATAAGCTCTTCCTCCGATTTGCCCTCCAGCTGCGCGGCCTCGATGCCGTCCCGCTGGGGCAGAAAGACCTCGTACCCGTACTCCTCCAGCACGGCTGTGATTTCCACGTTGAAATCCTTTTCCGACTGGCTGAACAGCGGACCCGCGAAATAAACTCTCTTTCCGTTTCCGACAGCTTCGGCTGCCTTTGCGGGAGCAGGCTCAGCTGTTTTTCCGCTGCCGCTCTCACAGGCGGTAGACGACAAAATCATCATCGCGCACAGCAGGATTGCACAAATTCTCCCAAACGGTTTTCTCATGATAACATCCCCTCTTTTTGTTGTTTTATCAAATCTCGATTGATCCGTCGCCGCGTCTCACACGCGGATGCCTTTCCTCCGGCCGATCCCCTTTCACTCCTCCGTGACCAGCCGCCATGCCTCCATCTGACCGGGAGCGAGCCACGCGGCATTGTGCACCGTTCCGTTTTCAGCGATCGAGAAGCCGTTGCAGACGTCGTTGCGCGCGCAGTTGACTTCTACGCCGCCCCAGGGCGTCCGCGTGAAGAGATAAGGGCTGACATAGGTCCCGTCGGGGCGTTTGGCGGTGTCCTGCATGTCGAAGCATACCCGGTACATCTCCTTCACCCGCGGGGTGAGGAAGGTGTGGAAGTACCCGCTCTCCGTCAGGCTGTTGTTCACGAGGACCATGTACTTCGTGCCGTCCGGCATGTGGAACAGGGAGAGGACGCCGGGCAGACCGTGTTCGCAGGTCACGCGGCCGACGACGGGATGCGTTCCTTCTCCGAGAAGCGGATACCCGCCGTAAGCCTTGCCCGTGTGGAAGGTCTCGTCGTGGATCAGGCGGGCGAAGAGCGCGCCGAACTGCTTCTGAAAGGTGTTCTGCACCCGGGCGAGCCGTTCGTAGGTTTCCGTTCGGTGTCCGTGCTCGTCGATCGGAGCCAGCCTGTAGTTGATTCTCACCACGCGCATGTAGAAGAAGAACCACCAGACGCACTTTGCCCCGCATGCCGCGCTTGTGCTCAGCTGCCAGCGCAGATCGTCCTCGTTCGGGCAGCGGTAGCGGAAATGCCCCACCGAAAGATTCGTCACCCAGAGCGGTACGCCGTTTCGCTTCGCCGCGTCCATGAAATGTTTCAGGCTGGAATAGTACGAGTCTATGCCGCTTTCTGCGGGGTCCTGCGGATTCATTTGGAGATAATGGTCGTAGGAGAGCTGCTGCAGTCCGCTTTCCCCAATGAATCGATCCGCCCACTCGTCAAAATCCGACGCGCCGAGATGTTCTTCGATGTTCCCGATGTGGGCGTAGTAGGGATTGAAGTTGATGAACGGGATCTTCTCCGGGATGATTTCCCGCTGAAGCCGGATCGCCTCCTTTGCCTCCTCCATCTGCGCCGCCCAGGGTTCGTCGCCCACATAAAAACCGCAGACGGCGGGATGGCGACCGAACTCGTCCAGCATGCGGCAAAAACGGGTCCGATATCCGTCCGGATCGGAGAGCGCGCCTGTCCAGTGGCAGCGCGGGTCGTCCATGATCAGGCGGATGCCGTTTTCCGCGCATTCGTCGAGCAGGGCGCGCATGGCGGCGGGGTCGTCCTCCCCCGGGATAAAGTGCGGGGAGTGACAAAGGTTCATGCCCGCCTCGGCCCAGTCCTTCACCGGATTATTGCCGATGGCACCCAGTCTTGCATAGTTCCAGAAACCGAGAGCAAACGTGTTGTTCCGATCCATGAGAAGCCTCCTTGTTTGTCAGAGATGTACGGTTGAGCGGCAGGGAAGAGAAGACGGATTCCGGTCCTATTGCACCCAAACAGCCGCGCTTATGCAAGAGAATCTGGCTTCAGATCGTTATAGAACACATCTGAGACAGGAAGTCTGTTTGTATATCCGGATCCAAGTTCATGAAAAACAACGGTATCATGATCCTCTATAAAAACAGCTTCGTCATACCGCATTTTTTCTGCGTATTCAATATCGTCGTGTTCCTCAGCGGAAACGATATCCGCTTCCCCATGATCATGCGCACGATAGTTGTCGCGCAGTTTTATCGCCAGATCAGCGTATTCAGGCTTGTAAAAAATCAACGTCTTCTTCATAGATCCTCCCAAACAGGAATTTGACGGGACCTCCTCCGTGAAAACCGGTTTATTCCGTTTCGTGCTGTCGCGATTTTCGTTCCGAACAGAACGCCTTTATCCGTTCAGAAGAATGCTTTGATCCAGCTTGCCGAGCCGTTTCGCGTCACAGGCGAGCCGGAAGATCAAAAGCATAACGTTCATGCCCGTATCGAGATAATCGAGCACAATGCCGACGGCGGTCGCCAGAATGATCGCATCCGCCGGGATGCCGAGGGCGAAAAACAGAACGGTATAGCAGAGAATATCCGCGCCGGGGATCGCTGCCGAGGAAAACGCGCAGCTCGTCCTTTACCGTCTCCGGCTGCTTCTGCATCTGCCGGACCGCCCAGCGGTACACATCCCAACCGAGGTGGATCATACTGTTCTGCTTCAGCAGATCATCGTAAAACTTGTCCTGCGAAACCAGCCTCGGGTTGTGGGACGCCTCGTCGTCGATTTCGATGGCAACACGGTTTGACCCGTTTTCCAGCACGAAGTCGGCAAAGCGGGCATTCTGATAGATATCGTAAAACGGGTACTGTGAATACAGATACCCGGCTTTTTCTGCTCCGAAGGTATCCGCGAATAAATCGATAAAGAGATCCTCCGCGGCGCTCCCGGAGACGGAACGATATTCGGGCATGACGTCACCTCAGTTCTCAAATACTTCTTTCAGCAGGATTCTCTTCTCAAATCCTCCACGCTCGGCGGCTTTTTCCGATCTGACGCGTTCCAGTTCATCCGGCGTATACCCGCGCGCAATCGCGGCGGCGCGAATCACTTCCAGAAGATCGGCAAGTTCTTCGATATTCTGATCCTTATGGTATTCCGCGAGTTCCTCATCCAGCTTGGCGTGATACAGCGGATATACTCCCCGTCGGAGAGGATCGCCGTCATGCAGGTTTTGCCGGAGGATTCTATGATCTCCGGGATTTTGTCGCGGACGAGTTTGTTGTATATTGTTTTTTTCATTGTTTCACAAAAGAATTTAGATTACCCCGTCTACCGATCGCCGACGTAACCTGACGCGACGACGGGCAGACGGATCTATCGGGACGAATTGAATTGACGCAGAATACCGGACAGACCAGGGCGATAACATTTCTGCCAGGATTTGTTTTTTCTTTGCCGGAATAACGAAGATTTATGGTGATTGCCATGTGTTCTCCTTATTCCACTCTTTCTTCAGGATCGCGTACTGTATCGTATTCTCATAGAGCGGCGTACCGTCCGCGTTGTTCACGAACGATACATACTCCAGAAACAGTCCTTCGCGGCGCATTCCGAGCTTCTCGCAAAGGCGCTGACTCGAAAAGTTATAGTCCTCGGTATAAGCGTATATCCGTCTCGCGCCTTTCTTCCGGAACAGGAAATCGAAATACGCGTGCGCGGCTTCATAGGCATACCCTTTGCCGGTATAGTTCAGATTCAGCATCCAGCAGGGGCTGAAGGTATCCATGTTTTCATCTTCCGGGGCCATGCCTTCCGGGTGAGCGAAAATCTCGCCGATCACCTTGCCGGTCTCCTTTAGGGTGATGGCAAGATACAGTTCGTCGTCTGCCCGGTTTCTGACTT
>JAFYBN010000096.1 GCA_017540175.1 Clostridia bacterium | reverse complement strand
CGCGGATGCCGTGAAGGACGAGCGGCAGGATGTTTTCATCCCCGAGATCGAGCTCGGGGAAGACGTCCTTATGCACGACGTCTTCTATCTGACCGCTCCGGCGGCGGAGATCGAAGAAAACGCCAACGCGATCTATCTGCTGCGCATCGGACGCGGCGGAAACGCGGAAAGCGAATCCACGGCGCTTGTCAGGATCTCCGATATGACGGCGAAATACGGCGAGGACTATATCGTCCGTGTACGCGGCACCGAGGAGGAGGTCGTAAACCCGGATTACAACATGTCCCTGGCGGAGATGATGGAAGATTCCGAATACGGCCAGATGCCGCTCGAGGATTACGAGACCGCGATGGAGGAGATCATGAACGATCCCGAAGCGCTGGAAGCATATCAGGAGGGCGTCAATGAAGCGCTGGATTTTTTGGAGGAGCAGAGCGGCCTTGACGAGAAATACGACGGCGAAAATCCCTATGCCGAAGCGGTAGAGGAACTGTACGGCGAAAATGCGGAGGAACCCGCAGAGGAACCCGCGGAAGAGCTCGCAGAAGAACCGGCGGAAGAGCCCGCAGCGGAACCGGCGGAAGAGCCCGCAGCGGAACCGGCGGAGGAACCCGCAGCGGAACCGGCGATCGAGCCCGATCCCAACGTGGTCGTCACCGACGGATCCGAAACCGTGACGATCGGCGAACCGGACGACGGACTCGACCCCGTGCAGCGGGCATCGAACCTGTTTACCGGCGAGGACGCGATTTCGCAGCGGCTGACCTCGAGCACGGATCTGTTCCAGGATCTGCAGAAGGTCGCAAACGTCCTGACCGACGCCGTGGTCGGCGCATACGTCGAGATCACCTTTGCGCCGGGCGAAACCTCCAAGTATATCGAGATCATCCCGCTGAACAACGATAAGAGCGACGGCGACAGGATGTTCTACCTGATGCTCGGCGCGCCGAGCGGCACGACCACGAACAGCGCAGCGAGCGCATGCGCGTTCACGATCCTCGACGACGAAGAACCCGAGGAGTGCGTGCTTTCCTTCAGTCAGGTCGAATACGTCCATACGCCCGGCGAGGAAAGCGTCGTGATCACGGTCGAGCGTACCGGCGCGATCAATTCCGTCGTCGGCGGCACCGTAAAGACCACCGGCGAAGGCAACGCGGTCATGGGCAGGGACTATTCCGAGGTCGATCAGACCCTCATCTTCCCGTTCGGCATTCCGACGCTCACGGTCACCATTCCCGTGCGCACGGAGTACTTTAAGGGCGACGCTTCGTTCGGGCTTTCCCTTGAGGCGGACGCGGGCTGCACGATCGGCATTGATCACGCGACGGTCACGATGAAGGGCACCTACGGAGAAAAGAAAGCGGAAGACGCTTTCACCACGGACCCCGGCAGCGTTTCCGACAAGAGAACTGTCAGCGACACGAAGGGCAGCACGGGGGCGGTGCGGCGCGAGCTCAGCAGACCCGAGTTGGGAAGCGAGGTCCGGATCGATGCGCCGTATTATCACGGCCACGAGGACAATCAGTTCGGCGGCAACGATAAGTACGATAGCAAGAAACAGGCATGGGACCTGATGTGGACGGATCAACACTGGTACCGTGACCGCAAGGGCCTTGTAGGCGTTATCTATCAGATCGGCAGCAAGAACTCTCCGTACGCGATCGCGGGCGCGCAGGTTACGTGGGCCCGCACGGGCGATCACGCATACATGAAGGTCACGTTTGAGGGCGGAGACGAGCCTACCGATTGGATGAAAACAATGACCAGGAGTTCGAAGGACAGTGCAAAGGAGCTTTCTTATGATTCCAAAGCGAGCTTCGGCGAGAAGACCCTGAACATGTTCCCGAGCAAATACCTCATTGACCTCGCACCTAACGGCGTCAGACCGCAGTGGATCGGCTTCT
>JAFYBN010000095.1 GCA_017540175.1 Clostridia bacterium | reverse complement strand
ATTGACTTTCGGAGCAGAGGCGGTTTGACAAAGCGCGGGACGGAGAACGGGACGGAACGGGGTTTTGCGCCCTTCGGGGAATCCGAGCAGGATAAAGCCCGGTGCTCAACGCGAGGACTGCGCTCCGGCTTTTACACCGCAGCGGCAACGCCGTGCGGGGTTTGCGGGTGACGCCCCGTTGAAACTCATTTGTACAGGACCTTGAGAAGACATATTTTGAGGAGGTTTTCGCGATATGGCAGCAAAACTGGTACCGGAGAGCATTCGCATGACGAAGGAGCAGTGGGCGGCGTGCCGGGAGATGGCGAAGGTCATGCGCCTGCGCTCCAAGAATGAATTCATTCGCGACGCCGTGGATTTCTACATCGAGTGGTGCCGGCAGCCGCAGAGTCAGCGGTTCCTCACGACCGCGCTCGAATCCGTGATCGAGGCAAAGGTCCGGGATTCCGAAAACAGGATCGCGCGCATGCTGTTCAAGCTCGCGGTGGAGCTGAACGTCAACACCCACATCGCGGCGCTTGACTACAACCTCACCGAGCGGGAGTTCTACAACCTCTACGCGAAATCGGTCGCCGAGGTGAAAAAGAACAACGGTGAGATCGATCTTGAAAAACTGTTGGAGCAGTCCGAGGAGGAGCGGAATTCTTGGCTGGATTGATTCTGAAAGCGCCGTACTATAAGCCCGGCAGCAAATCAAAAGGCGGCGCATCGCGCGGCGGGATCGCCGACTACATCGCGACGCGCGACGGCGTGGAGCTCTTGCGTTCCGGGATGGCGAACTATGTCAACGAGCGCAAAGGCTCGAACGGGATGTTCACCGACGCGGGCGAGGACATCAACATGGCTGCCATCGAGCGCGAGATCGACGAACACAAGGGCAATGTCTGGACGCTGATCTTTTCTCTCAGCCGCGAAGACGCCGAGCGTCTCGGTTACAATTCCGCGGAACAGTGGATGAATCTCCTGCGTTCGCACCGCAACGACATCGCGCGAGAGATGCGGATACGCCCGGAGAATCTGCGCTGGTACGCCGCGTTCCATCAGAAGGAAGAGCATCCGCACTGTCATGTACTGGTCTGGTCGACCGATCCGAAGGAAGCGTACCTGACCGTCGACGGTATCCGTGCGATCAAGAAAACGTTTGCGCATGACATTTTCCGTCAGGACAGCATGGAGATCTATCAGAATCAGACCTACGTTCGGGACGCGCTGAAGAAATCGTTCCGCGACCGAATGGAAGAGATCTTGGATTCGATCAGGGAAGAACCGTACGCAGATCCCGAGATGGAACTGCTCTTGATGAACCTGCGGATGCGGCTGTCCGAACACAAGGGCAAGAAGGTGTACGGGTATCTCCCGAAAGAAACGAAGAAGATCGTCGACGCCGTCGTGAAAAAGATCGCCGCGTATCCTCCGCTCGCCGAACTGTACGATCGGTGGTACGAATATCAGTGCGATACGTTCCGTCTCTTCACGGACAAAATGCCGGAGAAGATCCCGATGGAGGAGAACAAGGAATTCAAATCCGTGCGGAATATGGTGGTGAAGCTCGCGTCGGAGTATGTTCTTGCAGAACCGCTGAATGACTTCGAAGAAGTGCAGGAGATTTACGCCAAAGGAAAAAAGCAGTTCGAAAACGGACAGCGGACAGGCGGACTGCTCCATCTGGAAGAGGCGGCGCTGTGTGATCCGTGGTGCGCGGTCCAGCTTGCGCTGCTGTATCAGTATCAACTGCACGACACGGAAGCCTGCCGGAATCATCTGCGTCTCGCTGCGGGGCAGGGATACAGACCCGCCGAAGAGATCCTCCGCCGCATCGACGCCGGACAGTCGGCGTACATCCTCGGCAATCTGTCGTCGCTGCTGTATCACGCGGGGCGTGTGTTCGCCGACGAAGTCGATGAAGAGTTCGGACCGCTCGTCCCCGCGCCGTATAACGGGATCGACTCGAAAATCAGGCGGGAGCAGTGGGCGAAGGATCACGGAGTCAATCTGACGATGGGATGACTCCCGTGTCGTAAAATGAGCGGGATGCGTATCGGACGAAGTCTTTCCCGATACGCATCCCGCGGCGTCAAATGTTTTCGTTTTCTCTGATCCACCCGAGCAGTCCTTCGTAATCCATTTCGCCGGACGCGACGGCAAACCCGACGCGAGCGACGTCTTCATTGGCCGGGGCAATGCGGATCCCGTTCACTTCGAGAAAGGTCAGCAGCACGTACATGCCGATGCGCTTGTTCCCATCCACAAAAGCATGGTTTGAAATCAGCGAATAACCGAGCCGCGCCGCCTTCTCTTCCTTCGATGGATAAAGCTCTTCGCCGCCGAAGGTCTGAAACGCCGACGCAAGCGCGCTGTCCAGAAGTCCGATGTCGCGCAGATTCGGATCGCCGCCCGTTTCTTCCGTGATCAGCTTGTGGAGCAAGAGTACTTTTTCCTGACTGAACCGGATCATTTCGCCAGCTCCTCGAATGCTTTATGATACTTTTTCAACACGCGTGCGGCGACAAGATCGATCTTTTCGTCGTCCGTGAGTTCAAGTTCGTCGTCTTGCTCCAGATCGACGAGCTTGAATTTCGGCTTATTGTTCTTGAAAATCACGATCGTCCCTTTCTGTTCGGCGAGACGGGCGACGCGGGAGAAGTTCTGATTCGCCTCGGAGATCGAGACGATTTGATTGGTGTCGATGTTCATGACAACCCTCTGTTTGTTTTTTGATGGATCCATTATACACCGATTTTAGGATATTGTCAACCTAAAATTCTTGCCCAGCGACAGAATGCCCCCACGTCGTAAAGCGGGACGAGGAAAAAACTGCGCCGCATGAAACAAAGAAAAGCCACACACGGTTCGGCTTTCGAAAACTGTCTCTGATTCCTTCTTGACTTGTCTTCTCTTGGAAAAGTGCGGAGAAGTGGAAATGACTGTCGCTTGAACCGACAGTCATTCGTGATACGTCCGCGGGAATGACCCTCCGTTCAAGGACGTGTTGACAAACCCCGCAGCTCGTCTCAATTGTCCCCCCAAAAAAATGATTTACATTAGAACTTTCGTAACACAGATTTCACATCCATATGGTATAATGGAATCACTCGAAATCAATGAAATCTGAAAGCAGGAAT
>JAFYBN010000094.1 GCA_017540175.1 Clostridia bacterium | reverse complement strand
TGTCGGACAGTATTTGCTGTTTCACTATGTTTATGGATTGATCTTATGTATTTTGCTCGGATGTACAGTTATGGCGATGTCGTATATTTATGAGAAAGAATCCTCTGCTTTTATAGCTGTATCGACATTTTCCGTTTTACCTGCAATGATGGGATATCTTGGAATATCGCTGCCTGATTGTGTTTCTGTTCCCAAGTTGTTGAATCTGAAAAACATTAATTCTATCGCTATGGCAGCCGGTCTGTCCGTGTTTGCTGCTTTTTCGGTGTGCATGACATGGTACTCCCGCTGTAAATATACCGGTCATTTCAGTGCAAGGCGGAAAACGAATCGTATATTCACCTCATAGAAGGCGAGAGAAGTACTGAACGTATTGCTGTATCGCTGTTCCCGCACTGATCTGCACAGCTCTCATTGCGGACGGATACTTCACGACCGGGGAAGACGGGACGCTGATCGTGACGGGTGAGGACGATACATCGATCCTGAACCCTTCGACGAGAAAGAGCTTTCTTCCCTCCGCGCCCGGCTCGACGGCGCGGGCGTGCCCTTCACGGCGACCTTGCCGGATGGGGTAAACGAAATCGTTCAGGAAGAAATCGACGCATGGCTTCATGGCATGGGCACGCCCGGGGACTGCGCGGCGAAGATCCAGTCCCGCGTGTCGATCTGGCTGGCGGAGCATCATTGACGGGATCCCTTTCTTTGCTTGAGCGGTGCAGTCTCAGCACCACCCGACTTCTTTTTTCGCCCTTCCTCACGCCGCCCCCATGAGCGCCCCGCCGACCTTGCGCGCCGCGCTTCCTGTCGTCGGTCACATCCCCGCGCAGCGGTTCCTCGCTCATGATTTCAAAACCGTTTTCCGCGTTTTTGCGCGGAGGGCGGTTTTTCTCTTGACGGAGAGCACGGTTTGCAGTATAATGGAACCAAACGTACAGCATTCGATCAGGAGGATTCGGATATGAGATCAGCCCGGATATCGGCCTTCATCCTCGCGGCGCTCCTGCTTCTCTCGGGGTGTAGCAGAATCGTCCCGAAAACCCCCGGCGGAACCGGCACGCCCGGCCAGAACGCCGTCGAAACGGATCCCGCTCAGCCTCAGCCGGCCGAAACGGAGCCGCCGGAGACGGAGCCTGTGGAAACCACCCCGCCGGAGACGGAGCCCCCGGAGACCGAGCTGCCTGAAACCGAGCCCGCGGAGACGGAGCCCGCGGAGACGGAGCCGCCGGAAACGATCCCGCCTGAAACGGAGCCCCCCGAAACCGAACCGCCGGAAACCGAACCGCCGGAAACCGAACCGCCCCTTCCGGAGAACACGACGGTTTACACGCGGGAGGAATTCTTCGAACCGTACGGCGACGATCTGTACCGGCTCGCCGTGGGGTTCGTCCCGCATGAGGTGTCCGGCATCTCAAACGGAAAACTGCTGATGGCGAGGGGCGACATGGAGGACATGACGCGGGAGAGTCTTGCCCTTGTCGATCTCGAAAACTGCGCCGTCACCACGGGGGAATACGTATGTCCGGATTCCGAGGGCGAGGCGTGGAATTACGAGGAACACGGCTACCGCGCCTACCAGAACATCGAGCATTACGTGCTGAGCGGCGTGCCCGTGATCTATGAAAACACCGGCTTCCGCTTCACGACTTATACGAACGGGCTTTCCGAGCCGCGTGTCATCGAGGCGGCAGAGTACCGCGCGGACTTTTTCATTCAGCTGACGGATTCCGATCTCATTTCCGCCGAGGCCCCAGCGGGCGGCAGCTTCAAGCTTGTGCACGCGGAAGAGGACGGGAACCTGACCTTCTCGGAGTTCACCGTGGATCTGCCGTTCGAAGAGACCTATACCGCGAGCGTCCTCTCGCCGATCGGCGACGACCGTTTTCTCACCGTGATTTACGACGAAACGGGCTGGGAGGTCGCCGCCTACGCGATCTGCTGCCTTGACGGAAGCTTTCAGATCTTCGGCGAACCCGGCCACTGGCTCAGCTACGTGACCGCGGGAGACCGGCTCCTCTTCTACGAGTGGTCGGGCTCCACCGCGGAGATCTACAGCGCGGACATGCCGAACGCGAAGCTGACGTTTGAGTGTCCCGAGGATTCCTACCCTCTCCGCCCGACGGGGAATGCGCGCTGGCTCTATTTCGAGCGCTATGAGGGCGAAGGCGAAGGTGTGACTCTGTTCCGCTATGATCCGCTGACCGGCTCCTGCGTGGGCTCGATCTATGTTCCCGCCGAGAGTGTCGCGTACTCGTATTTGTACGGCACGGTCGAATACGGGGACACGCTGATTTTTATGCGCCCCGGAAACGACGACGATGACGTGATGCTGGCGTGGCAGCCGGAGAACGCCGCGGTGACGGAACCGGGCGTCTTCAGCACCCTGCTGAAGCAGATCCCACAGGGCGGCGGGTATTCGCCCCTCGTATCCGATCTGTACGAGAAATACGGCATCAGCGTTTACGTCGGCGAGGAGGCGGTCCGGTATTTCCCGGATTACGCGGTGCTCCCCGTCACGGATGAAAAGCAGATCACGACGGCGCTGGAGGCACTTTCCCATTATTTCTCGACGATGCCGGACGGGTTCGTGCGCGAGGTGGCGGAGTGCTTCTCCTCCCTCGATATCTGCCTTACGGGAAAGATCATACCGCAAAGCGGCAACCGGGACGCCATCAGCGATGCGGCGGCGTTCACGAACAACATCGACGGGCTTGAATACGCGGTCTTCGACATCACGCTGGGCGATTTCGAGGTGACGGCCGCGCACGAATTCTTCCACATCCTCGAAAGCGCGGTCTACACGAAGGCCTGGGACGCCTACGGGAACTACGTCGACCACGAGGGCTTCGCCCGCTGGGAAATGCTCAACCCGGACGGTTTCGACTACCATTGGGTTTATACCGACGAAAGCGGCGCGACCCATACCTCGGGCGAGCAGACCGGACAGAACTGGTATCCGGGCGCCGACCCGGACGGCGTTTATTTCGTCGACGGGTATTCGATGACCTATCCGTCGGAAGACCGGGCGCGCGTTTTCGAGAACATTTCGACCAAGTTCGGGGATGATCTGCCGGGATACTTCGCGGGCATTCACATGAAGCTGAAGGCGGCGTATCTCGCGGTCTGCATCCGCGACGCGTTCGACTCGATCACGGACGACGTGCACCCCGTCTGGGAAATCGCGCCGGAATACGATCTCAAGTACTTCCACGACAACTACGACCTCGACGCGTTCTGGGCGCAGTTCGCGGCGGGATGAGCGGACGAGAGAAAGGGACCATCGTTTCTGAGGGATCCGAGCGAAAAACGCAATGAAAAACGGCGCTTCCGGGAATATCGACCGGAGGCGCCGTTTTGGACGGGGAGCCGGAGAAGGCGCTTGGGGAGCCGAACGTCCGCATTTTTATTCGGAAAGACGGTTTTTCTCTTGACGCCGCACCCGGATTTCTGTATAATGAAACCGGATCAATACATATTGCGCGGTATCGGAGGGATTCGGATATGAAAAAATCGACGCGTATGCTCGCTTGCCTTCTCGTGCTGATTTTGCTCTTTACGGGATGCGCCAGAATCGTGCCCGCAGCGGAGAAACCGGGCGGGGAGACCGCGGCGCTCATGCCGAACGGCGGTGAAACGGAAACCGAGCCGCCGGAAACAGAGACGGAGCCACCGGAGACGGAAGCTCCCGAGCCGGAGACGGAACCCGAATCCGAGCCGGAACCCGAATCCGAGCCGGAACCCGAATCCGAGCCGGAACCCGAACCCGAGCCGGAACCCGAACCGCAGCTGCCGGAAAACACGACCGTTTACGCGCGGGAGGATTTCTATGAGCCGATCGGAGACGGGCTGTACCGGATCAATCTTCCGGTGAAGGCGCAGAACATTTCCGACGTTTCGGACGGGAAGCTCCTTGTGGTTTCCGACCTCACAGAGGGCGGAAAGCTGGGCCTTGCGCTCGTCGATCTCGAAAACTGCGCCGTCACGACGGGCGATTTTATCTGTGCGGACGGAGAGGCGGCGGAGGAATACGGGGGAATGTACGACGGTCCGAACGTCGGCAGGAGTTATTTCATGCTGAACGGCGTGCCCGTGATCTACGAAGCGTATTCGAACAGCTTCACGACGTACCGGGACGGACTTTCCGAGACCGCGGTCTTCCCGGCGGAGGCTGCCGGGGCAAACCTTTTCATCCAGGTGTCGGACTCCGAGCTTCTTTCTTACGAGTCGGACGAAAACGGCAAACTGAAGCTCATCCGGACGGGGGAGGACGGCGGCATGACCTTCTCGGACGTGACGATCGATCTCCCGGTTGAGGATGGGGTCACCGTAAACGTCCTCGAAGCGGTCGACGACGAGCGTTTCCTCGTCTCGCTCTACCGCACGGAGGATTATACGCCCCTCGGTTACGCGATCTGCAGGCGGGACGGAAGCGGTCAGATGTTCCGCGCGGAAAACGGCTGGCTCAATTACTCCTGCGCCGCGGGGCGGCTTGCGGTTTTCGACTGGACGGAGTGCCGGGCGGAAATCTACGGGGCGGACATCCCGGAGGCAAAGCTCGTCTTCTTCTATCCCGAGAACAGCTATCACTTTGATCCGAGCGGCTATACCGGATTCCTCTATTTCCATCGCTACGATGAGAACGGCGCGACCCTGTTCCGGTACGATCCGATGACCGGTTCCGGCGCGGGTTCCGTCTACGTTCCGTTCAACGACCCGCAGTACGGGTATCTCGGCAGCATGGTCGAGTACGGGGATACGCTCCTCTTTTTGTGCGGCAGCGAGGAGGGCGGCGCGCTGTACGCGTGGATGCCGGAAACCGCCCGGAGGGACGAGACGGAGATTTTCAGCACCCTGCTCGACGACCGGGACGATACCGCCGCGTACAAAGCCGTCGTGGACGAGATCTATGAAAAATACGGCGTCAGCATGTACGTCGGGGAAGAGGCGGTCCGCTACTTCCCGGATTACGCGGTGCTGCCCGTCACGGACGAAAAGACGATCATGGAGGCGCTCGAATTCTTTACCGCGTATTTTGCTTCCATGCCGGAGGGATTCGTCCGCGAGGTCGCCGAGTGCTTTTCCTCCCTCGATCTCTGCCTCACGGGGAAGATCATACCGGAAAGCGGCAACCGGGACGCCATCAGCGACGCGGCGGCGTTCGTCAACGAGATCGACGGACTCGGGTACGGCGTTTTCGACATCACCCAATCGGGCATGAAGAAAACGGTCGCGCACGAATTCTTCCACATTATAGAAAACGCGATCAACCGCAAAGCGTGGGACGAAGAGGGGAACTACACCGAGTACGAGAACTTTGCCCGGTGGCTTCTGCTCAATCCCGAGGGCTTTGATTATCACTGGATCTATACCGACGAGGAAGGCATGACCCTTGTTTCCGCGGACAACACCGGAGAGAGCTGGTACCCGGGCGAGAGCGCGGACGAGATCTATTTCGTCGACGGGTATTCGACGACCTATCCGCACGAGGACCGGGCGCGCATTTTCGAGAACATTTCGACCGCCGCGGCGGGGATCGGGGACGAGCTGCCGGGTTACTTCGCGGGCATTCACATGAAACTGAAGGCCGCGTACCTCGCCGCGTGCATCCGGGATGCGTTCGATTCGATCGGAGAGGACGCGCACCCCGTGTGGGAAATCGCGCCGGAATACGATCTGCAGTATTTCAGAGACAATTATGACCCTGCGGCGTATTCGGAGGAGTGGGCCAAAGGGTAAAAACGCCCGCGCGGCATAAAACAGCCGTCCGGCTCCCCGCTTTGCGCTTGCAGGCGGAGCCGGACGGCGATTTTCATTTTTATTTCCCGCAGTTTGCGATCAGACGGTCCATGAAGACGGTGGGGGAGACGACCTCAACCTGATCTCCGAACTGCCCGATCAGCTCGGCGACGGCGTCCATGGTGTTGCCGTGCGCGACGAGCTTGCCGCCATTCAGCCCGGACCAGACGTTGAGAATGATGAAGGAATAGCTGTTTTCATCCGTCGGATCGGTCGGGGCGGCGTTGACCTTGCGGGCGATGTAGGAGAGCTGACCGTCCGGCTTGCCCGCCGCTCGCAAGACTCAAGACCGCGTGCCTCACCCGTGCTCCGCCAGCCAGATCGAAACGCGGGACTGGATTTTTGCGGCGCAGTCCTCCGCGGAGCCGACGCCGGCGAGGAAGGCGGAAATCTCTTCGCGGATCAGCTCGTTCACCTCGGGCGGGAGCAGGTCGATCGCACGTCCGCCCGCCGTATCGAGCCACAGGCGCACGCGGGCGATCTGTTCCTCGTCCGGCGGCTCGGCCTGATACGGTTTTCCGGGCTCCATGACGTCGAAGAGCTCCTTGATGGTATCCGCTTCCTGCTCGTATTCCTCCGGGGTACAGCGCCAGGTGGTCCAGCCTCCGTCCGCGAAATGGAGGCAGACTCTGGAGCGCAGCTCGTCCATGTCCGCGTCATAGTCCGATTTGAAGGAAGAGGTAATACCTCCCTCGGACTCTCTTTCGAGAAAGAGGAAGCGCAGAAACTCCCACGACTTTGCGGGGTGAGCAGCGCTATTCGGGATGACTGCGGTCTGGGCGAAAATCCTCACACGCCCGGCGGCGCTGTCCGACGGGTAACCGACGATCACGTAATCCGGCGTGCCGAAGGTTCTCTCCCCGGACATGCCGTAAAGATTCCTCTCGTCCGCCAGCGCGTAAAAGCCGAGGCGGTACAGATCGTCGAGGGTATCGGCCTCGGGCTTGTACGGCAGGAGTTCTTTCGCCGTCGGCAGGTTCCCGAGATAGGAGAGAAAGCGGAGAAAGAGCGGCGAATCGAAGGAGCATGTCCCGCTTTCGAGATCGACAAAGGACTCGTACGCGCCGGGCAGATACATGCTGTTTACACCGCGATAGCCGTAGAGCTGGGACAGGCATCGCCCCTCGGGCATGGTCTCGGCAAAATCGAGGTATTCGGAAAGGCTCCAGCCCTCGTCGCTTCCGTAAGAGCCGAGAACCTCCCGCGAGGAGATCCACGTCTCCGTCATGAAGGAAGGGGAGAAGCCCCAGAGCCCGCCGTCCCCGTTGTCGTAATACCGCAGGATCATGCCGAAGATGTCGTCCGTGTCGATTTCCCCGTCCGCTTCGAGATAAGGCATCAGATCGACGGTCATCTTTTTCCGGGCGAGGGTCATCATCTCGAGCGATTCCGTCCCTCCGACAACGATGTCCGGCGAGACGATGCCGGTCGTCATGTCGAGCAGCAGTTTTTCGGCGCCCGCGTCGTAGGACTCGCTGTAAATGCTGTAATCGAGCGTGGTGATCTGAATGTCCGGGTGCTCAGCATTGAAGCGGACGATCTTCTGCTTCAGCGTGCCCGGTTCGTGCGCGAACGCCAGCTGCAGCGTGACGGTCTGTGCCGCTTCCTCCTCTCCCGCGGGAACGTACAGCACCGGGAGACACAGGAGGCGGTTCTTCTCCGGCTTCACGGAGCGGAACAGGAGCCCTCCGCCCTCCCCGGGAACGGCGAGCATCAGCTCCGAGCGCTCGTTCACACCCTCCCCGCTCTCGAGGCTGCCGCCCTCCTGCCAGATCACGCCCGAGGCGAGAAAGCTCATGACGGGCTTCACTGTTCTGCTTCCTTTTTCGTCCGTCAGCAGACAGCGAACCCCGTTCTCTGTATCATAATACAGCGTGCCTTCCGATGAGAACGCGATATTTCGGTTTGTATTGTCGAGGGTGATCTCCTCGTCATAGCCTCCCGTCTCCTTGTTCAGGCGCACCGCCCCGCGCTCTCCGGCATTCCCGTAAGCCGCAGAAGCCCAGACCCGTCCGTCCGGATCGACGGCAAGGGAAGACACCGGACCGTTGAGCTGGACGAGCGAAACGAAGTTCAGATCCGCGGTGTAGACGATGACGGATTTGCCCGAGGCAAGCCACAAATCGCCGTCCCCGTCCGCCGCCATCCGTTCGACACGGAATGCCGCGGGCATTTCGGGCAGCCCCGCCAGCTCCGCCTCGATCTCGAGCGTCCCGCTTGTGAGATCCACGCGGCGGAGCAGACTGCCGCCGTCCCCGTCAAGGATGTACCAGAGGGAATTCCCCGCGAACGCCGACGCGCCGAGGAACATCCCAGGCTCGGCGGGGAGCTTGATACGCGGACTCACCTCTCCGCTCAGCGAAAAGGCAAAAACGGAGATTTCCCCTCCTTCGCCTTCCGCCCGATCCGCGGCCTGAGCGGCGACGAGCAGGCATCCCGTTTCCTCATCGATTCCTGCCCCGCCGCCCGGCGACATCGACCACCCGCCTGACCCGCCCGATCTGTCCGACCCGCCCGTCAAATCCGGTTGAATGGGAAGGAACCGCTCGCCCGCCGCCGCGGTCAAGAGCGTGTCCACAGCGCCGTGCGGGGACGTGCCGCCTCCCATGCAGCCCGAGAGAAGGACGCACGCGGAAAGAAGCGCAAGGATCCGTTTTGCCGTTCTGTTTCTGTTCATGCCGCCGCTCCTCTCAGGATTTGGTCCGCTCTTCCATACTCTGGGCGATCCGGATGAGCATGGAGGCGTCCGCCGTTTTTCCGTTCGTTTTCAGAATGAACGCGTACCGGTCCGTCCATGTGAGCGCGCACCGTCCGTCGGCATAGGAAAACAGTTTCGCCGCCGTTGTTCCGTTCAGCAGTACGGTTTCGATCGCGACCTCCCGGTTGTCGAACCGGTCCATTTCCTCGTCCGGTTTGACGACGTGCTGATCGAGAAAGATTTTGTGCCCGTCCGCGTCGAGGATGGTGTGGCTGTAAAGATACGCCGTGAAAAAGTTCGTCTCGAGCGTCCATCCGTCCGGGAGCCATGCGGGGAGCACGACCTCTTCCACAGTCTCCGGCACCGGCTCGGCCGTCTCGTACCGAACGCCGAAATGCGTGGAGTACCACGTGATGATCGTATCGATGAACGCCTCCCGCACCGGCCTCAGCGCCATCCCGAGCATGGCGAGGACGGACAGCACGGCAAGGACTGCGATGCCGACCTTCGTCAACATGCCGCGCTTTGTCCGCCCTGCGCTCCGGCCGGACAGGATGCGCCGCATGCGGACGCGCGCTGTGAGGCTGACCGGGCGGCGGACCGGACGGGCGGCCATCTCCTCCCATTCTTCCCCGACCGCCTTGCCGAGGGCGAGTCTGAGCGCCTCGCGGAAGGTTTCTTCCCTTGCGTTCGGATTCATTTTTCTTCCTCCTCCCATTTTTCGATGACAAGCCGCCTTGCGCGCCTCAGCCTTGTCCGCACGGTCCCGGCGGGGATTCCGAGCTCTTCGGCAATGGCTGCATCGGGCAGCTCTTCGAGGATCTTCATCTCAAGCACCTCGCGGTATATCCGGCCGAGAGATTTCACGATATCCTTCAGTCTGACGACAGCTTCCTCCGAGATGATCAGATCCTCCGGTGCGGGTGGATCGTTTTCGGGGAAGGCGGCGTCGTTCTCCTCTTCCTCCAGCGGCTGGAACGTGATTCGTTTTCCTCTCCGGTACTCGTTGATGCAGAGGTTTGTACAGGTCCGGAGCAAAATCGCTTTCATCTGTTCGTCCGTCCTCCCGCCGTATCGTTCGTAGTGTTCGATCAGCTTGATAAACGCTTCGCTGACAATGTCCTCCGCGTTTTTATAGGTAGCCGCGCTGCCGAGAAGATCCAGCGACCGCTCTATGAGCGTGCCTCCGTATTCCGACCAGAGACGACCGATCCGGTCCCGATCCTCTTCGGGCAGGAGCATCAGTGCGATCATAGGGTCACCTGCATTTCAGTTTTCTTTGATGATACCATTTCGGGGGAACACCTGTCAAAGGATCATCCCCTTCACTTGGTAAGACAATCGAAATCGCGTTCTGTTTCAAAGTTCGGGATATTTTTCGACAGATTTTCGGACGAACTCGCGGTGTGGATCCGTCCGTGATCCCAGCAGGTCCGTCCGGGCCGGGTGTCGGCATGACCGGTCTCGCTTCGCGCGCTGTTCATCTTCGTGCTCTCCGACGTGGAATGTCCGTGCAGCACGGCAGCCGCCGTTGTGCCGCCGCGGTCCGCGCGCAGGGGCAAAAAAGCCGTCCGGCTCCCCGCTTTGCGCGTGCAGGCGGAGCCGGACGGCGATTTTCATTTTTATTTCCCGCAGTTTGCGATCAGACGGTCCATGAAGACGGTGGGGGAGACGACCTCCACCTGATCCCCGAACTGCCCGATCAGCTCGGCGACGGCGTCCATGGTGTTGCCGTGCGCGACGAGCTTGCCGCCGTTCAGCCCGGACCAGACGTTGAGGATAATGAAGGAATAGCTGTTTTCGTCCGTCGGATCGGTCGGGGCGGCGTTGACCTTGCGGGCGATGTAGGAGAGCTGACCGTCCGGCTTGTCCGCCCACATGTAGTACCGCGCGGAGACCGCGGGCTTGCCGTTCGTCCAGATGATTTTGCCCTTCATCCCGGCGTAGTGGCTGTAATCGATGTAGAAGAGCCCGTCGATCGCGTCCTCGGCGGTGTAGTCCGCCATGACCTCTTCCGTGAAGCCCCCGTCGTCGAGGATCTCGGCGTAATGCAGGTCGAGCCTCCGCATCCGGCGGGCGACCTCCGCGGTCATTTCCCGCCGCGCCTCGGCGTCCCAACGGGAGGGGAAGGTATAGCCCACGCCGGAGAGCTGCATGACGAACTCGTCCTTTTCGGTCATCGCGTCATACAGGTAGGAGAGCATCGGGGGCATGACGTCCACGGAGGACGGGGAAATGCCCCAGCCCATCGGGAACTTGCCGCGCTTTTTGCTCCCGAACCATTCGGAGCTCGTGGCGAAATTGTTCAGTACCCACTGGATGTTGTCCCCGTCCGACATGAGGAAGGTGACCGTGTGCACGGCGGCGGGCGTCTCGGAGACCGTCTCCTCCGACCGTTTCTGCGTGATCGAATCGAGCGGGAAGCCGCTCAGGGTCGAGAGATTGTACGCGTGGTCGGCGGGCACCATCTGCACGTTCAGGGAAGAGAAGGACTGCACCGTTTCGCGCTCGCCGAGCGTGTTGTTGTACCCGAAGACGACCGCGCCCGGCTCGAGGAAGCGGTACTGCGCGGTGTGTCCCTGCTTCGTGTGCCCGTCGTAAAAGCCGAAGTACGCGCCGCACATGACGGCGTAATCCACGAGCTTGGGCGCCATGGACGAGGGCTGTTCAAAGGCGACCTTGCGGTTCAGCCGGTCGAAGTATTCCGAGGAGCGGAGCCAGCGGTCGTTCTTGTCCGTCGCGTCGAGCAGGCAGGTATAGCCCGCCTTTTCCGCGACGGAGACGTTTTCCGGCGTCACGACGACCGCGTCGAGCAGACCGGCGACCGAAATCGCGACGCTCACGGACGGGGAGCTCGAATCGGACGAGCAGAGCACATAGCCCTTCACGATGTCCGTATAGTGCTCGAGCAGGTTTTTGAGGGAAGCCGCCTTGCCGCCGATGCGGCTGCCGACCTCCGCGCCCCATTCGCTCTTCAGATAGGGCAGATAGAGCTCGAACGCCCCGCCGCCCTGGATCAGGATCTGATCGTCCGACAGGCGCGCCGCAAGCCCTTCGAGGGAGGCGACGGTGAGCTTGTCGCTGTACGACGAGGGCTCGGGGACGCGGCAGACGGTTTTCGCCGTGCGGCCCTTCGGGATCAGCCCCGTAGCCGCGGTCCCGTCCGTGCCGTCTGTGACTTCCTCTTCGTTTTCCGGCGCGGCGGCCGGGTCTGTCGTCTCATCCGCCGGGAGCTCGGCTTCGGTGTTCACGGCGCTCTCCTTTCCGCTCTCCGTCTCCGATCCGTTCTCCGCCGCGGAGCATCCCACGAGGAGCGCGGCGAGCAGGAGGCAGATCAGCGCTTTCAGTTTTTGTTTCATGAGTTCTCTCCCGTCTTATTTGCCGGAGATCGCGCAGGACGCGAAGCGGATGCTCGGAGCGGCGATCCGGTGATATTCCCATTCGAGGTCGGAACCGACGTCGACGACCGTTTTCATCAGATCGAGGAAATTCCCCGCGACGGTGATGAGCGCGGCGTCCCGGCCTCTTTCGCCGTTTTCGACGACATAGCCGGAGCAGAGCAGGGAGAAATCGGTCGTCGTGTGGTTGAGCCCCGCGTGCAGCCCGGAGAGCTTCGTGATGACGAGCCCGGAGCCCATGTCCTTCATCATTTCTTCAAGGGACTTTTCTCCCGGCAGGATCGAGCAGTTCATCGGGCGGATCCCCACGGCGGAGGCGTACCCCGCCTTGAAGCCGTTGCCCGTGGAGACCGTCTTCATCCGCTTTGCCGAGCGGGTGTTGTGCAGCGCCTGGCGGAATACGCCGTTTTCGACGAGGAGCTTGCGCCGCGTCGGGCAGCCCTCGTCGTCGTAATTCGCGATCGACAGCGCGTCCGGGCAGCGCGGGTCGTCCGCGACGGTGATCTTATCGGAGAAGATCGCCGTGTCCGCCGCGTCCTTCAGTGGGGAGATGCCCTGACCGATGCGCTCGCCGGAGAACATGTCCGTCAGCGCGGAGAAGATGCTCGTCATGGCGCGCCGCTCGAAGATGACGGGATAGCTCCCGCTTTGAACGGGGGCCGCGCCGAGCTGATGCACCGCGTCCTCCGCCGCCTTGGCGGCGAACGCCGCGTAATCGAGCTTTTTGAGATCCCGGACCGCTTCGACCCGATAGCCGCTCTTCACCTCGCCGTTTTCCGAGACCGCGACCCCGGCGTAAAGGATCTGCGACCTGCCGCCGTCGCGTACGTCGAGCCCCTTTGAATTGACGATCGTGCGGACGCTCTTTCCCTCCGACCAGCCGAGCTCCGTGACCTGCGTGACCCGGCTGTCCGCCGCCGCGAGGGCTTTCTCGAGCTCCGCCAGCGCTTTGGCGATCTCGTCCATTGTCGGCGTGACCCAGTCGTCCGCTGCCTCGACCTCTTCGGTTTCCTCCGGCGCGCGCAGCTCGTCCGCGTCTCCCGACGGCTTGACGGCCGCCTGCTCCCTCAGAAGCGCGAGCGCCTCGTCCATCTTCGCGTCGTCGACTTTTTCGAGCGCGAGATTCGCCGTTTTTCCGTCCGCGATGCCGCGGAGGGAGGTGCCGAGAACGGACGAGGTCACAAAGGTGTCCATCCGTCCTTCGAACCACGTCACCTCGCGCTTTTCGCTCAGTTCCTCATAGATTTCAAGCTCCGCGATCCCGAGCTCGGCGGCGCGGGCGATCCATGCCTGCTTATTCATTTGCCGTACCTCCTACCGTAATGGACGATACGCGGATGGCGGGCTGACCGACGTCCGTGGGGATCGATCCGCTCGACGAGCCGCACATGCCCTGACCGCGCGCGAGATTATCGCTGACCTTGTCGATGTTCAAAAGGATCTCCTGACCCGTGCCGATGAGGGACGCGCCCTTGACCGGACAGGTGATCTTCCCGTTTTCGATGAGCCAGCCCTCGCGCACGGAGAAATTGAATTCTCCCGTGAGGGGATTGACCGAGCCGCCGCCCATCCTCTTCGCGTAAAGCCCGCGCTCGATGCCCTCGAAAAGGGACTCGAACGAGTCCGTGCCCACGCAGATGAAGGTGTTCGACATGCGGGAGGTCGGCTCGTAGCGATAGGATTCGCGCCGCGCGCTTCCGGTGGGCTCCATACCCATGCGCCGCCCGTTCAGCCGGTCGATCATGTAGGATTTGAGAATGCCGTTTTCGATGAGAACGCGCTTTTTCTGCGGGTTGCCCTCGTCGTCCACGTTTTCGCTGCCCCACGCGCCCGGGATGGTGCCGTCGTCCACCGCGCTGACGCAGGGGGCGGCGATCTGCTGTCCGAGCTTGCCCGTGAAGACGCTCTGGTTCTTCGCGACGCCGGTCGCCTCGAGGGAGTGCCCGCACGCCTCGTGGAAGATGACCCCGCCGAACTCGTTGTCGATGACGACGGGCATTTTTCCGGAGGGGCAGTCCTTCGCCGAGAGCATGACGACGGCGGAGCGCGCCGCCTCCTCGCCCACGGATTCGGGCGTCCTCTCCTCCCAGTATTCGAGCCCCTTGCCCGCACCGGGGGCGTAGCCGCCGCTCTGAAAATTGCCGTTCTCCGCCGCGAACGCCTCGATCATGAGACGGGTGCGGACGCGCGTGTCGTCGACGACCTTGCCGCGTCCCGTGGAGTCCGCGCTCGCGATCCGGACGCTCTGCCGCACGTTCAGGCCTCTGCCCTGTGTTTTGACGATGCGGGGATCGGCCGCCTTCGCCGCCGCCTCCGCGCGGAAGACGAACTCGACCCGGTCGGCGAGCGGTACGTCCTCGAAGCTGATCTTTACGGGATTTTTGTTTTCGACGCGGACCTCTTCGAGGTCGACGGCGACGGTGCGGTCCGTCTTCGTGAGCGCGCTTCTCAGATCGTCGATGATCGGGAGCAGATGCGCGTCGTCGAGCGTGTTCGTGAAGCCGTAGACGGACTGGGTGCCCTTATAGAGCCGGATGCCCGCCCCGGATTTCACGGCGCGTACGACGTCCTGCACCTCCCTGTTCAGCGAGACGACGGTTTCGCTGACCTCTTCCTCTTCGTAAATCTCCGCGAAATCCGCCTCCGACGCGAGGCAGAGGGCGAGATACCGCGCGAGATCGGTTTTGTTAAGCATGCTCATCCTCCTTTTTTGGATTACGGGAATATGATATCATAGAATCCGGCGGAAGGCAAGGGATCGGAAAAGATTTTACACGTTCTTTTGTGCTTTTTCCGTTTTTTTGCTGTCTCGCGGAAGGTTGCGTCATGCGCCTTTCATTCTGTTTTCTGCGTTCTCCTGCGCGGACGGCGGCACGGGGGAGTTTGCTGTAACCGCATGGTTTTTTAATGGAACAAACGCTACGCGTTTGAGTACGGATTTTTATGTCCTGCGCGGACGGCGGCACGGAGGGGCAGCTCATGGCCGCCTACTTTCGCAAGCGAAAGTGGCCCTCTGTGCGGGTCCCCTTGGCCATCCAATCTGTTGTTCTTGATCCTCTTCAGCGGCTCCGACTTGTCAGCGGCACATATCAGCCGAGACTTTCAGCGACTGCGGCTCTCGAATCGCCAGCTGAAACATTGCAATTCGCGCTCGCGCGAATTGCCGCAATCCAAATTCGCGAATTACAGGTCGCGGTTGGTTGTCGGCGGAAGTCGAAGTGCGTCTTCGCGAACATGGCGTCAGCTTTCATCTGCTATGACTGTTTCCGTTTCAGCGCGACGCAAAGAGCAGCTTTCACCCCTCGTGTTGCGAACGCGGGTGAGGAATCCTGCGGAGCCGCGTTAAAGCGCGTGCTTGTCTTTGCTTCAGTTATCGCGAGAATGGGATGCGGCGCAGAACGCGTCACCTTTCAGCACAGCATCCTATCTCGCGACAGCAGACTTAAAGGTTCGCTGAACATAAACGCGGCTCCGCAGGATTTCTAACCCGCGTTTGCTGAACGGAAAGAGACAACAGCACCTTGCGTCGCGCTGAAATGCGAACAGGTTCAGCAGAT
>JAFYBN010000011.1 GCA_017540175.1 Clostridia bacterium | reverse complement strand
GTTGAAGACCTTTGCGGAAACGATGATTTCCGAGCCTTTGTAAAGCGTGCCGTTCAGCTTCGCGTCGACGGAGAGATCGGTCCTGACCTTTTCAAGCCGGATCGTGACGGACGCGGTCCCGGAGGTTTCGCCGATGGTCGCTGATCCCGTGCCGGGCAAATATTCCGGGAAGGATGCCGTGAAGGTATAGGTCTTGAACGGAAGCCCCGTAAACATCGTCTGACCGCTGCCGTTCGTCGTGCCGCGCAGACTGCCGGACGTCACGGATGCCCCGGACAGAACCGCGTCGGTTTCCGCGTCGCGGACCGTCACGGCGATATCTCCGGAAGTCGGAACGGGCGTCAAGTAGACGGTGACCGTCGCCGAGGGAGAGGTCTGGGAGACCGTTCCCGTGCCATCATTCGAGTAGTAACCGTTTTTCGACGCGGTGAAGGTATAGCTCCTGAATGCCAGATCGCGGAACACCGCCTGTCCGGATGCATTCGTCGTGCCGGAGAGAGAGCCGCTGACCACGGGCGCGCCGGAAATGAGAGCGTTCGTGTTTCGGTCGCGGACCGTCACCGTGATGTCGCCCGTTGTCGGAAGCGGTTCGAGATAGATCGTCACGGAGCCGCTCGGAGAATCCGCGGTCACGGTTTCCGTGCCGGAATCGGAACGGTATCCGGACTTCGACGCAGTAAACGTGTAGGAACCGAACGAAAGATCGCCGAACGTGACCTGACCGCCGCTGCCGGTGGTTTTGGTCCTGCCGTCCCCGGTCACGGACGCTCCGGAGATCGTGTTGCCCGTATTGCGGTTCTTGACCGTCACCGTGATCTCGCCCTTCGAGGGAATCGGATCGAGATAAATCGTGATCGAGGTCGAAGAAGAAGTCTTCGAAATTGTCGCGCTTGCCGAGCCGGATCGGTAGCCGGTCTTGGTCGCGGTGAAGGTGTGCGTTCCGAACGGGACGCCGCCGAAAGCCACCTTGCCGTTCGTCCCGGTCGTGCCGCCGTAACCAGCCCCGCTGACGTACGCGCCGGAAATGACCGTCCTGTCGGTAGAGTCACGGACGATCACCGTCACCTCGCCGGAATTGCGGTAGAGCTTCAGGGTCACGGTTTTGTTCGGATTCGACGCGGAAATCGTCACGCTTTCGGAAGCGGACGTGTACCCCGCGGCGGTCGCGGAGACCGTATAGGTCCCGAACGAAGCGTTAACGAAACGCGTGGGATTGGCGCTGCCCTGCTGGGAATTGAGCATGACAACCGCGCCGGAGATGAGCTCGTCGGTATCGCCGTCCACCGCTTTAACCGTAATGCTGCCCGACGTCGCAGCCGCCGTCTTGTCGTGACAGTAGAAGGTCACAGTGAGGGGCTTCGAATTAACTTTCCAGGTCTGGCTGTACGTCTGCTCCGTGCTCGTACCGGAGGTATCGCCCGTCCACGCGAGGGATTCATAGACGTAATTTCCGCTGCCGGACCAGTCGGAATAGGAAATGGAAACGACTGCCGTGGAGGACGCCGAAGCCGTTCCGTTCACACGGAAGTTCGTCGTGCGGCACAGTTCGTTCCCGGTCTCAGTATTGATCCAGATCGCGGTGCAGTCCGGTGTGACGGTTACAGATCCGCCGCCTTCGCCGTTTCCGCCGCCGCTCTCGCCGTCACCGTCGGGAGCTTTGGCAAGGAAGGTGAGGTAGGAGGACGCCGCCTGCCGGATGGCTTCTTTGGTCGAAGCGTTCCAGTCCCAGTTTTTGATGCAGGTTTCGATCTCGGCGGAATTGTTGCCGTCGAAATACCCGTGAACGATTTCCTGACCGTTCCACGTCTGGGACGCGGGAGAATAGACTCGAATCACGCGAGTATAACCCACCGTGTAAATCTTTCCATCCGTCCTTCCGATCAGGGAAAGGATCGTCCTGACCTGATCATCGGTCAAATTGCCCTGCGAGTTGTAGCTCGTCGGGATGCTCATCTTGTAAGCCAGGGTCTTGTTCAGCCCGTTTCCCGTGATGCTCCGGATGGTACACTCATCGTAGGTGTTCCACATATAGTAGGACTGTACCTTGCGGACAAACTTGAAATTGACGGTAAAGGTCGCGCTGATACCCGCCGACGTATAGGCGACGAAGGTGGTCGAAGTGAATTCGCTTTCCTGGTTGGCGGTGATCGTCACGGTGGAGGAATAGCTCGTATAAGTCTTGCCATTCATCGAATACACGATCTTGGTGACGGAGGTCCCCGAAGCCTTTGCGGTCACGGTATAGCTGGCGGGATAGGTTTCCGAGGAAATCTCGCCGCCCGCCGAACCGAGTGTGCCGGAAGGTCCCTTCGCGGAAAGCGTCACGGAAGACGGAGTCGGCGCAGAGTTCCCGCCGCCCGAACCGCTCCCGGAACCCGAGCCTGAGCCGGACGAACTTCCCGACCCGGAGCCCGAGCCGGAACTTCCGCCGGAAGACTGTTTCTGATACCCGCAGGACGTGCAGGTATTCCCGCTGAACGAGTGCGAGCCGGTTTCCGTCTTTTCCGCGCCGCAGACGCAGGTCAGCGTTCTCCTGTGCTGACTGTCGGAGATCGACGACCAGGAGCCGTAGCTCCAGCTGTGCGAAACCGTCTCCGTATTGTAGTCGAGGCCGCAGGAATTGCAGTGCTGCCAGGTCTTATGCTGAGTCGAGGACGTATTGCTGTATTTCCGGGTGCTGCCCGAATGAGAGCATGCTTTCGTGTAGCCGCAGAGGGAGCAGGTATTCCCGCTGAACGTATGGTTCTCCCAGCCGGAATAGCCCCAGCCCGTCAGAGTCTCTCCGCAGGAATTGCATTTCGAGTCATACGAATGCTGATTCGAGTTCTCATACTTGCAGACTTTCGTGACGGACGAATGAGAGCAGGTTTTCTGCTTATGCCCGCAGACGCAGACGCCGGAAGCATTGTAGCTGTGGTTCTCCCATCCGGCGTAGCCCCAGCCGTCCTTGACTTCTCCGCAGATCGAGCATTTGCTCTTATACGAGTGCATGTTTTCGTTTTCGATCACGTACACCTTCGTCCAGTTATGGGAACACGCGGCGGACGCGGTGACGGGCATCAGCCCGAAGAGGGTGACAGCCGCCAGCAGCAGGGACAGGATTTTGGTGAATTTCTTCATCTTGATTAGTCCTCCTTCAATCATTCAAGATCCCACAGGGAAAGCATGTAGTTCCGCTTCGCCTGTTCGGTATAGAAAGCGGTTTCCTCTTCCGTGAGGGCTCGCGGGATCTCGGGGTTCTCCGCCCATTCCGCGTTCACGTTGACGATCAGCCGGGTACAGGTATCGTTGACGTACATCTCCACCTCGCGGTTGTCGAGATAATAGCTCCCGAACGTTCCGGAGCGCGGGGGCATCGCGGAGAAGAGCGGATAGAGTTCCGAATCCTCTTCGTAGAACGTCTGCCACAGCTCGCCCCGGATGGAGTCCCTCATGAGATCGCAGGCATCCGCGTATCTCGTCGGGTAGACGGAATAGAACATGTCCTTGATCTGCGCGAGGGTTTCCGGCTCAAAGGTCCGGGCGACGATGGAGCAGTCGAGGCTCCCGTTCAAAAGGTCACTTTTGTCCTTCGGACGCTCGATCCACCAGGCGTTGAAGTTCTCCGGATCGGAGGCTTCTTCGGCAGTCTTGTAGTTATCCCGCCAGACGAGATAGTCATTCGCGGGCGTGCTGTACGCCCAGAACAGACCGGACTGTTCGAATCGGTCGAAAACGGGCATTTCGGAACCGTCATTCAGCCGCTTGTTGACCAGCACGGTCCGATTGGTGTTAAACCAGTCCACCGTGCATCCGAGGGTTTCGGCGATCACGCGGAGCGGGACCATCGTCCGGTCGGAGATGAGCACGGACGGGGTATCGAGCTGCACCCGCTCCCCGTCGATCACAGCCTGATCCGTGCCGATGTACAGCACGATCCTGCCGCTGTCGATGACCGCGCTGTGGTCTTCGTGATCGTAGTCCACTTCATAACCGAGATTCTCGGCGATGAAGCGGACGGGAACGAGGGTGCGGTCATCGCGGATGACGGGCTTCTGATCGGGGAAGACGACGGTTTTGCCATCTACCTTAACAGTGACGTCCGCGTCGGCATCGGGATCAAGTCCGGCGACGATGCGTCCGGCCTCCTCGATGACGGCGTCGTAGGGATCGTCCGCAGCGATAAGAGCGGCAGCCGCCGTCAGCATCAGGACGGCGAGGATGAGGGAAAAGACGCGTTTCATGGGTTTCATGGGATACTCTCCTTTCGTTGATCGGGCTTATCGCCCGTATTTGGCGGTATGCGCGCCGCTGACGCTCAGGGAATTCGCGGCGGCGGGGACGGTGTTGCCGAACACGGCGGCGTAGAAGACCACGTCGCAGGTACAGGTATAGGTGATCTTTTTGCCATTCACCTCAAAATCCAGCCGGATGTTGTCGATCCTGTACTTGTCGCTGTCCAGCTCGACCGCTCCGAGGACGTCCTGCCTGTACTTGTTTTCGAGCTCCCTGCGGTATGCGGACGAGCCCGTGAGCTTCTCCGCGTATGCCTCGAAATCACTCTCTCTGAGCGCCGCATAGGTGTCCTCGGAAATCGTGACCGCCAGATTGCTCAGCCCCTTGTTCATGGCGTTGCGCACGGCCGTGGTCTGCGCGTACACATACGCGATATACAGGGCCATCGCGATCACCATGGCAAAGAGGACGATCGCGATGGCGGACGCGATGGGAACCTCGCCGCGCTTGTTTTGTAACGGTTTCATTTCCAATATTCCTCCGAAATCCCGGCTCCATAGGAGACCAGATTGATGGGGAAGATGTTGAAATCCCCGAATCCGCCGAGATATGCCGTCCCGGTTATCGTCACAGAGAAGGGCGTCGCAAGCTGGATTTTCTTTCCCGTGAGATAGTGCGTCGAGACAGAATATTGGATGTTTTCCGCCGCGCCGATGCGTCCGGCGATGCTCTCGAAGAGCCGGTCCGTGTCCGCGTTGACCTCTCCGGCGAGCTGGATCTGCCTTGTGAGCTGATCCGCGGCAGCGTCCATCTGGGATTTTGCGTGAATGATGGAGAAGAGATTGATGATGAGGCTGATGAAGATGACCACGACGAGGACGAACACAACCACGCTGACGCTCGTCCCTTCGGCGCGTTTGGATTTGATGACTGTCATACTCCCAATAGACCTCCTAACGATTCGACGATCTGGAGCACGATCACTACAAGGTACATCATGAGAAAGCACCCGAGCAGACAGAGGGACAGGCGCTTGACCTTGCGCGGCACCTTCTGGGCCTCGGCTTTGAGCAGCTGCCTCTGATAGTCGGCGAACTTCAGGGCGAGGTTTGCCCAGTACGCGTCGGTTTCGTCGCCCCGGAGAACGCCGATCAGTCCCCTCGTCGTATCGGACAGCATAGAGCTGCCCACGCGCGATTCGAGACGGGTCAATGCCGCTTCGTAGTTGCCGGACCGCATATCCGCCGCCGTGATTTCGAGCTCCTGCGCCAATTCCGGCCCGGCGTTTTCCTTGTAGGTGTCGATGATGTTCAATACGTCCCGGTTGTGCTTCAGGGTCTTGTCGATGTGACTCACGAACCGCGGGAGCTCGTATTCGATCCTGCGCCGCTTTTCCTTGATCTTCTCCGCGACGCCGCGGGATGTGCGGAAATACAGATACGCCGCCGCTGCGATGAGGAGAACTCCGATCCACGGGAAGAAGAGGAAAGCGGGGATCGCAGCCGCCCCGATCAGCAGGGACTGCGCGAGAGCGTTCGCGATGTGCGCCTCCGGCGACAGACGGATGCCCGCCGCGGTCAGATCGGCCTGCAGCTGGTTTTTCCGGTATTCGCTCAGCCGGATCCTCTTCGACAGCCAGACCGCCAGTCCTTTGAGCCAGATATCGAGGCGCGAAGTCTTTTGCCTCTGTCTCTGCGCGAGGTGATCGTAAGCCGTCGACGCGGCGAAGAACGGGACGCGGTACCGGTCGCAGAGGATCAGGAAAATCCCCGCGCCGAATACAAGAGCGATCAGATATTCCATGCCGTCACCTCCTGTATTCCACGGGTTTCGTGAATTTCATCATGAAGACCGCGGTCACCACGATCACCAGCCCGCAGACCGCCAGCACGATCTTTCCCGGTACGGAGAACATCAGCGTGTCGAACCAGTCCTTATTGAGAAAGTACATGAGCGGAATGTTCAAGAGAACAAGGGCGGCCATTGTCCAGTACTCCGTCCGCACCTCCGCGAGCATGGTTTTCAGCTCGTTGTTTACGATCCTTACGTCGGTAAGTTTCGCGACGATCGGAAGGAGCGTGTCTTTGAGCGTCCGGTCGTCCTGACACGCGGTCAGGGTCTCGCACCATTCGTCGAAAATATCGTTGTCGATCTTCTCCCGCATGTTCCGCAGCGCCTGCTTCGTGTCGGAGGAAACCATCATCGCGTCGCCGAGGAAGCCGGTAAACACTTCCCGGATCGGCGGCTTCAGATAGGGCAGATTTTCCTTTACCGCGCCGAGGATATCGTCCGTGCGGATGTACGAGGTCGTGACAATCGACAGCGCGGTCTCAAGCTCCTCCTTCATCTGTTTGTCGTAGGCGTTGATCGTAGACCGGGCGAGAAAGAACGGCAGGGACGCGAAGACGACAGCCGCGACCGGAATCAGGAAGTAGTTGTCGATCATCACGGAGAAAATGCACCCCGCGATCATCAGCACGACCGACGCGGCGCAGGCTGCCGTGAACTGACCGGCCTTGCCCGTCGCATCCAGCGCATCCCTGATGTGAAGAAGCTCCTTGGTAAGTCTTCTCGACCGCTTCTTTCCCCGGGCGATCAGGATTCGGTCCCGAAGGCTCTGCGGCGACACGAAAATCCCCATCAGATCGTCGGTAACTCTCTCCGGGGTCAGTCCGAGCAGAAGCACGATCCCAGCCGAAAGGACGACAAAGGAAACAAGATACAGCCAGATCATGCCGGATCCCCCTTCCCCGCCCTCAGAAATACGGCAAGCTCGTCCTGCGGTACGCCGTACTGGATCAGACGGCGTTTCAGACTCTCCGACATGATGTTCGGCTTGTCGAAATACCCGTCCACGACGAACTCCCCGTTCTCCACGGTATTCTTCGTGATCCTGTAGCCGTACAGACAGCGGTATTCCCGCTCCCCGGAAGGCGTGATGACGCACTCCGAGATGTCCATGATCTTTCTGCGGTTGTCTTCGAGCTTATGCGCGTACACCACGAGCGGGAAAGCCTGCCCCGCCTGAATGAGCGAGGTATTGAAATCGATGGGGAACCGTTTCTGACACAGCAGCGCGATGCGCATGTGCGCCGCGGGTCCCGGTCCGGCATGGACGGTGGACACCACGGTATGGCCGGTCAGCGACGCTTCGACCGCCGCATAACACTCCTCATTGCGCATCTCGCCGACGCACACGATGTCCGGATTGAACCGGAGGCTCGCCACCACCAGATCCTCCTGCGTGATGTCGTAGGCGGGATTGTCGGACGGACGGGAGAGCGTATGAACAACGTTGTTCACGACATTTCCCTGTGTGTCCCTGCGAACAAGAGCCAATTCCCTTGAACCACTCTCAATCGTGAAAACTCGCTTGTTATCCGGGATCGACGTCATGATGGCGTTGAGAAGAGTGGTTTTACCGGAACTCGTCGCGCCCGCCACCACGAACGGTACCCCGTACCGGATGCACATACAGAGAAACGCGGTCATTTCCTCCGTGGCAAACCCCGTCTCGATCAGGTTCCGGAGATTCACCCGTGCCGGATGCAGCAGACGGATGGAAACGGCGACGCCCCGGTCTTCGTCCACAACCGGTTCCTTGAGCGCGGTGATTCTGGTGTTGTTCGGAAGATGTCCCTGTGCCATCGGAGTGGCGTTGTCGATGATCATGCCGGAATGATGGAGCAGGCGCTTGATGATGTCCACCGCGTGCTGGGGGCTTTGAAAGTGTTCCTTCAGCTTGATGATGGAGCCGTCGAGCATGGTCAGGGCGATATCGTCCCAGCCGTTGACGTTGATCTCCTCGAGATCCGGAGATCCCAGAAAAGGCGTCAGGATGCTGTACTCGCACATCTCACGGTAGATGGAGTCAATGATCTGCGCGGAGGTGTATCCATCCACGGCATAATCGTTGTCCCGCAGGTATTTGTCGATGTACGCCTTCAGCTGCGGATTCTTCTCCTGATCGATCAGCGCGGCGGCGTAGTGCCGGGAAATATATTCCTGCGTCAGCCGCAGGAGCGACCAGAAATCGATGCGTTTCGCCATTTACACCACCTTCTCAACAAGCGCGCGGAACTTCTTCGAAAACTCCTTGTCCTTTACGCCCTGCCAGAGCTTTCCCTCCGTCATCTGCCGCTTTACCTCCCGGCAGTACGGAACGGAAAACCGGATATCGGAGATATGCGCGCGGGCTTCCTCCACCGGCATGTACAGCTCCCCGTCCGGGACGTTCAGCCCCTGGATCTGCCGCTCGAGCTTATACGCGGGATCGGCGTACAGGGCAAGCTGCGACGACTGCCAGCTGACGGATTTCAGCGTCGGCGCGGCGATGCGGATGACCTCGTCGGCATTCTTCACGGCGTAGGAAGAAATCGGGTTCGAGAGGCTTGACGTGCAGTCCACGAGAATGACCTGTCCGATATCGGAAAGAGCGGTAAACAGCATCCGCACCTTCGTTTCGTCAAACTGCGGGTAGGTGTACTTGTTCTCTCCGTCCTTGAAGCCGACGACGCCGAAGTTCTGCATCCCCTTGATCGATACCGTCTGCCGGATGACGTCGTCCTTCGTCACCTCAGTTTTGGCAAGAGCGGCTCCGATGGATGAGAGGTCGTCCCGCTTCGCATTCGGAAACAATACGGGGAGTGTCGGCGTTTCCATATCCGGACAGACGAGCATCACGGTGCTGTTGTATTCGCTGTAGATCGCGGACGCCAGTTTCACGGCGAAGGTGGTCTTCCCGGAGTTCGGTGAGCCCCACACAGCTACAAGTTTAGCCATTGTCTTCGCCCTCCTCTTCGGTTTCCTTCTCCAGCAGCTCTTCCAGAACCTCCGCCTGTTCGGCAAGGTATTTTTCCGCCTGTTTTTCGTTGTCCCGGCAGACGAGGGCGGCGTGCATCTTTCCGGAGTTTTCGTACCGGGCGAGCAGACGGGCCTGATATTCGGTGACGAGCAGAGTCAGCGTGGAGGGCAGCTCGTAGGTCCCGTCCTCCTTCTGCACCAGCTCGTCCTTGTCAAGTCCCGCCGCTGTGGTCGCCGTGATCACACGGACGTATTTCAGAGCCTCGGGGATCTCGGATTCTTTCTTTTCCGTGCTGTAAACGATCATGGAGACGATGTCCCCGTTCCGCAGCTTGCCGGACAAGCCTCCCGCAAAGGACGGGATCGTGACCGAGACCGCGACCTGCGATCCGTCGAGGGCGCGGAAAACATCCGCCGCGCTGTCCGCTGAATCGGCAAGCTTCGTGCTAAAGAGCCAGTCGCCCTTTGTCAGATCGACCGCCGCGTATTTGCCGATCACATCCTCCGGGTTTGTCAGGACGTCTGCGGGCAGATTGTAGTTTCCGACGCTGACGCGCTCGATATCTTCCCCGGTCAGCCTGTGTCCCCGCGTCACGGTCTGCTTCACTCTCAGGACCTCCGAGCGGCTGTCCGAGAATTTGTTGACGAACGGCGCGATCACAAAGGCCAGCACGAGCGCAAGCCCGATGCAGATGAGTCCGAGG
>JAFYBN010000093.1 GCA_017540175.1 Clostridia bacterium | reverse complement strand
TCCACGAAATACGCGCTCCAGCCCCAGATGCGGACGATGAGGCGCTCGTAGTTTTCCGGGTGTTTCTGCGCGTCGAGCAGGGCGTCCCGGTTCACGGCGTTGAGCTGGAGCTGATGCCCGCCGCTCTGTACGAAGTACCGCACGAGGGAGGCGACCTTCGTGCAGTTCTCCGGCTGAGCGAACACGGACGAATCGAATTCGAGCGTCAGCGGACCGCCGTTGCAGACCTTTGCGAGGTCCGGCGCGGTGAAGCTCTTCACGATGCCGATCGGGTTGTCGATCTTCGCGAACAGCGACGGGGAATAGTTCGCGGCGAACGGCTCGTTTTTGCGCCGTCCGTCCGGGGAGGCGCCGATCTCGGCGGCGTGCCAGAGATAGAACATCGCCGAGCCCGTGCCCGCTCTCCAGATCCCGCCGCGCTCGTTTCTCCTTCCGTCCACGGCTTTGGAGAACGCCTCGGTCAGCCATGTGAGCAGGGCGTCCGTCTCCGCGTCGCCGAAGCCGACCTTGGGGGTCTCGTACCGGAGGCGGTGGCAGAACTCGTCGTAACCCTCGAAATCCGCGTCCACGGCGGCGAGGTATTCCTCCGGGGTCACGCTCTTTTCGTCGTAGACGTATTTTTTGATCGCGGCAAGGGAGTCCGCGGCGCAGGAGACGCCCGTGCCGTGGATGCCGAAATTGTTGTACTTGTTCCCCTTTGAGATATCCCGCCCGCCGTAGAGCAGATCGAGGAAGGGGGACGGCACGAACCAGACGTCGTGCACCTTCGCGATGATCTCATCGACCTGCTTTTTGATCTCCGCCTCCACCGCGGCGGTGAAATCCTCAAAGGTCCGGGCTGAGCCGAGGGCGGAGCGGAACGCGCGGTCCACGGCGAGGGGATAGCTCATCGCGCCGATGTTCGCGATCTCCATGCCCTTGCCCGGGATGATGAACTCCCAGCACGCGGCGACAGTGTAGTCCGCGGCGTCTTCGGGATCGTACCCCCAGTTCACGAGCGCGGGGATCACCGTGTCGTCGTTTGAGTACTGGGGGAAGCCGAGCCCGACCTTCGTGAGCTTCGTCCCCTCTTCGTACACGGAGAGGGGCGTTTTTTTCGTCACGCGCAGGTTGATCTTCGGGTCGATCATTTTCAGCTCTCCCGACGCCCGGAGGCACATTTCGGTGAGCGGATTCCAGATCTCGCCGCCCTGTCCGTCGTCCCCGCCGAGCATCATGGACTGGCCGTTGTCGCCCTGCTGGATGCCGTTATACAGGTCGGAGTCGATGTTGAAGGAAAGGAAGAAATCGAGAAGAAGCTCGTACGCCTCGTCTTTCGTGAGGATTCCGGCGTCGAGGTCCGCTTCGAGATAGGGCCACATCCACTTGTCGAAGCGGCCGACGGTGTTGTGGTAATTCCCCTCCGCCCAGAGCGCGTAATGCACGATGCGGAAGAACTGCAGCGCCTCGCGGAAGGTCTCGGCAGGGTACGCGGGAACCTTTTCGAGCACCTTCGCGGCGTCCTCCCTGCCCTCCTTCAGGGCCTCGTCCCGGTAGCGGGACACGAGGCGCAGGAGCGCGTCTATATCGGCTTTTCCGTACTCGTCCGCGAAATCCTTCGCGGCGAGAAGACCGGTTTTCAACAGAAAGCCGTGGTCGGGGCAGATGTTCGAGATGTAGCCGAGCTCGTGGACGAAGTGCTTCGATCTGATCTCTGCCCACTCGTCCTCCGTGAAGCAGTCGTAGGGGCGGTTCACCGTGCGCAGAAAGACGATCTTCTGCCCGGGCAGGATGTGGGGGACCTCCGCGTCCATGAGCCGCACGAAGCGGTCGGACATGCGCGCGCGGGGGGAGAGACCCTTCGCGGCGTACTCCGCGGAGCGGTCGGGTAAGGTCGTCGTCCTGAGCGCTCTCTGGCGGTGGGAGACGACAAAATCAAACAGTTCTTTGTTCATTCTATACCTCTTTCGGGATTCAGTTCTTCATCGCGGCATTTTCGAAGAAGGAAAGGATGTGCGCTTTTTTCTCCGCGTCCTGCTTTTCGAGCGCGGGGAGGGAAAACTCCCTGCCGACCGACGCGTATTTCGCGCCCGCCATGACGTTGTACGGCAAAAGCTCGACGGGGGAGTCCCCGGCAAAACGCGCGATCGCCGACAGGTTTTCGTCCGTGTCGGTGATGCCCGGGATGAGCGGGACGCGGAAGACGAAGGGCCTCCCGGAGTTCTTCAGCCACGCGAGATTTTCGAGAATGACCCCGTTTGACACACCGCAGTATTCCCGGTGCAGGGCGGGGTCCATGAGCTTGATGTCCGCCATGATATAGTCCATCGCCCCGGTCACGCGGCGGTAGATCTCGGGCTTGGCAAAGGAGGAGGTCTCGAGCGCGCAGCGGACGCCTTTATCGTGCAGGAGCGCGGCGCATTCCGAAACGAAATCCGCCTGCATGAGCGGCTCGCCTCCGGAGAAGGTCACGCCGCCGTCCTCTCCGAAGAGATCGGCGTCGCGAAGCAGGCGTTCGGTCAGCCGCTCTGCCGTCCATTCCGTCCCGGCGACGGAAATGTTCCCCATCGGGCAGACGTGCAGGCAGCGGCCGAAGGGCTTGCATTCCGGGTGGGAGCAGGGCTCGCGGCACTTGCCGCAGTGCGTGCACCGCGCCGTTTTGACGGTCAGCTCCGGCTTCGGGGAAAGCCCTTCCGGGTTGTGGCACCAGCGGCAGCGCAGGGGACAGCCCTTGAGAAAGGCCGTCGTGCGGATGCCCGGTCCGTCGTTCAGGGCGAAGCTTTTCACGTCGAAGACGACGCCGGTCTGCATGATGTTCCCTCCTTCCGCC
>JAFYBN010000092.1 GCA_017540175.1 Clostridia bacterium | reverse complement strand
GTCCGAGTACAGGGAAGCCGAAATCGAGGGCGAACGTAAGGAACTCCAGCGGTTTCACCGAGCCCGCCGTCTCCATACGAAAAAAGGACTCCTGTGGAGTCCTTTTTTCGTATGGAGACGGCGGGAGTCGAACCCGCGTCCGAAAACCCATCCGCGCGACTTTCTCCGGGTGCAGACCGTCTTTTGTGTTTCCCGCCCGTGTCCCCGGCGGTCAGGGTACACAGGTCGGTAGCCGTTTAGTGCATGACGGTTACAAAGGCAAACTCACCGTTCACGTTCGCCGCTGAAATGATGCCGTGGTCAGATGGACGCACTCCCGTTCGGGACATTCCGGGGCCGCGGCACTCCCCGGACGGACAGCCGCCTTTGTCAGGCAGCGACTGCTAAATTTTCGTTAGCGTTTATTGTTTAATCGGAGCCTTTTAGAGAGTTACCCCAAGCTCTACCCGCTTATCGCACTTCAAAATCCCCGTCGAAACCTTTACGTCCCCGTGGATGCGGCAGGTCGTACTTTTCCCGCCGCATGAGTATTATACCATAATCCGCTCCGCTATGCAATAGGATCGGCAAAGGATTAACCGAACTTTAACTTTAATATGCCGCTCAAGCCGTTCTTTTCCGGAAAATGAAACAATTCTCGGTCTCCTCCGTCTGTTTGGGGAGATTTTCATCCCGCTGCCCTCGCAGGCAAGCGCGCGGACCGGGAATCGCCGGCAGGTCAGTCCAGACCCTTGCAGTCCTCGAAAACGGCGTCTGAGAAATCGGCCCGGACAAAATGCGCTCCGGAAAAATCGATATGCTCGAAGGTCGAGTTCTTCATATCCGCATTGCCGAAGTACGATCCCTCAAACGTCATCCCGCCGAAGAAGCCGGATTTGAGATTGATATCCGAGAAGCGCGCGCCTTCCAGATTGGCGTTATGGATCGTCGCTTTCGGCATTCCCACGTCGTCGAACACCGCTCCGGGAAGATACTGGCTCTCGATCCGGAAAGGCCCGTCGCTTTTTGCTTCCGGAGCCGTCTCTACGAAATCCCCGAGAATCGTCACGGCTTCCTCGAAGGGCTTGCGGTCCCTCAGCGGCACGTCCGCGGCGGGCACGCCGACGGGAAGCATCAGCACCGGTCTTTCCTCCGGCTTCGCGCCGACGTATTCCCGGCATTTGTCCTCATCGAACGCCCCGACAAAGCAGGAGGCGTATCCGAACTCTGCCGCCATAAGCGACATGTTCTCCGCCGCCGCGCCCGCGTTCTCCGCGACGAAGAGATTTCCCTTCTCCGCGCCGAACCGGGCGTTCAAAGGTTCCGCGTTTTCCGTGATGACGACTACGAACGCGGTCTTTTTGATCCACTCCTGACGGCAGACGTCCGGGATCAGTCCTTCGATCTTCTCTTTTCCGACCAGCACATAGAAATGCCAGAGCTGGGCGTTGCAGGCGTTCGGCGCGCGGAGCCCCGCTTCGAGGATTTTGCGGATATGTTCCGCGGGAATGCTCTCCCCGGTGTACTGCCGGATCGACCGGCGCTTTTGAAACAGTTCGCTGAATTCCATATGAGCCCCCTTTGCGTCGGATTGTCAGTCGTCGTACCGGTCCGCTTTGCCGCGGGACTTCGTGACCCGCTCGATCTCCCGCCCGGCGTCCGCCTTCGCGTCCGCCTCGCGCTTGTCCCAGAGCTTCTTGCCCTTGCACAGCCCGACCTCCATCTTGACGTTCGAGCCGGAGAAGTACAGCGACAGCGGCACGAGGGTATAGCTGTCCCGTGTGACGTACTGACCCAGTTTCAGAATTTCCTTTTTGTGCATCAGGAGCTTTTTGTCGCGCATGGGATCCCGGTTGAAGATATTTCCCTTTTCATAAGGAGAGATGTGCACGCCGACCGCGAAGAGCTCCCCGTTTTTCACGCGGCAGTAGGAGTCCTTCAGATTGACCTGCCCGAGCCGCACGCTTTTGACCTCGGTTCCGAAGAGCGCGATCCCCGCTTCGTAGGTGTCCTCGACAAAATAATCGTGACGCGCCTTCCGGTTGACCGCGATCGTCTTATTTCCCTTTTTTTCCTTCTGCATACGCATCACCTTCCTGTTCGTCCCTCTCATCATACCACAGTGCCCCGTTTTTTTCAAGGGCCAAATCCAAATCGGAAGTGAGCGGGATCGTTTTCCGCGTTCTCACGCGTCGAGCTTCATGTACCCGTCCCGGACCCAGCCGAGCCTCTTCATCAGCTCGGTAAAGAGCACGGACAGCGCGGCGGGCATCAGGACGCACAGAAGACCGATCCCAAGCCACGATCCTGCGCCCATGCCGGAGGCGGCGAGAATGCCGATCGGACCTACGAGCCCGCAGGTCCCCATGCCGGCGGCCACGCCCTCGCATTCCAGCCTGAACAGCACGGTCGAGAGCGGACCGCAGATCGCTGCGGCCAGCGTGGGCGGCAGCCAGATCTGCGGATGGCGGCAGATATTGCCCATCTGGAGCATCGAGGTTCCGAGCCCCTGGGAAACGAGTCCGCTCCACCGGTTTTCCCGGAACGAGCAGGCGGCAAATCCCACCATTTGACAGCAGCATCCCACCGCGGCGGCGCCTCCGGCGATCCCCGCGATGCCGATCATGGAGCAGAGCGCCGCGGATGAGATCGGGAGCGTGAGGACCATGCCGACGACGACTGAAATCACGATCCCCATGAAGAAGGGATGGTATTCCGTCGCCGTGTTGACGAAATGCCCGAGCATGTACATCAGCCAGCCGATGCCGGGGGAGATGAGCTTCGCCGCGAGCACGCCGGACAGCACGGTCACGGCGGGCGTCACGAGAATGTCCACGCGCGTTTTCTTCGAGACGAGCATCCCGAGCTCCACGGCGATGATGACGGCGATGAACGCGCCCGCCGGTCCGGCAGCGGCGTGATAGATCTCGCCCGCCGCACCGATCTTTTCGACGTCCATGCCGATGGCGTAACCCGCGCCGCCGACCGTCGCGGCGGAGAAGATCACGAGGGGATGCGCCTTCATGGAATACGCGACCGCCGCGCCGATCGCCATGCCGGTCGCGCCCGCCGCGTAGGAATTGAGCTCTCCGAAGAACGCGATCCCCGTATATTTCCCGATGGTTGAGAAGATGGTGCCGATGAGCAGGGACGCGAACAGACCCTGCGCCATCGCCCCCATCGCGTCGATCAGGTATTTTTTGAAATAGATTTTCAGCTTTTCTTTCATGTCAGCCCTTCCGAGATGCTTTGATCATGGAATCGCCCGGCTTGTTCACATCCCGTACACAGGAAGCGATGGAAATCCGGTGCGGATTCTGATAAAATACCGACACAATCCCGCAAGGGATCGGTGAATCAAAACGGACGAACGGAGGTGCGAACCGTGACGAAAACCAACGCCATGCGGCTGCTTGACGCCGCGCAAATCCCCTATTCGGTCGGCGAATATGAGGTCGATGAGGACGATCTCTCCGGCACGCACGCGGCGGACCTGCTCGGGATCGACCCGGACAGGATGTTCAAGACCCTCGTCTGCCGGGATGAGCGCGGGGAGCACGAAGTGTTCTGCATCCCCGTGTCCTGCGAGCTCGATCTCAAGAAATGCGCGTCGGCAGCGGGGGTGAAGCGGGTCGAAATGATCCACGTCAAGGAGCTCTTCCCCCTCACCGGGTACATCCGGGGCGGATGCTCCCCCGTCGGGATGAAGAAGAAGTTCCCCACCTTCATCGACGAGTGCGCGCAGCTCTTCGAAACGATCCACGTCAGCGCCGGTCAGCGGGGCGTGCAGCTCTGTGTAAACCCCGACGAACTGTGCGCGCTCGTCGGCGCGGAATACGCCGATCTCATCCGCTGAGTCTTTTTGTTCAGCGGTCTTCGAGGATGCGCACGTCCATTCCGCCGTCGAATTCCGGCATGCGGACGGAAACGATCTCTTCCTTGGAGGTCGGGATGTTCTTTCCGACGAAATCCGGTCGGATGGGCAGTTCCCGGTGTCCCCGGTCGATCAGCACGGCAAGCCGGATCGCCGCCGGTCTGCCGTAGGAAAACACCGCCTCGATCGCCGCGCGCGCCGTCCGTCCCGTATAGATCACGTCGTCCACAAGGACCACGGTCATCCCCGCGACGTCCACGGGCATATAACTCGCCGCCGCTTCGGGGAGCACGACGGTCTCGGTCAGATCGTCGCGGTAGAGGGTGATGTCGATCGTCCCGACGGGCACGTCAACTCCCTCGAACCGCTTGATGTTCTCCGCCAGAATTTTTGCCAGCGGCACCCCGCGTCTTTTGATCCCGACGAGCAGAAGACGCGCGGTGCCTTTGTTGCGTTCGATGATCTCATGCGTCATGCGGGCGAGGGAGCGGCGGACCGCCGCCTCGTACATGAGTTCCGATTTAACCGTCATTCCGTTTCCGCCTCATTCCAGGGGGATGGGCATCCCGGTCGAGAAGCCGTCCGCCGTCACGACAACGGCGCAGTCGGGCTCTTCGGGCCGGATGGCGGCGAGCAGGCGGCCGTGATACGCGCGGCAGGTCGGATCGGTATAAACGTGGTCGTCGTCGTTTCTGCCGGTGCCCGTGCCGATGACAGCTCCTCCCGTGACTTCCACCTTGACCTCGCTGTCCGCGGTCCAGGACAGGCGTCCGTTTTCGTCCAGCAGTTCGATTTCGAGGTAGACGATCTCCGCGCCCTCTCCCTCCCGGGTCGCGCGCAGGGTCAAAAAGGCGGGCTTGCCGGTCGTCGCGAGGCAGTCCTCACCGACCTTCTCACCGTTTCGGTACGCCGCGGCGCGGACCTCGCCGGGCTCGTAAACCGCCTCATAGCGCGCCGTGCCGTTTTCGTCCGGGGTCTTTTTCCCGAGGGACACGCCGTTGACGAACGCCTCGACCTCATCCGCGCGGGAGAAGATGAAGAGCTCGGTTTTCTGCCCCTCTTGTCCGGGATAAGTCCACGTGCTCTGTGCGTCGTAGAAGCCCCACGCCGAGATCGCGTATTTCCGCCCGAACTTTGCGGGATCGGACGAGAGCAGGCGCACGGCGTTTTTATTCCACGCCGCCTCGCGGAGGCACAGCTGCGGTCTCGGGAAGCCGCAGATATCGAAGTCGCCGCAGTCCGCGATGTGGTAGGGATGCCCGAAGAGTCCCCAATGCACGCCTTCCGCGTCGTATTTCACATGTCCGATGGAGGTCTCTCCAAAGTAATCCCACGCGGTCCAGACAAATTCGCCGATAAAGCGCGGATCGTTTTCAAGACGGACCGCTCCCTTCACGGCGTCGAGCGGGAAGGATTCCGTCATCGCGATGAGCCGGTCGGGGAACCGCGCCTCGTCCTTGTCGAGCCGGTCGAAGAAATAGTTATAGCCGGAGACGTCGAGCGTATCGGCGATGGGAGCGGTGCGCTCCGACCAGAAATCGAGCACATCCGCGCCGAGATACCGCGTCTCTCCATCCTTTTTGTTCATTTCCGGGTCTTCCCAGAAGGTGCAGAAGGCATGCGTCACGGGGCGGGTGGGATCGCAGGAGCGGATGAGGTCGGCGAGCTTTTTCGCGGTGACGTAGCCATCCGACAATCCGCTCTTTTCGGGGATCTCGTTTCCGGTGGACCAAAGGATGACCGAGGGGTGATTCCGGTCGCGCAGGACCATGGAGGCGGTGTCGGCTTCCCAATTGCTTTCAAAGAAGAGGTGGTAGTCGAAATCCCGTTTCCCGATGCGCCAGCAGTCGAAAATCTCGTCGATCACGAGCATGCCCATCCGGTCGCAAGCGTCAAGCAGGGCGGACGAGGGCGGATTGTGCGCGGTGCGGATGGCGTTGAAACCGTTTTCCTTCAGGATGCGCACGCGTCTGCGCTCCGCCGCGCGGTACGCCGCCGCGCCGACGATGCCGTTGTCGTGATGGATGCAGCCGCCGTAGAGCTTCACGGGTTCGCCGTTGAGCAGAAGTCCGCGCTCGGGGTCGGTTTCCACGGTGCGGAGCCCGAAGGTGACCTCCGTCTCGTCCCCGCCCTCCTCGGTGACAAGCTCGGCGCGGCAGGTGTGCAGGACCGGATCGTCCGGCGTCCACAGTCCGGCTCCGCGGAGCATCATCCGGAACGAAAAGACGTTGTCGCCCGCGGTGAGATGCAGTCTCTTCTTCGTCGTTGTGCCGGCGAGGGTCAGATTCAGGCGGGCTCCCGTATCGGCGTGGGCGTGGATCTTTACCTCGACCTCGACCGACGCCGTGCCGTCATACAGCCGCAGGGTCTTGACAAACAGTCCGTCCGGAACGAAATGATCCGCGCCGGAGGTCAGAAGCGAAACGTCCCGGTAAATGCCGCAGCCCGTGTACCACCTGGACGAAACCTGCGCCGTGGTGTCGGCTCTCACGGTGATTTCGTTTTCCCCTTCTCTCAGGTAGGGCGTGAGATCGCAGAGGAACGCCGTATAACCGTAGGGATGGGTTGCGAGCAGTTGACGGTTGAGATAGACCTCGCACAGTCCCATCACGCCGTCGAATTTCAGAAAGTGCTTTTTCGCCGTCCCGTCCGGGGTGAATTTCTTCTGATAAATGGCTCTGGTGGGCTGAAAGAAGCCGAGATCGGGGCCCGTTCTGCTGTCCGGCGTGCGGGGCGTGCCGACCATGGCGTCGTGCGGAAGGGTGACGGACTCGGTTTTCCCGTGCGCCGAAACCGTCCAGTTCTCGTTGAAGCTCGTGATTTTCATTCTTCGTCCTCTCTTTCCGTATTGCCGGTCAAAATCTCATAGGCGACGCGCGGATCTCCGTTTAAGAGATGGATGACGCCGCGGTATTCAAAGCCGTTTTTCTCGAGCATCCGCCGCATGACGACGTTGCCCTCGTGGGTGTCGATGCGCAGGGTTCTGAGTCCCAGCCGCCGCGCCGACTCCTTCGCGTCCCGGACGATCATGCCGGAGACGCCCGTGCCGCGGTTCTTCACGCGGATCGCCGTGCGGTGCATGGCGAGGTAGGGCTCGGACGTCATCCACGAGCCGTTTTCGATGACGCGGTAGGTGGGGTCCTCCCCCTCGCACAGGGCGAACGCCCCGGCGATTTCTCCGTCCTCGTCCTCGACGACGCGTCCGCGCCCCGCTTCGATGTCGGAGAGCACCGCGTCCTCGCCCGGATAGCCGTCCTGCCACTGATCGATGCCGAGCAGCGCGATGGTGGCTCTCGCCTCCGAATACAGGGCGAGCAGAGCCGGAAGATCCCCCCGCTCTGCCTTTCTGATCCGCATGAAAATCACCGCCTTTCACTGTTTGATTGTATCATAATTCCTCCGCTCCGTCAAGCGGTTTCAAAAGTTTCCGGAGCGGGATGAAAAAAAGGGGGAAGGTCCCCCGCCGGAAAAAGCCCCCGGAAAAACAGAAAAGCCGCCGAAGCGACCTTTCTTCTGCTCCATCGGAGATTCGAACTCCGGACACCTTGATTAAAAGTCAAGTGCTCTACCTGCTGAGCTAATGGGGCATGGGCTGTCTATGAATTGACAGCCTTGATAGTATATCACAAACCGGATGGTTTGTCAATGCGTTTTTCAGATTTTTTTGAAGTTTTCCCGCTCGGATCACCCGCGGATCGCGGATCACCCGTAGATCGCGAATCACCCGCGAATCACGCCTCGGGCTTGTAATTGTCCTTCAGCGACACGACGCGGCCAAACACGCCGGAGTTCTTCGTGTCCCGCGTGAAATAGCCGATGCGCACGAACTGGAAGGTCTCTCCGGGCTTCGAATCCTTCAGGGAGGGCTCGATCTTCGCGTTTGGCATCCGCACGGCGGAGTCGGGATTGAGATAATCCTGATAGGTCTTGCCCTCGGGCAGGTCGTTCATGTTCTCCTCGGTGAAGAGCCGGTCGTAGAGAATCGCCTCGGTATCGACGGCGTAATCGGCACTCAGCCAATGGATCGTACCCTTGACCTTGCGGTCGGTCGGCACGCCGGTCCCGGTCTCGAGATCGGCGGTCGCGTGGATCTCCTTCACGGTGCCGTCGGGATTTTTCACGATCTCGCCGCAGCGGATGATGTACGAGCTCATGAGCCGCACCTCCCCGCCCGGTTTCAGGCGGAAGAACTTCGGCGGCGGAACCTCGGCGAAATCGTCCGCGTCGATCCAAAGCTCGCGCGTGAACGGCACGTCCCTCGTGCCCGCCTCCGGGTCGTTCGGATTGTTCGGAACCGGGAAATACTCGGTCTTGTCCGCCGGGAAATTGTCCACGACGACCTTGATCGGGTTCATCACGGCGATGCGGCGCGGGGCTTTGAGGTTGAGCTCCGAGCGGACGCAGTGCTCGAGCAGGCCGATGTTCACCATGCTGTTTGCCTTGGACACGCCGATGCGCCCGATGAAGTCGAGGATCGCCTCGGGTGTGTAGCCGCGGCGTCTCAGGCCGCAGAGGGTGGGCATTCTCGGGTCGTCCCAGCCGTCGACGACGCCGGTCTCCACGAGACCTCGCAGATACCGCTTCGACAGAACGGTGTTCGTGATATTCAGCCGCGCGAATTCGATCTGCCGCGGCTTCGAGGGGACGTCGCAGTGCTCGATGACCCAGTTGTACAGCGGGCGGTGATCCTCATACTCGAGGGAGCAGAGGCTGTGCGTGATGCCCTCCAGCGCGTCCTGAATGGGGTGGGCGAAGTCGTACATCGGGAAGACGCACCATTTCGTGCCCTGCCGGTGATGTTCGATGTAGCGGATGCGGTAGAGAACCGGGTCGCGCATATTGAAATTGCCGGACGCGAGGTCGATCTTCGCGCGCAGGGTGTACTTTCCTTCCGGGAATTCGCCGTCGCGCATCCGGTGGAAGAGATCGAGGCTTTCTTCGGCGGGTCTGTCGCGCCACGGGGAGACGGCGGGGTGGGTGAGGTCGCCGCGGTATTCTTTGAACTCTTCGGGGCTGAGCTCGCAGACGTACGCGTCGCCCTTTTTGATCAGGTCCTCGGCAAGCTCGTAGGTCCGCGCGAAATAGTCGGAGCCGTAATAGAAGCGGTCGCCCCAGTCGAAGCCGAGCCAATGGATGTCTTCCTTGATCGCGTCGACGAATTCGGTGTCCTCCTTCGCCGGGTTGGTGTCGTCCATGCGGAGGTTGCACAGTCCGCCGTATTTCTGCGCCGTGCCGAAGTCGATCACCAGCGCCTTGCAGTGACCGATGTGCAGATATCCGTTCGGCTCGGGGGGAAACCGGGTGTGAACGGTTTTCGTTTTGCCCGAGGCGATGTCCTCGTCGATAAAGTCGTGAATGAAATTGGATTCAGCCATTATTTTCGTCCTCCGTTCGTTGTGCCTGTACACTCAAAGCGCCGCGAGCATGGCGGCGACCCGTCCGCGGACGCGGTCCTCGCCGAGCACCTGCATGACGGCGTACATATCGGGGGAATTGAGACGTCCGGTCACGGCGACGCGCAAAAACATCGAAACGTCGCCGACGTTGCCGCGGTACGCGTCCGGGTCCGCCTTGTACGCCTTCATGTCGGGCGTGTAGCCGAGGCTCTCGCCGATCTTTTTGATCTTCTCGAACCACGCGTTCATGTCGTCCGAGGGATCATAGCCGTCGAGGAACGCCTCGAAGACCGCCTTGACGTCCGCGCGGTCGAATTTTTCGGGGATCCCGTCCTCGAGCTCGAACAAGTCGTCGTAGAAGAAGCGGATGAAGGGCTTCACCTCGGCGAGGGTGGCGAAATCCTTTCTCGGCTTTTTCCCGCCGCGCCCGATGGAGAAGATCGCCTTCGCGTAGGCGGGGTCCGCTTCGAGCATGGCGGCGAAGTCGGGATCGAAGTCCTTCGCCCAGTCGAGCGTGCGGTCATAGATCGCGTCGGCGGTCATCTTCGAGAGGACGTTCTTCGAGACGTCGTTCAGCTTGTCAAAGTCGAAGAGACAGCCGGAGGTCGCCATTTTCTTGATGTTGAACGGGAAATCCTGCGCGCTCTTGTCGGGGTTCTGGGCGTGCCATTCCTCGAAATTCGAGTTGAGCAGGGTGAGCAGGTATTCCCACACGACCTCGGTCACGTAGCCGAGCTCGCGGTAATCGTCCATTTTCGCGCCGCGGTCCCGTTTCGAGAGCTTTTTCTTGTTCCCGTTTTCGTCGGTCTTCAAAATCTGCGCGGTGTGGAGGTATTTCGGCATTTTAAAGCCGAGATACCGGAAGAGCTGGATGTGCTTCGGGAGGCTCGGGAGCCAGTCCTCGCCGCGGATGACGTGGGTCGTCTTCATGAGGTGATCGTCGACGGCGTGGGCGAAGTGATAGGTCGGGATTCCGTCCGATTTGAGGAGCACGAAGTCCTCGTCGTTTTCGGGCACATCGAGGTTCCCCTTCACAAGGTCGGTGAACTTCGTCTTCTTCTCCGGGTCGCCGTCCGCGAGGATGCGCAGCACGAAGGGATCGCCGTTTTCGAGATGCCGGCGCACGTCCTCGATGGTGAAGTCGCGGTTTTTCAGCATGGCGGCGCGCTTTTCGGCGGCGGCGGTGTGCCAGTCGGTGTTCTGGATCTCCGCTTTCTTGTCCGTCGCCTGAATTTCTTCCAGTTCCTCCTCGGTGGAGAAGCAGGGATAAGCCTTGCCCTCCGCGACGAGCTTTTTCGCAAAGACGTGATAAAGCTGTGCCCGCTCGCTCTGCTTATAGGGGCCGTAATCCCCCGCCTCGGAGAGCGTGCCGTCGGAATTCATGACCACGCCCTCGTCGTAGGAGACGCCGTACGCCGCGAGGGTTTTGAGCAGCGCCTCGACCGCGCCGTCCACCTCGCGCTGACCGTCGGTGTCCTCGATGCGCAGAAAGAACACGCCGCCGGACTGGTGGGCGAGCCGTTCGTCCACGACCGCCTGATACATCCCGCCGAAATGCACAAAGCCTGTGGGGCTCGGCGCGAAGCGGGTGACCTTCGCTCCCTCGGGCAGATTCCGCGGCGGATATTTCGCCTCGACCTCCTCGGGCGTCATCCGGACGTCCGGGTATAAAAGCTCCGCAAGATGCTTATAATCCATGTGATTACCGTCCCATTGCAATGAAAAAAGATTTGTGGTCATTATACCACATTTTTCCCTTCAAGTCCATATTAAATTCGCTGTTTTTTGAAATTGTTTTACCGGCTAATCTGTCGCACATGGTTGATTTTTCACGGAAACTGTGGTAGAATAAGAAGAGAAGCACAATACGTCACGACGGAGGGCAGTATGAACGAAGCGAACGGGAAACGGTTCCGCTCCAAATTCGGCGGATTCAACCGCGACGACGTCAACAACTATATCATGGAAACGGATATGCGGCACGCGGAGGAGATCGATGCCCTGAAAAAGGAAGCCGAAGCCGCCGCCGCCGAGACGGCGCAGATCAGAGATCAGGCCGCCGCCCTCGAGGCTGAACTGGAGGGGCTGCGCGAGGCTGCCGAGGAACGCGGCAGACGGGCTGAGGAGCTTGACGCCGAGCTCGCTTCGCTCCGGGCCGAGCTTGGGAACCGGGACGCCGCGCTCGACGAAAAGAACACGCTCCTCGACGCAAAGAACGCGCTCCTTGCCGAAAAGGATGCCGCGCTCGCCGCGAAGACCGGCGAGTTCGACGCCGCGAAGGCCGAATGGGACAAGGAACTGAAATTTGCCCGCGGCGAGGCGAACGCGAAGGGCGAGGAGATCGTGCGGCTCATCGGCGAGATCGACGCGCTGAAAGCGAAGCTCGCCGAGGCGGAGGACGCCGCCGGGCGCACCCGCGCCGCAGAGGAAGAGGCTGAGCAGCTGCGCCAGAAATTCGCGCAGAAGGACAAGGAGGTCGCGGACGTCAAAACCTACGTCCTCGATCAGCTCGAGCAGCTGAAGGCGGCAAAGCAGCGCGAAATCGACGCCGCGTACGGGTCCGTGGAAGCCGAGGTCGAAAGACGGCTTCAAGAGGCCCGCGGGAGCGTCACCGACAAGGGCAGCGACGCCTACAAGCTGAGCATGTACGACAAAATCAGCTCACAGCTGGGCGACATTCTCATCAACGCGAACCGCGGCGCGGACGAACTGCTTACCGAAGCGAAAACGGAAGCGGAAAAGCTGCGCACCGAAGCTGCCCTCGACTGCGAACAGAAGCGGAGGGACTGCGACGCGGACGTGACGCGCATCCGCGCGGAGACGGAAGCGGAGGCGTCCTATATCCGCGACCGCATTTCCCAGACCGCGAGCGAGCTGCTGTCGGCGGTCAGCGGCGATCTGCACGGGAGCGTGGAAAACTGCATCCGCGAGCTCACCACGTGCATCAAGGATATGGAATATGAAATCAAGACCCTTCTGACCAAGCTCGGCGGCCGCTCGGACGAGATGGACGGGCTGATCGCGTACTATCAGAACTGCGTCACGGAGGGCATCGAGGAAAAACTGCGCGCCATGGACGAGAAGTACGGCATCAAGCCCGCACAGGGAGCCGCGGATCATGCCTGACCTCACGCCCGGGCTCGGCGCGAAGATCCGCGAGCTGAGGCTGCGGCGCGGCATGACGCAGAAGGAGCTCGCGGGAGAGCGCATTTCGCGGAACATGCTCAGCCTGATCGAATCCGGAAGCGCGTCTCCCTCCGTCGCGACGCTGTGCTATCTCGCAGAGCGGCTCGACACCCCCGTGGGAGCGTTCTTCCTCTCCCCCGAATTCGACCGGCAGTACAAAAAGCTCTCCGTCATCGACGGCATCAAGGCGCGGTTTTCCGAAAAGGACTGGCGCGGATGCGAAGCGCTCTGCGGCGAGGTGCCCGCGGAGCTCATCGACGACGAGATCGCCCTGCTGCTCGCCGTCTCCTGTCTCATGAACGCCGCGCAGTCCGCCGCCGCGCTCGATCTGCGGGCGGCGGCGCGGGAGCTGGACAAGGCCGGGGAATGCGCCGAAAAGAGCCTCTACTGCGGCGCGGATTTCGAGCGGGCGGTGCGGTACAACCGCGAGCTCATCGCCACGGCCGCGTCGGACGAGATCACGGACGTGCTGTGCGACGCGCGCTCCGTCGGCGAATTCGTCCCCTACGCGCTCGTCAATTACTTCGTCTCCCTCAGAGAGCTGAGAGCGGACCGTCCCGCGGCGGTGGAACAGGAAGCGGGCTCCCCGTTCGAGCGCCACCTTTCTGCGCTGCGGAGCCGTCCGGCGGAGGCCGTCAAGCGGCTGCGCGAGCTCTCCCTCTCCCCCACCCTGCCGTATTTCATGCGGTACCGCGTGCTGTGCGATCTGGAGCGCTTCGCGAACGAGACGGAGGATCTCAGGCTCGCGTACAGCTCGTCGCGGCGGAAGATCGAGCTGATCGACAAGATGAGGTTTTGAAAACGAAAAGAGCTGACGTGTTGCCGTTTGGGAAGCGTCAGCTTTTCTGTTTTCGGATCGATCCGCGGTCCATACTCTTCAATGTCATCAAGAAGCATTCGAAAATAGTTCGACGGTGCGCCGCACCTTACCCCAAGCTGCACTCTAAGTGGTTCGCTGCACCAGTCGTATGAAAGTTCTTTGCCGGCGATGCGGAGCATCGCGAGCTATCATTTTTAAGAAAGCCGCGTTTCCCCTTTCCTCACAGCGTCCCCGCCGCGATGAAGTAGCCCTTTCCTCTTGTCTCGCGGATCAGGCGGGTTCCGATCGCGTCGGCGAATTTGGCGTTGATATGGGCAACGTGCGCGGCGATGCGGTTTTGTGCCCCGTCCGGATCCGGCTCCTTCCTGCCCGCCGGGCGGCAGAAGCGTTCGATCCGTCCGGCGTCTCTGGGATGCCGCTCGTCCGAGCAGCCGAAGAGATGCAGAAACACGAGCTTTTCCGCAGCCGTCGGGAACACCTGACGTCCGCGGTACTCTGTGAAATACGGCGAAAAGAAGAGCTTCGCCGTGAGAAACACCCCGAACGGGTCCTTCTCCGCCTCCCCGATGCCGAGCTGACGGAAGAGCGCGTCCCGGACGACGGGTTCCCAGCGGTCCGCCGGTGCGCGGACGGCGTTCAGGGCGGTGTTGACGAAACCGTCCCCGATCACGACGGCAAACACGTCGTCGCAGGGCATGCGCCTCACTTCGTCGAAAACGTCGGTAAAGGTCACGATGAGGCGTACCGGCAGATGCTCGCGGAGAGAAGCAAGAGCGGATACCGCGGCGGGCACCCCCACCCGCAGGATCCGCTCCCGGATGCTTGCCGCGCGCCCGGATTCCCCTCGGTCGCAGACAAGGATCATAGATTCGTTATACAGAATGCACGCCGAGCTTGGCGTCGCCATTCAGCGCGTCGAGCCCGTATTTTTTCGCCTTGCGGTTTTCGAAGAACTTCGTCGCAACCTGTTCGAACAGGGCGTAGGACAGAACGTCCTCCTCCTGCTCGAGCCACGGCTTGACCTTTTCGCGGAGCGTGTCAAGCTCCGGCTTCAGATCGTCCGCGGGGCGGTAGGTGATGGGCTTCTCGTCGCCGAGGATCTTCTTCACGAACTCCGGCTTGATCGGCGCGGGCGTTTTGCCGTACTCGCCGCGCACGATGCCCTTGAATTCCTTCGACACGCTCTTGTAGCGCTCGCCCATGATGACGTTCAGAACCGCCTGGTTGCCGACGATCTGGGAGGTGGGCGTCACGAGCGGCGGATAACCGGCGTCCTCGCGGACCCGCGGGATCTCCTCGAGCACCTCGTTCAGCTTTTCGCTCTGCCCCATCTGCTTGAGCTGGGACACCATGTTCGAAAGCATGCCGCCCGGCACCTGATACAGGAGGCAGTTCACGTCCACCTTTAAGACCTTCGGGTCGAGCAGGCCGGACTTGATGTACTGCTCTCTCAGCGGCGTGAAGTATTTGCAGATCTTGTCGAGCTTTCTGAGATCGAGCCCGGTGTCGTATTCCGTGCCCTGAAGCGTCGCCACGATCGCCTCGGTGGGCGCCTGGGACGTGCCCATCGCCATCGGGGAGATCGCAGTGTCCACGATGTCCACGCCCGCTTCGATCGCCTTCAGAATGGTCATGGAGGCAAGACCGGTCGTGTAGTGCGTGTGGAGCTGGACGGGGATCTTCACCTCCGCCTTGATTGTCTTCACAAGGTCGTACGCCGTATAGGGCGTGAGGAGCCCGGACATGTCCTTGATGCAGATGGAGTCCGCGCCGGTATCCTCAAGCTGCTTCGCGTATTTCGCGAACGCCTCGCTCGAGTGCACGGGGCTGATGGTATAGCTCATCGCCGCCTGAACGTGACCGCCCTCTTTTTTCGTCGCGCGGATGGCGGTCTCGAGGTTTCTCGCGTCGTTCAAGGCGTCGAAGATGCGGATGATGTCGATGCCGTTGGCGATGGATTTCTGCACGAAATACTCCACCACGTCGTCGGCGTAATGCCGGTAGCCGAGGATGTTCTGTCCGCGGAAGAGCATCTGGAGCTTCGTATTCTTCACCTTCGAGCGGATGATGCGCAGCCGCTCCCACGGATCCTCGTCGAGGAAGCGCAGGCAGGAGTCAAAGGTCGCGCCGCCCCACGCCTCGAGGGAGTGGTAGCCGACCTTGTCGAGGTCCTCGAGGATCGGAAGCATTTGCTCGGTCGTCATACGCGTGGCGATCAGGGACTGATGGGAGTCGCGGAGAACGGTCTCCGTAATTTTCACTTTAGCCATATCTTACGAACCTTTCGTTATCACAAATTGATCGCTCACGCGAAATAGGACAGGAACACGCCCGCCGCGACCGCAGAGCCGATCACGCCCGCGACGTTCGGACCCATGGCGTGCATCAGAAGGAAGTTCGACGGATTCTCCTTCTGGCCGACCATCTGGGACACGCGCGCCGCCATCGGCACCGCGGAAACGCCCGCCGAGCCGATGAGGGGGTTGATCTTGCCCTTGGTGAGGACGCACATGATTTTTCCGGTGAGAAGTCCGCCGCAGGTGGAAACGCAGAAGGCGGCAAGACCGAGGAGGATGATCTTCACGGTATCGAACGCGAGGAAGTTCTCCGCGCTCGCCGTCGCGCCGACGGAGATGCCGAGGAAGATCGTCACGATGTTCATGAGCTCATTCTGCGCGGTCTTCGAAAGACGGTCGCAGACGCCGCAGACGTTCAGGAGATTGCCGAGCATCAGAAATCCGATGAGGGGCGCGGCGGCGGGAACGATCAGCGTGACGACGACGGCCACGACGATCGGGAAAATGATCTTTTCTTTTTTCGAGACGGGACGGAGCGTGGTCATGATGATCGAGCGCTCCTTTTTCGTCGTGAGCAGCTTCATGAACGGGGGCTGGATGATCGGGATGAGCGCCATGTAGCTGTACGCCGCGATCGCGATCGCGCCGAGCAGATGGGGAGCGAGGGTCTTCGTCACGAGGATCGCCGTAGGACCGTCCGCGCCGCCGATGATGCCGATGGAGCCCGCCGCGTGCGCGTCAAAGCCGAGCAGGATCGCGCCGCCGAACGCCACGAACACGCCGAGCTGCGCGCCCGCGCCCATGAGCAGGGACTTCGGGTTGGCGATCAGCGCGGAGAAGTCGGTCATCGCGCCCACGCCGAGGAAGATCAGCGAGGGGTATATGCCGAGCTTGACGCCGAGGTAGAGAAAGTCGATCAGGCTGCCCTGCTCTATGACCTGCTGGATGTCGAGGGCGGACCCGTCCGGGTGGATGAAGAGCTCCATGTGGTACAGATCCGCGCCCGGGAGGTTCGCCAGCAGCATGCCGAACGCAATCGGAAGCAGGAGCAGCGGCTCGAATTTCTTCACGATGGCGAGGTAGAAGAGCAAGCCGATGATCACATACATCACGAGGGTTTTGCCGAGCTTGACCGGATCGTCAAACAGGATCTTCAGCCCCGTGGTGTCATACAGATTCGTTAAAAATTCCACTTTGCTTCACTCCTATGTCAAAATTGTGAGGGAGTAAAACTCAGCCGAGCGTGATGATCACGTCGCCGGTGTTTACGGACGAACCCTGGGGCGCGTCGATGGACTTGACCACGCCGCCTTCCTTCGCGAAGATTTCGTTTTCCATCTTCATCGCCTCGAGGATGCAGACGAGATCGTTTGCCTTGACGGTATCGCCGACCTTAAGACCCATTTTGAGAATGGTGCCGGGCATCGGGGCGGTCACCTTGATCGCGCCCTGCGCGCCGGAAGGAGCGGGCTTCGCGGGGGCTGCGGGCTTCGCGGCGGCTTTCGGGGCCGCTGCGGGGGCTGCGGGAGCGGCGGGAGCGGCAGCGTCCGCCTCTTCCACGAGAACTTCATAGGTCACACCGTTGACGGTTACGTTGTATTTTTTCATGATTTGCCTCCAAAATGATTTCAGTTTACGGATGCGGTCAGTCCGCGGATCTTGCGTTCCAGCTCCGGCCGCCGTTTTTCCGGCGGAAGGAGACGACGCGGTAGGAGGTGCCTGCGAGCCCCTCCGCGCTGCGGTAAGCTTCGATGGCGGCGGTGATGACGGCAACGAGCGCGCCGTCGTCCTCCTCCGGCTCCGCTACCTCGACGGGCTCGGGAGCGCTCACATCGTTCGGGGCGGGCGAATTCTTCACCTGCTCCATGATCCTTTTTTGCTCGCGCCTCTCCTCAGCCTTGGCGAACGCGCCGAAAACGGCGATCACCGCCCACAGGAGCACAAGGACGAGAAACACCGTTCCCATTCCGGTGAGCAGCATGTACCCGATGAGGCTGAACTTTTCCGCTATGGTTTCGGGATTGTTCGTAAGCGCGCAGAAAACGGGCAGTATCATCATAACGGCCTCCGATCAAAGCGGCATGTTGGCGTGACGCCGGCCGGGAGCCCGCGCGGATTTCGCCGAAAGCATCAGCACCGCGGAGGTCAGCCTCTGCCTCAGTTCGGCGGGATCGATCACGTCGTCGACCTCGCCCGCCCGCGCCGCGTGGATCACGTTTGCTTCTTTATCTTCCCATGAGCGCTCCAGCGCTTCGCGGGTCACGTCCCCGGCGATTTTGTCGTTCTCGAACAGAGCGACAGCCGCGGCGGGATTCAGGCAGCCGACCTTGGCGCTCTCGAGCGCAAGAACGAGGTCCGCGCCGATGGCTTTCGAACCGAGCACCGAGAAGACCGAACCGTATGCCGAACCGGCAACGAGGGTAACGAGGGGCGTCCTCGCCGAGGCGTACGCGCCCGCCAGCTTGCCGATTTCGGAGGAAAAGGGATTCTTTTCTTCTTCTCCCGCGATCACGAAGCCTTCCGAGTCCACGAAGGTCAGCAGCGGAATGCGGAAGCAGTCACAGAACAGCACGAACCGTGCGGCTTTTCTCGCCGCGAGGGAGTTGAGACGGCCGCCGTTTTCCGCGTGATCGGTCGCGACCACGCCGCACGCCGTCCCGTCGAGCGTCAGGAAGCCCGTTTTGACGGACTTCGCGCAGTCGCCGCCGAGTTCAAGGAAGGAATGCTTGTCGGCGATTTCCGCAAGCAGATCGCCCATCGCGCGGGACGCGAGGTAGGCCGAGAGATCCGTCGGACGGTCGGGATCGTCCTCCGGGACGCTCTCCGCCGTGCCCTCTTCGTTGTTGGAGGGCAGATAGGAAAGCAGTTTTCTCGCCGCGTCCGCCGCCTGTGCGTCGCCGGAAACGGAGAGGGAAACAAGACCGGACTCCACGTTGTCCGCCGTTTTACCGCCCCCGACCACGAAGGGAGGATTGACGCTGATCGAGGCTTTATCCGTGGCGATTACGAAATCGAACATGGCGGCGATCACCGCGGCGGCTCCCTGCGCGATGCCGGGAACAATCGCGATCTGCGGGATCACGCCGGAGGCTGAGCCGACCGCCTTCATGATCCTGCCGTAGCCCGCCAGCGCGCGCACGCCCGCGACGAGATCGGCGCCCGCGCTGTCGAACGAGCCCACGACCGGGCATCCGTTTTCGACGGCGAGCCGATAGAGATTGACGATTTTATCCGCCGTCGCGTCGCTGACCGCGCCCTTCGTTTTGGCGAGGTCCTGCGCGAAGGCGTAGACGAGGCAGCCGTTCACCGAGCCGTATCCGGTCAGCACGCCCTCGGGCGCGTCGGACGCCGGGTCAAGGTCGCGTCTGCGGGAGGTGAAAGCGCCGATTTCCGTAAAGGTCCCCTCGTCGAAAAGCGCCGTGATGCGCTCACGCGCGTTCATTGCGCCGTCCGTTCCGGGTTTCTCGTTCCGCGTGAGCAGTTCGCGGAACTCCGCGGCGGTTTTCGGGAACTCCGATCCCGGTCCGCCGTCTGTCAGAACTTTGTCCATATATCCTCCGTTGATCTGAATTGGTGCCGCTTTCGGGACTCAAACGGCGACGGCTTGGCACCGCGAAACCATTCTGCCCCATTGTACTAATCATACCTTAAATTGCCGCAAGAATCAAGAGGCACGGGAAATATTCAAATTAAATTCACATTCTAGCCGATCCCTTCTCATTTTCTTCCCTTATACTGCTTTCATCAAAAAAAGCGCCGACGCGCTCCGTGAGGTTCCCATGCTGATCGATTTTCACACCCACGCCTTTCCCGACAAGCTCGCTCCCCGCGCCCTTCCGCCGCTTGCCGAGCGCATCCACTCCGAGCCGCTGTACGACGGCACCGTGGGAGGCCTGCTCGCCTCCCTCGACCGCTGGGGCGTCGACCGCGCCGTGATCTGCAACATCGCGACCAACCCGAAGCAGACCGAAAACGTCAACACCTTCGCCATCGAAACGCTGAAGAAGCACAGGGACCGGCTCTCCCCGCTCGGGAGCCTCAACCCGGAATGCACCCCGGAATTCATGGAGCGCGAGCTCATACGGCTGAAGGAAGCGGGCGTCCGGGGGCTCAAGATCCACCCGGACTACACGGGACATACCATCGACGACCCGCGGTTCGACGCGGTCTTTTCGCTCGCCGCGGAACACGGAATGTTCCTTGTGACACACGCCGGTTTCGACGTGTATTCCCCCGATTTTATCCACGCCTCTCCCGACCGCATCCTCCGCCGTCTCGAGCGCTCGCCTGACGCCGTGCTCGTCGCGGCGCACTACGGCGGCAACAAACAGTGGGACGAGGTCGAAGAAAAGCTCATCGGGAAAAACCTTTGGATCGACACCTCGCTCGGAGGCTTCTGCGGGCTCGCGCCCGCGCAGGCCAAACGGATGCTCACCCGCCACGATCCGGAGAAGATCCTCTTCGGCAGCGACGCGCCGTGGTGTTCCTCCGCCGAAACGCTCGCCTATCTCGATTCGCTCGGGCTTTCCGCCGGGCTGACCGAGCGGATCACGCACAAAAACGCCGAGGCGCTGCTCGGACTGTAAGACGCAAAAAACACGGGAGCTGTCATGGATCCCGTGCTTTTTTGTTTCGCTTTATTTCTTATCGTCCTTTTGGGGCGCTTTCTGCGCGGCCGCGCCGCCCAGCGAATCGTCGATCTCGTCCGTGATCTCGTCGGAATACCCGTCCGTCACCTGCGTCTGGTTCGCGTAGGCGGAGATGTCGAAATCGTTCTTTCCGTTCAGTCCGTCCTTCTGCATCATGGTTTCGAGGACGCTGATGTCGCTCGTGATGTCGATGGACTCGTTGCGGAAGAGCTGGTCGACCTGCTGTTCGAAGCCGACGGCGAGCAGATCGAGGATGCTTTCGATGTTTTCCTTCGATTTCTTCATGTTCTCCCCGGCGACGCCGACCCGCTCGATCCTGCTGTAGGATTCAAGCAGCTTGAGGGTCGTCGGAAGGTAGTAATTCATGAACGTGCGGATCTGGGGCATGGCTTCCGGATGCTCGGTCACATAGTCGAAGATGTGGCGCGTGTGCCCCTCGATGCGGTCGATGCGCTCCGAGACCTTCGTGTCCCGGATCTCGCCGTTGAGCCGGCGGATCTCGCCGATGATCCGGTTGAAGCGCGCCTGATCGCTGTCGTCCTCCGGCTCTCCCTCGCCCTCTTCCTTCTTTTTCGCGAAGAGATCGCCGTAAACCATGCGGTAGTCGAAGCCTTCGGGATCGTCCGGCTCCGCGTCGGGATGGCGCATGAAGTTGTTGGTGCCGAGGTCGATGTACGCCGTGTCGCCGAATTCGCCCTTGTCGATCATTTTCTGGAGCTGCTTGCGGATCTTCTTCAGGTTCTTGCCGGAAGCGGACGCGAGCTTGGAGAGATTGTAGCTGTCCTTCTGACCGATGATGTTGCGGATGCGGTTCATTTCCACATTGCGGTTCTTTCTGAGCCGCAGACCTACGAAGAACGCCGTCGCGATCAGAGCGAAGAACGAGCCCGCGCCAACGAGGCCGAGGACCGCGTCCGTCGAAAAACCGCCGCGCGCGCCGATCAGCATGAAGAGACCCGAAAGAATCACGGCGAGGACGCCGCCGACGATGAATCCGCCGAGCTTTTCCTCTTTTTTCGACTCCTGGGCGGCGTTTTTCGCCTGCTGCGCCGTTCTCTGCTGATGCGCCGCCTGCTGCTGTGCCGCCTGCTGCTGTGCGGCTTGCTGCTGCCGCGCCATTTGCTGCTGATAATACGGGTTGGTCGTCGTCTGCTGCGCGTTCGCCGTCTGTGTGAACTGCCGGGTGTTCTGCGCGCGCATATCCGCGCCGGTGTTATGACCGAGGTTCTGTCCGGTTTGTTTCTGCGATGAGAGAACGACCCGGAGAATGGTCAGAACGATCCCCACAGGCCAATAGAAAATATAGGACAAGACAATCAGACCGATCGGGATTTTAATATTATCGTTGTTCCGGTTTGCCAATTTTCCGTCGTTCTCCTTTACAGTTTTGCGGCGATCCCAGCGGGATCCGCGTGCGATCCCCCGAGGGATCGATCAGTCGAGGCTCTTTAAGAAATTGATGCAGCGTTCGACCTCTTCCTTGCCGGTGGGCTCGAGTCCTTCGCTTTCCACGACGATGCCGACGCCCATTTCGATCGCCTTTTCGCGGACCGCCTTCACGGGAGCCGTCCCCGAGCCGAGCGAACAGCCGCGGCCGTTCGCGTCGCCGTCCTTTAAGTGGATGCAGCGGATGCGGCTGCCGAGACGTTCCATCGCGGCGACGGGATCGATCTTTGCGACGTATGCCCAATAGGTGTCAAGCTCGAAGAAAATGTCCGCTCTCTCTTCGAGTTCCTTGTGGATCTGATAACCCTCCCCGGTCGTATAGAACTCATGGGAGTGGTTGTGATAGCCGAGCTCGATGCCCTCGGCGCGGAGCTTCGGCGCGATCTCGTTCACCTGAGCGATGAAGGTGTCGAGCTTTTCCTTCGTGGAAAGGTCGTGGCCGGGGATGATGTATTTCGTGTTGCCGATGGTCTTGTGGTATTTGACCGTACCCTCAAAATCGTTCAGCAGATCGCCGAGCCCGCTGTGCGTGCCGCAGCAGGTAAGTCCGTATTTGTCCATCATGGCTTTCACGTCTTCCGCCGGGTGACCGAAGAAGCCCGCGAATTCCACCGTCTTGTAGCCCATTTCGGCGACCGCCTTGAGCGCGCCGTCAAGATCGCTGCCCGTGATGTCGCGGAGGCTGTACATCTGAATACCGTATTCCATTTTGATACCGTCCTTTCAATCAGCGGCATATCGCCGTGTGTTTATTATAATTCATTCCCGGGGCGATTGCAAGAACTTTTCGGAAATTTTAGAAAAGGTTTGCATTTCTCACGGACGTTTAACCGGGCGCTTCAGCCGCCGCCCTCTCAGACTCTGCCCCAAAGGTGACGGCGTCCCTCTTTTCCGAGAAAACGGACGACGCCCCGCGCCTCCATGACCTTGAGGACCGCCCGCGCCGTCTCCTGCCCGATCCCGGCCCGCGCCGCGAAATCCGCGGTGCCGAAGGATTCTCCGCACCCGTCCGGAATCAGGCGGCGGTAATCGTCGTCGCAGCCGAGCTCGATCATGTCGAGAAGGTCGGACGGAACGCGCTCGAACCGATGCGAGCCACGCTTTTTGTCCCGGCTCCATCCGTCGAGCATGCGGTACTCGTCCGCTTCCAGCACCGGCCCGAGCAGGGTCAGGTTCGGATGATTCACATAAGGCAAAATCCTAACCGCCTCAAAGAGGAGATCGTAGGCGCCTTCTTTTTTCGGCGAGCGCTTCGCCGCGGAAATCGATCCCGTCTCGGGGTCGATCCACGAGACGGTCTTCTTGCCGATCAGGGGATGAACGAGGTTGACGCGGTAATCCGGCAGGTACGCGGCGAGCTTGGGCTTCAGCCCGGAAAAACCCGCGGTCTCGATCTCGGTGATCACGCCGCCGTGCAGGATATCGGCGATAAAGCCGTTCGCCGGGATCTCGTGGTACGCCGCGTTCTCCTCGAAGTATTTTTTCAAAATGATATGGAGCTTTTTCTCCTTGTAGGTGCCGATGCCGGAGCGGTCGTGGCTTTCCATCGTCACGGCATAGACGATCGAATAGAATTTCGCGCGGTTGACTTCCATGGCGTATCAGCCGTGTCTTTCAAGGAACAGGAGCAAATCGTCGACCGCGTCCCCGCTCAGTCCCTCTTCTCCGTAGGCCGAGGTGAGGAAGCTGAAAAGGGAGCCGCCGTGCGCCTTGAGAAGGAAGGACCTCGTCAGCTCGCCGATGTATGCCTGCCGCGAAATCTTCGCCTCGTACACATATTCCCTGCCGTGCTTTTCGGAGCTGAGAAAGCCCCGCTTTTCCAGCCGCTGAAGAAAGGAGATCAGCGTCGGGGTCTTCCAGCTTCTTTCCGGATCGATCAGCCGCATGATCCGCGCGGTCGTAACCGGCGGTTCGCAGTTCCACACCGCGAGCATGGTCTCAAGCTCCGCGTCCGGAAGCTTCTGCGCGCCGTCCTCATGATGTGCGGTTTCCTTTTTCTCTTCTTCCTGTTCGGAGAGTCGTTCCTGATCCATTGTGTTTTACCGTCCGTTTCCGCGATTTGCTTCTATTATACAACCGCCTAACGCTTTTGTCAAGCGGCAGACAAGGCTGTTTTTTGCACAAATTTCCGATTGTGAGCAATTTGTTATTTTTTAAGCAATATTTATTTATAAACCTTGACGCGCGGATAAAAATGCGGTATAATGATTCCGTCCCCAAGATTCCTGAGGGATTTGACGAAAGGATTTCGCCATGAACAACAGCATCAGCCTGAAAAGCATTAAATACGAGAGCATCAAGGGTATCTTCACCTCCGTCGCGAACGCGGAGAGGATCAGCCGCGCGGAGATTTCGAAGCAGACGGGTCTCAGTCTTGTGACCGTCGGCAAGATTGCGGACGCGCTGCTCGAGCTGAACATCGTGTCCCAAATCAAGGAGATCCGCCCGCAGGCGGGCAGACGCGCCGGACTGCTCAGCGTCAATCCCGACAAGTACGCCCTGATCCTCGACGTGACGTCCTACGCGTTTCGCTGGTCCATTCTGAATCTGCGGCTGGAGCCGCTCGAGCGCGCGCCCTACTCCTACCGCAGCGGTCTGACCTTTGAGGAGAATTTCATCGCCTTCCTTGAAGAAACCATGCATCACATCGCGCAGAACTACGGTCTCGAGAACTGCTTCGGACTCGGCGTTGCCGTCCCCGGCCCGTATCTCGAGGCGGAAGACCTGGTCTGCACCTCCCGCGTACCGGAGCTGAACGCCTTCCACCTGCGCGGGATCATATCGAGCCGGTATCCGGACATCCCCCTTCTCATCGATTCCCATATCAACGCCGCCGCCCGCTCCCATATCCGCAACCTCGAGCACTATGAACAGAAAAACATCGTATATTGGTATGTCGGCGAACGCTACGTCTGCGGCGTGTATATCGTGAAAGGGGATCTGGTCCTCGGCAGAAACGGACACGCGTGCGAGTTCGGCTCGCTCATCCAGCTCACGGAACGGACGCTGGACGACCGACTCAGCTTCTGCAAGAATCAGGAGGAATGCGCCGAAGCGCTCGCCATCTCGGTGTACAACGTCAACAGGATCCTGAGCCCGCATTCCATGATCTTCGACTTTGATCTTCCCTACGACTGCGACCGCGTCATTCCGCTTTTGAACGATCTTCTGACGATGAAATACCGCCTCAAGCCCAACGAAATGCCGGAGCTTGTGCGCGCCTTCTGCAAATTCCGCAACTCACACCGGGGACTGACCATGCGGCTGCGCGAAATCTGGCTCGACCGCTTTGTTCTCGGCAGCGAATGATGACATCAGGATGACAATAGGAGGTTCACGATGAAAAAATATCCTATGCTTCTCCGTCCGGTATCGAAGGAGATCATCTGGGGCGGCGACCGGCTCCGCCGGGAATACGGCAAGACCGCGCCCTTTGACAAGATCGCGGAGTCCTGGGAACTGACCGTGAGGGAAAAGGAAATGTGCGTCATTGCGAGCGGCGAATACACGGGTCTGCCCCTCGGCGCATACATCCGTGCCCGCCGCCGTTCGGTCCTCGGAAAGGACGGCGCGAAATACGACCGCTTCCCGCTCCTCATCAAATTCATCGACGCGGCCGACCGGCTCTCCATTCAGGTTCACCCGGACAACGAATACGGCCTGAAAAACGAGGGCGAGCTCGGCAAAACGGAAATGTGGTACATCATGGCCGCTGAAGAGGGCGCGAAGCTCGTCTACGGTCTGAAGGAAGGCTGCACCGTGGAAGAATTCGGCGCGGCCGTCGCCGAGGGACGCACGGAGGAGCTTCTCAATTTCGTGGAAGTTCATCCCGGCGAGACCTATTTCATCCCCTCCGGTCAGGTCCACGCCATCGGAGCGGGCATTCTGATTGCGGAGATCCAGCAGAATTCCAACATCACCTACCGCGTGTACGATTACAACCGTCCGGGGGCGGACGGCAAACCGCGCGAGCTGCACACTGCGAAGGCCCTCGACGTCATCAAGCTCCGCACGAAGGAGGAGATCGACGCCATCCGCTTTGCCGTGCCGCTTTCCGGCGTGAAGGCCGACAACATGGAGGTGCTTGCCTCCTGCGAATACTTCACGGTCGTGAAATACGCGACGGATGCCGGGAGCACCGCCCAGTTCGACGTCACCGACCACAGCTTCGCATCCGTGCTCGTGCTGGACGCCGCGGAGGACGCCCAGCTTGAATCCGGCGATCAGATCTACCCCCTGCACAAGGGCGAGAGCTATTTCCTCCCCGCAGGACTCGGAGAGGTCCGCGTGGCGGGCAAGGCCGACATCATCGTGTCGGAAGTGAACTGAACCGATACCCATAAAAACTGCCGCTCCGTTTTCGGAGCGGCTTTTTTGTCCCGTGCGGAACCGTGAATCATTTTGATGATGAAGTTCTTTAACAGGCTTTTTGAAGAAAGCGTCTTTTTTCAATATTGGCCGCAGATCCGATCCGGATCGACGGCGGGCTGACGTTCGAACGGCGAGGTGATGCGCACCGGGGCGTTCGCGTAACTGCTCTTTGAAAACGCCGTCATGATTTCCAGCACGTGCAGCTGCTGCATCGAGTTCGCGCGGTGGAGTCTTCCCTCTTCCATCGCCGACGCCATTTCGGAGAGTCCGAGCGCGCGGCTGTTCTGCGTGAAGCCCGGCACGAGGGGTACGTCCGTCCAGCCCTGCCCGGGCTTGAAGAGCCTGACCACCCCGTCGAAGCAGTTCGGGTCCGGCACGAGAACCGTTCCCTTTTCCCCGAAGATCTCGATGTAGGAGGGCTGATTCGCATAGGTGTCGAAGGACACGGTCAGCGACGCGACCGCGCCGGACGCAAAGCGGATCGCGCCGGTTGAGAAGGTTTCGACTTCGACTTCGATTTTTTCGCCGCGGTGGGGTTCGCTCCCGATGACGCGCTCCGGGAACGAGATCCTTCCGAACGAGGTCACGTCCGTCGCGCGGCCGAGAAGGTTCACGAGGCAGGTGACATAGTACGGTCCCATATCGAGCATGGGTCCGCCGCCCTTCTTATAGAAGAACTCCGGATCCGGGTGCCATCCTTCCGGGCCGCGTCCGAGCATGTGCGCCGACGCGCCGACGATGAAACCGATCTCGCCGTCGTCGATCAGCTTCCGCACGGTCTGGATGCCGGCCCCCATAAAGGTGTCCGGCGCGCCGCCGAGCGTGAGTCCCTTCGCGCGCGCCAGTTCAAACAGCTCCCGCCCGTCCTCGAACGTCGTCGCGAGCGGCTTCTCGGAATAAACATGCTTGCCGTGAAGCAGGGCTTCCTTCGTCACGCCGTAATGATCGTTCGGACGGGTGATGTTGAGCACGATGTCCACATCCGGGTCGTCGAAGATCTCGTACATGTCCCGATAGATCCGAAGTCCGCCGTAAGCCGCGGCCTGGGTTTCGGCCTTTTCGCGAATCAGGTCGCACACGCCGGCGATTTCGATGTTGTGAAATACGCCGCCGATGTTTCTCAAATAGATGCCGCTGATGTTTCCGCAGCCGACTACGCCGATTTTCATAAACAGCCTCCGAAAAAACGGGGGGACCTCCCGCCCGGAAAGTCCCCTCCTTGTTTGTATGCTGAACTTGTTGTTTGAGCGCCGCCTCTGTATTACATTGCCGGCGGATAGAGATCGTCGTGCCACTCGGTGTAGCGGGTGACGATGGAATTCGGAGATTCGCCCTTGTTGTCAAGTACGGTCTTCAGGACTTCCTCGTTCTTGACCTCCGTCTTCATTCTGGCGATGAAGTCGTCGAATTCCGCGGCAGGGCAGGCGTCCATTTCCGCCTTGATCTGCTTCGAATACTCCGCGAACGCCTCGAGAGCGGCCTTGTTCTCTTCGGTGATCGATCCCGGATACTTCATGTAAGGATCCGAAATCATGTCGAGGTTCATCTTCTTGCCGGCATCCCAGTCGCTCATCGGACGGCCTTCGCCCGGATAGGTCAGGTAGACGTTGCCGGTATCGGTGAGTCTCATCTTATATTCGCTCGACTTCGGAAGAAGCTTGATGGTGTCCTTGCTTTCCTCTCTGGTGTAATCCCAGTGGACGCCTCTCTTGCCGTACTGGAGAACGGTGCGAAGGTCGGTGTTGGTGTTGAGGTAGGTGATGATTTCCATCGAGCGGCTCAAGCTCTTCGAGAATGCGCTGACCGCGAACATGGCGCCGTAGGCGTCTTCTTCCGTCATCATGGGCTTGGAGTAAACTCTCGTATAGTATTCGTCCTCATACTGTTCGAGAATCGTGGGGTCGCCCGAGACGACGCCGACCGCGAATTTCTGGCCTTCCTTCACGGTGCCGTCGCCGACATAGCCCGCTTCCTTCAGTTCCTTCATCAGCTTGACGGTGTTCATGTACACGTTGACCGAGAAGACCGATTTCGGCGTGCAGGGGCTGGAGTAGGACATGGAGTTCGTGACCTGAGCGCCCGCGATGGACCACTCGTTCTTGTCCTCGTTGATGCCGCTGAAATGCATGTTCGCCGCTTCGACTTCGCCGAGGAGCGGAATCACGCCGTCAAGGTGGTGGTTGCCGACATCCTTGATGAAGTCCTGGCATTTCAGAACGGAGGTCAGGGAATCGGGATCGTAGTCAAACTGATCGACGAGTTCCTTGTTCACGAGGAGGTACTGGTACTGTCCGACGGGATGGTTGTTCGGGATGGCGTAGGTACCCTGCACGTTCGCCAGATCAAGGTAGGTCGGATGGATGTAGGTCTTCAGAAGCTTGGAGTTGCCGGAGAGCTCGCCGTCAAGCTGCTGGATGAATTCGTTGTCGATATAATCCATGTACTGATCGTAGGACGTGACCAGGAAAATATCGAACTGTCTCTCGCCGAGTTCGGGATATTTCGTGATCGTGATGCCGAGCTCGTTGACGATGGTCTCGTCTTCGGTGGGGAGGGTCTCCTCCGTTTCTTCCGGCTCTTCCTCGACCGTTTCGCCTCTCGCCTTCGCTTCCTTGATGGCCTTTCTGCGGGCTTCGGCTTCTTCTTCCTCACGGGCGATCTGGTCGGTGATTTCCTGGAGTCTGGCTTCGACCGCATCGCGGTACTCCGCGCGCGGGATCAGCTTCAGTTCGATCGCGGTATCGTACTTCGCCTTCGTCAGGGCGTTGATCGCTTCGGAAACCTCTTTCTCCGCTTCTTCGGTGAAGTAATCGGAGGGCAGCCACAGGCTGAGCGTCATGGCGATACGCGCCGACTCTTCGGTATCCGCCGTGGCCTCGACGTCGGTATCCGAACTATTCTTGCCGCAGCCCGCCAGTACGGTAACTGCCATCAAGAACGCCAGCACGAAGGATAAGATTTTCTTGTACATAGGAATCCTCCTCAAGGTTCTGGGTGTCTGCACAGAATGATACCCCTGTTTTACTTTCCATATTGTACACGAAAACGGGGATTCTGTCAAGCACTTTTTATGCGTCCAAACTGTTAATAAACGCCGGATTTGCCATGGGGAACAAATTCAGATGACAGTTTCCTGTGTGAATTCCACAAATCAACACAAAAAATTTCGTAGGGTTTACCCATAATTTTTGTTAGATTCCGCCAACCGGAAATGCCGATAAATAGGCATTACGTCCAATTTTTGCGCTGTGTTCGCTTGTTTTGGGGAAAAAGCATTGCTTATTCGAGGAAATCCTTCAGTCGTTTCGAGCGGCTCGGATGGCGGATTTTTCTCAGCGCTTTCGCCTCGATCTGACGGATGCGCTCCCGGGTGATCTGGAATTCCTGACCGACCTCCTCGAGGGTGCGGGTCCTGCCGTCCTCCAGTCCGAACCGGAGCTTCAAAACCTTTTCCTCGCGCGGGCTCAGGGTGTGGAGCACCTCGTTGAGCTGTTCGCGCAGGAGCTGATAGGACGCCGCTTCCTCCGGGGTGGGGTTGTCGTCGTCCGGGATGAAATCGCCGAGGTGGCTGTCGTCCGCTTCTCCGATGGGGGTTTCGAGCGAGACGGGATCCTGGGAGATCTTCATGATCTCGCGCACCTTCTCGGGCGTCATGCCGATGTCCGCCGCGATCTCCTCCGTCGTCGCTTCCCTGCCGTACTGCTGAAGCAGCTCGCGCTGGCTGCGGGAGACCTTGTGGATCGTTTCGACCATGTGCACGGGGATGCGGATCGTTCTCGACTGATCCGCGATGGCGCGGCTGATCGCCTGACGGATCCACCACGTCGCGTAGGTCGAGAATTTATAGCCCTTCGAATAATCGAATTTCTCCGCCGCCTTCATCAAGCCGAGGTTGCCCTCCTGGATCAGATCGAGGAAGAACATGCCCTTGCCGACGTACCGCTTCGCGATGCTGACGACCAGACGGAGGTTCGATTCCACCAGCTCGTTTTTCGCCGTGGTGTCGCCCTCGCTCATGCGCATCGCGAGTTCGGTCTCGCGCTCCGCCGTGAGCAGGGGGATGGCGCCGATCTCCTTTAAGTACATCCGGACCGGGTCGTCCACCGCGAGGCCTTCCTGCGAGAGCGCCTTCTCGATGTCGTCCGCGGTCTCGAGGCGTTCCACCTCGCTGTTGATCTCGTCAAGCTCCTCCGGCGTCAGGGTACCCGTGAGGGATTCGCCGGTGTCGATGGGGTCGTACAGCTCGTCGATCCCGTCGTCCTTCGCGAGCGGATCAAAGCCCGTCTCTTTTTCAAACTCCGCTTCAAAATCCTCCGGCGTCTTTTCCTCGTCGATGACGTCGTTTTCATCCCCGGGTCGCATCTCTTCCGTTTCGGTAACGTTCATGATGTAATCCTCCTTATTTGCATCCCGATCAGTTCATATCGGTCAGGAAACCTTTGAGTATCTTGGAACGGCTCTGGTGACGGAGCTTGCGGAGCGCCTTCGCCTCGATCTGACGGATGCGCTCGCGGGTGATGTTGAACTCCTTGCCCACCTCTTCGAGGGTGCGGGTCCGCCCGTCGTCCAGTCCGAAGCGCAGCTTGATCACCATTTCCTCGCGGGGGGTGAGGGTATGCAGAACTTTATTGAGCTGTTCGCGCAGAAGCTGATAGGACACCGCCTCCGCCGGGGTCGGCGTGCTTTCGTCCGGAATGAAATCGCCGAGGTGGCTGTCGTCCTCCTCGCCGATGGGCGTTTCGAGCGAGACGGGGTCCTGCGCGGCCTTCATGATCTCGCGCACCTTGTCCGCGCTCATGCCGAGCTTCTCCGCGATCTCGTCGATGGACGGCTCCCTGCCGTATTCCTGCAGGAGCTGGCGGGACGCCCGCGACACCCGGTGGATCGTCTCCACCATGTGAACGGGGATGCGGATCGTGCGCGCCTGGTCCGCGATCGCCCTTGTGATCGCCTGACGGATCCACCACGTCGCGTAGGTTGAGAACTTGTAGCCCTTCGTGTGGTCGAATTTCTCGACCGCCTTCATCAGACCGAGGTTGCCCTCCTGAATCAGATCGAGGATGTACATGCCTTTGCCCACGTATTTCTTCGCGATGCTGACGACGAGGCGCAGGTTCGCCTCCACAAGCTCGTTCTTCGCCGCCTCGTCCCCCGTCGCGATGCGCTCGGCGAGGCAGGCTTCCCGCTCGGGCGTGAGCAGGGGGATCTTGCCGATGTCCTTTAAGTACATGCGCACCGGATCGTCCACGGAAACGCTGTCGTCCGCGAGGAGGCGGTCGAGATCCTCTCCCTCCGCGATGCCCGCGATCTCCGCTTCTCCGACGTCGGTGTCCGCGTCCTCGTAGTCGTCGCCGGCGTCCATGTAGCTGACCTCGATCCCGCTCGACTCGAGCACCTCGTAGATTTTCTCCACCTGATCGACGTCGAACCCCGAGAGATCGACGACCTCCATAATATCGCTCTGTGAGAGTGAGCCCTGGGACCTGCCTTTTTCGATCAGCCCCTGTACGTCTACCTTCTTTTCGCTGTCCATAGATACCTCTGTGTAGTTTTCTCGTGTATGTGTATGAATCGACCGGTCAAGCGGCCCGCGCGGGAGGAACCCGCCCGTCTCAGCCGCCGCTTCCGGTGTTCTGTGCATTCGCGTCCTTTCCGCGGCGCATCCGGAGCACGTCCTCGAGCGTCATATCCGCCGCGTTCTTCGCGTTCTCCTCCCTCAGCGCCCGGACATAGACGTCGAAGGACTCCCCGTCGTTGACGGAAAGCTCCGTTCGCTCCGCCATCATCTTCGCCGCGCGCGCCACCTCGTCCGGGGTGAACGCACCGTTGAGAAGTCCGAACTGAAACGCGCCGTTTTCCGCGTTTTCCGCGACGAAGGAGAAGAAGCGTCTGCCTAGGGCGGTGACGAAATCCTCCTCCCTGAGTCTTCTGCCGTCCGGCTGACGGGTGAGATAATCGGGATGGAGAAGGATCATGCCGAGCACCGCTTCCTCGATCCGCGCCGCCTTCGGCTGCCGCGCGAAATCGGGATTGACCCGGTCGTTCGTGCCCGCCGTGACGCGGATGAGCTCGCCCTTGCGCTTTTTCTCGTAGTCCGACGCGATCTTTTTGCGCTCGCGCTCGACGTCGTTCTTGAGGCTCGCCGGGTCCACGGAAAACTCCTTCGCCGCGCGTTCGATGTAGATGTCGCGCTCGACGCTGGAATAAACCCGCGCGATGAACTGCGCGATTTCCGCGGCCGCCTTGATCTTCTCCGCGGGGATGGAGCAGTCGTATTTTGCCTTTACGCCGTCTGCGGCAAAGTCGAATTTGCCGCTGGATTCCGAAATCAGGGAGCGGAACCGGTCCGCGCCGAATTTCTTGATGTATTCGTCCGGGTCCTTCGCGCCGCTCATGCGGAGCACCTTCGGCTCGATCCCCACCTTTTCGAGGATGCCGATCGCCCGGTTCGCCGCCTTCTGCCCCGCCTCGTCGCTGTCGTAGGACAAAACGACCTTCGGGACGTATTTTTTGATGATCCGCGCCTGATCCTCCGTAAACGCGGTGCCGAGGGACGCGACCGCCATGCCGAACCCCGCGTCGTGCAGGGTGATGACGTCCATATAGCCCTCGCAGAGGATGAAATACCCCTCTCCCGCGTTTTTCGCATAGTTGAGCGCGAACAGGTTCTTGGTTTTTTTGAACGCGGGGGTATCCGAGGTGTTCAAGTATTTCGGCTTCGAGTCGTCTAGGACGCGCCCGCCGAACGCGATGACATTTCCCGACACGTCGATGATGGGAAACATCACCCGTCCCCGGAAATAATCGTAGTAGCCGCGGTCGTTCTTCCCGGCGAAGTACGCGGTCTGGATCTCCTCGTTCGAAAATCCGAGGGAGCGCAGATGGGAGAGCATCGATCCGCCGTCGCGCGGGGAGTAGCCGAGCCCGAACCGCTTCACCGCCGCCGAGGACAGCTTTCGCTCCGCGAGGTAGCGCCTGCCCGGCTCGCCGATGCGCTCGTCGAACAGCATGGCGCGGTAATACTTCGCGGCCTCGAGGTTCATCTCGAGGACCCGCCTGCGGCTCACGCCCCGCGGCCTGCCGTCGTTTCCGTCGAAATCCGGCAGCGTGATGCCCGCCCGCTTCGCGAGGGATTCGACCGCACCGACATAATCGAGGTTTTCCGTCTTCATGACAAAGGTGATGACGTCGCCCGCCGCGCCGCACCCGAAGCAGTAATAGCTCTGCGTTTCGGGATAGACCGTAAAGGAGGGCGTGCGCTCGCTGTGGAAGGGACAGAGCCCCTTTAGGTTCGCGCCCGTGCGCTTCAGGGTGACGTAGGAGGAAATCACGCTTTCGATGTCGCACCGGAATTTGATGTCGTCGATCACGCCCGACGGGATCATCGCGCCCCCTCCTTTCCTTCACCTTTTCTCGTTTATTTTTCCGCGATCCACTCCTTCGGGATGAAAAGGTCCTTATAGAGGTCGATCGCGTACCGGTCGGTCATACAGGCGATGTAATCGCACACGCAGCGCTCGACCGGTTCGTTCGCCGTGTTTTTATAGTAGAATTCCGGCATTTTCTCCGGATTTTTGCGAAAATAGTAAAAGAGCTGTTCGAGCAACACCCGCGCCTTTTTTTCTTCCCTTTTCGCCTTCGAATTGAGGTAGACGCGGTCGAAGAGGAAATCCCTGAGCCCGTTTGTGACCCGCCCGATCTCGTCCGTCATGCGGATGTCGGTGAGATCGCGGCTCGCGTCGATCACGGAGGACACCATCGTATTGATGCGCGCGCCGTGCGTTGTGCCGAGCACGTCGCGGTATTCGGCGGGGATGTCCTCGTCCGAAATGATGCCGCCGCGGATGGAGTCGTCGATGTCGTGGTTGATGTAGGCGATGCGGTCGGCGAATTTGATGATGCGCCCTTCGAGGGTGGACGCGAGATTGGAGCCGGAGTGGTTGACGATGCCGTCGCGCACCTCCCAGGTGAGGTTCAGCCCCTCCCCGTTCTTTTCGAGCTTTTCGACGACGCGGAGGCTCTGCTTGTAATGCGTGAAGCCCGGATCGTAGCATTCCTGCATGACGGCTTCGCCGCAGTGGCCGAACGGGGTGTGCCCGAGATCGTGGCCGAGCGCCGCCGCCTCGCACAGATCCTCGTTGAGCATGAGGGCGCGGGCGATGATCCGGGCGATCTGCGTCACCTCGAGCGTATGGGTGAGGCGCGTCCGGTAATGCTCGTCGACCGGGAACAGAAAGACCTGCGTCTTGTGCATCAGCCTCCGGAAGGATTTCGAATGCAGGATGCGGTCCCTGTCCCGCTGAAACTCCGTGCGGTTCACGCATTCCGTCTCGGGGCGGTCCCTTCCGCGGGTGTTTTCGCACAGGCAGGCGCGCGGAGAGAGCGTCGTCCTTTCGCGCTCGTAAAAGATCTCGCGCACGGTTTTCATCTCGTCAGGCATACGCTTCCCTCCGTTTCAGATGAGATTCCGGAATTAAATATACGCAGATTTCGTCTTTTTTTCTTTTTTCGACGGAAAAAGCGCGCGTCGATCCTTTATCTCACCGACGCGCGCTCCTCGGTTCCGATTCGCGTGATTTTCCCTTTTCCGTAGGTCAGCTCGGCGACGAGGCGCGAAAGCTCTTCCTCCCGGCTCTCCTCGATGGCGGCGGCCACCGTCACGAGAGCGCCGAAATCGCAGCCGTCCTCGCTCGCGCCGATTTTCGGCAGCGCGGCGGTCAGCTTTTGATAATCGGAATAGTTCGTCTCGATGCGGAGCACGGCATAGGGCTCGTAAACCGCGAGGCCCGCCGTATCCAGCGCGAGCTTGGCGGACGCGCCGTACGCCCGCACAAGCCCGCCCGCTCCGAGCAAGATCCCTCCGAAGTACCGGGTGACGACGACGCAGAGATCGGTCGCCCCGGACTGCTTCAGAACGTTCAACACCGGTAGCCCCGCGGTCCCCTGGGGCTCGCCGTCGTCGCTGTACCGGGCGACGGCGCCGCCCGCGAGCAGATAGGCGTAGACGTTGTGCGTCGCGTCGTAGTATTCCCTGCGCTTCTCTTCGATGAACCGCCGCGCCTCCTCCTCGTCCCGGATGGGGCGGGCGTGTCCGATGAAAACGGATTTCCGCTCTTCCATTTCCGCCGAGACCTCTTTCGCGAGCGTGACCCGCTTGTTCACCGCGGCCGTCCCGCCGATATCCGGCTTCTTCTTCATGAGAGCCCCCTGTATCTTTTTTACTCTTCCACGATATATTTTCTGAGCTTCGCGTAGAGCTTGTCGTCGATCACGCAGCGGCAGAAAATGCCGTCCTCGCGGTACTCCATTTCGACGTCGTCGCCTTCCTTATAGATGATCCCGGTGACGGCTCCGTCTTCGGGCGGGATCAGGAGGGCGACGCGGTGCTTGCCCGCCATCACCAGCGCTTCGACGCGGGAGACGAGGGTGTCGAGCCCCGCACCGGTTTTCGCGGAGATGAACACGACCTCCGTCTTCGAGTTCGAGGCGAGAGTCCGCATGTGGATGAGCGCGTCCCGGTCGGCGCAGATGTCGCATTTGTTGAAAACATAGACCGTGGGCTTGCCGCCCGCGCCGAGTTCCTCGAGCAGATCGGTCGTGACCGTGGTCTGCGTGATGAATTCGGGGTCGGACGCGTCGATGACGATGAGGAGCAGATCGGAATACACCGCCTCGTCGAGGGTGGATTTGAACGCCTTGATGAGATGGGTCGGCAGGTTCCGGATAAAGCCCACCGTGTCGGTGAGCAGAAGCTTCACACCGCCGGGGGTGACGAACTGCCGGGTCGTGGGGTCGAGGGTGGCGAAGAGCTTGTCCTCGGCGAGGATGCCCGCGCCGGTCAGAGCGTTGAGCAGCGTGCTCTTGCCAGCGTTCGTATAGCCGACGATGCCGACCTTCGGGATGCCGGAGCGATCCCGCTGCGCCCGCATGACGAGGCGGTTCTGTTCGAGCTTTTCGAGCTCGTTTTCGAGCGAGGAAATGCGCTCCCTTACGCGGCGGCGGTCGATCTCGAGCTTGGTTTCGCCGGGACCTCTCGCCCCCACCGAGCCGGACGACGACGCGCCGCCCTGCCGCGAGAGCTCCCTGCCCTTGCCGACGAGGCGCGGGGACGTGTATTTGAGCTGGGCAAGCTCGACCTGCAGTCTGCCCTCCCCGGTCCTCGCGTGCGCCGCGAAGATGTCGAGAATCAGCATGCTCCGGTCGATCACGGGGACGCCGCCCCCGATCGCGTCCTCGATCGATTTGATCTGGGACGGGCTGAGCTCGCAGTCGAACACGACGAGCTCCGCCTCGAGGGAGGAGCAGAGGACGGAGAGCTCTTCGATCTTGCCGCTGCCGAGGACGGTTTTCACATCCGGCCGTTCGCGGCACTGGGTCACGAGCGCCTCCACCGTGCAACCGGCGGTATCCGCGAGGCGTTCGAGCTCCTTCAGAGAAATGTCGCTCTCCGCTTCCCCGCCCTTCGGGTAGATGGCGCACAAAATGCTTTTTTTCATAGATTCCTTTCTTCTGTCCGCGGGGGAACGCTTTTCGGCCCGCGGGGCAAAGAAAAAGCCGGACAGGATAAAAGCCGCAGCTTCACAACCCTGTCCGACGTTTCTTTCGGACAATCGGCGAGGGGATCAGATTTATCTCCCGCTCATTTCAAGACGCTTCTTGAACTTGTCGACGCGTCCGCCGGTATCGACGAACTTCTGCTTTCCGGTGAAGAAAGGATGGCACTTGGAGCAAATGTCCACGCGCAGTTCACCGTTGGCGTCGCCCTTCGTCGAACGGGTTGTTACCGTTTCGCCGCACGCGCAACGAATCGTCACCTCTTTGTACTGAGGATGGATTCCCTGTTTCATGTTATCACCTCTTCCGCATTTACTCACGTTGGATGATTATATCACAACCGACTTCAAAATGCAAGTCTTTTTTCAAATTTTTTTCGCGGTTTTCGGAAATTTCTTCCGCCGTTTCTCCCGCCTTTTTATACACATCTCACACCTTCCGGGCGATCTGCCGGCGCAGGCGCTCGATGATGCGCTTTTCGAGCCGGGAAATATAGGACTGGGAGATGCCGAGGCGGTCCGCGACCTCCTTCTGCGTCATCTCCCGTCTGCCGCCGAGCCCGTAGCGCAGCTCGATAATCTCCCGTTCCCGCTCGTCGAGCGACGCGACCGCTTCCCGCACGGTCCTCTCGTCCTCCTCCTTCTCGAGCGCTTCCCCGACGGGGCTGTCCCCGGATTCGAGCACGTCGGAGAGAAGCAGCTCTCCCCCGTCCCAGTCCGAGGACAGCGGCTCGTCGATGGAGAGATCCCCTCTGTGAGGCGCGTTTTTACGGATGTGCATGAGGATCTCGTTTTCGATGCACCGGGACGCGTAGGTGGCGAGCTTGATGCCCCGGTCGGTCTTATAGGTGTTGACTGCCTTGATCAGCCCGATGGTGCCGATGGAGATGAGGTCCTCGATGCCCGTCCCGCAGCTCTCGAATTTGCGGGCAATGAAGACGACGAGGCGCAGGTTATGGCGGATGAGGATATCGGAGAGGCCCCGATCCTCGTCGAAGCGGGCGAGAACCTCAGCCTCCTCCTCCGGGGACAGCGGGGGAGGCAGGGTCTCCGACCCGTTGATGTAATAAACCTCGCCGAACCGTCTGAGCAGCATCTTCCCGACGGCGGTTTTCCATTCGGAAACGGTATGAAGCGTTTTTTGTCCGATGGTCATGATCGCACCTCTTTCTTTGAATCTTGGATGGCGGACGTTCTGTTCCATTTGCTTTCATCATGATCTGATTGTTTTGACCGTTTCGATCGTTCAGCATTTTTGAAGGAACAAACGCTGCGCGTTTGGGAATTACGGATTTGAATTGCCCACCTGACTGCGTCGATGTGGGTTGACCTCTTGCCTCGCCAGCGCGACTGCCGTGCCGACGCTGTCGCACTTGGCGCGTGGGAGAGGTGGCACCGTCGTGAGACGGTGCCGGAGAGGGCTTTAAGGAAACAAACGCTTCGCCCGAGTTCGCACAGCGAACTCGTGGAATTCGCGCGCAGCGCGAACTTCCGTGTTTGTGGAACGAGATATTGCCCTGCGCGGGCGGCGGCACGGAGGGGCAGCTCAGGCCGCATGCCCCCTGCGCCGACGCAGTCGCGCTGTGCGGGTCCCCTTGGCCATTATATCTGTGCTCCTATCACCACCGAAGCGGCTCCGACGGTGAAGCTTCACTCCTCTCCCCTATTCAGCGGTACTTGCCGGCGAACAGTAAATGACAAGGGGACTGGACTTGAACAGATTCAGCGCGAACTAAATACTCTGCAGCCGAAACTTGGAAATTCGCGCCTGCGCGAATTTCCTCATGCGCTCATAAACGCGCATTACACGGGCGCGTTCAGCTTCAGCGTCATCACTCAACAGCCTCGCGCACATGGGGCAGCTATAATCTGCTGAGCTTGTCAGCGTTTCAGCAAATTTCTGCAAACTAACATCCGCGAAGACGCACGTTGACTTCCGCTGACAACCAAACGCGCTTTGTAATCAAACGCGTTCGTCTTCACGAACGGCATCAGCTTCAAGTAATCACTCCGCGCTGAAGCGCGTCAAGCCACAGCACAGCATCCTATTCTCGCGACAGCTAACGTAAGAATTCGCTGAACTGGAACGCGGCTCCGCAGGATTCCTCACCCGCATTCGCTGAATGAATAGATACGACAGCACTTTTCGTCGCGCTGAAACGCATACAAGTTCAGCAGATTTCCGCAACCATATACCCGCGAAGCTACACTTCGACTTCCGCTGACAACCAAACGCGTCCTGTAATCAAACGCGCTCGTCTTTACTAAAGGTTTCAGCTTCAGGCAATCAGGCCGCGATGAACTGCTTGATTCTTAAGCTGACGTCGTGCGCTTCGCAGTCGGAGCCGCTTTTGAGGATCAAGAACAATAGATTGGATGGCCAAGGTGACCCCACCGGGGGCGCCACTTTCGCTTGCGAAAGTAGTCGGCCATGAGATGGCGCCCCGTGCCGCCGCCCGCGCAGGGCAATATCTCGTTCCACAAACGCGCAGCGTTTGTTTCCTTAAAGAATAAGCAGACACGGTCAGAATCCAAAACCCCAACGCAAAAACGCTGTCGCGTTTCTCAAAGCGCCCTTTGCGAAAAAATCCCCATGACCCGTGGTCTAAACTCCGGGTGGGATTCGAACCCCGTCGATGAATGCGCGCGGCGCATTCATCTTCTCGGAGTTTCCTCG
>JAFYBN010000010.1 GCA_017540175.1 Clostridia bacterium | reverse complement strand
TTACCTCTATGAGAACGATATCATGATCGGCGAGTCCGATACGATCTTCAATCCCGACGGCGCGCTCAACCGCGCCATGATCGTGACCATCCTCCACAGGATCGAGGGCAAGCCCGAGGTGACCTATACGGGCGCGTTCACTGACGTTCCCGCGGGCGAGTGGTACACCGACGGCGTCGAGTGGGCTGCTTCCCACGGCATCGTCCTCGGCTACGGCGACGGGCGCTACGGCCCGCTGGATCCCGTGACGCGCGAACAGCTCGCGACGATCCTCTTCCGCTACGCGAACTGGAAGGGCTACGACACGAGCGTCGGCGAGGACACGAACATCCTGAGCTATGACGACGCGTTCGACGTCGCGGATTGGGCGATGCCCGCCATGCAGTGGGCGTGCGGCGCCTGCCTCTATGACCCCGCGGGCACCGAGACCGCTCTCCGTCCGCAGGAACCTGCGACTCGCGCGGAGATCGCCGTCGCGATCTACGTCTTCCTCACGACGGTAGCGCAATAAGCGAATCCCAAACACACGCAGCCGCCCGGCGAAAACCGGGCGGCTCTTCTGGTTTCTCGGACCAACATGAAGAATTCAAAAATCATTCAGCGGTACGCCGCACACTGCCTCGATCTGCACGATAAGCGGTTCGCTGCACCAGTCGTATGAAAGTTCTTTGCCCACGATGCGGAGCATCGTCACTTTTCATTTTAAGAAAGCCGCGTACCCCCTCTTCGTATCCCCGCTCCGAAACGGACAAAAAGTGCGCGGGGGACTTGAAAAGACGCGCGGATTGTGGTATCATGAAGACAAAACGCAAGACGGAACGGAAAGCGAAAGGAGGGCGGCGCATGCTCTTTCTCCACTCCCTCGCGCACCTGCTCGTGGACGCTCTGTGCGCGGCGACCGTGTTCGGCAGGCTGGGCGGCGCGGCGGATTTGACCGGATTGATCCTCCTATATAATACCCTCGCCTTCTCGACGCAGTGCCTCGTGGGGCTCGCCGCGGACCGCATCGGGAAGCACGTCCCGGCAGCGTCCGCGTCCATGGCGCTCGTCGTGCTCGGATACGCTCTGCCCGTGCCCGCAGCCGTCCGCGTCGTTCTGATCGGCACGGGCAACAGCGTGTTCCACGTCGCCGCGGGGACCGTGACCCTCGCGGAAAGCGGCGGAAAAGCCGGAAAGCTCGGCGTCTTCGTCGCGCCCGGCGCCATCGGCGTGACCCTCGGAACGCTGTTCAGCTCGCTCGGCTGGGTCTTTGCCGTTCTGCTCGCCCTGGCCGCCCTCGCCGAAATCCCGCTCGCGCACTTCCTCACCGCGGCATCGGCGGAGAGACCCCGCACAGGGGTCGGAAAACCTGCCCCTGCGCATACCGACGGGCGGTTTTCGCTCTCCGCGGTCCTGCTGCTCACGGCGGCGGTCGCGGTCCGCGCGGTGGGAGGCTCGGTCGTGCGCTTTCCGTGGAAGACCGGAGCGGCCGCCGCTCTGATTTTGACCGCGGCGGTCTGGCTCGGAAAAACGGCGGGCGGCTTCCTGTGCGACCGGCTCGGGGCGGATCGACGCGGCGCGAAACGGGCGGCGTGGATCTCCGTTCCTGCGGCGGCGGCGCTCATCACCTTCTGCTCCGCGTGGATGATCCCGTCCCTCGCCGGACAGTTCTTCATCAACCTGACCATGCCGGTCACGCTCTGGCTGCTCTACCGCGCCATGCCGGACGCGCCGGGATTCGCGTTCGGGCTTGCGGCGTCCGCGCTGTGGCCCGGCACGATCGCGGGCAAGCTCATCACGCTGACCGGTCCCGCCGCGGCGCTTCTCACCCTTGCGAGCTTCTTCTTCGGCCTGTTCGCCATCCTGTACGCGGCGAACCGCATCCTGCCGAAATCCGAAAACGATCCTACTTCCGAAAGGAGTCCGATAAAATGAAAAAACTGCTTGTTCTTTTGCTGATCCTCACGCTTCTGCCCGTTCCCGTCATGGCGGACGTGCTTCCCGATCCGAGCTGGTATGAACCTCCCGTGGAGATCGGACCGGAACCGGACGAGGGGGATGTCGCGATCGAACTCGATGAGATCCCCGCCGACGACGCCGACGAGGCGCAGACGACGTCCGAGACGGATACGGCCGGTGAGGGAGAGACCGCGGAGCAAAACACTTCTCCCAACACGCGCGACTATACCGCGCCCATCGTCGCCGCCGCCGTCGCCGTCGCCGTGATCGCCGCCGCCGTGCTGATCTATACGATCCGCACGAAGAAAAGCAAGGAGGCGTGACGCATGGGCTCCGTCTCCGCCTTTCTCGCCGCGCTTTGGCTCCGGGCGCTCCGGCCTGTTCTGCCCATCCTCATGGACGTGCTTGACCGCCCCGAACGTGTCGCTGATTTCTTTGACTCGGACGAGGGAAGCCTGATCCTCGTGATCGGCGCTTCCGTTCTTGTCGTCGCCGCTGCGGTCATCGTCTTCCTTGTCGTAAGGAAGCATAAAAAACAAAAATAAATCCCCCCGTTGGGGGGGTTCCGCGCCCCGCGGCGGAGTTGTCCGCGGGTCAAATCAACGGGAGGTGTGACATGATGACCTTTCTGCATTCTCTGTTTGCCGCGCTCGGGCTCTTTGCTGCCCGGCTCTTTCAGAGTCTTCCGAAGGCGCTCCTCGACGCCGTCGCGCCGGAGGACGTTTTCATCGAAACGCTCAAGTCTGATCCCGATTACCTGATCCTGCTCATCGCCGCGGGCGTTCTCCTGATCGCCGCAGCGGTTACCGTCTTTCTCATCATCAGAAAGAAGCGCAAAAAATGAGCCTCTTTGCCGCGTGTCTTCTGACCGTTCTCATCGAGTGCCCTTTTCTCGCGCTGTTCGGGTACCGGAGCCGCTATGATCTGACGGTGACCGCCGCGGCGAACGTCCTCACCAATCTCACGCTGAACCTCGCGCTGAGGTTTCTGCTCCCCTATACCCTCCACGTCGTGATCCTCGGAGAGCTCTCCGTCACGGCGGCGGAATACGGCATTTACGCGGCGGCACATCGTCCGTCGAAGCGCCTGCTCGCGCTGACCGTCGCGGCGAACCTGTTGTCCGTATCGCTCGGAACGGGACTCATGATGCTCGCCGCCCCGCTGTTTCGATCCTGATCCGGAAAGGGGACTGCCGATGGAATACCGCTATACCCCGCGCACGGATTTCACCTTTCTCGCGAGCGGGAACATCTTCAAGCATTTCAGCTCCATGCCGAGCTTCCCCGTGCGCATCGGACTGGAGCTTTTCGAGCGCGCCCGGCATCTCTGCGGGAAGGATAAGCTCGTTTTCTGCGACCCCTGCTGCGGAAGCGGCTTCAGCGCCGCGGTCCTCGGCGTCATGAAGCGGGAGGAGCTTTCTGCGATCTTCGCCTCCGACGTCGATGAGGCCTGCGTGGAGGCGGCGCGGTGCAACCTCGATCTGATCGAAAGAGAAAACCTGCTCGCCGCGCGGGACCGCCTGCTCGGGAAGCCGGAGACCTCGCCGGAGAGAGCGGCACAGCTCACCCGCTCCATGGACGAGCTGCTGCCGTACCTTGAGACCCCCGCGCCGCCGACGTCCGTCTTCCGGCACGACATCCTCGCCGCGCCCCCGCCGATCGGGACGGCGGACTACGTCTTCGCCGACTTCCCCTACGGGGAGATGACCGCGTGGAAGGGCGGGGAAGAGCGGAGCGGCGATCCGGTCGGCCGCTTTTTCGCGAGCGTCCTGCCGATCCTTCAGGAAGGCGGCGTGTGCGCGGTCTGCGGCCGCAAGGAGCTGAAACTCCGCGCCGACGGCGTCCCCGGCTTCCGCCGCGTCGACCGCTTCAGCGCGGGAAAGAGAATGGCGTATCTGTTTCAAAAGATCTGAATCAGTACAAACATCCGGGGTTGTCGCATTAACTCCAGAAAATGGAGAAATGCGACAGCCCGCTTGCTTTTCAGGGTCGGCAACCGTCCTTTTTCTCCTTTATCAGAGGAGCCGGTTCAGCAAGCTGAACCCAAAAGTACCAAAAAGAGGAACTCTTTCTGTGTCTTGGGTGTTCCGAGGTCTGCGGACCTCGGGTCAGGGCTTTGCCCCGACACCCCACCACCTTTTGAAAAAGGTGGACGAAAACTTTTGGAATTATTTGCGACAGCCCCGTCTTTTCGCGAATACGGAAGAATTCATAGAAAATTTCTGAATTGTTGTTGCAACCTGCCGCCGGAGGGGGTACAATAATACGGTCAGTAAAGAAATGGGGGAAAGCGACATGCTCGAACTGAAACACCTGTCCTTCGAGGTTCCCGGAGAGGAAGAAGCGAAGGAAATCATACGCGACGTGAGCCTCGTCGTGCCGGACGACAAGCTCGTCGTCGTCACCGGTCCGAACGGCGGCGGCAAATCCACGCTCGCAAAACTCATCGCCGGGATCGAAAAGCCCACGGCGGGACAGATCTTCCTCGGCGGCGAGGACATTACGGAAAAAAGCGTTACCGAACGCGCGAAGCTCGGCATCGGGTTCGCCTTCCAGCAGCCCGTGCGATTCAAGGGCATCCGCGTGATCGATCTCTTGCGCATCGCCGCGGGGAAAAAGCTCTCCGTCTCCGACGCCTGCGGCTATCTGTCCGCGGTCGGCATGTGCGCCCGCGACTATATCAAGCGCGAGGTCAACGCCTCCCTGTCCGGCGGCGAGCTGAAGCGCATCGAGATCGCCACCGTGCTCGCGCGCAATCCCCTCGTGTCCGTCTTCGACGAGCCGGAGGCCGGCATCGACCTGTGGAGCTTTCAGAACCTCATCGAGGTCTTCGAAAAGCTCAGAGAATCCATCAGCGGCTCGTCCATTCTCATCATTTCCCATCAGGAGCGCATTCTGAATATCGCGGACGAGATCGTCGTATTGAAGAACGGCACGATCGACAAGCAGGGCCCGCGTGACGAGATCCTGCCCTCGCTCATCGGCACGTCCGCTGCGGTGGAGGAATGCCGGAGACTGATGCCGGCGGCGAAAGGAGCGGAGAATCATGCTTAAGCTTGACGAGATCCAGATGCGCCTCCTGAGAGAGGTCGCCGATCTGCATACCGTCCCGGAAGGGGCGTACAACATCCGCTCGAACAGCGAGTCTGCTGGGCGTCAGTCCACCGCGAACATCGAGATCACCCCGAAAACGGACGTGAGCGGGCTGGAGGTCCGCATCAAGCCCGGAACGAAGAACGAAAGCGTCCACATCCCCGTCGTGATGACCAAAAGCGGGCTGAAGGAGCTGGTTTACAACGATTTCTTCATCGGCGAGAACGCGGACGTCGTGATCGTCGCCGGATGCGGCATCGACAACTGCGGGAATCAGGACTCCGAACACGACGGCATCCACCGCTTCTACGTCGGCAAAAACGCAAAGGTCAAATACGTCGAAAAGCATTACGGCTCCGGCACGGGCACCGGCAAGCGCATCCTCAACCCCGGGACGGAGGTCTATCAGGAAGAGGGAAGCTCCGTGGAAATGGAAATGGTGCAGATCAAAGGCGTGGACGACACGAGCCGCACCACCACGGCGGAGCTCGGAGCGGGCGCGAAGCTCGTCGTGCGCGAGCGCCTCATGACCCACGGCTCCCAGAAAGCGCTGAGCACCTACGTCGTGAAGCTGAACGGCGCGGACTCGAGCGCGGATATCGTCTCCCGTTCCGTCGCAAGGGACGATTCCTTCCAGACCTTCGACGCCAAGATCGTCGGCAACGCCGCGTGCCACGGCCACACCGAATGCGATTCCATCATCATGGACCGCGGCAGGATCCTCGCCGTGCCGGGACTCGAGGCGAACGACGTCGACGCCGCGCTCGTCCACGAGGCCGCCATCGGCAAGATCGCCGGCGACCAGATCATCAAGCTCATGACCCTCGGCCTCACCGAAGCCGAAGCCGAGGAACAGATCATCAACGGATTTTTGCAGTAAGCAAAAAAGTACCGCCGTTCCTAAAAAGAAACAGCGGCACTTTTTTATTTCTACTAAAACAGCCCGTCGGTGCGCTGTACGCTGCCCCGAACTGCACCTTGAGCGGTCTCTTGCACCAATCGTTTGAGAGTTTCTTTGCCAGGCTTTCTTTTCAAAGAAAGCCGCGTTCTCTTTTACAGCTCGATCAGCTCCTTCGGGCACTCCGTGAGATTTCTATGCCCGCCCGGCGTGACGAGGATCATATCCTCGATGCGGCAGCCGTACTGTCCCTCGAGGTAGATGCCCGGCTCGACGGTGACGATCTGTCCGGGGATCAGAACGGCGTCGCCCGCGGAGCCGCTCAGACCCGGCGCCTCGTGGATCTCGAGCCCCACGCCGTGCCCGAGACTGTGGGAGAACTTGCCCTCGTAGCCCGCGCCGTCGATGATCTCGCGCGCGATTTTGTCCATGTCCGCGTTCTTCGCGCCCTCGGTGATCGCGTCGATGGCGGCGTTCTGCGCCTTGAGGACGGTCTCGTACAGGCGGCGGATGTCGGGATCGGCCTTGCCGATGACGACGGTGCGCGTCATGTCGGAGTGATAGCCGTTCACCATCGCGCCGTAGTCCATCGTGAGGAAGCCGTTTTCGAGCTTCACCGGGCGCGGAACGCCGTGCGGCCGCGAGGACGCGGAGCCGGAGACGGCAATGGTGTCGAACGAGGGCTTTTCGCTCCCATTCTTTTTCATGATGTATTCCAGTTCCGCGGCGACCTCGATCTCGGTCATGTCGTGCCGCAGGACGGAGACGATGTGATCGAACGCCTTTTCCGCGATCCGCTGGGCGGCGACGATGTTCTCCACCTCGTCCGGCGTCTTGATGCAACGCAGCTCGGTGAAGAGCCCGCCGACGGGCGCGTATTCCACACCCGCGTTCCCCTTGTCCGCGATCCCCTTCTTGAAGGATTCGAACGACGAGCAGGTCAGACGGCGATCCTCGTAGCCGATCACGTGAAGACCGTATTCCGCGACGAGCTCCCCGATCGCGGGCTTGCCGGGCAGGCAGACCTCGCAGAGGGAGGTCGCCTCGGCCTTCGCCGCCTCGATGTAGCGGGAGTCGGCATAGATCCACGCCTTTTCCCGGGTGACGAACGCCCAGCCGTCCGGATTGTCGAAATCGGTGACGAAGAGGTGGTTTTCCGGGGAGTTCACATAAATCGCGTCCAGCCCGAGTTCTTCCATTTTCGCGCGGAGCTTTTGGTACCGAAGTTCCATTTTGTTCATGACGATCAAAACCTTTCTGTCGTAAAAAATCAAATTGCGTCCTGTGTGTGCGCGTCCATGTGGACGTCCCAGCCGGGATAGCGGATCACCTGGGCGGGGACGCGGTAGAGGGATTCCCATGTCCCGTCGTCCCGCACAGTGAGCTCGCGCCAGCCGCGGTAGAACCGGCAGGGATCCTTGTCGCCGGAATAGCTGAAATGCCCCGTGTGCAGGATCGGCTTGTTCCCGGCGTCTTCCCCGGTCGAGCGCACGAACGAGTAGTGATCGTGCCCGCAGAAGAGCGCGCGGATCCGCGTCTCCTCCCGCAAAAGCGCCTTGAACTCCTCGCTCTCCGCACCCACTCCCAGATCGAACCAGTGGGCGGCGAGGAAGACCGGGCGGTCTCCCGCGTCACGGAGCGCGTCACGGATCAGACCGACGTTCACCGGGCGGTACATGCCGTCGCTGTTTTCCGCCGGTCCGAGATTGCCGGAAAACGCGTCGAGCAGCACGAAGACCGCCTCGTCCCTGCATACGATCTGTTCCCGGGGCTGGCCGGTGATCCGCTCCCAGTCCTCCGGGGCGTACTGTTCGTGATTGCCCGGCGTGATGTAGAAGGGAGCGGGGAAGGCGGGCGCGATCTTTTCCATGAACTCCGCCGTCCGGCTCACGGGCGGATCCCAAAAGACGGATCCCCCTTCGGCCCATGCCCAGAAATCCAGCGACACGTCGCCCAGGCAGAGCGTCAGATCATAGGACCTTTCCCGCTTTGCCTCGCCGAGACAGCGGACGAGATCCGCCATCCGCTCTTCGTTGCTCATGCCGTACCAGGCGCTGTGGCAGTTGTGAATGTCCGACGCGAGCATGATTTTCAGCATACCGTCGCCTCCCTTTCGGTTCATCCGTTCTCCGGTTCGCCCGCCTTCTTTTGAAGAGCGGCGAACTTTTTCATGTACGGCTTCTCGATCCCCCGCTTGATGCGCCAGAACAGCGTGGTTTTGTCGCGGATCGGCGGCACGATGAAGACGGTCATTCCGAGCCGTCTCCCCGCCGCGCAGTCGGTGAGAAGCTGATCGCCGAGGCAGAGGGAGTTTCCCGGCTCCGCCCCCGCGTCCTCCATCGCGCGCCGCAGGGCTCCCGTCCCCGGCTTGCCCGCCTTGGCGTAAAACCGGCAGCCGAGCGGCGCGCAGAAGCCCGAGACCCGCGCCGCGTTGTTGTTCGATACGCAGGCGAAGGAGATCCCCGCCCCGCGCATGCTTTCGACCCATTCGGTCACCTCCGGGGGAGGCGTGGGGTCGTCGTAGGTCGCGAGCGTGTTGTCGATGTCCGCGAAAATGTGCCGGATGCCGAGCCCGAGCAGCGCCTCCGGGGTGATGTCCCGGAACGAATCGAAGAGCTTGTCCGGCAGGAGGTATTTCTCAAAGATCATGCTCCGCCTCCCGCTTCCGGATCGCGTCGATCCGCTGACCGACGGTCGGGTGGTCGTATTCGATCAGCACGACGGCGGGGTGGGGGTTGAGATCGCTGAAATTGTCGCGCGAGAGCTTTTTCAGCGCGGAGATCAGCTCCTCGCCGTACCCGAGCTTTGCCGCCTCCGCGTCCGCCTTGTACTCAAACCGCCTCGCCATCGCCGCGCGCGGGATCATGAGCAGGGTGAAGAGCGGGGGCAGGAAGACCGCCTGCAGCGCGATCACGCCGAAGACGATGCTCATTTCCTCAAAGCCGTATGCCGTGGAAAGCGCGGGCGTCGCGGCGAACCACGCGATGACCGCTGTCACGACCCCCATGAGAAAGAGGGTATAAACCGTGTTTTTGAGCGTGTCGCGCCGCTTGTAATGCCCGAGCTCGTGGGAGAAGACCGCTGTGATCTCCCGCGGCGTGTAACGGTTCACGAGATTGTCGTACAGAACGATCTTCTTGAACCTCCCGAGCCCCGAGCAGAAGGCGTTCACCTTCGTCGTGCGGCGCGAGGCATCCATGACGTAGATGTTTTCAAGCTCGTAGCCCGAGGTCTTGAAGAGGCCGGTCAGGGTGTTCCTGAGCTCCCCGTCTTCGAGAACGGTAAACTTGTTGTACAGCCTCTGGAAGGACGTCGCGAGCATCGAGAACACGAGCACGAAGAGTGCTGCCCCGGCGTAGACGAACCAGAAGAACCGCGAGCCGAACGCCCGGTACATATAATAAGTGAAAAGAAACAGCGCGGCGTTCAGCACGGCGTTCAGGATGAAATCCTTCAGCTCGTCTCCGAGAAAGGTTTTCGCACTGCTCTTGCTGAAGCCGTATTTCGCCTCGATCCACATGACCCGGATCCAGTCGAAGGGAAGGGTCAGGACCGAGGTGAGAGCGGTGAAAAGCACAAGCAGGAGCAGGGACTTTGAGACCTCTCCCCCGGGGAGACGGCTGTACAGGAGGGAGAAGGCGGGCGAGGCGAAAAGCGCGGTGAGCACGAGCGCGTCGAAGATCTTCTCGACGGCGCCGAGCTTCGATTTCTCCGCGGAGTATTCCCGCCAGCTGGCGTACGCGTCCGGCTCGTAAATATCCGCGACGTTCTCGGGCAGGGGGAGCTTTTTTCTTTTCGCCTGCAGGGCGCGCATGGTGAGATCATAGGCGAGATCCGCCCAGATCAGGATCAGAAAACAAATCCGTACGGTCATAGGAGCTTGTCCGATCAGCCTTTTTGATTTTTTTGAATGGATTTGACCATATTCGCGATTTGCCTCTCGGCAATCTTCTGGCTTTTCGCGAGGTAGGAGCTCACGCCGGAGACGTCGCCGACGTCCGCGAGGATGTTCTTGAACGTGAGATCGAAGGCGTAGGCGAAGGAGGTCGTCCTCGTGTCCGCGATGAGTTGGAGCATTTCCGCATCGTCCGGGGAATCCGCCATGCGCCGCTTCATCGACACGTCGAAATACACGGGCAGCACGTGCTGATAGTTATAGCACGACATCGCCTCGACGATCGTGCCGACGATGCCGATCTGCTCGCCCGCGACCGTGGTCGGGATCGCCCAGGGCTCGTCGGTACAGCAGTTGATATAGCTTTCCTGCAGCTCGTCGAATTTCGGGCAGGGGAGGAAGCCGTAGGCAAAATCGCATCCGGAGTAAATATCGTACGCGTCCCCGATCTGTCCGAGCACAAGGAGCGTCTTGCCCTGACGGAAGAGCCCCGCCCCGAAGCCGTCGCCCGCGTCGAGATAATCCGCCGAGCTCATGAAAGTGCGCATCTTCGAGATGAAGGTGTCCGTGCGGTCGACGTCGAAATTGAGTATGAGCCCCGCTTCCTCGTCGTGCGCGTAAGGAGAGATCCCGACGGATTCCTGCAGACAGTAGGACGTCCCGTTGCCGGTCGTGTAGCCGTTGCGGTCGGAACCGTCGATCCTGCCGTTGCCGTTTAAATCGGCGGACGCGCCCTCCACGTAGCTCATGAGCGCGTCGAGGGTCCAGCCGCCTTCCCGCACTGTGTCGTAGGGCACGCCGACGTTCAGCTCCGAGGCGACGTCCTTGTTCACCATGAGGGCGCGCGTCCAGTGCAGACCGATGTAGGTGAGGTAGCTCGACGCGGCGTAGAGGGAGCCGCAGACCGTCAGGGTGTCCGTCATGATCGGCGGCCACCAGGGCTTTGAGAAATCGAACTGCTCCACGGTTTTCATGTCGAGCAGAAAGCCCTGCGGTCCCATCGTGTAGACGACCCAGTCCGGGGCGATGAGGATGTCGAAGGCGTCGTCCCCCGCCTTGATGGAAGCGGTGTACGCGCCGCCCCCATTGCCGTAATCCATGTAGGTGAGATTCACGTTGAAGCGGTTTTCGATGTAGAGCGTCGAGTCGCGCAGGGCGTCCTTCACGGGAACGCCTGAGTAGTCGTCCGTCATCAGCATGAAGTGCGCGGAGGGGATGCCGGCGGTGGAGTCAAGCCCCGTGCCGCTCGCGACACGGAAGGTATAGCCGTCGAAATTCGTGTCCGGAAGGCCGTCGGAGAGGAGGGTTTCCTCCGGTTCCGTTTCGCTTTCGGCTTCGCTGTCCGGCGAAGGCGTCGCGGCGGCAGCATCCGTTTTTTGGGGTTCGGGTTCGTTCTGTCTGTTTTCCGCGCTTTCCGAGCAGGAGAGAAGGAGGGGGAGGAGCATCAGGAGAGCGAGGAGACAGGCTGTGAGTTTTTTCATTTTCTTTTCCTTTCGAGGTCGGTGTCAAAACAAGGATGACGGATGCTGAGAAAAAGGGGCGGAGGTAGCCCTCTGCCCCGAAAAATCAGCCGATGACTTCGATCTTATTCGCTTCGTCGCCCTTGTAGGCGTTTTCGAGGAGCTCGGTCAGGGCGATAGCGTCGTCGATGCCCAGTCCTTCCGGCGAGCCGGTCCCTTTTTCCACCGCGTCGATGAACTGCATAAGGGGAGCGGGCTTTCCTTCGGGCAGGTTCGGCTTGAAGAAGCCGTTGTGGATCGCGCTGTATTTGCGGCTCTGGAACTGAACGTCCTCGCCGTGGGCGATCATGGAGCCCTCCGTACCGTAGATTTCGACGGTCTGGGGCGAACCTGCGGAAATGAAGCCGGTTTCCGCGACGCCGAGCGCGCCGTCCGCGAATTCCGCGATGGCGACCGCGTTTTCATCCACGGGCGTGCCGAAGGGAGCGGTAAAGAGCCCGGTTACGCGCTTCGGCTTGCCGAGGAAGTAGGCGAGCAGATACATCGGATGGCAGCCGAGGTCCATCATCGAGCCGCCCGCAGCCGCGCTCTTGTCGAACCAGTACGCGGGGAGCCAGTTGCCGGAGACGCCGTTGTGCGCGTCCCGGGTGCGGACGAGGGTGATCTTGCCGAACGCGCCTTCTTCGATCATCTTCTTCGCGAAGCGCACGCACGGACGGCCGCGCTGGGGATAGCTGATGACGAAGGTCACGCCCGCTTCCTCAACCGCCTTCTTCACGTCGAGGCATTCCGCCACGGTCGGCGCGAGCGCTTTTTCCGTGAAGATGTGCTTGCCGGCCTTTGCGGCCTTGACGAGGATGTCGCGGTGCGCGGTCGTCGGAGCGTCGCAGACCACGGCTTCGATGTCGTCCCGGGCGAGCAGCGCGTCGAGATCGGGCACGAACTCTGCGCCGAGCTCCTTCGCCCACGCTTCGCCGCGCTCCTTGTCGTCGTCCCAGACCGCGACGATCTGAGCCTTGCCGGAGTTCTTGAGCATGTTGGCGTAACCGCCTGCGTGTACGTGCCATTTGGAGAGCATTGCGACTTTGACCATGGGAAACCTCCTGAAATGAGAAGTATTTTTGATGTGGTAAAGGTCTTATGCGTATTTTTCGATGAAATCCGCAAGCGGGGTCGGGTCTTCCAGTCCGTGGGGATGGTGCCCGCAGCCGGGCTTGCCGACGCAGAACAGGGGGAGGGAGAACGAACGGTAGAGCGCTTCGAGCGGCGCGCCGTTTTCGGGGTAGGGAACCACCCGGTCCGCGTCGCCGTAAATCAGGGCGACGGGGATTTTGTGCTCCGCCAGAATGCCGATCTTGTCCACCGGATGTTCGCGGTAGAGCAGGAAGGACGCGCGCGTGAAGCCGTAGGCGTCGACCAGCTCCTCCCAACCGCGCTCGCCGCCGAGGGGATCCCCCTCGCCAAATCCCATCGGGCAGGAATAGAGGTTCATGACCGGCGCGTCCAGGTAGAGCACGGAGACGAGGGCAGGGTATTTCGCCGCGAAATTCACCGAGCAGAGCCCGCCGCAGCTCATCCCGACAAGGGCCGCGCGTCCGTCCAGCCCGAACTCGCTTTGAAGGAAGGAGAGAAAGCGCGCCTTCGCGTCGGAATCGGCGTCCGTGCCCCATCGGTTGATATTGCTGAGGTACGCGATGCACCAGCCCCGCCGGAGCAGCTCCTCTTCGAGATTTGGAAACGCCCCGAAGTACTCCATCTTGACCGCGACGTGCCCGTTTTTCTCCCCGTGCGGGAAGACGAGAAGGGCGTCCCGTTCCTCAAAACGAAAACCCCATCGCTCAAATCCGAGCCAATCCGAAACCGTGTGTTCCATGCCGACCTCCGTTTTTATTTCCGAAAACAGTATAGCAGTTTTTCCGTCGGAAATCAAGAAGAAACTGTAAAATTCCGGGGACTGGGGAAGATCGGAGATTGCTCTCGGCGGGCGGGGAAGAGCAGAAAATTTTTGTCGCATTTTCACGGTTTTCTCTTGACAGCCCCCCCGATTTTCTATATAATAAACTCAGTTCTCCGGCTGACCGGCGAACGCCGACCATTTTTTCGAGAGGAAGGAATCACTATGGTTTATATCGGCATCGACCTCGGCGGCACCAACATCGCCATCGGTATCGTCGACGAAAACTATGAAATCATCAAGAAGGGCTCCGTCCCCACCAAGCCCGAGCGCGGCGGAGACGCCATCATCGCGGATATGGCGGCGCTTTCGAGAAAGCTCCTTGACGAATGCGGACTCACCCTCGACGACGTGGAGTACGCGGGTGTCGCGACGCCGGGTACGGCGAACAGCGAAACCGGCGTTGTCGAATATTCGAACAACATCCCCTTCCTCCATTATCCCATGGCGGAAAGACTGTCGGCGCTGCTTGACGGCAAGCCCGTCCACATCGAAAACGACGCGAACGCGGCGGCAAAGGCCGAAGCGGTGGCGGGCGTCGCGAAGGACGCGCCCTTCTCCGTCATGATCACGCTCGGCACGGGGCTCGGCGGCGGCATCATCATCGACGGCAAGGTATATTCCGGCTTCAATTTCGCGGGCGCGGAGCTCGGGCATACCGTCATTGAGAAGGGCGGACGTCCCTGCACCTGCGGCAGAAAGGGCTGCTGGGAAGCGTACAGCTCGGCGACGGGGCTTGTCAACATCACGAAGGACCGCCTCCGCGAGGCGAGAGAAGCGGGCAGAGCCACCATCATGGAAGACATGATCGGCGGTGACATCGACAAGGTTTCCGCGCGCACCGCGTTTGCCGCCATGAAGCAGGGCGACGAGCTCGGAGCGGAGGTCGTGGACGAGTATATCTCGTATCTCGCGACCGGAGTGGTCAACATCATCAACATCTTCCAGCCGAACGTTTTGTCCATCGGCGGCGGCGTGTGCAACGAGGGAGACTATCTCACGAAGCCCCTGCTTGAGAAGGTCTGGAAGGAAACCTATTCCCGCGAAGGCACGCCGAAGACGGATATCCGCATCGCGAAGCTCGGAAACGACGCGGGCATCATCGGCGCGGCGGTGCTGGCCAAATAATCGATCCAGAAAATCAATACGGCTGCCGCCCGATCGGATGTCATGGAGAGCATGACGACCGATCGGACGGCAGCCGTTTTTTGCAGAGGAGGGAACAACCGCCCCAACGTTTTCGATGAGAGTTGGCTTCTTGCCTCGCCGGCGCGCCAAGTGCGACAGCGTCGGCACGGCAGTCGCGCCGGCGAGGCAAGGGAACAGCATTCTCTTAATACGGTTTCAGCAAACTCCACCGCCGCTGCCCGCGCAGGGCAAAAATCCGTCCCCGGACGCAATGCTTTCAATCCATCACATAAACCCCTTCCGTGAGCGCGGCGTCCTTGCCGAGACGGAATTTCTTCTCCACGTCCCACGCGTTCTCCCCGGTCTCGGGAACATAGACGCGGATGAGATTCTTTTTCACGGGTTCGCCGCCTTCCCCCGGCGTGAGCGCGACAACGGCGCGGGTATCCTGCGTCGCGACGCAGACCGCCGCGAGCCCGAGCTCCGCCGTGACCGTCCATTCGTCCCCGTCCGAGGTCCTGACCGCTATGTCCGCAGCCTGCACCGCGCTTTTCGAGGAAAGCGGGAATTCCTCGGGCCCCGCGCCCCCCTCGAGCGCCTCCCATTCGTAGCGGAAGGGGATCGAGACCTCCTCCGAAATGAAATCCCGGTCCGCGCGGGAGATCACCGTCGCCTTCACCGTGCCGCTCATTCGCGCTCTGCCTCCGCACGCCGTGATCTTCTCCGCCGCTGCGGCGCCCCACGCCGTGATGAACTCCGCCCCCTCCCGTGCATGGTACCGCGCGGAGACCGTCAGCCGTCCGTTCAGCGCGGCGGCGGGCGCGGCGACCCCGGTCTCACGGACTGTGATCTCCGTTTCCGCGTACGGCGAATACGCGTCCGAGGCGTATTCCGACTCCGTGCATTTGAGAACGTCCGCCTCCACGTCGTATTCCATCCGCCACGAGATCGTGCCGTCCGGGGAGGTTTCAAGCTCGGTCAGCGCGACGGATGGGAAGGCGGCGGCGCGGCAGACGACCCCGTCCGGCACCTCCGGCAGAGGGATGGTCAGCTCGACCGGCGCGCGTCCCCGCGTGACGGTGTAATCGTTTTCCGGCGAGCGGAGCAGAACGCTCACCATCGCGTCCCCCTTGAGCAAAACTCCCCCGTCGGATACGCGCGCGTCCGTCAGGCAGATCTGCCCGCTCCCGCCTGCGACCTCCATGTCCTCCCGCTCGCGGATCTCTCCGGAGACCTCCGCGCTCGTGTGCGTTTCCGAAAGACAGGCCGTGGTTGTCCTCTCCGTTTTCTGCCGGACCGCCGGGAGCTTTCCCGGATCGAGCGTGAGGTCGACCGGCTTCTCGGACAAAAGCTCGAGCCGGACCCGGCTCGACAGCGTGAACCGCCGCGGTCCGCTGACCCTGCACGAAACGCCCTCTGCCGACGCGGAAAGGATGAGGTCGGCCGCGGAATAACGGTCGTCCTTCGCGTCCTGCGCGCCGGTCGGGATCCGTCCGGTGAAGGACGAGGTTTCGGTGATTTCGTTCAGGCGTCCGTCCGCGTCCGAGTAGGCGACCGTATAAATGACATTCCCGTCCGCCTCGAGATCGCTCCCGCTCAGATATTTTCCGTCGGTCAGAACGGCGGCGCGCACGCCGACGACCCGTCGGATCTCAGGATGGTAGTCCGGCAGGGTAAAGTCCTCCGATATGTCGGTCTGCGCGCCGGTGTCAAAGCGTTTTTCGTAAAAGATGCTGTTCATGAAACCCTCCGTGCTCACGAATACCTGCCTCATCCTATGCCGCGCGCGCGGAGGATATGACGCGGCGGCGGGCATTTTTCGGGGGAGCGCCGTCCGCATCCTTCCTTCAGCGTGGGCGCTGTGCGAAAAATAGCCCGGATCGGCGGAAAATCCGTCCGTCCCTCTTGCGGTTTTCGTCGGATCTGTGGTATAATAAAACGAAAAGAATCCAATCGGATCGAAAGAGGGTATGGGTATGGCGCGCTGCGCGAACTGCGGTACGGAGATTTCCGGCGGAGACAAAACGAGACTGTGTGACAAATGCAAGCGGATCATTCTGCCGTTCGTCAAGCTGACGGATGTTTCCACCTCCTCGGCGGTGCGGCGTCTGACCGCGAACGAGCGCAACCTGAGAAGCGCGGGCGTGACGGATACCGGCATGGAATATCTCTACCGCATCTGCGAGATCAACGACCGCCGCCGTCTGGCGGAAAAGGAAGCGAAGGAAGCCGCGAAATCCGCGTATGCTGCCCCCGCTGTACCCCAACAGGACGCCCTGCCCGCAGAAGAGGAGGAGCGCGAGACGTCCCGCCCCGAGCCGAACGAGGGGAGCGCCGCGCCCGCGCCGCGCCGCAGAACATACGGGACCTTCCTCACCGCCGCGCTGGTCATTCTGATCGCGTCGGGCGTCGCCGGGATCGCATGGTTCGTTTTGCGGCTCGTTTGGGAAAATACGGCGGACGCCGCTCCGGTCATCGCCTCCGTCGGGTCGTTCGCGGCTGCGTACGCCGCGTACGTTTTGAAGAAAGCTCTCGAGGATCTTGACGAAATCAAAAAGCGGCTCCGGTAAACCGTGAACCGCTTGAACAGAATTGCCCGGGACTGAGACACGCGGGGAGCGGAACAAAACGCTCCGGCCGCGTTCTCTTTTTTATACGAAGGAACCGTCAAACTTCCATTTCCATATACCGCCGATACGTGGAAAACCCGACGGCTTCGTAAAACGCGAGCGCGTCCCGGTTGAACTCCCACATGTTCAGCTCGATCCGGGAAAAGCTCTTTTCCCGGGCATAGGCCCGTATGAAGGCGATCATTGCGGAGGCGACTCCCCGGCGGCGGAACGCCTCGTCCACCCCGAACTCGTCGATTTCGAGGTAATCGCGCGGGCGCATGACCGGATTTTCCGGCCTTTGGATGTGATGAAGCGTGGCGTAGCCGCGGACCGCGCCGTCCGCCTCCGCCGCGATGATTTGCCACGCTGCATCACTTCGGATCTCATAGAGATAATCCCTCATCTCATCGCTGAAGCAGGGTCTGAAGATTTCGGGCTTTCCCGCGGCGTGCAGTTCGTTGACCTGTCGGCGAAGTTCGTTGATTTGCGCGAGGTCGTCCTCCCGCGCGAACCGGATCACGGTCTCCATCGTATCGCCTCCTCAAAAATCCGCCGCGGGAAACGTCCCGCGCGGAGCCTGAACGTTTAGTCTTCCTCCCGGCGCGCGCACAGGGGATTTTCGTAAAGCGCCCCCGTCGTGAACCAGTTGTACGAGCGGCATCCCCCGGCGCAGATCGGGCCGTAGGCACATTTCGCGCACTTGCCCGTGAGCATGCTCTCGTCGAAGCGGCGGTTGTAGGCGAAGGCGTTCGGATCATACCAGAGTTCGGCGAGGGAACGGGAGCGGAGATTGCCCTCGTTGAAGCGCTCGTCGTACATGGATTCGCACCCGCGCACATTGCCCACGCTGTCGATGCCGATCCCCGTCAGCCCCGCGCCGCAGCCGGTGAAGACGGCGTTTTTGGTTCCCCGTATGCCGCCGTCGAGTTCCTCCGGCGTGAAATAACCGATGTTGTCCGCCGCGCCGACGTAGAAGGGCGCGGCGTTTTCGATGCTCTTCACGAAACGGATGACAAATCCCGCGTCGAACTTCACGTCGATCCGGTTTTGATCCGCGTTGCCCATCGGAGAGCAGGCCTGCAGCTGCCACGCGAAAATCGGCAGGGTCTTCAAGACCTCGAAGAACTCGGGTAGGCGGGGGGCGTTGTCCGCGCGGAGCGCGCTGATGACGGACACGGGAATGCCCGCCCCGGTCAGCGCGCGGATCGCGAGCATCGCCCGCTCGAAGCTGCCCTTCTGCCGGTACGCGTCGTGCACCTCCGCGACCCCGTCCACCGAGACGGCGACGGATTCGATGCGCACGCGCTTCAGCTCGTCGATGATGGCGGGCGTCATGGAAAAGCCGTTTGTGATGATGCAGGTCTTGATGCCGCAGCTGGTCAGCGCTCCCGCAATGACCGCCCAGTCCCGCCGCATGAAGACCTCGCCGCCGATCAGATTGACTCTGCGGCATCCGAGCTCGTCCAGCTGCCGGACCACGTCGAGGCATTCCTCGGTCGACAGCTCGTTTTCACGCGCCTCTCCGCCGCGCGAGCCGCAGTAGGCGCAGTGAAAACAGCAGCGCAGGGTGATTTCCCACACGCAGGAATCGAGCCGATAGGGAAAGTCTTCGCGAACCGCCGCGTATTTCATGAATCCGTCCCCTGTTCCTTTTTGTCGTCTCCGGCCTGCGCGCCTTCGCTTCCGTCAGCGTCGGGCTTCGGCGGGGGAAGAACCGCGCCGCATTCCGTGCAGAATTTCGAGCTCTCGATCCGCTTCGCGCCGCAGAACGGGCATCGCGTGCCGTCGCCCGGTACAGGGGATTCGGCTTTTTCGGAGGGGGGAGCGGCGGGGACCGGGATGCCGAACATGCCGATGTTCGAATCGGGGCGGGGATTATAGTACTGCGGTCCCGCGTAAACCGCCATCATCATGGACTCGGGCAGGCGGTCGGGGCGGGGCGGAGGGGGCGGGGTTTCTCCGGAGGGGGCGTTCTCCGCGCCGCCGTCCGGCTCCGGTGCGTCATCCGGTTCCGGCGCGTCTTCCGTGTCCGACGCATCTTCCGCGTTTTCTTCAACATCGGGCGCGTCGATGTCTTCCGCTTCTCCGTCCGGCTCGTCCGTGAAACCGAAGAACTCGGGTCCCGCATAGACCTCTTCGATCACCGGTTCTTCCGGCTTCTGCGGCTCCTCGGCGGATTTGATCCCGAAGAACTCCGGGCCTGCGTATACGCCCTCGACGGAGGGAGGAGGATCCTTTTTTTTCTGGCCGAAGGATTCCGGACCGGCGTACACGGGCTTTTCCACTCTCGGCGGAGGACCCGCGTAAACCTTCTCGGTCCGTCCGGCCCGCTGCTTCATGATCTCGGGACCGGCGTAAACGCATTCGACGGACTTTCTCTTCCTTGAGGAGAAGATACTTTTGATCCAGGGGTATTTCTTCTTGTCGTCGGACATGGGGGAACCTCCTTTTTGGATTTATATGTCATAAAACCTGAAACCGAGTCGACGGATACACGCGCCTTTGCGCGAACGGAATCTGCAAAAATGCGGGTAACAGGACTTGAATTCTCGCCTGCGGGCTCGGTCATGGGTGCCTACGCACCCGTCGGGGTCCCGTTCCCCGCTCAAAATGCGGGTAACAGGACTTGAACCTGCACGGTTGCCCAACGGATCCTAAATCCGTCGCGTCTGCCAGTTCCGCCATACCCGCATGTCAGCATTATAACATATCTCTGCGCCGATTGCAAGACGCGGAGCTTTTTTCACGGCGGAAAAAAGCCGGAAAACGCACGGCGGCGCGAAAAAACAGTTGAACGTCTTGTATTCCCGCGGAGCGTCTGATATAATTGAGATAAAGAAGATAACCGGACTTCCCCGAAAAGGAGGCGCTGCACTATGAAAAAGCGTGTTTTCGCATGGCTCGCGCTCGTTGGAATGCTTTTGTCCGCGCTCTGCTTCCCGGCCGCGGCGGATGAGATCCGCCCGTATCCGTATAAGCAGTTTACAACGGGAGACGCCTACACCGAGGCGTATACGGACAAAGAAATCAGCGGGAGGACACTGTGGGAGAAGAAGCTCTACTTTGACGCTTTCGTGGATTTGGAAGGCTATGTCAAGGGAAAGGGAGAGTACATCGAACAGAGAGCCCGCGTAACGCTCCCCATGCTCCCCGAGTCCGCCGTCTTCGGGTACGACTACGAAGACGAGACGCTTTACGTCGGCTCCGAGTCCATAGAAGGCGGGACCCGGATTTACATCAACGCGATCGAAGACGAGATGGAATCGTTCGCGGGTACCGTGGAGGACTGGAAGAAAAAGCTGGACGTCGAAATGAGCGGCAAAACCCCCGGCAATCTTTCCTGGCGCACGAGCCTTGAAAACGAGATCGCGGATCCCCTGAAGATAACCGAGGAGGAAGACGGCAGCACCCTCATGAGTCTTCATCTGTACGACGAATATGAAAACGACGAAGGCGCGTTCGGGTACAAGGAGATCATCTGGCTGCTGCGCGTCTTCCGGATCGAGGGGATTCCGAACGTCCATTTCGTCGCGTCGGCCAAGACCTGCTTCGAGATCGGCACGGGACGCTTCTTCTTGAACGACTACAAACCCGAGAAGCACGCGGAAAAATACCAGGGCTATCTGGACCGCCATTTTTCGGTCAAATCGGATTATCTCGCCCTGAACGCCGCCGAATACCTGACCACGCCCTCGAATTTTGTGATCGAGTGGGAAGAGCCCGTGATCCTGAAGGATTTCGAATACGAGAGCGTGACCCAGAACGCGGAAAACACCCCCGGCGAGGACGGCGGCGTGACCGTCTCAAGCGAGATCGTCGAGGGGACGGGCGGCGATTCCGGCGGCGTCTCGGTTCCCGTCGCGGTCGCGGTCAGCGTGGGCGGCGCGGTTGCGGGCATCGCGGCGGCTGCCGCCCTCTCCGGTCAGAACGGGGATCAAAAGAAGAGAAAGAGCTATAAAATGTACGTCCAGAAGGACTTCGGCGACGCGATCCGCCGGGGCGGGGAACCCGTGAAGATCCGCGCCCGCATGGCGGAGGTCTCGGGCGGAAAAGAGACGGACCGGGATGATCTCACGGCGAACATCCGCGCCGCGGGCGAGGGCATGATCATCCACGGCACTCTCCTCGCCGGGCGGTACTGCGAAACGACGGTCAGCGTCCCCGAAAACAATGAAAACGACACGGCGGCGATCCGCTTTATCTATGACGGCGAGGGCGGGCAGTTCACAAACAGCGTCGTCTTCCGCCTTGTGGACGGACCGAGCCTCAGATTCATCGAAGAAGCGGAACCGGGCGGCGGCTCCGCCCTGCTCGGCGAAAACTGGTCCTTCGACATGATCCCGGGCGACGGCTTCACCTATACGGCAGCCTTCGCGGTCGTCGACGCGCCGAGGGCTCCCGAGCTCGCCGACTTCGAGGCGGACCGGGAAGACGGCTTCGACGTCTCCTTCGAGAAGACCGGGCAGCCCGCTGTCTACCGGCTGCTCGTGAAGAACCGCACCGCGCCCGAAACGGCGCGCGGCCTGTTCGCGAAGCCCCGGAACAAGACCTTCGGCTTCCGCGTGAAGGTCGACGGGGAAAAGGAACCCCTTACGGGCTGGATCGGCGTCACGCTCTGGCCCGAGGGTCTGACAATCGATTCCCGCGCCGCGGAGGAGAAGAACGGGATCGAATACATCCGCGTGCAGGCGTATGAGAATGAAAACGCGGGCGGGCTCGACAACCCGTGGCAGGTCAGTGAAATGACGTTCACCCTCGCCGTGAAGGGCGAAGACCGAACACTCGTCGACCCCGCGGGCATGCAGTTCTCCTGCGAACAGCTCAGAGGCGCGGACGGCAGGGGCGCCCCTGCGGAAGAGGAAGAGAATATCGCCGAAAAGTACCGGTACAAGGTCAGCTTCAGCGTGTTCAACAGAAAGCACATCTGCGATTTTGAGCCGAACTCCCGCCTGTGGGAGCCCGAGGACGGCATGTTCTTCCTGACGGTTTTGCCGATCCGGTGTACGGTCGGCGCGCGGGAATACCGCGTCGACGTCCCGCTGAGGCTCCGCGGCAAGGATATCGACCCGATGGAGGCGTGGGAGAAGGAATACGAAAAGACCCGGGAGCGGATCGAAAAATTCTCCCTGCCGGAACAGAAGGCGTACAACCTCGAACAGCTCGAGAAGATCGCCGCGGGCGACACGTGCCGTATCTCGACGTGGGAGCTGCGCCTGATGTCAAAGGACATCGTGCGCGCCTACATGAAGTTCTGGACGGAACAGCACTCGAAGGATCAGTGGACGGCGAATGCCCTCGACTGGACGGTGTGGGGGCTCGAATGGGTCAAATGGATCGGCGACTGCGCGTTCTCGTACGTGGTCGCGGCGTACACCGGACCGCTTGAGGCGATCATCACCCCGGCGAAGGACGTCGCGGTGAACGCGTTGGGCGAGGTCGGCGTGAACATCGTCTGGGGCACGAAATTCGACCCGAAAAAACTCGAGATCTACGATCAGATCAAGAACGCGGGGGACAATTTCGTCTCGGGCGGCGTTTCGGACGGCGTGAGCTGGCTCGCGTCCTCCGGGATGGCAGACCCGGCAAAGATCAAATACGCCTGCACGATCATGGGCGGGTACTTCGTGTTCGCCGTATTCAACAACTATCTTCTCAGCCTCGAGAAGGGCGAGAACGACTTCTACGGCGCGGTCATGGCGGCGTTCAAGGACCTGACGGTGACGGCGCTGAAGATCGCCGCCGGCATGATGTTCAAGCAGTGGCTGGACAGCCCGAAATTCAAAAACGAGATCGGGCCGAAGATCAGCGCGTTCATCAACAAAAAACTCGGGGAGGACAGCGCGCTGAACCGCTTCCTCGGCAAGAATCTCGGCGAGAGGGCGAAGATCGACCTCGGCGACCAGAAGCTGTCCCATCAATATTCGGTGGTCGCGGGCAATAAGGAGTATTGGATGAAGGCGGACGCCGACATCAAGAAAGCCGAGATCGTCGAAAAGTATCTGACCGAGCTGACGGGCGCGGGCGGCGCATACGTCCACGACAATCCGGATAAGACCGAAAAGGCGATAGGATTCTGGATGAAAGCCAACAGTCTGAAGTTCTCCTTCCCGCTGATGGGCTCCGCCGCGGATCCCCAGGCGGAAAACCTCGAATTGACGCCCGCCATGGAACTCATGGTGGAGCTGGATTTGACCGAGATCCTGAAAAACACCTCATCCGCTTTGTTCGGCTGGCTCTACGACATGTTCTTCGGCGGACTTCCCGCGGCGGAGGACGTAATGGAGCTTCCGAAGGACCCGCCCCTGCCTCCCGCGAAGAACTGAGACGCCGGACGGCGAAAAGAGCGGGGAGGGCCCCGCAGGAAACGGAAAAAAGAAGAACAAAAAACGGAGCCGCGCGAATCAAAGCGCGGCTCCGTCCCGTAAACGGTGATTTATACACTTTTCATGCGAATGTCATCACGAAGAAATCGAAAACGACTCTTCGCTTCGCTTCACATTACCCCGAACTGCACTTTGAGCGGTCCGCTGTTCCAGTCGTATGAAAGTTCTTGCCAGGCTTCTTACAAGAAGCCGCGTTTGTTTCCCCTATTAGTTTTACGGCTTCTTCTCGATGATCCTCAGATTCTCCGGCGAGATGCCCGCCTGCTCCCATACGATTTCCGAAATCTGCGCGACGTCGCTCTGCATCAGTCCTTCCGTTCCGACGATGACGCTGCACCCGGTATCGGACAGCACCGCCACGCAGGGCATGAATCCCCTCGACTGCATCAGGGCCTCAATGTTCGCCTCCCGTTCCATTCCCGACGCGATGCGGCTGATTTCCACGCCCGCCGCGTTTTTCGCTTCGGCAAGAGCGGTTTCGCTGTCCGCCACGGTTTTCAGCACCTCGAGCGCCTCATCCCGCGCCTGACGCCGCTCGAGCGTGATGGACGCGAAGGTGTCGATCGCGTCCCCGGCATTCAGCTCTTCGTCCTGCTCCTCGCCGACCTGGAGCGCGGCGTCGTCCGCGGGCTTTGAGAGATCGACCATGAGACGGTTCGGCTTTTCCTTGTCCGCGAGAATTAAGTTCAGAGCGACCGCTCCGCCGATGATCAGCACCGCGCAGACCGCGATCGCGCCGCGCGCGCCCGCCTTTTTCGCGACTGCGCGGCATTTTTCAAGAAAACGGCTCCATTTTTCTTTCATAAGCACCTCCGGGTTCAGTTTCGCTCCATTCTATGCGCGCTCGGCTCCGTTTATGCCGCCGCGCGTTTTTTTATCCGTTTCCCGCAACGCGAACGCGGCGTCGCTTATGCCGCCGCGCCTTTTTATCCGGTTCCCGCTACGCGCACGCGGCGTCGCGTATGCTGCCGCGCCTTTTTATCCGTTTCCCGCAACGCGCACGCGGCGTCGCGTATGCTGCCGCGCCCTTTTATCCGTTTCCCGCTACGCGCACGCGGTGTCGCTTATGCCACCGCGCCCTTTTATCCGTTTCCTGCTACGCGCACGCGGCTGGACGGGATGCCGAGCGCGGCGGAGAGCAGCTCCGTCACCGCTTTCCGGATCCGCGGCGCGTCCCCGTTCGTGCAGACGACCGCGACGCCGCGGACGGCGGGATTCGGCGTCTGTGAATCGGAGAAGCCGCCCGTTTTCACGTCGCGCTCGAGGGTCAGAAAGACTTCCGCTTCCTTTACGCCGTCAATGCTCAGACACAGCCGCCGCGCGCGCCGTTCGAGATAATCCGCGTAGTCCGCGTCCTCCTCCCCGCCCCCGCCGCCGAGCAGGCCGCCGAGCAGGAGCAACAGCGCCCCGAGCAGACCGAGCAGAATGAGGATCCACGCGTTTCGTCCCAGTTTTTTCACAGGATTTCACCTCCCTCCCAGAACGACGATTTCGACCCCTCCGTCCGGCGACAGCGCGGCCCGCAGTTCTTTTTCGAGCTCCGCGCGGATCGCGTAGGGGCAGTTTTTGATCTCGACGCGCACGGCGCGCACGGCTCCGCCTTCCTCGGTGAATACGATCTTCACCCGCTCTGCCGCGATCTTCCATTTGTCTGCGGCACAGCGGAAGATCACCCCCGCGGTCAGCCTGCAGTCCGCGGAGGCGGGATCGAACGCCAAATCCGTATCCAGCAAATCGGCGGTGCGCGAAAGCAGATCTTCGCGGTTTTCGTACAGGGCGCGGATCGGCGCGATCAGAACGAGCAGGGCGGCGAGGAACGCAATGCGCCGGATCGGATCCCTCGCCTTCGGCGGGGAGAGCGCCCCGGCGAGCTCCGCGAGCGCGGCGACGGCGAGCAGGGAAGTGACAAAGGAATTCATCGGCTCGCCTCCTGTTGCGTCCGCCGCTTTTGTTTTCTGAAACGCGTCGGCGGCCGCTCCGGTTTTCCTCATCCTGCCGCCCCCGCGGCAAACGCCGCGAGCGCGAGGAAGAACATGATCCCTGCATAGAACACAAATCCCGCGAGAAACTCCGCCGCGCCCTCCGCACCGCCGAGCATGTGCGCGGATTCCTTCAGCCCGAGCGCGTCCGCGGTGAAGCGGGCGAGGGAAAAAAAGAGCCGTATGACGCCGAGCGGTACGAGCGCGGGGAGGAGCAGCAGAAGAAGCGCGAGAATGCCGCCGACCCCCGCGGCGCTTCTGAGCATGACGGCGCCGGAGCGAAGCGTGGAAAACGCCTCTGCGACCGCGCCTCCCGCAACCGGAAGAAAGGACGACAGGGCGAGCTTTGCCGCCCTCAGCCCGAGCGTGTCCGCCGAGCGCGCGATGACCGTCTGCATGCCGAGCAGGAACGAGGCGGCGAGCGTGACGATCTGCCACAGCCGGAGGAGGATCTTTTTCACCGCCTCCGCGAGTCCCCCGAACATGCCACACGCCGCCTCCGCCGCCGTCAGCCCGAGCAAGAGTCCCGTGACCGGCACGAGAACGCCTGCCGCGGTCTCGTTCACCAGCGTCGCCGCGAGCGCCATCCCCGCCGCCGCAACCGTTTTCTCCGTCAGCGAACCGCCGAACAGCGCCGCGCCCTCCATGACGGGGACCATCAGCTCCATGACCCCGCAGATCACGGAAAGCACGTTCTTCGCAAGCGCGAGCGCTTCTGCGGCAAGGGAGAAGATCGCGACCGCCTGATACAGCCGCAGGATCCTGCCGAGCGCATCGCTCATCGCCTCGGAGGGGATCGCGAATTGCGCCGCGGCGGAGAGCAGAACGGACGCGAACAGGGGAAGCGCCGCGGGAAAAAGCTGCCGAAACGCGTCCCGCACGGCGGCGGCGAGCTTTTCCCAGAGCCACGCGAGGCCCGTTTTCTCCCGCAGAGCGGTGAGCGTTTTTTCCGCGTTACCCGCGGATGAGGAGAGGTAGGCAAGATCGCCGAACTCCCCTCGTTCTTCCTCGGGCAAAGCGTCCAGCACCGCGTCCCACGAGGCGGATGGGTCGACGTCCTGTGCTTCAAAGACAAGCTCACGGCGTCCCTCGGGCTCCTGTGCCGCGAAAGCGGCGCGGGGCAGGAGGCAGAGGAGCAGTGCCGCGCAGAAGAGAGCTCCCCGTTTCATCCCGCGAACCCCGCCGCCGCGAGCAGCTCCTTTAGAAGGGGCAGGGAAAGCGCGATCAGCTCCACCCGCCCCGCAGTCTCGATCCATCCCGCGACGGAGGATTCGCCCGAGGCGCGGCAGAGCTCGGCGGCCGCGGAGGTCAGCCACGCGATGCCGAGCGCGCGCAGCACGATCCCGGTCACCTCCCCGTCCCCGACCGCCCTGACCGACGACTCAAGCTCCCGGGCGAAGGATACGATCTCCCGCACGCCGGGCAGGGTCAGCGCGGCGAAGAGCAGGGCGGCGGCGAGCAGCAGATAGGGCGTCCAGTCCTTGCGGACCTCGCGGACGATGAGAAGGGCGAACAGGACACAGACGCCCGTCGCGCAGATCACGGCGGCGTCCTTCACAGCCCGAACACCGAACGGATCTCGGAGAACAGATCTCCGATTTTGCCGACCAAAACGAGCAGAACGAGCACGATGCCCGTCAGGGACAAGAGAAGCGCCTGTTCGTCCCGTCCGGATTTTGAAAGGATCTGGTGCGCCACGGCGATGAGAAACCCCACCCCGGCGATTTTGAAGAGCAAGGCGATGTCCATTTTCCACTCCCGATCAATGTCCTGTTTTTCCGAAATTCAAGTCCTCGTCGCGCCGCCCGCCGCCGGGCCCCGCGCCGCCCCTCCCGCTCAGCGCGTCCGGGCGGATCGCGACGGGGATGGCGGCGTTCGGCTTCGGCTCCCTCACAGCATGAGCAGGATCACCGAGAGCGCGAGAAGGGCTGGGATCGAGCGCCAGAGCTTTTCGCGGTCGGGGGCGGCTTTTTCGAGCGCGGCGAGCGCTTCCGAGAGCTTTGCCTCCGTATAGCGGCAGAGCGCGAGCTCCTCGTCGGCAAATCCCCGACCGAGCGAGGAGCCGAAGTCCGAGAGCAGGCGCTTCACCTCTTCGGTTTGCCGCCACGGGGTCTCCCTTGCCGCGGCCTCGAAGCCCCGTTCCCGCAGAAGGGGGAGAAATCCGTTTTCCGCGAGCGCGGGGTCCGAGAAGGCAGCGAAGATCTGGGGCAGGGGACGCCGCAGTCCGTCGATGCTCTCCCGAATGTGGCGAACCAGCCGCACGAGGGCGCGTAGCTCCCGGATCTTCCGCTTTTCCTCCCCGATCATGGAGAAGCCGTACCCCACGGACGCCGCGAGCAGCAGGAGAGCGCCGATCCCTTTGACGATCCATTCACGCAAGCCGCTTTACCTCGATTTTTCCATCCGCGCCGATGAAGGCGAGCGCGTCAAACAGCCCGTCCGCGAGCAGGGAAGCGATTTCGCGGTTCTTCGTGAGCCCCGCCTCCGATACGGCGTGCGCGCTCGCCGCGACGGCAACGCCCGCCGCGCGGACCGCGCGGATCGCCTCGCAGTCCGCGCTCCCCGCGATCTCGTCGCAAATCAAAAACTCCGGCGACATGGCGCGGACTGCCGCTTCCATGCCCGCCGCGCGGGGATAGCCACGGAAGAAATCTGCCGTCACCGCCTCCCGGATGCCCGCGCCGAGCTCGTACCGCGTGTCGATGACGGAGACGCGCCGCCTGGATTCCCGGGACGCCAGACGGACGATGAGCTCGCGGAGCGCGGTCGTTTTGCCCGTGCCGACGCCGCCGCAGAGCAAGAGACTCAGCCCCGCCCGCGCCAGGGGAAGGATCGGATCCGCCGCGCCCGGCACGCGATGGGGGATTCGCATGTTGACGGAGGTCACGTCGCGCACTGCGAGGACCCGTCCGCCGTCCGAGACCGCGTGCCCGGCGACCCCGGCGCGGATGCCGGATTCCGTCGCGATCACCCCGTCCCGGATCTCGTCCGCGTGGGCGTAGAGGGAGCCCTCGCACAGCCGCGCCGCGGTGTCGACGACCTCGGCGGCCGTGCAGAAGACCCCGGAAGAGAGATTGCTTTTCCGCGTCGTCAGGGTGAGCAGCCCGCCCGCCCGGAGCCGGATCTCCGAGACGGGCTCGTCTCCCCGCACGCGCGCCGCCGCGTCCCTCAGACGGGCGGGAAGATAGGAGAGCGCGGTTTTTTCAATGTCTGCCATGGTCCGCCCATCCGCTGTCGAAATGATCCCGTTTCCGTAAAGTAGTGATTCAGTATATGCGCACGTCTCTCGGGATATGACGGAAAAATCAGCGGCGAAATTCTCCCTCTCTCACCCGCGCAAGATCGTGCTTACTTCTTCACTCTTCACTCTTACCTCTTACCTATTTCCCCCTCCCTCACGATCTCGCCAAAAATAAAAAAATGCCGTCCGGCGTCTGAACATAAATCAGGCGCCGGACGACCGGCTGTCCGTTATAATTTCAAAACAAAACGCGGAGGCCTTTTGCACCAAGCCGCGCGGAGAAAAAGATCACTCCGCGCCGCGGATCAGACGCCCGGTCTCACCGCTTCGGGCTTGTTTTCCGGTAGGGAACGCCGTACTGCTCCCGCACGCGCTTTAAGGCGATGTCCACAAAACGCCGCGCCAGATCCTTCGTGGCGAGCCCCATCCGCTCCGCGATGACTTGATAGGACAGATGCTCCTTGAAGCGGAGCGCGATCAGCATCTGATGCTTGTGGGGTTCGATCCTTGAGACGGCGGCTTCAAGCCGCTTGAGCTGCTCCTCCGTGAGCGGGGCGTATTCCTCCGTCCCGCAGATCAGATCGACTCCCAGCGCCCGGACAAGGTTTTCCGGGTATTCACGCTCCTGCGCCGTGTCTTTCATCGATCGGCCCCATCCTTTTCTCATTTATCAAAGAGACCGCGGGGCGGGAGCTTATTTCTCCTCTTTCTTCTTTTCGATGACCCCGATATAATCCGCGATCACCTCCGCCGCGCCGTCGATCCCCACGCGGTCCGTGGACACCATGAGATCGTACTTGTCCGGACGGCCCCATTTTTCGCCGGTGTAGTAGCTGTAATAGTTCGCGCGGCGCTTGTCGGTCTTTACGATCAGATCCTTCGCCGCGCCCTCGGAGAGCTCGTGCCGCCGCATGACGGTCGCGACGCGCGTGTCGAAATCCGCCGTGATATAGACCCGCACGAGGTTTTCCCGTCCCGCGAGCACATAGTCGGCGCACCGACCCACGATGATCGCCCCTTCTCCCGACGCCGCGAGATCCTTGATGATCTCGGACTGCACGACGAATAGACGGTCGTTGATCGGGAGGTTCACATGCTCCACGCCGTGGTTGTAGATCGACGAGCCGAGGGCGAGGGTGTAGAGCAGGCTGTTCGCGGCTTTCTCGTCCACGCTCTTCAGCGCTTCGGTGCTGAGACCGCTTTTCTGCGCCGCCATGGTGATGAGATCCTTGTCATAGAACTTCCAGCCGGTCAGCTCGGAAAGACGGATGCCGACCTCCCTGCCGCCGCTTCCGTACTGCCGCGCGATGGTGACGGTGTAGTTTGTCATGGGAATGCTCCTTTCTGCGTCTCTGCATCTTACGATTCTTCGTTTTTTCGTCTTGTTATGTGTCGCCGTCCCCGATGCGCTTTTCTTCCTGATCCGCCCGATCCGCCCGCTTCGTCTGCTGCGCACGCTTCACCCTCTTTGCTGGGCTTTTTTCGCGACGCCGCGGCGGACTGACGTTTGGGGATGTGCCGGAGCGGATTCTGCTGACTCGGATCGTCTCAGTCGAGAAGGGTGCCCCCCGCCTCGATCTTTCGGATCATGTCGACTCTTCTCGCGTGCTTGCCGCCCTCAAATTCCGTTGAGACAAAGATGTCGGCGATTTCCCGCGCCAGTCCCTCGCCGAGCACGCGCGCGCCGAGGCACAGGGCGTTGGCGTCGTTGTGCAGACGGGTGAATTTCGCCGTGTACACGTCGGAACAGCACGCGGCGCGCACACCCGGGATTTTGTTCGCGGCGAGGCTCATGCCCACGCCCGTCCCGCACACGAGCAGGGCGAGGTCGGCGTCTCCGGCGAGGAGGATGCGGCACGCCTTTTCCGCGTAAACGGGATAATCGCAGCTTGCGCTCGAGTCCGTGCCGGCGTCGATCACGGCGTAACCCTCGGAGGCGAGATAATCCCTCAGGGCGTTTTTCAGCGAATACCCCGCGTGATCGGAGGCAAGTACGACGGTTTTCGGATCCATGGATCGCTCCTTATTTTCCGGCGGCAAGACGCTCTTCGCGGTCCTGCTCCGCCTGGGATTTTTTGAGATAGACGGGTGCGAGCGCGGCGTCCGAAAACCCGTCGGGGATATCTCCTTCGTTTTGCGCGCGCGCCGCGGAGATGATTTCGTATCCGAGAACGGCGGCACCGTAGGCGGACACCGCTTTCAGCCGCTCCGGCACGGCGCGGACGCGCCCCGCGTCAAAGGCAAAATGCTCCGCTCCGTAGTCCCCCGTGAAATATACGGGCTCGCCGGGGTATTCCCCGAGCGCGGAGACGAGCTCTTCGGAGCTGATCTGCCCGTCCTCGGTGAGGCGGACGACGCCGTTTTCAGATGAGCGGAAGATCGCCGCGTAGACAAGCCCCCGCCGGGCGTCGAGGTTCGGGACCACCAGTCCGGAGAGCCCCGCAAACTGCGCCGCCATCGCCTCGAGCGTCGATACGCCGACGCAGGGGGTCTTTCCGGCGAACGCCAGCCCCTTGACGGTCGAGACCCCGATGCGCACGCCCGTGAACGAGCCGGGCCCCACGGTCGAGACCAGAAGATCGAGATCGGATACGTTGAGCGACGAGGCCTCGAGCAGCTTTTCGATCAGCGGCAGAAGCGCCGCGCTGTGCGTTCCCGTTTTCACGGAGAACTCGCCGAGCAGGGCGCGGTCCTCGCACAAAGCGGCAGCGGCGGTTTTCGAGCAGGCGTCGACAGCAAGTATTTTCATGACTTCCCTCCGGGAAACGGTTCGATGGTGACGCGTCTGCCGTCCGCGCCGGTCTTTTCGATCCGGACGACTACGGCGTCCTTCGGCAGCGCCTCGCCGAGGCGTTCGCTCCATTCGGCGACGCAGACGCCCTCGGAAAGGTAGTCCTCAAAGCCGAAGCCTTCGAGCTCCCCGGGGTCCTCCACACGGTAGAGATCGAAGTGGAAGACGGGGACGGGACCGCGGCGGTATTCGTTGACGAGCGTGAAGGTCGGACTCTTGACCCGGCTCCCGGGCGAGAGTGTGGACGCCAGTCCTCGCACGAAAACGGTTTTCCCCGCGCCGAGATCGCCGTACAGCGCGACAAAGGGTCTCTCCGGCGCGCCGAGCATGGGCAGCATCGCCTCGCCGAGAATTTTGCCGACCTCTTCGGTCTCCGCGGGCGACGCGGTGAGAAACACGCGTCCCGCTCTCTGGCTTTGCGAATCACACATGACGATCCCCTCCTTCCGCGCTTTTCTCCGTTCGGTTTTATTATACCACATTCCCGCGCAAAATGCAAATGTTTTCCCTCGAAAAAACGGCGGCGCGAACCCGCGCGGTCTCTTTTTTGCTCAACCGGCTTGAAAACAGGACGGTTTTGTGATAAGATGAAAGCAAAACAAGCGAAGGGAGGACGTGCCATGGAACGAGAGCGTGCGAAGAACGGGGAAGAGCTGCCCGTCTCCGAGCAGTCCGTCGGCATTCTGCACGGCGTGGGGCAGAAGACGCGCGAAGCCCTTTCGAAGCTCGGCGTCGAGACGGTGGGCGATCTCGTGCGGCTCTATCCCCGCGCGTATCAGAACCGGGGCGACACGATGTCCCTCTCGCTCATCCGCGAAAAGCTCGCCGACGGGGAGACGGGACCGTTTTCCGCGATCCTGACCGTCGCGGCCGCCCCCGTCACGCGCACCGTCCGGCGGGGCATGACGCTCACGAAGACCCGCGCCTTCGACGAGACCGGCTCCGTCGAAATCACATGGTTCAACCAGCCCTATATCGTGAGCCGCGTTCACGTCGGAGAGACCTTCCGCTTTTACGGGCGGTACACGTGGGAGTACGGCAAGCTGAACCTGAACAGCCCCGTCACGGAGGCCTGGCGGGAGGACGTCCCGCTCGCCGACATTGTGCCGGTCTACCCCGTGACCGCGGAGCTGAAACAGAAATTCATGGCGGACGCGGTCGCGCAGGCGCTGCGGCTGACCGAGCGGGAATGGAAGGAGAATCTGCCCCTCGACGCGCTGAGCGAGCTCGGACTGCCGACCGTCGGCTATACGCTCCGCCAGATCCACCGGCCCGAAAGCGCGGCGGCGATCGGCGCGGCGAAAAAACGGCTCGCCTTTGAAGAACTCTATCTCATGTTCCTCTCCATGGCGCAGAGCGGCGCGGCGGCGAAACAGCCGAGCGGCGCGCTGCGCTTCACGGACTGCGGACTGGACGAATTCCTTGCCGCGCTGCCCTTCGCCCTGACGGGGGCGCAGGCGCGCTCCGTGGGCGAGATCGCGGCGGACCTCTCGGGCGGGAAGCTGATGAACCGCATCCTGACCGGGGACGTCGGCAGCGGCAAGACCGCGGTCGCAGAGGCGGCGGCGTACCTCGCGGTGAAAAACGGCAAAAAAGCCGTCGTCATGGCGCCGACCGAAATCCTTGCCCGCCAGCATTACGCGGATTTTTCCCGCCTCTTTGAAAAGCTCGGCATAAAAACCGCACTGCTGTGCGGCGCGACGAAGAAGAAGGAGCGGAACGAGATCCTCGAAGGCCTGAGAGCGGACGGCGGCGTTGACATCGTCGTCGGGACCCACGCGCTTCTCACGGAGGACGTGACGTTCGGACGGCTCGGGCTCGCCGTCATCGACGAGCAGCACCGCTTCGGCGTACGTCAGCGCGCGGCGCTCTTCGAAAAGGCGAAAAACGTGCACTGCCTCGTGATGAGCGCGACCCCCATCCCGCGCACCCTGACCCTCGCCGCCTACGGGATGATCGACGTGTCCCGCCTCGACGAGCTGCCCGCCGGGCGCGCGAAGACCTCCACCTTCATCGTAAACGAAAGCTATCGGGAAAGACTGAACGGCTTCATCCGGAAGCAGGCGGGGGAGGGGCGGCAGATCTACGTCGTCTGCCCCGCGGTGGAGGAGCGCGAGCGGGAGGCGGACGCCGAGGAGCTTTCCAATCTCTCCCTCTATGAGGAGACGCCGGAGACGGCCCCCATGAAATCCGCGCTCCAGACGGCGGACGAGCTCGCCCACGCCCTGCCGGAGCTGAGGATCGGCTTCGTGCACGGCAAGCTGAAATCGGCGGAAAAGGACCGCGTCATGACGGAGTTTGCCGAGGGGAGGCTCGATGTGCTCGTGTCCACCACGGTCGTGGAGGTCGGGGTCAACGTCCCGAACGCGACGCTCATGATCGTGGAAAACGCGGAGCGGTTCGGGCTGTCCCAGCTCCACCAGCTCCGAGGACGCGTCGGGCGCGGCTCGTATCAGTCCTATTTCATCCTCGTCTCCGATACGAAAAGCCCGGAGGCGCAGGACCGGCTCAAAGCGATCAAAAGCACGACGGACGGATTTGAGATCGCCGAATACGATCTCGAGCTGCGCGGCCCCGGGGATTTCTTCAGCGAAGCGGGCGCGATCCGTCAGCACGGGCAGATGAATTTCCGTCTGGCCGCCGCCTGCCGCGATCCCGTCATGATCGAACGCGCGTCGTATTACGCGAAGCGCACGGTCGAGGACGACCCCGCGCTCGCAAGACCGGAAAACGCCGAAACCGCCCGCCGCCTCGCCGCGCTCGGGCGGAAAGAGGGAAAAATACAGAACTGAAGCCCCACGTGAAATCCGAAATCCAATCGAATCGAAAGGAAGTTTGCCATGCGTGTACAGGTGTCAAAGGAAGATTTCAGCCTCACCCCCCTTGTGTTTGCCCGCGCGGCGGCGGGGGAGGACGTACCCCTCCGCTTCCGTCTGGACGGAGAGCCTGTGAAAGGCGTGCCCGGCGCGAGAATCGCGCGGGAATCGGTCGACGCGAACCTCATCCGCCGGACCTATGCGGGAAGGCTCGGCAGCCTCTGTGTCACGGCAACACAGTGGGAATATCGGGATTATCCCGTCGTCGAATGGACGGCGGAATTTGAGAACACCGGCGGGGAGCCCTCGGGCATTCTTTCCGATATCCTGCTCGGCGGGGAGATCGCGGGCGATTTTTCCGCGTTCGTTCACGGCAACGGGGACACCTGCCGCGACGACGGATACGAGTGGTTCCGCGACGACTTGAAGGACGGGGGCAAAACGATCGCGCCCGACGACGGGACCTCGTGCCACGGGGCGTTCCCCTATATGAAGCTCGTGTTCGCGGACTATACGGTCCGCGCCGCGGTCGGCTGGCCCGCCATGTGGAAGGCGGAGGCGGAGCGGACGGAAAACGGCGTCCGGTTCGAAGCGGGGCAGCTGCGCTGTCATTTCCGGGTCATGCCCGGCGAGAAGCTCCGCACCCCGCGCCTGACCTTTATGATCTCCGCGGGAGACGAGGCGAGAAGCCGCAATCTCTGGCGGCGGTGGTACATCGACCACATCCTGCCCCGCGAGAACGGAAAGCCGCTCGCGCCAGCGCTTTGCCTGCACTACTGGGGCTGCGAGGGCAAGCCGGAGCACACGGCGGCGACCGAAGAGAATCAGCTCCGCGCCATCGAACGCTATCGGGAAAACGGGCTCATCCCCGATATCTGGTGGATCGACGCCGGCTGGTACAAATGCGATTACAACTGGCCCCATACGGGCACGTGGAAGCCCGACCCCGACCGCTTCCCGAACGGACTCGGACCCGTCGGAAGGGCATGCGACGAGATCGGCGCGCGGTTTCTGCTCTGGTTCGAGCCGGAGAGGGTCACCCCCGGCACGGAGCTCGCTGGGGAGCATCCCGACTGGCTGCTCCCCACCGGGCGCGAGGGCGACGGAAACTGCCTGCTCGATCTCGGGAACTCCGCCTGCCGCGCGTGGCTGACCGAGCGGGTCGATTCGATCATCAAGGAAGGGCATATCCGCGTCTACCGGCAGGACTTCAATTTCAGCCCGAGACCGTGCTGGGAAAGAGCGGAGAGCGAAGACCGCATCGGCGCGCTCGAAAACCGGCATGTGCAGGGCTATCTCGCCTATTGGGACGCTCTCATCGACCGAAACCCGGGGCTGTGGATCGACTCCTGCGCGTCCGGCGGGCGGCGCAACGACCTTGAAACCATGCGCCGCGCCGTACCCCTGCACTATACCGACGTCGGGTACGGGGACATCCCCGTGAAGCAGAAGCAGTACCGCGAAATGTTCGAGTGGATCCCCTATTTCCGCTCGCACAATATGGCGTGGGACCGGGAGTTCGTCGAAAAGACGCTCGGTCAGGAGTGGACCGACAACGACGACTTCACCTTCGAGACCGCGATGGCGCCCGCCGTGACCTATATGACGTGGTGGGACGCGGACGACGAGCAGTTCGCGCGGACGAAGAGGGCGGAGAAGATCTGGCGGCGCGCCGCGCGGATCATGCTCGACGGCGACTACGAGCCGCTCACAGAATGCCGAAAGAGCGCGGGCGACTGGTACGCCATGCGCTTTGAAACGGATACGGAGGGCTTCGTGCAGATCATGCGCAACCGGGAAGCGGAGGGTGAGACCTTCACCGTCCCGTTTGACGGATACGAGAGCAAAAAGCTCGCCTTCGAGACCGAAAACGGCGACCGCTTCACCCTCGACGGCGAGACCCTGCGCCGCGACGGGCTGACCGTGAGCCTCCCGAAGCGCGCGGGAACCGTGATCTTCTACCGGATCGCGGAGAACTGAGAGCGGCGGACCGGAAAATTCTCTTCCACCCGTTCTTTCCCTTGCAATCCGCTGGGGATTGTGGTAGAATAAGGGCACGGTAAACCGGTTGCCGAATACGGAAGATCGGAGGTATAAAAAAGTGACGACCAGACTTTCAAGCGAGGTGGCTGTCCTCTGAATCCGCGCGTGAGCGCGATCTGAGAACACGCCGCCGCAGTGCGGAAGCGGACCGGGCAAAACCGGCGCTTCCGCGTTTTGACGACTCGTCGGTATGAAGCATACCGGAAAGGCGGTTCTCTTGATCGGTTATCTCAACGCGGAGGAGATCCTTCCAAAAGAGCTGCTCGACGAGATCCGGCAGTACGCACAGGGCTGCGCGCTCTATATCCCGAAAAAGCGGGGCGCGCGGGAAACGTGGGGCGCAAAGAGCGGCATGCGAGCCGAGCTGGACGTGCGCAACCGCGCCATCCTCAAGGACCGCGGCACGGGCCTCAGCGTCGAGGCGCTCGCCGAGCGGTACTGTCTGTCTCAAGACAGCATCCGGAAGATCCTCCGGAAAAAACAGGCATAGAAAAAGGCTGTTCTTCGATGCGCCGAACGCGCGCGGCGAAGAACAGCCTTATGCGTTGAAAAGGACGGAGCGGCACGGAAAATTCCCGCCGCCCCGGTTTGGGACCTGTCCGCGGATTCGACGCGCTCCGGATCCGCGCGCCTCATTCCTTGCTCGTCCGGTTCTGCCGCATGACCTCGTACCCGAGCATCGACGCCGCGGACGCCGCAGACAGGGAGCCGCCGAATTCGCGGCCGTAATCGATGCGCACCACCTCGTCCGCCTCGGCGAGAAGCGCGCCCGAAATGCCGCGCTTTTCCCCTCCCACGATGAGATAGAGCGGTCTTCTCATGTCACAGTCGAACGACGAGCGGGAATCACGGATGCCCGCGCAGAGCACGCGGTATCCGCGTCCCCGGAAAAACGCCGCCGACGGCACGGGCTCGGACTCATAGACGGGCAGCAGCTCCGACGCGCCCGCGGACGAGCGGCATACCACGCCCGCCGCGCTCATCCAGTTCCGCGGGGAAAGCACCACGGCGTCCGCGCCGCAAGCGTACAGGGAGCGCAGGGCATAGCCGAAATTGTACGGGTCCTCGATGCCCTCGAGCAGCACGGCGAAGCCGTTCTCCGGCGGCTCGTAAGAGGCGAGCGGTGGGATCGTACGCGAAGAGCACTCCGCAATCACGCCGCCGTGGCTCGAGCCGGTCGAGAGCGCGTCGATTGCGGCGGAGGAAACATATTCGAGGGGAAAGCCGCGCCTCACCGCTTCCGCCGTCAGCCAGCCGAGCTCCTTCGCGCGGCTTTTTTTCTTTGTCTCGTCGACGAGCACGCGCAGTACGCGCCGGTCGCTCACGCCCGCGTCCGACGCGCGGAAGACGGCGCGGAGCGAGGTCAGCCCCTCAAAGACCGTCCCCGGGGCAAATCGTGATTCTTCTTTCTTCATAACAGTTCAGGCAGAAACGCTGACGGGATTTTCCGTCAGCGCGTTTGGTTTTTCAGAATTTTCCGGCAGGCTTTCTCTCGGGAAAGCCGCACCCTCTCCTTACGCTTTCGCGGCGTTCATTTTCAGATAGGCGTTGATGAACCCGTCGATCTCGCCGTCCATGACCGCCTGGATGTTGCCGTCCTCGTATCCGGTGCGGGTGTCCTTCGCGAGGGTATAGGGCATGAAGACGTAGGAGCGGATCTGCGCGCCCCATTCGATGTTCGTCTTGACGCCCTTGATGTCGTTGATGGTGTCGAGCTTTTCCCGCTGCTTGATCTCCATGAGCTTGGATTTCAGCATCTTGAGCGCGGTTTCCTTGTTCTGGAGCTGGGAACGCTCGGTCTGGCATCCCACGACGATGCCCGTCGGGATGTGGACGATGCGCACGGCGGATTCCGTCTTGTTGATGTGCTGGCCGCCCGCTCCGGAGGATTTGTGCGTCGTGATCTCGAGGTCCGCCTCGTTGATCTCGATGGAGCCGTCGTCCGTGAATTCGGGCATGACCTCCACCGAGGCGAACGAGGTGTGCCGTCTGCCGGACGCGTCGAACGGGGAGACGCGCACGAGGCGGTGCACGCCGCTCTCGCCCTTCAGATAGCCGTAGGCGTTGTCGCCCTCGATCATGATGGTCGCGGATTTCAGACCCGCTTCTTCGCCGTCGAGCCAGTCGATCAGCTTCACATTGTAGCCGTGGCGCTCGCCCCAGCGGGTGTACATGCGGTAGAGCATCTGCGCCCAGTCCTGCGCTTCGGTTCCGCCCGCGCCGGGATGGAACGAGACGATGGCGTTGTTCGCGTCGTATTCGCCCGAGAGCAGGATCGAGATGCGCTCTTCCTCTTCCTCGCGGCGGATCTCCTTTTCCGCGCCCTCCACTTCGGGAATGAGGGATTCGTCTCCCTCCTCGATGGCGAGCTCGGCGAGGGTGATCGTGTCCTCGAGCTTCGATTCGAGCGCTTCGTATTTCGCGATGCGGTCCTTCGTGCGCTTGATCTCGCGCAGGACCTTGCCGGAGTTCTCCTGGTCGTTCCAGAAGGCGGCGTCCGAGGTGGAGGCCTCGAGCTCGCCGACCTTTTTGCGCAGCTCTTCGATGCGGAGCGCGCTGCCGAGCTCGCGAATGTCCGCGCGGAAATTCTCCAGTCTGTATTTTGCTTCTTCCAGTGCCAGTATCAAGGGTATCTCCTCCGATCAGTCGTTCAGTTTTGTTTCGGTTTTCGTTCGGTGCCGGATCGCGCCGCGCCCGCGCTCTCAGATCTTGATGAATTCCAGTTCGTCGAGCTTGTCTTCGAGCTTCGCCCGCTTCGGGTCGCGCTTCAGGGGATCGTAGCGGAAGCGGCGGCAGCAGAAGAGCGTGTCCACCACGCCGTATCGGCCGCAGAGCATGACCGATTCGTCGGCGAGGCTTTTCGCCCGCTCGCAATAACGGCAGCACTTTTCGATTCTATCGTCGGTTTTCATATCGGTCCGCCTCCCGCCTGTTCTCATAAACTCCCATGATATTATACCGGAACGGCGGGGAAAAATCAAGTCCTTCGGCAAAACTTCCCGCCGGTCGGGATCATTTTTGTGTTTTTCGGGAACCGGAAGAGAGGATCGCGGCCGCAAGCGAGACCGCGAGCATCACCGCGCCCGGCAGAAGTCCCCGGCGCGGCGCGAACCGGGCGGCGTCGGACAGGACGTGGGCGGGGGCGGCGGGCGCGAGAGGATGAAGCAGAAAAAACGCCGCGGAGCCGAGGGAGAACACCGCCCCGCAGATCAGCCGCGCGGCGAGCGCGGGACGCGCGGAAAGATTTGCCTCGGAGAGGGGACGCGCGATCTGCGCGAGCACCGCCAGCCCCGAGAACCCGACGGCAAAGCCCGAGAACAGTGCCCCGCCGGCCCCTCCGAGCGACGCGCCGTGCGCCGTGGCTGCCGAAAACTCAAAGGTGAGGAGAAAGAGCGGCGAGAGGGCGGGGAATAGACGGCTCAGCACGGCGCAGAGCGCGCGGAAGAACACGACGGACGCCGCAACCGAAACGCACGCCGTCCCCGCGTCCGATACCGCGCGGCTGAGTGCGGGGAAAAAGGACTCGGCTTTCGGAGCGGAAGCGGGGGCGCATGACCGCGGCTCGCATGCCGGACGGCGGGAGCCGCCCTCACCCCGGAAGAACGCGCGGCAGAGCAGCAGCATCGTCAGCGCGTGTAGAGCGAACAGAAAGCACCCGAACGCGGGGCAGTTCCACATACCCCCGAGCGCGGCAATGAAAAACGCGGGGCTCGGCGCGCTCGATACGGCGGCGAGGCGTTCGGCGTCCCGACTTTTCAATATCCCGTCCCGTTTGAGCGCGGCGGCCGCCGCCGCGCCCGCCGGAAAACCCGCCGCCCAGCCGAGAAGGAGCGCGCCCGCGCCTTCCCGCGGCAGGCGGAGGATTTTCGAAACGAATTTCGGCGCGCGTCCCCGTCCGAGCCTCAGGAGCAGGGACGCGGCCGCCATCGCGGGAAAGAGCGCGGGGATCAGCCGCCGCGCCGCAAAGTCCATGGCGTCCCGCACCGCCGCGGAGGTGAGGGAGGGGAAGCGCAGAAACGCGGCGAGGAGCAGCAGGGCGGCTGAGACGGCGGTGAGGCGGGAGGCCTTAGACATAAGGGGGCACGCTCCTGAATAGAATCGGGCGGAAAACCTTATGCGAAAGGCGGAAGAGCTATGCGGAAAAAAGCGGAGAAGAGCGTGCGGAAGCTGCCGTACGAGCGGCTCGCGGAGTTCCTTGAGATCCCCGCGGATCAGACGGCGCGCATCCCGGTGTTCGTCATCCGGGGGAAGCGGGAGATCGAGGTGGAGGGCTGCACCGGGATTCTCGAATACGAGCCCGCACGGATCGTGCTCGCGGTCGGTAAGGAGGGAGACCGTTTCACCGTCGCGGGGCGGGGACTTTCCCTCGAGGATTTCAGCCGCGGCAATCTCTTTGTCCGCGGGGAGATCGCCTGCGCACGCTTCGGCGCCGCGGCGGATGGGGAGGGGGAAGGCGCGTGATCCGTTCCCTGCGCGATTTTCTCGTCGGCTGGCGGCAGGTGAAGATCGCGCTCGCCGACCGCACGTCCGCGTTCGACGCGATGTATCGGACCGGGATCGCCCCGCACCGGGAAAGACGGCGGGACGGGGAAGTGTTCTTCCGGATCACGGAGGCGGACGAGCGCCGTCTCCGCGCCGTTTTCGCAGAGAGAGGGATCGGCGCGGAGATCTCGGGAAAACGGGGCGTGCCGGCGGCGCTCGCGTTCTGCCGGCGCCGTCCCGCCGTGCCGCTCGGACTGATCCTGCTCGCCGTCTGGCTCTTTTGGTCGGGGAGGCTCGTGTGGGATATCCGCGTCGAGGGGAACGGGGAGGTCCCCGCCGAAGAGATCGTCGAGGTGCTCGCCTCGCTCGGCTTTGAGATCGGGACGGACTACACCCGCGTCGATTTCGATCAGCTCCACGCGGATTATGTCGCCGCGCAGAATCGGATCGCGTGGCTCTCCGTCGTGATGGACGGCACCGTCGCCCGGGTCCAGGTGCGCGAGATGCTGCCCGGCGGCTCGGAGCCTCCCCCGGCGGGGACCGCAGCGAACGTCGTCGCGTCCGCAGGAGGCGTGATCGAAGAGATCGACGTGCGTGAGGGGACGGCGGCGGCGCGGGCGGGTAACGTGGTGCGCCCCGGCCAGGTGCTCATCTCCGGCGTGATTGAAAACAAGGACGGCACCTCCCGGTTCGAATACGCCTCCGGGGAGGTCTGGGCGACGGTCGCGGTCCCTCTTTCGGTCGAAATCCCCCTCGAAAGGGTCGAATATCGGGAAACGGGGAGAGAAAAAACGCGATTCTCCATAAAAATTTTCAAAAAAACGATAAATCTTTCCCGAAACTATGGAATTGCGTATGCGACTTATGATAAAATAGATACAATCGGACGAGTCTGTCTTTTCGGCACGCTGGACCTCCCGATCTGGATCGAAAGGCACGCCGCGCGCGAGACCGAACCCGTGACCGTCACGCTGACCGAAGAGGAGGCGGCGGGGGAGGCGCGGACCGCGATGCGGGCCCTCATCCGCCGGGAGACCGAAAACGGGACTTTGCTTGTGAAGCAGTTTACTGAGCGCTGCGAGGGCGGGGTCTTCCGGCTCGACGCGCTGCTCTATCTCACGCGCGACATCGGGGAGACCGTGGAGTTCGCCGTCGCAGAGGCGGGTCCGGGAAATACGAAATAAGATTCTTGCAAAAAACGGAGCGAAAAACGCATGACGCAGAAAAAGATCAAAACGCCGTCCTCCGAGGCGACGGCAAGACTGTTCGGAAGTTACGACAAGAACACGAACCGGCTCGAAAACGAGTTCGGCGTGCGCATCTTCAATATACAGAACCAGAACGACGACGGAGACACCGTGGTGGTGGAGGGGGAGGACGCGGCGGTCGCCATGGCGGCGGACGCGCTGAACTATCTCAAAAAGATCATCGCGTTCGGGGACGAACTGAGCGACCAGAGCGTGGACTACGTGATCGGTATGGTGCGGGAGGGGAAGCTCTCCGAACTGAACGATCTCGACGACGACTGCTTCTTCGTCACGGCGAAGGGCAAGCCGATCAAGGCGAAGACCGTCGGTCAGAAAAAATACCTCGACATGATCAAAAAGAACACCATCGTCCTCGGCGTGGGTCCCGCGGGCACGGGCAAGACCTATCTCGCGGTGGCGGCGGCGGTCAAGGCTCTGCGCGCGCACGAGGTGAGCCGCATCGTCCTCACCCGTCCCGCCGTGGAGGCGGGGGAGAGGCTCGGCTTTCTGCCGGGAGATCTGCAGAGCAAAATCGACCCCTATCTCCGCCCGCTGTACGACGCGCTGTACGAAATGCTCGGCGCGGAAAGCTGCGCCCGCATGATCGAGAAAATGACCATCGAGATCGCGCCGCTCGCCTATATGCGCGGGCGCACCCTCGACGACAGCTTCATCATCCTCGACGAGGCGCAGAACACCACGCCGGAGCAGATGAAAATGTTCCTCACCCGTCTCGGCAACGGCTCGAAGGCGGTGGTAACGGGCGACCTCACCCAGACCGACCTGCCCCGCGGGACAAGGAGCGGGCTTGCCGTCGCGGCGGCGATCCTCAAAAACATCGACGACATCGGCATCCACGAGTTTACCGAGCGCGACGTGGTGCGGCACAGGCTCGTGCAGCGCATCATCATGGCGTACGACCGGTACGAGCACGAAAAAAGAGTCAGGGAGAGCGAGACGGAGCACAAGAGGTTCCGCGCGGTGAAGAGAAAATGAAACTGAAAATCGACTGGGCAAACGAACAGACGGCGAGGAAAACCGGCTTCTTCCTGCGCCGATTTGTGAAGAAGGCGATCCGCGCCGCGCTCGAAGAGGAAGCCTTTCCCTGCGACGCGATGGTGTCGGTGACGTTCACGGACGACCGCGGCATCCGGGAGAAAAACCGCGAATTCCGCGGGATCGACAAGCCGACGGACGTACTGTCCTTCCCGATCTACGATATGAAAAACGGGGACAGGCCCCAGCCGGGCGAGATCGCGGAGCTCGGCGACATTGTGCTTTCCCTTGAGACCGCCGCGCGGCAGGGCGAGGAATACGGGCACGGCTTCGCACGGGAATGCGCCTTCCTCGTCGTGCATTCCGTGCTCCATCTGCTCGGATACGACCACATGGAGGACGAAGAAGAACGCGAAATGAGAGCCCGTCAGCGCGTGATCATGAAAGAACTGGGGCTGGATATCAAAAACGAAGAGAAAACGGAGGAAGAGGCATGAAGAGAATCGCCTTTATCGCCATCGTCGGACGTCCGAACGTCGGGAAAAGCACGCTCATGAATAAACTGCTCGGGGAGAAGGTCGCCATCGTCTCTCCGAAGCCGCAGACCACCAGAAGCCGCATCGCGGGCATCCTCACCGTCGGGGAGGATCAGTTCGTCTTTCTCGACACGCCCGGCGTGCACCGCGCGAAAAACAAGCTCGGCGAATATATGATGAAATCCGTCCGCGCGTCGGTCAATTCCTCGAACGCCGTCATGCTCATCGCGGACGCGGCATACCCCCCGGGAGAGATCGAAACGAATCTCATCGGTCAGATCAAAAAGGAAGGGCTCCCGTCGATGCTCGTGCTCAACAAGATCGACCTGATCCGCAAGGAAAAGCTCGCCGAGACGATCACGCAGTACGCCGCTCTGCACGATTTCAACGCGGTCGTTCCCACCTGCGCGGAAAACGGCAAAAACGTGCCGGACGTGCTCGACGAGGCGAAGCAGTTCCTTGAGGAAGGCGAGTGGATGTTCGACGCGGACAGCCTGACCGACCAGCCCGAGCGCCAGATCGCCGCGGAGATCATCCGTGAAAAGCTCCTGCGCCTGCTCTCCGACGAGATCCCGCACGGGACCGCGGTCGACATCGAGGAGTTTTCCGAGGAGGAGGGGCTTCTCTCCATCCGCGCGAACATCTACTGCGAAAAAGCGTCCCACAAGGGCATCATCGTCGGCAAGGACGGCGCGACGCTCAAGCGCGTGGGCACCTATGCCCGCGAGGATATGGAGGAGTTCTTCGGAACGAAGGTCTATCTCAATCTCTGGGTCAAGGTGCGCGAGAAATGGCGCGACGATCAGGCGTCGCTGAACAATTTCGGCTTCCGCGCCGAAGACATGAGATAAGCGCGCATGGAAGAGCTTGAAATAGGCGGGCTTGTGATCCGCGAGACGAAGACGGGCGACGCCGACAAGATCGTCACCCTGCTCACGGCGGAACGGGGGAGGATCAGCGTGAGCGGCAAGGGAGTGAGCTCCCTGCGCTCGAAATACGCGGCGTCCGCCAGGCTGTTTTCGTACAGCACCTTTCTGCTGCGCAAGACGAACCGGTACTGGTATATCCGCGACGCCTTCTACATCGACAGCTTCACGGAGCTCGGCGAGGATCTCGAAAAGCTCTCCCTCGCGAATTATGTCGCGGAGGCGGCTTACGAGGTCGCGCGGGAGGAATTCGAAAACCCCGCTCTCCTGAGCCTGACGCTCAACACCCTGTACGCCGTCGCGCGGACCTCCCTCCCGCTTGAGCAGATCCGCGGCGCGTTCGAGTTCCGCATGGCGGCGCAGGAGGGCTTCGCGCCCGATCTCTCGGCGTGCGGCGTCTGCGGCGCGCCCCTCGGGCTGGGAAACGAAGACTGCACGCTCGACGTGATGAACGGGCGGCTCTTATGCAGAAAATGCCGCGCCGCCGCCGAAAACGATCCGGCGTATTACGAGAACGAGACGGCGAAGATCTTCATCCGCGTCAGCCCCCCGGTGCTCGCCGCCCTCAGGTTCATCGCCGCCGCGCCGCCGAAGAAATTCCTTTCGTTCTCCCTTGGCAAAGAGGAGCTTTCGCTCTTTTCCGTCGTGTGCGAGCGGTATCTTCTGAACCACCTCGAGCACGGGTTCTCCTCGCTCGAATATTATAAGAAAATCAGGGGATGAAAAACCCGCCCTCCGGCAAGGGAGAGCGGGCGTCTCTGGGAAGCGGAATTAGAAATCTCTGTCCCATCCGATTGCGTCAAGCCGGACCGCAAGAATGTGGTTCATGAAGAGATAGTTCTTTTGCAGCGGCGGGGTCAGTTCGCACAAACGGGCGGAGACCGCCTGAACGCGCGGTTCCCCGAGCATGGGCCCGAACCATCCCTGCTTGGTGCAGACGAGATTTTTCAGAATGTTCAGGTAGTTTGTCCGGTGATCGATTTCATCGCTTTCCGTGATGCTGGAAAAGCCGTTTTTCAGGGATGGCTCAAGCAGATCGAGCGACGGCACGCCGAACGGGAAGACGTGATCCGGCGGGTACTTCGCTATGATTTCGATCAGCCCAAGGGCTTTTTCGAGCGCTTTGTCTCCTTCGTCCTTCTTTCCCAGAATGTAATCATTGCTTGAGAGGAGCAGGTAGATCCAAAGCCGCTCGTCGATCCATCCGTCCTCGTCCCGCGCGGGATCGCGCAGACAGTCGATGATCCTGAGCGCCGCGGCAAGTCCTTCATTCCACGACGGAAGGTCCTCCCGCCCATCCTTCGTTTTTTTGCCGAGGTCGTTCCAGATCAGATAGTTGAGATCGGTAAAGAGATTGATCTGACGCTGACGGCTGCACAGATCGTTCTCTCCCCGATAGGCGTACCTTTTTTCCCGGAGCCGGGGCAGGGTGTACGCGTCCAGAGCGAGATCAAACCAGCGCGTCGGTTCGTCCTCGTAGAGGGTCATCATGCGGACGGCCTCCTGCTGATATTGAGTTCCAACCAGCTTTTCGCCGAGCTCCCGCGCGATGGGAAGACCTTCCTCGCGGGGGACGCACCGGTGATCGACAACGTCCAGGAGCGCATAGTAAGCAAAATCGACCTGCTCCGGAAACTCTGCGAATGCCTGTCGCATCCTCTCGAAGTGCCCGCGTGTTCCCCAGCCCTCCCGAACGCGGCTGCGATAGTCCGCTTCGAGCTTTTCCCGCTCTTTTTTCCGCGTCTCGTCATCCGTTCCGAGCAGTTCGTCCGTCGTGACGTCAAAATGCGCGGCGAGCTTCGGGAGCAGTTCGATATCGGGATAGGCGTCGGCGTTCTCCCAACGGCTCACCGCTTGAAAGCTCACGCCGAGCACGGAGGCCAGCTCATCCTGCGTTTCGTTTTTCATCCGGCGCAGATTCCGGATCCTTTCTCCAATCGGAAGCATATCAGTGTTCCTTTCCTGTGAATGAAAAATCTGAACCGGTTCTGACTTCATGATATCAGAAACCGGAAGTAAAATCAATAAGCCGTCCCGTGAGTTTTCAAGTCCGTATTTCAATCGCGGCGAGAAAAACTCAACCGCGGACGGCAATGCGAGGTAAACCATGAATCTGAAAGCACTCACCACCCTCGAATTCGATAAAATCCTCGAAATGCTCGCCGCCGTCGCCCAGACCGAAGGGGCGCAGGCGATGGCGCGCGCGCTGACCCCGACCTCCGACCGGGAAAAGGTGAAAACGCGCCTCGCGCATACCACGGACGCGAAGACTCTCATCGGACTGAAGGGGCTTCCGTCCTTCGGCAGGATCAAGGACATCCGCCCCTCCGTCGAGCGGGCGGAAAAGGACGCGATCCTCTCCCTGCGCGAGCTGCTCGACTGCGCCGCCGTCCTGCGTGTCGCGCGGACCCTGCTCGATTACGTGCGGAGCGACCGCACGCCCGACACCTCCCTCACGGAGCTGTTCGAGCGGCTGACGCCGAACCGTTCCCTTGAGGAAAAAATCTCCCGCTCCATCGTGGCGGAGGACTTCGTCGCGGACGAGGCGAGCCCGACCCTCGCCGACATCCGCCGCAAAAAGCGCAATACCGACGCGAAGATCAAGGAGATTCTGCAGCGCTACACCTCCGGCCAGTCGAAGTATTTGCAGGAAAACATCGTCACCACCCGCTCCGGGCGCTTCGTCGTGCCCGTCAAGGCGGAATACCGCAACGAGGTCAAGGGCCTCGTGCACGACACTTCCTCCTCCGGCGCGACGATTTTTGTCGAACCGATGGCGGTCGTGGAGGCGAACAACGAGCTGAGAGAGCTCGAGGCGAAGGAAGCGCACGAGATCGAACGCATCCTCCGCGACCTTTCGGCGGGCGTGGCGGTCTCGGGGCAGACGCTGAATCTCGATTATCTCAACATCACGGAGCTCGCCTTCATCTTCGCCTGCGGGGAGCTGTCCTATCAGATGGACGCCTCCGCCCCGACGGTCTCCGAGAAGCAGATCGTCGAGATCGTGAAGGCGCGCCACCCCCTGCTCGACAAAAAGACCGTCGTCCCCATTTCGCTTTCCCTCGGACGGGATTACAAAATGCTCGTCATCACCGGTCCGAACACCGGCGGCAAGACCGTTACCCTAAAGACCGTCGGGCTCTTCGCCCTGATGACGCAGGCGGGGCTCCACATCCCGGCGGACGACACCTCGGTGATGGGCGTCTTCGACGAGGTCTTTTCCGACATCGGCGACGAGCAGTCGATCGAGCAGTCCCTTTCCACCTTCTCCTCCCACATGAAGGGCATCGTCGCGATCATGGACAAGATGACCGAGAATTCCCTCGTTCTCTTCGACGAGCTCGGCGCGGGCACCGACCCCGTGGAGGGCGCGGCGCTCGCCATGTCGATCCTCGAGGAGACCCTTTCCTGCGGCTCCCTCTGCGCCGCGACCACCCATTACGCCGAGCTCAAGGCCTACGCCGTCGAGACGGAGGGCGTCGTCAACGCCTCCTGCGAATTCGACGTGGAGACCCTCAGACCGACCTACCGACTGATCGTCGGCACACCCGGCAAATCGAACGCCTTCGCGATCTCCGAAAAGCTCGGGCTCGCGCCCGGGATCGTCAAGAGAGCCGAGCGTTTCGTCGACGCGGGCTCGCGCAGCTTTGAATCCGTGATCGAAAAGCTCGAGGCGGCGCGCATTCAGCTCGAAAAGGAAAAGGCCGCCGCACAGCAGGAGAGAAAGGAGTTCGAAGCGTGGCGCAAATCGACCGAGGAGGAGCTCAAAAAGAAGCTCGCCGGAGCGGAAGCGGACGCGGATAAAATGCGCAAAAAAGCGCAGGATCTGCTGGACGGCGCGCGGGCGACCTCGGATTTCGTGCTCGCCGAGCTTGACAAAACGAAGAAGGAATACGAGGCGAGCCATAACGCCTCCTCCATCTCCGACGCGAAGAAGAGCGTGCGTCAGCGCGTACGCGAATGGGACGACCGCATGAATCCCATCGCTGGCGCGGAGGACGACGGGGAATACGTGCTCCCGCGGCCGCTCAAAAAGGGCGACGTCGTGAAGCACCGCAACCTCGGCGTCACCGGCGTCCTGCTCGAGGACCCGGACAAAAACGGCAATGCGGAGGCCCGCATCGGCGCGGTCAAGATGCGCGTGAACGTGAAGGACCTGCGTCTGATCGAGGACGCGGACGAGGCGAAGAAGGCGGAGGAAAAGCGCGAGGCGAGATCGCGCGCCCACGTCGCGAAGACCTTCAAAACGGAGTGCGACGTCCGCGGCATGACGGGCGAGGAGGCGTGGTTCGTGGTCGATCAGTACATCGACTCCGCCATCGTCGCGGGCATGCACCAGGCGACCGTCATCCACGGCAAGGGCACCGGCGCGCTGCGAAACGCCCTGCACAACCAGTTCAAACGCGACAAAAGGATCAAGTCCTTCCGTGTTGGCGCGTACGGCGAGGGGGATTACGGCGTAACGGTGCTTGAACTGTAAGAAACCGTTATAAAACATGAAGAAAATGTTAATTTTTCGATTTATGCGGGGTTTTATTGGGTAATCCGACCGCGCAGGCTCGGATTTTGCCGCCTTTTCCATTGCAAAAACGGCAAAGAAGTGCTATAATAAACCGGAAATTGCCATCTGACAGCCCATATACATGTCCCGAAAAGACCTTTTTTCGGGCACAATATTCCATAACAAGGCAATATTTGATTCAAAATAAGAAGAACGGAGTGATCCCATGGTTCGATTCAGGCTCAGCGCGTTTTCAGACGAATATTCTCCCACCCTCGACGGACAGATCGAGGGGCTCCAGGCGAACCGCATCCGCATGACGGAGCTGCGCGGCGTGGACGGCGTGAACGTTTCCGATCTCACGCCAGACGCGGCGCAGGAAATCCGCAGAAAGCTCGACGCGCACGGCATCGCCGTGTCCGCGGTCGGCTCCCCCATCGGCAAGATCGCGATCGACGCGCCCTTCGCGCCCCATCTCGACAAGCTGAAAAACACCTGCGAGGTCGCCGCGGCGCTCGGAACGGGACGTGTGCGCATGTTCTCGTTCTACGTGCCGGAAGGAAAGGAAGCGGACGCAAAGGACGAGGTCATCGACCGCGTGGGTCAGCTTCTCGACGCGGCGGACGGCTACGGCGTGACCCTCTGCCATGAGAATGAAAAGGGCATTTACGGCTCCACCCCCGAGCGCTGCCTCGATCTGCTCGACGCCTTCCCGGGGCGGCTCGGCTGTGTGTTCGATCCCGCGAATTTCATCCAGTGCGGCTGCGCGCCCTTTGAGCACTGCTACAACCTCTTGAAGCGCCGCATCACCTATATGCACGTCAAGGACGCCCTGAAGAACGGCACGGTCGTCCCCTCCGGCATGGGGGCGGGGTGCATTCCCGAGCTGCTCGCGGTGATCAATCAGGCGTTCACGGGCGATTTCGTCCTTTCCCTTGAGCCCCATCTGCGCGTCTTCGCGGGACTCGAGCAGCTTGAGGCGGGGCATCGCTCCGTGGTCGGGAGCACCTATGAAACGGCGGCCGAGGCGTTCGCGGCGGCGGCGGAGCACCTGCGCTGGTGCATCCCGAGAACCACGGAGCTGGTCTGATCCGAAAGCGAAGAACGGAAGGAGAAAAGGATATGGCGACGAAAAAAACTCTCGCGGTCGACCTCGGCGCGTCCAGCGGACGCGGCATCGTCGGCGGCTTTGACGGAGAGCGCTTCACCCTCGACGAGATCCACCGGTTTCCGAACGATCCGGTCCTGATGCCGGGCGGCTTCTTCTGGGACACCCCGCGGCTTCTCTTTGAGATCAAGACGGCGATCCTCAAGGCGGCGCAGGCGGGCGACGTCGATTCCATCGGCATCGACACCTGGGGCGTGGACTACGGGTATCTCGACAAGACCGGGGCGCTGCTTTCGAATCCTTATCATTACCGGGATACGCGCACCGACGGCATTCAGCCCTATGTTTTCGAAAATTTGATCTCCCGCAGCGAGCTCTACCGCTCGACGGGGATCCAGTCCATGAATTTCAACACCCTCTATCAGATCGCAGCGGATCTCAGGGACCGCCCGTGGGTCGTGGAGAACGCAGAATGCCTGCTCCACATGCCAGATCTGCTCGGGTACCTGCTGACGGGCGAGAAGAGCAGCGAATACACCATCGTCTCGACCGGCGCGGTGCTCGACGCGAAAACGCGGGATTACGATCCGTGCGTGCTCGCGAAATGCGGCGTGCCGACGCGGCTCCTGCTCCCCGTCGTCCTCCCCGGACACGACATGGGGACGATCCTGCCCTCCCTCGCGGAGGAGACCGGGCACAGCGCGGCGCGCGTCGTCAAGGTCGCGGGCCACGACACGGCGAGCGCGGTTTTGTCCGTCCCCGCGGAGAACGAGGACTTCCTTTACATCTCGAGCGGCACGTGGTCGCTCATGGGCATCGAGTCTCCCGAGCCGGTCCTGACCCCGATCTCCGAAAAATACGATTTCACGAACGAAGGCGGCGTGTTCGGCACGATCCGCGTCCTCAAGAACATCATGGGCCTCTGGATCGAGCAGGAATGCCGCCGCCAGTGGAAGCGGGAAGGGCAGAGCTGGACCTTCGACGAGCTCTCCGGCATGGCGATGGCGTCCGATCCCCTCGTCAGCATCATCAACCCCGACGATCCGGTCTTCTCGACGGCTGGGAACATGCCGCGCCGCGTGCGGGAATACTGCGAGAAAACGGGTCAGCCCATCCCCGAGACGACGGGCGCGGTCGTGCGCTGCGTGTTCGAGTCCCTCGCCCTCAGATACCGCTGGACGGCGGAAAAGCTCGAGGAGCTGACCGGACGGCGCTATCCCGTCATCAACATCGTCGGCGGCGGCACGAAGGAAGACATGCTGTCCCAGTTCGCCGCGGACGCCTCCGGACGCATCGTCCGCGCGGGCCCCGTCGAGGCGACGACCCTCGGCAACGTCGCGATGCAGTTCATCGCCGCGGGCGAGCTGAAGGATCAGTGGGAAGCGCGCCGCGTGATCCGCGAATCCTTCCCGATCAAGGAATACACGCCCGACGCCGCGTCGAAGGCCGCGTGGGACGACGCCTACGGCCGCTTCCTCGCCCTGATCAAATAATCTGAACTGATTGGTCAATCGGAGCCGGTCGGCTGATCGGCAGTCATTAAATCCAAAACAAACGACAAGGAGATATCATCATGATGAATGCGGAAAGAGCGCTTGAGATCGCGAGAAATGTCTATGGAAAATACGGCGTCGACGTCGACCTCGCGCTGAAGCAGACCGCCGAGACCCCCGTTTCCATCCATTGCTGGCAGGGCGACGACGTCGGCGGCTTCGAGAACGCGGGCGGCGATCTCACCGGCGGCATCCAGTCCACGGGCAATTACCCGGGCAAGGCGCGCACCATCGACGAGCTGCGCGGTGACTTCGAGTTCGCGAACAAACTCATCCCCGGCAAGAAAAAGTTTTCCCTGCACGCGATCTACCTCGACGCGGGCGGCAAAAAGGTCGAAAGAAACGAAATCGGTCCGGAGCACTTTACCTCGTGGATCGAATGGGCGCGTGAAAACGGACTGGGGCTGGACTTCAACCCGACCTTCTTCTCCCATCCGTTGAGCGCGGACGGCTTCACCCTGTCGAGCGACGACGAGGGCGTCCGCCGCTTCTGGGTCGAGCACGGCATCCGTTCCCGTCAGATTTCCGAGACCTTCGGGCGCGAGCTCGGCATGACCTCGGTCAACAATTTCTGGGTTCCGGACGGCTTCAAGGACATTCCGGTGAACCGCACGAAGAAGCGCGAGAACCTCGCGAAGTCCTATGAAGAGATCTTCGCGCTTCCCACCGACGACCGCTTCAATCTCGACGCGGTGGAATCGAAGCTCTTCGGCGTGGGGCTCGAATCCTGCACCATCGGCTCCCACGAGTTCTATCTGGGCTGCGCGATGAAGCACCACAAGCTCATCACCCTCGACACCGGGCATTTCCACCCGACCGAATTCGTCTCCGACAAGATTTCCTCCTCGCTCCAGTACATCGACGGCGTGATGCTCCATGTGTCCCGCCCGGTCCGCTGGGACTCCGACCACGTCGTGATCTTTGACGACGAGCTGAAGGCCATCGCCTGCGAGATCCGCCGCGGCGGCTTCGAGAAGCGCGTCCACATCGGGCTCGACTTCTTCGACGGCTCGATCAACCGCATCGCCTGCTGGGCGATCGGCGCGCGCAACATGGAAAAGGCGATCCTCTGGGCGGCGCTCGAACCCGTCGCCATGCTCCAGAAATTCGAGGCGGAGGGCGATTTCACGAGCCGTCTCGCCTATCTCGAAGAAATCAAGACTCTGCCGTTCGGGCTCGTTTGGGACGCCTACTGCGAGAAGCAGGGCGTGCCGGCGGGCGACAAATGGATCGCGGAGATGAAACAGTACGAAAAGGACGTTTTGTCCGATCGCTGAACCGATGACACGATTCCTGAAAACGGTCTGCGCTCTCTTTCTGTGCGCCGCGCTCATGCTCTGTGCCGCCTCCTGCGGCCTGATTTCCCTGCGCAGCGCGGAAGCGGAGAGCGAGCCTGGAAGCGGCGCCTATGACCTTTCCGTGCCCGAGACGTTTGCCGAGGAAGAAACCGAGGCGCCGCCGCCCGTCAGCGAGACTCCGCCGCTGGACGAAGTCGTCATGCCGGGCGACGAAAAAACGGGCGTGGAGTTCGTCTTCGCCGGGGATCTGCTTGTGGATTCCCATATCCTCACCAACGCCGCGCGTCAGGCGTCCGAAGAGCAGAGTTACAGCTTTCTGCGCCTGTTCGCGGGCGTGAGACAAACCTTTTCCTCGGCGGATCAGACCGTGGGCTTCGGCTCGTCCATCCTGCGGCCCCGCGGGGACGAGGATCCCGCGCACGTCATTCCGGAGGAATTCCTCGCGACGCTCGAGGACATCGGCTATGACGCGCTCGATACGTTTGAGCCGCAGCCGAAGGACGCGCGGTTTGAGAACCATGGGATCCTGACCTTCCCGGACGAGGGAGCTCCCTGTGTCCGGACGGAGGCGAACGGCATCACATATACGCTGTTCTCGGTCGGCAGCGAGGAATACCCCGTCGCCGCCGGCAAGACCCTCGAGAGAATCGAGTCCGAAGCGGAGAACGCCGCCCTGCTTATCGTCCTCGTCGACTGGGAGCCGGGCAGCGGTTACGCGGAGCAGTGCGCCGCCGCTTACTATATGGCGGAGGCGGGCGCGGACGCCGTCATCGGCGCCGGGGACACGCTCGGCAGGGTCGAATGGCTCACGACCGACGACGGCACGAAAACCCTTGTGGCGTACTCCCTCGGCAATCTCCTCGCGACCGGCTCGACGCCGGAGGCGCTCTGCGGCGCGATTCTGCGCTTCAAGGCAGACAGGGCTGAGGACGGAAGCGTCAACCTCAAAAACGTCATTCTCACGCCCACGCTGACCCACTTCGGCGTGAATAAGGACGGATACCAGATTTTCCCGCTCTCCGGCTACGGCGACGAGCTTGCCGGGGAACACGCGGTCTCCGGCGTCACGACGGGCGGACTGAAATCCTTCGTCCGCTCCATCGTGCCCGCCGAGTTTCTCCCGTATGATTATCGGGGCTGAACGGCAGGATGCTTATGAAACCATCAAAATTGCGAACCCTGTGCGGCTTGTTCGCGCTTCTCTTCTGCGTGACGGCGCTCTTCTCCTGCTCCTCCGAGAGCGAGGGGACGAAGCCCTCCGCCGTTGAAAACAGCGAAAAAACGGAGCTTCCTCCCGAGGAACCCGCGCAGTACGGAGTCGGCCGCGTCGTACCGGTCGAGGTCGTCCACCGCGACTGGCTGATCTGCGTCGATCCCGGACACGGCTTCAGCGACCCGGGCACAGGTCCCGGGCTGTTTGCCGCCGGAACGTATGAGAGGGAAATCACCATCGCCGTGGCGCGGTACCTGAAAACGGCGCTGGAGGAGCGCGGCTTCAACGTCGTCCTCACCCACGACGGGATCACGATGCCGTCAAACGGCGACTGGAACGGCGACAATGTTTTCTCCGCGCCCTACGAACGCCCCGGATACATCAATACTTACGTCAAACCGGATTACCTCGTCTCCCTGCACGTCAACGCGGTCACCGACAATCCCTATGCCTGCGGCATCGTCGTGTACTATTCCCAGAGCGGCTACAAGGTCAACGAGTGGTCGCACGAGGCGGGGCAGAGCATTGTGGACGCCATCACCGCGTCCGACCTCGAAACGACCGCGATCACCAAACTGACAAACGACAAGGAGACCGCCGACGCGAGCTTCGCGATCAACCGGGAAACCAATGCGGCGTCCTCCCTGATCGAAATGGGCTTCTGTACCAACGAAGCGGACGCGGAACACCTGCAGGATCCCGCCTGGCAGGAGCAGCTTGCCGAGGCGATCGCCAACGGCATCGAAGCGTTCTTCGACGTGATCGACGCCTCAGCGGCGTGATCCGGCACCCGAAATCCGACCGAAAGCACGGCTGCCGCGCACAGCGGCGGCGGGGAGCAAGATGAAAAACACAAAGAGAATCCTGACGGCGGCCCTCACGGCGGCGCTGGTTTTCTCCGGCGGCTGCGCTGAACAAAAGGTGCTCGTCGCCGAAGAGTGGGCGTCGGCGCAAGAATACCGGGAGCCGGAGCTTCCGGGAGAAGGCGTCGGAAGAGCCCTGCGGGAGCTTAAGCCCGAAGAGCCCGGAGAGGGCATCGGAAGGGTCAAGCCGCGTCAGAGCGTCGCCGACGAACCTGAAACCGAAACCGAAACCGAGACCGAACCCGGAACCGAACCGGATGAACAGCTCTCCGCCGAGGACGAAAGCGCCGAAGAAACCGCGGCCGCTCCCGCGCCGGAGACGCAGTCCTCGGCCGAAGGCGGGGAAGGGGCAGGATCCGCGCCCGAATGGCAGCCTTCCGCCCCGGCGGAACCCGCATATGAGATCGTACCGGAATCCGAACCGGAGCCGCAATACGCCGCTGAGGACGATACCTTTTACCCGTGGCGGTCCGAGGTGATCTGCATCGATCCCGGACACGGCTTCATCGACGGCGGCGCGGGTCCCGGACTCTTTTCGCTCGGTACGGTGGAAAAGGACATCACCATCGTCGTCGCGCGCTTCCTCAAGGAAGAGCTTGAAGAGCGCGGTTTCCAGGCCGTGCTTACCCACAACGGGCTTTCGATGCCGGAGTACGGCGACACAAACGGCGACGGCATTTTCTCCGCGCCCTACGAACGCCCCGGTTACATCAACGACTACATCGACCCGGATTACCTTGTTTCCCTCCATGTCAACGCCGTCGCGGACTATGCCGACGCCTGCGGGATCATCGTGTACTATTCCCAGAGCTGGCGCAAGGTCAACGAGTGGTCGCGCGGCGCGGCACAGAGCATTGTGAACGCCATCGAAGCGTCCGAGCTTGAAAAGACGGCGCCCCCGAGGCTGACGAACGATCAGGAAACCGCCGACGCGAGCTTCGCCATCAACCGCGAGACCCGCGCGGCGTCCTCCCTCATTGAAATGGGGTTCTGCACCAATCCGACCGACGCGAACCTTCTGCAGGATCCCGCGTGGCAGAGACAGCTTGCCGAGGCGATCGCGATCGGCATCGAGGCATTTTTCGACAGCCTCGCGTGAGAATCCGTCCCCCGGAAGAGACGCCGGGCAGCGAAGACGGGATCGCGGAACAGTCAGCAAATCCGAACACCGCGATCCATACGTCCCCGCGGCGATCCGCAGCTGAGTCCGCAAATCCGTGAAGCCCTTCAGATGTTACCAGAGCGAAAAGGCGGCAGAAACATGATGAAGCATCCGATGACATTCCTGAGAAGTCTCCTTTGCGCGCTTCTGTGCGCGGCGCTTGTTTTCGCGGCCGGCTGTTCGAATGGGGACACGGACGCCCCCGACGCGGAAAACGCCGGGTCGGAGGCAGCCGAAGCCCTGCCGCCGGAGCCTCCGGGAGAGGGCGTGGGCAGGATCAAGCCCGTCGTTGTCCCGCCGAGGCCGGAGCGTGTCTGCATCGACCCGGGACACGGCTTTCTGGATTCCGGCGCGGGCGACCCCGCGGGGGGAGGCAAATTCTCCGAGGGCATTTACGAAAAGGATATCGCGATGGCGACCTCGCTCCTGCTCGACGAGGAACTCAGGGCGAGGGGCTTTCAGACGATCCTGACCCACGACGGCGTGACCATGCCGGAGGGCGCGGACGCCAACGGAAACGGCATTTTCTCCGCTCCCTACGAACGCCCGTATTACATCAACGACTACATCGATCCGGACCTGCTCGTGTCCGTCCACGTCAATTCCGCTGAGCGGGAAGGGGCGTGCGGGGCACGGATTTACTGGTGGCAGACAAGCGTGAAGGCCAACGACTGGTCCGAGACCGTTTCCAAAAGCATCGCGGGCGCCATCGACGCGAATGTGGAGACGACGGCGGAAACCCTGATCAAGAACCCCGGCAACGAGGTCGGCGCGGAATATGTCATCCTCGGCGAGACGAGATGCGCGGCAACCCTCGTGGAGCTCGGCTTCTGCACGAACGAAACCGACGCGCGGAACATGGAGGATCCCGCCTGGCAGCGCTCCATGGCGCGGGCGATCGCCATCGGGATCGAGAATTTCTTTGACGGGACGGAGAGCTGATATGAGCGAAAATCCTCTGCTTGGCAATCTCCTGTACAGCGTCAACGCCATTCTGCCTATCATCCTGCTTGTGATCCTCGGCTGGGTGCTGAAGCGGGCTTCAAAGCTCACGGAGGCCTTCTGCGAGACCGCGGACTGGCTCGTCTTCAAAATCGGTCTTCCCGTCATGCTCTTTCTCGAGGTGGCGGAATGCACGGTTTCGGATGCGTTCGACACGGGGCTTGTCGTGTTCCTCGTCGTTTCCGTTACGCTGAGCTTTACCGTCATGAGCTTGCTCAGTCTCGTCCTCGTGCGCGATCCGAAGTTGCGCGGCGCGTTCGTTCAGGGCTCGTGCCGCTCGAATTTCGCCATTCTCGGCGTTCCCCTCGCCGTGAACATGTTCGGCGAGGCGGGCGGGGAAAAGATCGCGCTCGTCATGCCGTTCGTCATCCTCATGTTCAACGCCTATTCCGTGATCCTGCTTTCGGTCTTTTCCGCGAAGCAGGAAAAGCGCTTCTCGAAGGAAACGCTGAAAAGCATCCTCCGTTCCATCGTCACGAATCCCCTCATCATCGGGGTTCTTCTCGCCCTGCCGTTCATGCTGATGAAAATCACGATCCCGACGGCTGCGTCGAAGACCCTGCACTATCTCTCCGGACTGACCACGCCCCTCGCCCTCATGAGCCTCGGCGCGAATTTCAAGGCGGAGAGCCTGAAGGGCCGCGCCGGGTACGCCGTATGGGGCGCGCTCAACCGCACGCTCCTCATCCCGGCGGTCGCGGTGACTGCCGCGGCGCTCTTCGGCTTCAGAGAACCGGCGCTGGGCGTCGTGCTGATCTGCTTCGGCGCGCCGACCGCGGTCTCCAGCTACATCATGGCAAAGAAAATGGGCAACGATCACGACCTCGCCGGGCAGATTTTGCTGCTATCGACGATGTTCTGCGTCGTGACGATCTTCTCGGGCATCTTTATTCTGAAAACGCTCGGACTCATCTGATCTGAACTATCATAAGACAAAGGAGCATATTCTCATGATCAACCTCGAAAAAGAAATCCGCGAACAGCCGGCCGCGCTGAGCACGGTCGTGGACTTGAATCTCGCAGCGGCAAAAGAGATCGTCGCGAAGGCAAAGGCGGCGGGCGTGAAGCACGTCTATTTCGCGGCGCGCGGCACCTCCGACCACGCCTGCGTCTACGCGCAGTACCTCTTCGGCATTTTCGCCGGGATCCCCTGCACGCTCGGCACTCCTTCGGTCTTCACGAAGTACGGCGCGCATATCGACCTCTCGGACGATCTCGTGATCGGCGTGTCCCAGTCCGGCAAGGCGGAGGACGTGCTCGCGGTGCTCGAGTCGGCGAAGAAGGACGGCGCGATCACGGTCGCCGTCACCAACAACGAGGATTCCCCGATGGCAAAATGCGCCGCCTACCACCTCTATTGCGGGTGCGGGCACGAGGCGAGCATCGCCGCGACGAAGACCTTCACGACGCAGATGACGATCCTCGGCCTGCTCGCCGCCGTCTGGGCGGGCAACGAGGCTCTGATCGCCGAATTCCGCAAGCTGCCCGACGCCGCACAGGCTATGCTCGACACGAAGTACGACAGGATCATGAACTTCGCGCGGAAGTATCAGAACATCCCCGGCGCGATCCTGCTCGGGCGCGGCATTTCCTACCCCATCGCCCTCGAAGGCGCGCTCAAGATGCTCGAGACGAACAAGCTGAAAATGAAGGGCTACCCGACCTCCGATTTCCACCACGGTCCGATCGCGCAGGTCAAGCCGGGCGACCTCGTCTTCGTGCTCTCCCCGAAGGGCGCGACGGGCGACGATTCCCGCGCGGTGATCGAAAAGCTGCTCGGCGTGGGCGCGGATGTGGTCGTGATCACGGACGACGCGGGCGAAGCGCCCGATGGAACGACGGCGGTCGTGCTGCCCTCCACCGGATGCGAATTCACCTTCCCGCAGATCGCCGTGATGTTCTTCCAGCTCCTCGCGTGCTGCATGACCATCGTGAGAGGCATTGACCCCGACCTCGCCGGAGTGATCAACAAGATCACGATCACGAAATAATACCGGTTTCAAAAACAAGGCTGCCGCGGCTTCCCCCGCGTCCCCGCAGGGACACGCCGCAGCGGTCTTTTGTGATTTTCGGCGGGAGCCGCGCACAATGCCCGAAACGGGAGAAGAACAGCGCCGCTCATCCCCTCATCGAAACGGCATCAGAAAATAAAGGAGATCTCAGTCATGGACGACATCCGCATCATCGGATCAAGACGGGAGCCGCTTTGGGACGACTGGCTGATCGACACGGATAAAACCGATACGCCCGCGCTGCTGCACCACCCGGTCCAGCGCGAATGCGAAACCTTCACCGAACCTTGGGCGACGGAAAACCACCCCTACCTGTGCGTCCTGAAGGACGGGGACATCTGCCGAATGTACACCATCCACACGGCGGGGCTCGTCTGCTCCGTCAGCACGGACGGCATTCATTGGGAGCGTCCGTCCTACGGGCTTGTCGAATGGCAGGGATCCCGCGAAAACGCCCTCTGCTCCTTCGAGTACCCCGGCGAGCCGCCCCGTGCGCAGCGGTTCGACGGCTTCCGCGCGTTCGTGGACGAGAACCCGAAATCCCTGCCGGAGGAGAGGATCAAAGCCGTCGCCAACGTCGATTCCGGTCTGTGGTTCTACGTCAGCTCCGACGGGCTGCGCTTCCGGTTCGCCGGGCGGCTGAACATCCCCGGGCAGAATCCCGGTACGCCCTACGACAGCGTGAACACGGTTTTCTGGGACAAAAACATCGGCAAGTACCGCGCGTACATCCGCGATTATTTCTCCGCGTCGAACCCCGCCGACCCGGTCTGGATCCGCGCGATCAGCGGCTCCGAGAGCGAGGAACTCTTCCCGGAGGGCGGATGGCCGAAGGCGCGCTACCTCGAATACGATACGCCCAACGCGTGGCAGATGTACATCAATTCGATCCTGCCCTACGAGAGGGCGGATCACCTTCTTGTGGGTTTCCCGTCCCGGTACGTCATCCGGCGCGAATGGACGCCGAATTACGACGAGCTCTGCGGGCGCGAGGACCGTCTGCGCCGCGCCGGACCGAACCGCAGCGACCGGCTTGGGCTCTCGGTCAGCGACACCCTCTTCATGGTCTCCCGCGACGGACACCGCTTTACACGCTACCCGGAGGCGTTCCTGCGCCCGGGACCGGAGCACCCGCGGGGCTGGGTCTACGGGAGCGTTTACTTCTCGAACGGATTGCTTGAGACGCCCGCCTCCCACCCCGGATGCGAAAACGAGCTTTCCTTCTACTGCATGGAAAACCGCTTCTTCGACTGCCCGCCGCAGGCGTACCGCTATTCGGTCCGACTCGACGGATTCGTGTCGCGCACCGCGCGCTATCCGGAATCCAACCTCACGACGAAGCCCTTCATTTTTGAGGGAAAGGACCTCTTCGTCAATTTCTCGACCTCCGCCTACGGCTGGATGCGGTTCAAGCTGACCGACACGGACGGGCGGCGTCTGACCTCGTGCGAGACCTTCGGCGACAGCACGGACCGGCGCGTCCGCTTCGACGGGGACGTCGGCGCGTTCGCGGGCAGACCCGTCGTGCTCACGGTCAATATGTTCGACGCCGATCTGTATTCGATCATGTTCCGGTGAGCAGGGGACCGATCATCGATTGCCGGCATACGAATGCCGCTAACGATCGCCGATCAACGAACAGCCGTCAAAAAACAGGTGCAAACGCCTGCAAGGGAAGGAGATTCATCATGAAAAGACGTTCGGAAAGCGCCTTCGGTCTGCATTTCGACTTTCACGCCTCGCCCGCGCCGGGTCTTGTCGTCGGCGCGACGCTCAGGGAAGAGGACATCCGCGAGATCTGCCGCCTCATCAAGCCCGATTTCATCCAGATCGACTGCAAGGGGCATCCAGGCTGGGCGTCCTATCCAACCGAGCTTGAAAACGCGATGCCCGCGTTCGCCTTCGATACGCTCGCGCTGTGGCGGCGGGTCACGAAGGAGGAGGGCGTCGCGCTCTATCTGCACTATTCCGGCGTGATCGACGCTCGGTTCTGCGCGAATCACCCCGAAGAGGCGATCGTGGGAGCGGACGGAAAGCCCTCCGGAAACGTAGTGCGCACGGCGGGGCATTACGCCGACATGCTCCTTATCCCGCAGCTGAAGGAGCTCGCGGGCAAATACGGTGCGGACGGCGTCTGGGTCGACGGGGAATGCTGGGGCACGACCGTGGACTATCACCCCGACACCGTGGCGGCGTTTGAGCGGGAGCGTGGGATCGATCTCAGCGGGAAGCTCCCCGTGTCCAAAGCCGATCCGTATTACGAAGAGTACCGCGAGTTCTGCCGCGAGCTGTTCCGGCGGTACGTGCGGCATTACGTGGACGAGGTGCACCGGGAATACCCGGATTTTCAGATCGCCTCCAACTGGGCGTACACCGACCACATGCCCGAGGCGGTGTCCGCAAACGTGGATTTCCTCTCCGGGGACTTCAACCCGGGCAATTCCTTCAATGCCGCGCGCTACGCCGGACGCGCCATCGCGCAGCAGAACCGCACGTGGGACCTCATGGCGTGGAATTTCCGGTCGAATCACTCCGATCTGCACCTCTCCGGCGTGCCGAAGCACCCCGTCCAGATCATGCAGGAGGCCGCGGCGGTGCTCGCGGTGGGCGGGGGATTCCAAAACTACATCACCCAGTACAAGGACGGCTCGCCGCGCATGGAGCAGATCCGCCTGATGAAGCCCGTCGCGGATTTCGTGCGGGCGCGCCAGCCGTTCTGCTTCCGGTGGAAAGCGGAGCACAACGCCGTGATCCTGCTCTCGACCCATGACCGCGCCCTGCACGAGGGGGGTCTCTACGGGCGGGGCGGGTACGAGCGGACCGTGGGGCTGACCGCGCTGTTCTGCGACGCGGGCGTCCCCGTGGAGATCGCCTCGGAGCACACCCTCCGCGGCGCGTGCGCAAAGTTCGGGCTCATCGCCGTGCCGGAGCTGAAATACGGGCTCGACGACGGGATGAAAGCGGAGCTGCTGAGGTACGCGGAAAACGGCGGCTCCCTGCTGCTCACGGGGCCCTTCACCTGCCGTTTCTTCGCCGACGCGATCCCCGGACTCGTCATCGACGAAAAGGACCGGGAAAACGAACAGCGCTGGCTCACGGTCGACGGCGTGCACACCGGTATCTTGAAGAACGCGCACGAAATCTCGGCGCCGGACTCTCAGACTGCGGCGAAAATCGGAGACGCCGAGCGGGAGATCACGCTCCCCGGTGCGGTGATCGTCCCGTACGGAAAGGGAAGGATCGCCCTTGTCCCGGCGGACGTCGGGACGCAGTACGGGGCATGCGCGCAGTACATCCTGCGCGATCTGCTGCGCAAGCTCGCAGAGAAGCTCTTCGAGCCGACGGTGAAGATTGAGGCGGCGCTCGGGCTCCTCGAGGTCGGCGTGCTCGAGGAGGACGGCAGGCGCGCGGTGCAGCTCGTGAATGCGAACGGCGCGCACGCCTCGCGCGAGGTCGCAACGGAGGATTTCATCCCGCCCATTCTCGACGTCACGCTCTCGATCAAAGCGGAAAAAAAGCCCCGCGGGCTGATTCTGCAGCCCGAAGGGCGGGAGCTTGCGTTCAACTGGAAGGACGGTAAAATCACCGTGGAGATTCCCCGGGTCGATCTGTACGAGATCATCGAGATCCGATAACCGAATCTGCAGTTTATCCCGCAAGGCCGTATGTTCAGGCGGCTTTGCGGGATTTTTCGTTCGCGCTTCCCGCGCGAGTACCGCGTCTCCGTGTCTGACTATGATCGTGATTATGATTATGATGATCTCACTATGATCATCATGGTCAAGAGGGAAGGGGGGATTTCCCTGAAAATCGGCGGCAGCCGAAGGAGGGCCGATCCGTTTCCGGACGGTCCCCGTTCTTTTATTCCGTCCCTTTGCTCACAAACCTCACCCCGAACTCCCCGCTCACATCGACCGAGCGGTCAAGCTCGATGAGAATGTGCCACTCCGCCATATCATCGGTGCAGATCTCCGGAACATGGACACCGATCACCGCGGCAGGCTCTGTCGTGACCCGCATAACCTCGAACCGCACGGAGCCGCTGCCCTCCTCGAGCAGAACGAGCACAAGCCGGTGATCCGCGAACCATGCCTCGTCATACCCGGCGACCGCGTCGACGAAGCCGACCGTTGAGTCGGAATAGACCTTTTCTTTGTGGGAGAAGTCGTAGAGCTTCCCGAACTCCTCCGTATACCGGGCGAGCTCGCCCGCGGAGTCGATCACCGTGACGGCGGGATAGCGCGCGCCGTCGTGGTACCCGTCCGTGCGGACGGCAAGCGCGGTGAATTCCACATCCTCGTATCCGTCAGGTTCTTCCGGCTTGTCCTGCTCATCGGGCTCGGACGGCACAGCGGGCGGCACGGGCTCGTCCCCGTACACCGCCGCGGTGACCGGGATCTGCTTTTCAGGCTTCTCCTCGCCCCTCGGGTTCCGAGCCGTGATCTTTAACGCAAAGCCGGAGTTCGGAAAGTCCGCGCGTTCCACGCCGATGAGGATGTGCCACGCCGCTTCGTCGGCGGTGCTTTCCTCGGGGAGGAGCCGGACGATTTCGATCACGTCGGGCGTGACTTCGGTCACTTCATGACGAACGGACCCGCTGCCCTCGCCGAGATGCACGAGCACGAGCCGGTGATCCGCAAACCAATCCTCGTCGTATTCCGCGACCGCGTCGGCGAAACCGACGGCATTGTCCGCCGCGGGATCCTCATGATGCGAAAAGTCGCATTGCTCCTTGTTTTCCTCAATATAGCGCCCGAGCCCGATCACGGAATCGACGATCGTGACGACGGGTTCGCGCACATAGACGGTGCTGCCCGTGCGGACGGCTTGCGCCGTGAACGCAAGATTCGGGGACTCTCCCTCCAATCCTGCCGGCGGCGCGGCGGGCCGAAGAGCGGCGTCCGGGTCGTGCTGCGCGGCGGCGGGATCGGGAGCCGAAAGCTCCGCGGGTCTCAGCGCGCAGGACGCGAGCATGCCCGCGCACAGAATCGCGCATAGGTACAACAAAACGGTCAGGGGTCTCATGGAATCACCTCCTGCCCGTTAGACGCCGAGGCGCGTGAAAAAGTTCCGACGGACAAAACAGAAACCGGTCAGCTTTTTTCAGGCTGACCGGATCGATTTCTTCGGATTTCGTTCAGAGCCGGATCACCGGCGCGACGCAGATCAGGTTTTCGAGCTTCACTTCGCCGCCGTAGAGCTTCGGGACCGCGATGTCGTCGATTTCGGTAAGCGGGACGCGGACGGAGCCGGACGTGATGTCGTACGCGGTGGTGCTGTCCTTGTCGCGGAGCGTCAGGGTATAGGTGTCGGACGGGATGAAGCCGGGCTTTTTCACGTCGCAGAGATGGAAGACGGCCACCTCGCCGTCGATATCCCCGGTGACGAGCATGCCCTTCGAGACCCAGGTCCGCCCGGCGGCGAGCGCGGCGCGGAGCTCCGCCACGGCGTCCCCGCCTTCCTTGCCCTCCGCGTAGGTCGCGAATTTCATTGCCATGGAATCCCTGCCGTGCAGATCCATGCCCGCGCAGGCGGCGACCTTCTCGCCCTTCAGAACGAGGCTCTCCCACCAGAGGATGCCCGGTTCGTTGACCTCGTGCAGGGGTTCGGGATTGTTGACGATCTCGATGTAGTCCACGTTTGTGAAATCCGTGATTTCCATTTCGAATCGGCACCCTCTCGCGAAGGGATCGCCGTAGGAAAACGGATGCGCCACGCCCGTGATCGCGTTCGCTTTTTTGCACGCCTCAAACAGAAGCTCCGGCTTTTTGCGGTTGATGCTGTCCCACGGGACGTAGGTCTCGAGCACGGGGCAGACGATGTGCCCGAAATAGGTGGTGTATTCCATCCCGTAAGCGCACTGAATGGGCGGCTTTTCCTCCGCGAGGATCTTCTTGATGATGGGCTGGCCGGAGGTGGTGTTGTGGTCGGTAATGGCGAAGCAGTCCACCCCGTCCGCGAGCATGATGTCGAGCAGCTCCCGGCAGGTGATGTTCGCGTCCGATTCCACGGTGTGGTTGTGCAGTTCGTAGCGTTTGAACATGATTCCCCCTCCTTTTCTCATTCCCCGCTGACGGTGAGCTCGTACCGCGTGCCGTCCTTGATGACGTTGAACGCGAGGACCGTCACTTTGAGGACTCCTTCGAAGCGCTCCCGCGGGATGCAGCCCTCGGTCGCCGTCCCGTTCACTCCGTCGAAGAACATGTGCCGGTCGGTCATCTGCCGGTGGATGCACCCGAGGAACTCGTCGTTCAGAGTGGCGAGCGTGTGGATCTCGGTCTTCATGTCGCCGAGTATGATGCCCCGCGCGCGGTTTTCGTCGATGTCCAGATCATAATTCTTTTTGCACACCGCGACGGTGTCCGCGATCAGCTCCGGGGTGGCCTCGTCCGGGCTGAATTTGCGCTTCGACGCGTCAAAGACGAAATGGATGTCGAGCTTTGAGAAGGGCTCCTCGAGGTTCACCATATAGGTGATCTGCCCGACGAAGCCGCGGTTCACGATCCCCTCGACGCGATAGACTTCCTTCATTGTCATACCTCTCTTTCTTTGCCGTCCGTGATCAGAACAGCCGCCCGCCGTAGGCGGCGGTGTAATCGGCGATCAGCTTTTTCGCGAGCGAGTAGGAATTGACGAGCGGGTGCGTCATGAGCGCGTCGATCGCCATCTCCTCCCCGCCGTTTTCCTGCCCCAGCCGGACCGCTTCGACGGTCAGACGCTCGTAGCGCTTGATGAGGCGGATGTACAGCTCGCAAAGCTCCGGTACCGTGGTCTGCTTCACCGGCTCGATGCCGCGCTCGGAAACGAGGCAGGTGACCTCCACCACGTCCTCGTCCGTGAGAAAGGGAATGCTGCCCGCGTTCGGAATGCTGAGCACGAGCGTGCGGCCTTCCTTGCTCTGCATCCCTTCGATGCAGTCGAGCATGACGCCCGCGTAGCCCATGCCCTCCGGCACGGGGAGTTTGCCCTTTTCGATCAGCGGGCGGTTCGCGGAGCCGGATTCGATGGACATATAGCTGTTTTCTCTCAGCTGCATGTACCAGAGGAAAATCTGCAGCGCCTCCTCCGGATGCGCGTCGATGTCCATGGCTTTGAGCTCTTCCATCATCTTGATGTTGACCTCTTCGATGGTCTCGCCGCGGGTCTTGCCGGATTTTTTGATGTTCGCGAGCGCCTTTTCACGGTGGTAGTAATAATACAGGTATTCGTTCGGGAGCATGCCCGTGCGGCGGATGACGCCGGGGTCGAAGATCTCAAGCTCCTGAATGCCTTTTAAAAACGCGTCGTCCGCGATCAGCGAGGGCATGATCTCACAGCCGTACTTCTTCACGCTCGTGATCCACGAGAGGTGGTTCAGCCCGAAGAACTCGACGTAGAGGTCCTTTTCCTCCACCCCGAGGTACTGCGCCATGCGGTACTTCATGCTGCTCGGCGCGTCGCAGATGCCGATGACGCGGTGGTGCCCAGCGCTGTGCAGCGCCTGTGTCACAAGCCCGGAGGGGTTGGTGAAATTGAAGATCCACGCGTTCGGCGCGAGCTTTTCGATCAGATCGCAGTGCCCGAGCAGAACGGGGATCGTGCGCACCGCCATGGAGAAGCCGCCGACCCCGGTGGTCTCCTGCCCGATGACGCCGTTTTCCAAGGCGACCCGCTCGTCGACGACGCGGGAATGATCCCCGCCGACGCGCAGGGTGGTGACGATGTAATCCATGCCGCGAATGACCTCTTCGGGGGTATAGACCTCCCGCACGACAAGGTCCTTGCCCTCGCGCGCCACGACGTGGCGGCAGAGCTTCGCGATCACGGCGAGCTTTTCAAAATCGATGTCGTATAAAACCACCTCGTCGATGGCAAGCTGCTTGTAGCGCTTCAAAAGGCCGTTGATAAAGATAACAGTGCGCACGCCTGCGCCGCCGATTACGCCGATTTTCATGGCAGTCCTCCGTATGGTTATGATTCGGGAATAAAGTAGTCCGCCGTCGCGATGAACTCTTCCAGCTCCGCGCGGAAGGGGAAGCCCGTGTTGCCGCCGAGCTTCGTGACGGACAGCGAGCCGCATCCGTTTCCGCATTTCAGACAGTCTGTGAGAGAGAGACCGCGCAAAAAGCCGTAGACAAAGCCCGCGTTGAACGAGTCGCCCGCGCCCGTAGTATCGACGACCTTCGCGTTGTAGGTGGGCAGGGAAACCGCCTCCCCGTTTTTCACGGCGAGCGCGCCCTTCTTTCCGAGCTTGATCACCGCCATGCCCGCCTTTTGTGCGAGCCGCCGCGCGCCCTCTTCGATGTTTTCGCACCGCGTATAATGCGCGCATTCGGTTTCGTTCATAAAGAGCACGTCGATCAGGGGGAGCAGGTCGAAGATCCCCTCGTACCATTCCCCGCTCGTGTCCCAGCCCACGTCGAAGGAGACCGTCACGTCGCCGAGCGCTTTGATTTTCTGAAGCATGTCGAAGTATTCCGCGTGGTTGGACCTTCCCTCGTACCCCGTGACGTGAACGTGCCGCGCCCCCGGCAGTTCGGAGAGATCCATATGCCTCAGGGACAGCCCCTCGTTCGTGCCGCGGTAGGTCAGAAAGCAGCGGTCCTTTTCGTTCGTGAAGCTGATGGAGATGCCCGTCTTTTTGTCCTCGCTGTCACGGAGCAGGCAGTCGTCCACGCCGAGCTCGCGGAACAGATCGCGGATGTAGACGCCGTACATGTCGCGTCCGACACTCCCCTGGAAGACGGGGGTCAGACCGAGCTTTGCCAGCCCCAGCGCGAAGAGCGCCGCGCCGCCGCCCACGAAGGTCTCCATCACCGGCGTCTCCACCTCGGTCCCCGGCGGGGGCAGGCTTTCCACCCCCGGGACCACGAGATCAATGTTCACGTCGCCGTAAACGAATACGTCCCATTTCTTTTCCATGTTGCGTTTCCTTTTCTGTGGTCGGTTATTCACGGCTTATTATAGCATTCCGTGAACAATTTGTCAAGGCAAAACCGCCTGAGTGCGGATTTTACGTCTTTTTCTCACGAAAAAACCCTCAAATTCCAAGTTTTTCCTGTAAGACTTGACGTTTCCGTTTTGTTATGCTATAATGAATCAAAGGCCGGAGTACCCATATCACGTTCACAAAAAAGGAGCGCGCCATGAGATCTCTTGACAAATTCAAAGGCTGTATGATCGGAGGAGCCGCCGGGGACGCTCTCGGCTACGCCGTGGAGTTTCTGAAAGAAGATTCGATCTTTCAGAAGTTCGGTCCCGCGGGGATCACGGAGTATGAAAACGGCAGGGGGCTGATCTCCGACGATACCCAGCTCACCCTGTTCACCGCAGCCGGGCTTCTGCTCGGAACGCCGGAGTATTCCGCGGGCGTTTTCGAGGGTTACCCCTATTTCCTCGCCCTTTCGTATAAGGATTGGTACGGGACCCAGACCGGGGAATATCCCCCGAAGCGCCCGTCCGTGAAGCTGGCGAACCTGCCGGAGCTTTACTCGCGCCGCGCGCCGGGCAATACCTGCCTCAGCGCCCTCGAATATTTCGGGCGCACCGGCAGATACGGCTCCGTCTCGGGCCGCGTCAACCACAGCAAGGGCTGCGGCGGCGTGATGCGGGTCGCCCCCATCGGGCTGTACTTCTGCGATTCGCCCTTTTCCGCCGACGAATCCGACCGTCTGGGGGCGGAGGCCGCCGCCGTCACGCACGGTCATTCGCTCGGGTTCATGCCCGCCGCCGTGCTCTGCCACATCATCCGCCGTCTGGTCGAGGACGACGCCCCCCTGTTCGAGGCGGTCCGGGATTCGCTTGCCGCCGTCGCCCGCCTCTACCCGTCGATCTTCCACCTGCCCCACCTCCTGAACCGGATGGAAAAGGCGATCTCCCTCGTTTCGGACCCGGGAACGGAGGACCTTGAAGGCATCCGCATCCTCGGCGAAGGCTGGGTCGGGGACGAAGCGCTCGCCGTCGCCGTTTTCTGCGCCCTGCGGCATCAGAACGATTTCGAAGCCGCCGTCCGCGCCGCGGTCAACCACGGGGGAGACAGCGATTCCACGGGCGCCATCTGCGGCAGCATCCTCGGCGCGAAACTGGGGTACGACGCCATCCCGGAGAAGTTCAAAACGAATCTCGAACTGCACGATCAGATCATAAGGCTTGCCGAAGAGCTCTGGCGCGACGAAAACCGCTATCTCTGGCAGCACAACGTCGATATCGCGCCGGACTGCGGACTGTTCGCCGCGTACCGCCGCTACTTCGTGCCCGGGCAGACCTACGCGGACTACAAGCGCGACGTGCATAAGATCCTTCTGCTCGGCGACTGGCATTTCACCCCGGAGCAGGTCGTCACCCGGATGGACCTCAGCGCCGAGCTGATCCGCGAGGGCTACGACGAGAAGATCGCCGCGGACGACGTCGCCGCGGAAATCGGGGACGCGCCGCGCTGACCGGATTCAAATGTGACGATTTTTTCACCCAGTTTTCACGCAGTTTTTAGCACTCTCCTATTGACAGTGCTAACAAATAGTGCTATAATAGGTCACGAACAAAGGAACAGAGAAAGGCCGCCGGGTTCCCGCATCGATTGCGTGAGCCCATGAGCCTCAAGCCCTCCTTCCCTTGCTTATACCCCCCGCCTTCCGGGCAGCCGGAAAAACCAAAGCGGACGGGCGATAAGACAGGAGGTCTGACCTATGTTACCGAGCATTTTCAGAAACAACGGCTTCTTCGGAGAAAATCTTTTTGACGATTGGTTCGGATTCCCGACCGAGCGCGATCTCGGGAAAATCGAGAAAACCCTCTACGGCAAGAACGCCGCGCACGTCATGAAGACCGACGTCAGCGAGCACGACGATCACTATGAGATCGCGATCGATCTGCCGGGCTTCAAGAAGGAAGACGTCACCCTCACCCTCGAGAACGGTTATCTGACCGTCTCCGCGGCGAAGGGCCTCGATAAGGACGAAAGTGACAAGAAGGGTCGCGTGATCCGTCAGGAGCGTTACTCAGGCTCCATGCAGCGCAGCTTCTGGGTCGGCGAAGACGTCACCGAGGAAGACATTCACGCGAAGATGGAGCACGGGCTTCTCACCCTCGAGGTTCCGAAGAAGGAAGCGCCGCAGCTCCCCGAAAAGAAGACGATCGCAATCGAATGAGCCCGATCCGGAATAAACCGTAAGGCTCCGCCAAAGCATAAACCAAAACGAAAAGGATGGACACAAAAATCCATCCTTTTTTGATATCTTCGATTTCCGCCGTCTCAACGCTTCCCACGCTGAGCCGACAATGTCATCACGCAAAACGCAAAAATGTCTCGTCGGTACACCGCACATTACCCCAAGGCGCACTTTGAGCGGTTCACTGCACTGGTCGTATAAAAGCTTTTTGCCGGGCTTTTTCTCGAAAAAGCCGCGTTCCCCCTTCTCCTCACGGCTCGACCGCGAAAATGCGGATGTATTCCGCGCGGTCGAATTTCGCGCGCCGCCCCACGCAGTCGTACCGCCTGCACAGCGAGCAGTTCTGATACCCGTGCCCGGGAAAATGGATATGCGAGGTCGTGTTCCACGGCTTCATGTACCCGTCCTCCCGCAGCGTCACGCCGATCTCCTCAACGTTCCCGATCATGTCGAACAGCGCGAAATTGTTCCGGATCGGCCAGTCGGGCAGGGAACCGGGATTGAGCATGGAGCCGCCGTCGAAGCCGTACCGCTCCCGCATCTCGCGGATCGTCCAGCCGGTGGCGTGGGCGAGCAGACCGCCGTTGAACGTATCGAGAAAGGGATCTCCGTCGAAGAGCCCGCTTTCCTCGAGCCCGTGTCCTGCGGTGAAGACGGAGAGGAACACCCGGCGCAGATCCTTCAGCTTGTCCGCGACGACGAGGCTGTCGAACACGACGCCGTTGACCGTGACGAGCGAACCCTCCACACGGTTCACGTCCGCCCAGCGCACGACGGCTTTCGGGCGGGCGTGTTCCCGGATGTCGTCGATGCATTCCTCCACCAGTTCGAAAGCGGGAGAATCCGGACTGATCCGGCAGAGCGCCGCGAACTCAGCCGCCGTGAAGTCGACGGGGACATCAAAAACAATGCGTTCGGTTTGATCCATCGGGGGTTCCTCCTTGTTTCCCGGGGCATTCAAAATGAGGTGTTCCGTTTCCCGAGGGGGCGGACCTCAGTCCGCCGTGCGCTCCTTCGCCGAGAGGAGACACACGGCGTTTTGCTTATTTGTACCATATGCGCGGCAAAATCATTTGGCGGGGATCAGCCACGCGTCGCAGCGCACGTCGGTATGCGCGGGATCGCACAGCAGGGCTGTGACGGTCAGGCGCTTTCCCGCGTCCTCCTTTTTGAGGGGGAGGAAATAGGTGTGGTTCCTGTCCCGCCGCGTCACGAGATGCTCCCAGACGTTCGACTGGTAGGCGGGCGCGCGGTTGGGGAAGCCTCTCACGCCGGTTTCCGTTGCGACATCGGCATCCTCCGCGACGAGGTACGCGCTTTCCCATCCGTGTACCCCCTCCGCCGCGACGGCGAGGATCATCCCCTCCGTCTTCTCCGGCAGGGTGATCTCCGCCCTGTGCGCGGCGGCGATCTTCTGTTTCGACGGGTGCGGTCCGAGATTGCGCACGGTCGGATTCTCGAGGTCAAGCTCCCTGCCGTCCTTCATGAGCCGGATCGCGTAAATGCGGTCCATCGGCTCCATGAGACGGAAGCGGCGCAGGGACGAGACCGGATAGCGCACGGTCAGGAGCTTTCCTCCGACCTTTTCCACGGAGTGCACCGAGAATTTCACCGCCTCGGTGACAAACTCCTCTTTTTTGACCGTGACCTGTGCCTCGCCGGACGTCTGCCACGCGCCGTATCCGGGGGAATACTCCCCGCGCGGGGGCAGGAGAGCGGCGGGAACCTCCGGCGTCGGCGCGGAGGCGGCAAAGCAGTCGATCTCCACGGCGTCGCAGTCGTAAACCTTTCCGAAATCCACTCTCAGACAGCCGCCGAAGATCCTGAGTCCGCCCGCGTACACGCGGGACATGCCGTCGAAGAAGGTGTCCTCCCTGCCGTCGAACGCGAACGCGCCTTCGGTTCCGCGTGCCTTGTAGGTCGTCTGCGCGAAGAAGGCGTCCCGGCAGGCGACCACCTCGGGGATTGCGCTCGGACCCGAGCGGCGGATGGTCCGCGCCTCGAGAGAGTCGTTGTCGATCGCAAACTGCGCCGCCTCGTAAAGCTCGTCCGCGTTCCCGGGCAGGGCGGCCGGCTCAAGCGGCGTCAGCGAGCCGAGGAACACGGGCGCGGGCGGGGTCAGAACGTCCTCCGCTTCGATCGGCGCGCCGGTCTCGTCCTCCCGCACCGTGCGGTATTCGCGGCCCGGGAGGATCGGGAATTCCTCGCCCGGCGCGGCAAGCTCGAAGAGGTGCGCGCGGAAGGGCTCGAGGGTCAGCTCGATCTCCCCGTTCGCGGGGATCTGCCCGAGCAGCTTTTCGGTCGGGAAGCGCTGAATGACGAGCGCGTCGCCATCTCCGTCGATCCCGCATTCCCGCGGGCTGAGACGGAGCGTTTTTCTTCTCCACGTATCGTTTCCGGTCACGACGAAGCGGTGCTTCCCCGTGCCGCGGGAAACCGCCGAGGGACCGTACCGCTCGGGCAGTACGAGCCCGTCCACGAGCAGGGAAGCGGCGCGGGCGTGGAGATTGAACACGCGGGCGAGCGTCGGGTATTCGTCGTCGCGCAGAAACCACGGATTGCCGTAGATTTCCGGCGCGAGGATCATAGAGCGCCCGAACGCCTGATAGACGAGATCGTCCTCGAAATAGTCGATGGAGGAGGAGAGGCATACGCCGTGGTCCTCCGCGAGGCGCTCGAGCCCGTCGGGCAGTCCCCGCCCGAAGAGGTAGCACCGGTGGTGCATCCCGGTTTTCGAGTTGGCGGAGTGCACGTCGATGTAGGTCTCCGCGCCTTGCCAGAGGAAGGTCGTGACGTAGGGCTCCGCCTCGTACAGGTTCAGACGGTGATTCAGAACGATGAGATCGGGGGAGTACCGGCGGCAGTCGCGGAGCATGTTCGCGAACACGCCCGCCTTTTCCTCGCGCAGGGTGCCGCAGACCCCGTCGAGCTTGAACAGCGCGAAGCCGTAGTCGCGGCACAGCCCCACCATGAAATCGTACCGCGCCTTTTCGCTCTCCGGGGTATCGCCGAAGCCGTCCGGCGAGCCCCACAGTCCCATGCGGACGCCGATCTCAGCCGCGCGGGCGGCGATGGGGGCGTACCCGCGGGGGTACTGTCTTTTGAATTTCTCCCCGTTCGGGTCGCCGTAGCCACCCGACGCGCCGTCGAAATTCCCCGCGTCCCACGCGTAGATTTTGATCCGCATGCCGTACTCCCGGCGAAGAAAAGCGAAGAAGTCGAGGTTCAGAAGCGTCTGCGCCTCCGTCGATCCCTCGTTGGTGTTGTTGATCCAGGAAAAATACTGCGGCACCGAGGGCGTTCTTTCGTCCGCCCCTGCCATGGACGCGATTTTTTCAGCCATGATGCTGCCTCCTTTGTTTTTTGCCGCCGTATGCCGGTTTTCCGACGTCCTCCCGCGGCGGGGAGAAGTCGCGGCGCGGTTGATCTTTTACCAGATAAACGGAATGAGCCTGTACCGGACGCGGGTCTTGTATTCCGCGTAGCCCTCGAGTTCCTCGGTCAGAACCTTTTCCTCGTTCCGGATGCGCATCACGATGATCGGGATGTACGCGAGCATCACGGCGAACGACGGCAGGGAGCCGAGCACAAGGGGCATGGCGAGGAACAAAAGCAGGGTGCACATGTACATGGGGTGGCGCACCGCGCCGTAGAGACCGGTGTCGACGACCTTCTGCCCCTCCTGCACCCCGATCGTGCGCGACAGCCAGACGTTTTCCCTCAGGACCTCGGCATACAGCGCGTAGCCGATGAGGAACAATACCGCCGCACCGATCGGGACCCACGCGGGCAGCACGATCCAACCAAAGCGGTGATTCAGCCCGGCGAGGACGAAGGCGGCTGTGAACATCAGCCCGCTGAGTAGCAGAACCGTTCTCTGCTCGCTCTCTTTTTCCTTCGCGTCCAGCCGGCTCCGGAGAAGAGCGGGGCTTTTTGAAAGCATGACGAGCCCCGCCGCGAACATGGGGACGAACAAAACCCCCATGAACAGCCAGCCCTGCCAGAACGCCAGAGTCCATGCAGGGAGAAAAACAAGCGCGCCGACGATGATCAGCCCGAGAAAGAATTTGCCGACCGCCTCGGCAAAGAGCGATTTTTTCATGAACCCGCCTCCGAATGACGCTTTCGGGATCATTATAACACAGATTTTCGCCCCTGTCTACCGTGCGGAGGGAAAATTTGCAGGCGGCGGAGGGCGCGAAAAGGGACAGCCGCCCCGAGTGGGGAAAGCTGTCCCTGTCTGCGGGATACCGGTATACCGGCCGGTCATGACTGTCGCCGTCCCGCGCGGTCCCTGACGGAACGACGGCGGCGGAGGGGCTTTATTCGAGCTCCACCTTCACCGGCTTGCCGGTCGCCATGGATTCGTTACACGCCATCGTGAACGCGAGGGATTTGAACGCGTCGCGGTACGGGGAGCGCACCTTCGAGCCGTCGCCGGAGATCGCCGCTTCGATGAAGGTCCGGTCGCAGAGGATCCCGGCGTCGCCCTCCTCTTCGTAGAGAACGCTTTCCCCGGCAGCGTCACTCAGTGCGCCGTCGCCCTTGATGACGAAGCCTTCCTTCTCGGGCGCGGGCGCGGCGAGCTTTTCCCCGAAGACCTCGAACGAGCCGAGGATCTTCAGCTCCGCGCGCTTGTCCGGCGTGGAGAAGATGATCTTCGAATCGAAGCTGTCGCCGCTCGTCGCGTAGTCGCCGGTGGAGATCGTGCCGATCGTGCCGTTTTTGAATTTCACGATGGTGACGGAGCAGTCGTCGGTGTCATACCCGGGAATGTCCTTCACATAGCCGCGCGTGCCGTAGGTCGTGACCTCCTCCGGCTCGCCGAACACATAGCGGATGATGTCGAACTGATGGATCGTCTGCTCCACGATCTGCCCGCCGGAGAGCTTCTTGTCCTTCCACCACTCGGTGCCGGGCACGCCGCCGATTCGGGTGCAGTCGATGAAGACGATCTCGTTGTTTTTGCAGAATTCCATGTTCGGCGCAACAAGGTTCGAGTAACGGCACTGGAACCCGGACGCCGTGACGAGGTTCTTCGCCTCAGCCGCGTCCCGAATGCGCCGCGCGAGGTCGAGATCGAGCGCGAGGGGCTTTTCGACAAAGAACGGGATGCCCCGGCGGATGGTCTCAAATTCGATCTCCCCGTGACAGTACGGCGGGATGCAGATGAAGACGATGTCGGGCTTTACCTCGTCGTACATGTCGAGATAATTGGTGAACACCTTGCCGCATCCCGCCTTTTTGGCGAAGGCCTCAGCCCGTTCCGGAATGAGATCGCAGAAGCCCACAAGCTCGATGATGTCCGTGAAGCCGAGAAAATGCCCGAGATGGTAGGAGCCGATGCCGCCGCATCCGATCAGCGCGAGTTTCTTTTTCATGAGGATTCTCCTTTATTTTTTTGAATTGAATTTCGAAATTCCGAATTGCCGCCGATTTCGTTTTCCGTCAGTGGGCGCGTCACGCCTGTGCGTACCGGATGACTGAGCCGATCTCGTCGGCGACTTTTTTGTAGTAAACGTCCCAGGGCATCGCGGGATCGGATTTGCCGACCTCGCCGGTGAGATATCCGTCAAAGCCCGCGGTCTTCAGCGCCGGAATGACCGCCGCCCAGTTCCCGGAGCCGTGGGTGATGTCCTCCCACGTGCCGCCGGAGTTGATACCGTCCGCGCACTTGTAGTCCTTGATGTGCACGCAGCCGATGTGACCAGCGAGCACCTCGACCCAGTATTCCGGCGCGGAAAAAGCGAGCATGTTCCCGACGTCGAGATACGCGCCGACCGCGGGCGAGCCGATTTCCTCGATCATGGACTTCATGTCGTAGGGGGAGAGGAAAAAGCCGTTCCAGACGTTTTCGAGTCCGATGAAAATGCCACAGGCCTCAAATTCGCTTCGCATGGATTTATAGAAATCGATGCTGATTTTGCGCGCGCCGTCCAGCGTCAGCGTGCCGTCCATACCGCCCGGAACGGTGAGAATGCCGCCCGCGCCGAGCGCTTTCGCCGCTTCGATCTGCTTGCGCAGCAGACGGCGGTAGTCCTCCCAGCGCTCCGGGTGGCCGCTCATGCCGCCGGAAAGAGAGGTCGAGATGCTGACGACGGGTAAGCCGTACTTTTCGCTGAGGGCGCGGATGGCGGCGAAATCGGCGTCGGTCGTCTGCATGGTCAGGGCGTGCGCGCCGCCGGGCGAGTCCACGTTCAGCTCGATCCCGTCAAAGCCCGCGCGTGAGAGAGCGGCAAACGTTTCCTCAAAATCCGCGGAGCCGTCCACCGTCCAGGCGTTCAGTGATTTTTTCATGATCCGTCCTCCTCTGAATGGGTTGAAGCTTCGTTTCTTTTTCTCATGGAGAGCACGGCGCTCTCCGTCAAAATCAGTATATACCACAAACCGTGCTCTGTCAAGATGCAAAAGAAAAATCGCCCATGCCTCCCCGAGCGGAAATGCCCGTCCCGCGGGGAAGGGGAGCAAAGGGCGCATGTCCTGCCCGCGCGGCGCATATAGTAACGCAGTTTTCATGCGGCAGGTGGTTTCATGAACACTTCTCTTTCCCATACTTTTCGCGGCGTGAGCCGTGCGGATGAGCCTGCGGGCAGATCCACGGTCCGCCCCCCCTCGCCCGTCTGCGGGCTCAGCGCGTCCGAGGTCGAGCGCTCCCGCGCGCTCTACGGTTCAAACGTCCTCTCTCCCGGCAAAAGACCGGGCTTTATGCGGCGTTTCCTCGGCAATCTGAACGACCCGATCGTGAGGATCCTGCTCGCCGCCCTCGTCGTGAACACAGCGTTCAGCCTGACGCGTTCGGGCTGGGCGGAATCGCTCGGCATCGCTCTGACCGTCTTGGTTTCCGCCTTCGTGACGACGTATTCCGAGCAGTCCTCCGGCGCGTCCTTCGAGAAGCTCTATTCCGCGCTCGACTCTACCCCCTGCCGGGTACTCAGAGACGGGGAGGAGCGGGAATGCCCCCTGACCGCCCTTGTGCGGTACGACATCGTTCTGCTCCGTCCCGGAGACACCGTGCCCGCCGACGGCATCCTCGCGCGCGGCTCAGTCCGGTGCGACGAATCCGCCCTGACCGGGGAAAGCCGGGCCGTACCTAAAACGGCGTCCCCCGCGGCGCTGAGCGCCTGTCGGAGAGGGGAGGATCCGCTCCGTCCCGGCGATCCCTGCTCCGTGTTCCGCGGCAGCCATGTGACCGAAGGGGACGCCGCGATGCTCGTCTTGCGGATCGGGGACGGCACGCTCTACGGATCGATCGCCGGGGAGCTCGGCAGGCGCGATGAGGAAAGCCCGCTCAAGTGCCGCCTGTCCGTGCTCGCGAAGACGATCTCGAAAATCGGCTATCTGTCCGCCGCCGTCGTCGCGCTCGTGCATCTGATCGACGCCTTCTGGTTCGACGCGGGACAGAATACGGCGGTCGCCCTGATGCGCCTCTCGGACCCGCGGCTTGTGTTCTCGGAGCTGCTGCAGGCGGCGGCGATGGCGATCTCCGTTCTCGTCGTCGCCGTGCCGGAGGGTCTGCCGATGATGATCACGGTGGTGCTGTCCTCCAACATGAAGCGGATGATGAAATCGGGCGTCCTTGTGCGCCGCCTCGTGGGGATCGAGACCGCTGGATGCCTCGATCTCCTGTTCACCGACAAGACCGGGACGCTCACCACGGGCAGACTTGAGGCGGAGGAGGTGTTCACGCCGTGGGGCGCGTTTCCGAAGATCGGCGCGTGTCCCCCGCTCCTCGGCGCGCGGCTGGAGGAAAACGCGCTTGCCTGCGCCGCCGGGGCGAATCGGACCGAAGCCGCCCTGAACGCGTTCGCGGGGGTTCGTCCCTCCGTCCTTTCCCGCCGCGCACAAGAAAGCATTCCCTTTGATTCCGAGCGGAAGTTTACCGCCGCGCGGATGGGGGAGCGGGTGTACGTCCGCGGCGCGCCGGAGGTCCTGCTCCCCGCCTGCCGCGATTTTCTCGCGGAGGACGGGAGGCGTCTGCCCCTGACGCCGAAGGTCCGCGCGGAGCTTGAACGGGCGATCGGGCGGCGCGCCGCGGGCTCCTTCCGTCTCATTCTGCACGCCGAGGCCTCCTCCGACGCGCTCGGAGCGCTGCGGCAGGACGCCGCCTCGGTCCCGCTCGTCCTCGTCGCGCTCTCCGTTCTGCGCGACGAGATCCGCCCGGAGGTCCCCGCCGCCGTGGAGGAATGCCGCCGCGCGGGGATCCGGGTCGTGATGATCACCGGGGACAACGCGGAGACCGCCGCCGCCGTCGCCCGCGCCTGCTCGATCCTTCCCGCGGAGGGAAGCCCCGCGTGCCCGGACGCCGACGCGCCCCTTCTTTTGGACGGTCAGACCTTGCGGTCGATGGAGGACGAGGCCCTCAGCGCCTGTCTTGAGCGGCTCGCCGTGATCTCCCGCGTCACGCCGACCGACAAGAGCCGCCTGGTGCGGCTGGCGAAGGCGGCAGGCCACATCGTGGGAATGACCGGGGACGGCGTCAACGACGCGCCCGCGCTCAAGGCGGCGGACGTCGGCTTCGCGATGGGGAGCGGAACGGATGTGGCGCGGGAGGCGGGCGATATCGTCATTACGGACGACAATTTCGTCTCGATCACGAAAGCGGTCCTGTACGGACGGACGATCTTCTCGAGCATCCGGAAATTCATCGCCTATCAGCTCACAATGAATTTCGCCGCGGTGGGGGTCTCCGTGCTCGGTACGATGCTCGGCATCGAAAGCCCGGTCACGGTGATCCAGATGCTGTGGGTGAATATGATCATGGACACCCTCGGCTCGCTCGCCTTTGCCGGGGAGCCCGCCCTCGAGGACATCATGCGCGAGCCGCCGGTGGGCCGAACGGAGCCGATTCTCACCCGGGGCATGCTGTTTCAGACGCTCTTTACCGGGAGCTTCGCGATTGCGCTTTCCATGTTTTTTCTGCTCTCGCCGTCGGCGGCGCATTTCTTCGGGGGCACGGGAGTCTACCGCCTGACGCTCTTTTTCGCGCTGTTCGTCTTCATGGGGATCGGGATCGCACTGTGCGCCCGCACGCCCCGGATCCGTCTCTTCGCAAATCTCTCGAAAAACCGCACCTTTGCCGTCATCATGCCCGCCGTCGCCGCGATCCAGCTTCTGATCGTCTATTTCGGCGGCACGGTCTTCCGCTGTGTCCCGCTCCGTCCCCGTGATCTCGCGCTGTGCGCGCTCTTTGCCCTCACCGTCATCCCCGCGGACACGATACGGAAGTGCGTGGGAAGGATCGCGGGAGACGCGAAGCGGGGGAAATCCTCAGGTTAAAATCAACGCTGCCGCTTTCCCCCATGCTTCGCCGATATGAGGTATATCGTACAAAAGGCGCTTCTTTCTTGCCTCTCCCGGAGGGCGGGGCAAGGGGACAGCGTTCTCATGAAACGAATCGTTTCCCCCCTCCAAAATATGCCCCAAAAGGCTTGCTAAATCCAGCCGAATCATGTATAATGAAAGGGACGGGGGCTTGCACCTCACCGTCGACCGGGTATCCCCGGATCACTTCAATTCAAGGAGATTTGTTTGAAACACAGCAATCGTAAACCGGAGTCGGTTCCCAAGGCGGGCTGACCATGCCCGCCCGACCTCAAAAATCATCACATTATCAAAAGCTTTTGATTTTTCAGGAGGGAACCAAATGCGCGAATTCATGAACCAAAACCTCACCATCCGCCGCGAACGGCCGGATGAATACAGAGCCGTCGAAAACCTCGTGCGGGAATCGTTCTGGAACGTCTACCGCCCCGGCTGCCTCGAGCACTACGTGCTTAATCAGCTGAGAAACGACCCCGCCTTCGTGCCCGAACTCGATTTCGTCATGGAAAAGGACGGCGAGCTCATCGGGCAGAACATGTTCATGCGGGCGTCGATTTCCGCGGACGACGGCAGGGAAGTGCCGATCATGACGATGGGACCGATCTGCATCGCTCCCGCACTGAAGCAGCAGGGCTGGGGCAAAATCCTGCTTGGCTATTCGCTCGAAAAAGCGGCCGGGCTCGGATGCGGCGCGCTGTGCTTCGAGGGGAACATCCTCTTCTACGGGCAGTGCGGCTTTACCTACGCGAGAGAATTCGGCATCCGCTACCGCGGACTCCCCGAGGGCGCGGATTCCTCGTTCTTCCTCGCAAAGGAGCTCATCCCCGGGTATCTCGACGGCGTCACGGGCGAGTACGGACCGCCAGCGGGCTATTTCGTCGACCGGGACGAGGCGGAAGCGTTCGATAAGAGCTTTCCGCCGAAGGAAAAACTGAGGCTGCCGAGCCAGCTCTTTGATTCATGAACGGATGGGTCGCCGTGTCTTTTTTGAGAAGGGCGCGGCGGCCCTTCGCCTTTTTATGTCGCCTTTTCCCGCGCCGTCCGGGCGTTTTGCTCTTGCGCGGGCGCGAAAGATGTGATATAATGTCGGTATAAAAGATCAAAGCCGGAGGTGAATCATGGATCTCTCAAAAGCGTACTACATCACCGGCACGGCTTACGCGGGCAAATCCACCATGGTGAAGCTGCTCGCAGAGCGGCACGGCGGGATCGCGTGCGAGGAGAACTACCACGACGCGCTGCTCGACGGACTGGACGCGGCTGAGTTCCCGAACCTGACCTATACGCGGGACCTCAAGGACTGGCACGACTTCATCCGCCGCTCCCCCGAGGAATATGCCCGCTGGATCCGGGACGTGTCGAAGGAATGCGAGATCCTCGAGCTCGAGATCCTTTCCGGACTGGACGACGGCGGAAAGCCCGTGTTCGTCGATACCAATATCTCAACCGAAACCCTGCACCGGATCGCGGGAGAAGGGCATGTGCTCGTCATGCTCGCGGATCCGGAGATTTCGGTCCGGCGCTTTTTCGAGCGCCCGGACCGCGAAAAGCAGTTCCTCTATCGCCTCATCATGGAGGAACCCGACCCGCAGAAGGCCATGGAGAACTACCGCGCGGGGCTGGAGCGGATCAACTCGCGCGAGAATTACGACACGTTCCTTCACGCCGGCTTCCCGGTGATCGTCCGGGACGACGCGCTCGGCGTGGAGGGAACCTACGCGCTGGTTGAAAGGATTTTCGGACTGAAAACCTGACGACCGGCGGATCAACCGAAGAAAGGCGGGCGGGACCATGACACGGCGGCTCGGACACGGACTCAAAATCCTGATTTTATCGACGGTGGTGACGATGATGATTTTCGGTTTATTCGGCTGCTTCGGAAAGGGCAAGGATCTCGGCGAAGGCGGCTCCTGCGGCGCGGACATGACGTGGACGTATGACCGCAAAAAACAGACGCTCACCATCACGGGGACGGGCGAGATGGTCACGGAAAACCGCTTCATGTGGAGCGATTATCCCATCAAAACGCTCGTGCTCTCCGAAGGCATTACCTCCATCGCGGCGGAGGCGTTCTACAGCAACCATGATCTGAAAGCCGAGCTGAAGCTTCCTACCACGCTCCGCGAGATCGGCGAATTCGCCTTTTACGGGTGCGAGCAGATGATGGGTGATCTCGTTCTGCCGGATTCCGTGGAAAAGGTCGGGGCCTATGCCTTTACGCGGTGCGAGGGGATGAAAAGCATCACCCTTTCCGCGTCTCTCGAGGAGATCGGGGACGAGACGTTTTCCCACATGAGCGGCGCCGAGGGCGGGCTGCGGATCCCGGACGGACTCACATCGATCGGAAAAGGCGCGTTTTACGAATGCGAGAAGCTTTCCGGCGACCTCATCCTGCCGGACTCGCTCACGCAGCTCGGCATGTACGCCTTTGCCGGGTGCGGGTTTGACGGCGCGCTGCGCCTGTCCGCGGGACTGAAATTGATCCCATCGGACTGCTTCAGCCAGTGCGAAAACTTCCGGGGTGATCTTGTCATCCCCGAAGGAGTCGTCGGGATCGCCCAGGATGCGTTCCAAAACTGCGGCTTCGACGGGACGCTGACCCTCCCCGACGGGCTCGAGTGGATCGGGGACTACGGCATCTCGTACTGCAGGAATCTTCACGGCGCGCTTTCCATTCCCGACAGCGTCACGTTTATCGGCGCGCGCGCGTTCTGCTCGGACAAGAGCTTTCAGACCCTGCGTCTCCCCGAGGGGCTGCGCTTCGTCTGCGAGGAGTCCTTCCGTGACTGCGCCGGCTTGACCGGGACTCTCGCGCTCCCGGCGTCCATCCGCATCATCGGGGACGAGGCGTTTGCGAATACCGGCTTTACCGGAACTCTGAGTTTCCCCGACGGTCTCATATCGGTCGGAAAGGGCAGTTTCGCCTACTGCAAAGGGCTCACCGAGATCGCGCCCCTGCCCGATTCCCTCCTTCACGTCAAGGACCGCGCATTCATGGAATGCTCCGGACTGAAAGCGGTCGAGATCGCGGGCGGCGTGAAGAGCGTCGGAGATCTGGCGTTTTACGGATGCGAGGCGCTCGCGTCGGTCACGTTCGGCGCGGACATGCGCAGCGTCGGAGAGCGGGCGTTCGCAAAATGCGGCTCCCTCACCGAGGCGGTCTTCACGGGCGCGTCGGCGGACTATTACGGCGCGGACGAGGAGAACCCGACCTTCCCCGAAACCTGCTCCGTCACCGCAGAGGGCGGCGGGACCGCGGCGGAGACAAGGAGCGCATGGAAAGAGAAGAACGCCTCCGTCACTTCCGGCGGGAGCGGATCGGACGGGGACGCGAAGGATCAGCCGTATTACTGGACGCAGTCCCTCACGGGATTTGACTTTGACGGCACGGGTGAATATGCCGACGTCACGCTGTATTTCGACGAAACGAAGCTGAAGGTCTCGATCAACGGGCGCGCCGTCGCGGAGATTTCGTACCGCGCGGATCGGGACGATGAGGAACAGCTCGTGGATACGGACGGTTTCTATTGCCCGGGCGGACGGGTCCGCACCCTCACATACGACGAGGGCTACCAGCGCGCGGGCATCCTCAGGGGAGAGATCGAATACGAGAACGGCACAAAGGGGGAAATCGCCTTCTGCATCGGTTCCGAAGAGAGCCTTTACATGCGCCCCGCCGCCTACGGCGCCGCGCCTCTGATCGATCTGCCCTGACCAAAAACAGCGCGCGTTTCTGCGCCTCATACGAACATTCTGAATTTGAGAAGGAGACTGAAACATGACGCATGAGAGACATGACGGACCGGGAAGACCGCCGAGGCACGGCCCGAGAAAGCTCAGAATCACCTTCAACGCCCCGGTCGTTCTCGGATTTGCGATCCTCTGCCTGGCCGCGTGGGGCGCGAATCTGATCACGAAGGGCGGCTCGAACAATCTGCTGTTCTCGACCTACCGCTCCTCCCTCGGCAATCCTCTGACCTATCTGCGGTTCTTAACCCACATCATCGGACACATCGATTTCAAGCATTATATCGGGAATATGGCGTACATCCTCCTGCTCGGTCCGATGCTCGAGGAAAAATACGGCTCGCGGCGCATCCTTGCCGTCATGGCGGCGACGGCCGTGATCACGGGCATCGTGAACAGCCTGTTCTTTTCGAACGTCGCCCTGTGCGGGGCTAGCGGCGTGGTGTTCGCGTTCATTTTGATGACCTCCTTCACGAGCTTCCGCGAGGGCGAGATCCCGCTGTCCTTCATTCTCGTGGCGGTGATCTATCTCGGCCAGCAGGTGTACGAGGGATTTTTCGTCGCGGACAACGTGTCGAATCTCTCCCATGTGATCGGCGGCATCGTCGGCGCGCTTGTGGGCTGGAGCTTCAACCGCAGGCCGAAGGAAAAGAAGGAAAGACCTGAATAAGAAAGAAAACCGAACAAACCGACAATACGAAAAGAGAACGGATCGCTTCCTCTGAACGACGCAATCCGTTCTCTCTTTTTGCTGATTTGGTTTCGCTTATTCGAAATCCGGCCTGCGGAAACGAAGGTTTCCGGCGGTCGGGAGCTTCTCCTCGCTGTAATCCAGATACCCGGTGATCACGCGGGCGCAGATATCGTCCCCGTTATCCTTCTCCGGCTTGCGGATGATCATGACCTCCCGCAGATGATCCTTCTCGAGATCCGTCCCCGTCCAGTCGTACACCTTCCCCTGAATGACGCCCGTATAGGTTTCGGATATGATGACGGTCTCGGTCGCGGGGTCGTAGGTGTACTCTCTTTCATAAGCGTAGTCGACGCCCCACGGCCATCCGTGCGAGGGGTCCCCCTGGAAATAATACTCTTCATGTAAAAGGGTGTGGTCGTTCAGGATGGTAAAGCGTACCGATTCCCGCGAATAGCCCGTGATCTGAGCGCCGTTGCCGTATTCAGCCTTGCTCCACGCGCCGTTGAGCCAGTCGGGGGTCTGCCCGCCGAGCGGAACGACGGTCTTCGGCGCTTTCAGCGTGAACTTCACCTCCGTCTCCGGCTCGTCCTTTTCCATGTTCTTGCCGGGGGACCAGAGCTGAACCTTTTCCGGCTGTCCGGCGAGCAGATAACCGATGTAGGTCACGCTCGTCGTGATCTTTCCGTCCACGCTGAGCTTGCCGCGCCAGTCCTCCTTCACCGCGGTCTCGTTCAGATCGGCGAACGCGACCTGATAATTCGCGTAATGCGCTGCCTTGTCCTCTTCGACCTTTTCCGCGATCTCCACGGTGATCCTCGTGTTGAGGATGCCCCGGATCTTCTCGAGCCGCTTCTGCTGTTCCTCCCACATCTCCTGCTCGAGGTCCATCTGCACCGCGGCGAAAACCCCCTGCAGCGAATCGAGCAGCTCGCCCTTGAATTCGTCGGTGATCGCCTGCTTGGTCGCCGCGTCGGGCAGTCCGTGCCCGCCCAGACCGACGTCGTCGTAGATTTGAGCGATGGTGTCAGCCGGCAGATTCCAGAAGAGATTGCAGTACCGGTCGATTTCGTCCATCACGGCGTCTTCCGGGTGGTCGCGGTTCAGCGCGGAATTCTTCACGATCTTTTTGAGGTCCCGCCGCCAGTCCTTGAGCGTGCGCGGCGTAAAGCCGTACTGACCGCCCGACGTCATGTATTTGCGGTACGCCGTGTTGAGGTTTTCCCTTGTGCGGTTATACACGAAGTTGCCCATGTCGGTCAGCGCGACGTCGATGACCCACACGGACGCGCTGATCGTGCCGAGCGCCGCTTCTCCCGAGAGGGAGGCGAGCAGGTACGCTGCGTCCTTGTACATCGAGATGATTTCATTGCTCGTCTTGTTCGGCTTGATGTAGTTCACGAAGAGGTTTGAAATCGAGATCACGAGCCCCGCCTTGCCGAGCGCCTCGCTCAGCCCGTGGGCGAGCTCGTTGTTCGCGATCTTTGATTCGAGCCCCGGCGTCGCCGTAATGAACAGAGTGGCGAGGTTCGTGATGTAGGTCGCCGTCGTGCCCGTCTGCGCGTTGTGCTCCGCGAAGGCGTCGAAGGACTGCTTCAGGTACGGCAGCATCATTTCCCGGCAGAGCTGACCGGGCCGGCCCTCGTTTTTCACGACCTCCTCGAGCGCGGCGAAGCAGGCGTCCTCGCCGAGCTCTCCTTCGAGCATATAATCGTTGATCGAGGTGATTTCCGCGCGGCGCCTTCCTTCGTTTCTGAACTCGAAGCAGCCGTAGGTCGAGAAGTGGTCGGTATAGACAATCAGTTCCTTCTTGTCCGTGTCGACCTCATAGAGCACGCTTTCCCATTCGCCGGCCTCCTCGTTCCAGTACATCGCGCCGACGCACTGCGCCTCGTTTTCGCCCGGTTCGATGTTTGCCCCGGAATAGGGGAGACGGACCGTCACAAATCCGTCGAGCTCATGCACGTCGCCGAGGGAGATGTCGTAGGCGGTGCAGACCGCGCCGAGCTCCCCGTCCTCCACGGGGTCCTGTCTGGCGACGGTGAGCTGCGGGTTCTCCCCGATCTCGAGCGAGTTCGTGAAGTCCACGCTCACGCCCACAGAGGTTTCGGCAAGACCGCTTTCTGGGACGGCGACGGTGTCCTGTGCCGCGATCTTTCCGGTCGGCGCGCCGAAGGAGCCGAACGAGCCCTCCGACGGGGAACTCTCCCCGTCCTTGTTCAGCATTTTCAGAATGAATTTCGGATTGACAAAGCCCGTGTACCCGACGGTCCCGAGGATCGCGAGCACAAGGATCACGGCGACGGCGCGCTTGCCCCCGCCTTTTTTCTTTTGCGCCTGCCCGATCCCGGAGGCCTCGCGGACCGGCTCCCCATACGCGTTGTTCGGCGCAGCCTGCACCTGTACGGGCTGGGGCTGAGCGAACTGCTGGGGCTGCGCATACTGCTGGGGCTGAGCAAACTGCTGCTGCGGTTGAGCGTACTGCTGAGGCTGCGCGTACTGCTGCTGGGGCTGAGCAAACTGCTGCTGCGGTTGAGCGTACTGCTGAGGCTGCGCGTATTGCTGCTGCGGCTGAGCATATTGCTGCTGCGGCTGAGCATATTGCTGCTGCGCGGCCTGACGGCTTGCCGACTGGGACGCGCCGTGCCCGACGGTCGGCATGTTGATGAGCGGGATCGCGCCGACCTGCGGGGCTTGCCTTGGCGGCTGAGGCGGCTGCGGAGGTGTGTGCTGATTCTGTGGAGTCTGCGGGGCGGCGGACGTGGGGAGCGCGCTGCCGCACTCCGTGCAGAACCGCGCGCCGTCCTTCAGCTTCGCACCGCACTGCGGACAGAAGCTTGCCATAGTGTTCCTCCTTCCTTTTTGGGGGATCGATTCTGATTTCGTTCGGTCGGGTCTGAAATCCGCGGGAAGCTCCCGCGGACGCGCCGCGGCAGACGCCGGTGCCATATCCCCATACGGATCGGGCGCAGTCATCGCCCGTCCCGTGCGGTTTTCCCGACGGACGGGATGCTCCGTTCAGCTCAGCAGCCGCCGGATGAGAAAGCACTGCATCCTGTCCGGCAGGGCGTTCATGAGAAGCAAGAGGGGATTGCGGTTGATCGACCGGGCAAAGGGCGGCTTCCGTTTCCCGAGGATTTTGAGGAGCAGGGCGGCGATTTTCTCCGGCGGGATCTTTTTCGATTCGACCCGGTCGACGATGGCGCGCATCTTCCGGGAGCCGTTCGGATAGAGCTTCGTCTCCCGGCAGAACTGCTCGAGCCGGTCGGTCGAGACGCCGAGAAGCCCCGTGTCGACCGCGCCGGGCCGCAGAACGGTCACGCTCATGCCAAGAAGCTGCAGCTCCATGCGGAGGGAAAAAGCATACTTCTCGATCGCGGCCTTCGTGATCCCGTAAATGCCGGTGAAGGGCAGGGGATCGAGGGGTGCGAGCTCGCTCGAGGTGATGACGATCCGCGCTCCGGGGGCGAGCAGGGGGAGAAACGCCCGGTTCACCCGGTAAACCGAGGTGAGGTTGACGTCGAAAATGCGCCGCCACGCCTCGTCCGGCATTTCGACAAGGGAATTCAGATCGTAAATACCCGCCATGTGCACGACGCAGTCGATCCGCGCCCCTTCTTTTGCGAGAAGAGCCGCGGCGTCTTCGATCGCGCCCGGGTCTGTGAGATCGACGGGGAGAAAGCGGACGCCCGGGAGCGGGGAGCGCGGCTCGCGCAGATCGAGCCCCGTGACCGCGTACCCGGCCTCGCAGAGCGCCTTCGCCGCGGCGGAGCCGATGCCGCCCGAGACCCCCGTGATCAGTGCGGTTTTCGTGCCTTCCATTCCGTGCCGCCGGTCAGCGTTCGATCTCGAGGTCTTCGAGCGCTTTGTCGATCTGCTTGTTGATGAGCTTTTTGTTCCGTGCCAGCATGGACGCCGGATCGCTCCCGCTCAGGACGATGGTCTCCACCGCGCTCGAGGCGCCGAAGGAGAACACGTGCTCGAGCTCGTACGCGCGGTTGTCGATCACGAGGTCGAGCATTTCGACCGATTCCTTGTCGCGCAGGTATTTCTTCGAAAGGGCGACCTCATAGTACGCCGGGCGGAGCAGCTCGCGGGATTTCGCGGCGAGCGCTTCGAGCAGGAAGGCGGATTCGTCCGGACTCTGCGCCGAGATCGGCACGGTCGCGTAGGAGCCGACGAACCACACCACGTTCTGATAATCCTTCTGCTGTTCGTCGTATTTCGGGCAGGGCGCGATGCCGAAGTCTGTCTCCATTTCGCGCAGGCGGATCACCATTTGCATGTTCGTGATCCAGAAGAGCCCGTGGTTTTCCTGGAACATCTTCGTCGTGAGCAGATGATAGCCGAGGGAGCCGTACTGGTGGTAGTTCAGCGAGAGCTTCTTGTCGTTCATGAACGTCGAGATGTCGCGCAGGATGCTGTCCACGCGCTCACTCGTGTCGAGGGAGAAGAAGGGCAGGTCGTTTTCGTCCTTTTCGATGAGGTGGTAGCCGAAGGTGACGAGCATGGCGGTCGCGTTCTCGTTCTGGGTCAGGTTCGCGATGGAGTCGTCGGAATCGAAGTCCCCGTCGCCGTCGAGGTCAACGGACGCCGTCTCGCACATTTTCTTGTAGGTGTCGAAGTTCCATTCGTCGTTCTTGACGTAGACGTAGGGCTTGTCCAGCCCGAAGTCGTCGATGAGCTGGAGGTTGATCATCGTGCACCACGTCGCGTCGTTGTTCAGGGTCGAGAGGTCGCCGGAGAGGGTGTAGAGCTTGTGCCCGATCGAAAGGTCGGCGTTCGCGCGCTGATCCCACCAGTTCGCCTCGATGTTCAGATGATCGAGGGTGGTGACGTCGACGAGAAAGCCGCGCTTGAGCAGCGCCCCTGCGTTGTTCAGCGGGGGCATGAGCACGTCGTAGGTCGCGTCGCCGGAGCGGACCGCCGCTTCCGCTTCGGAAACGAACGAGCCGCTGTTCGGCGCGTATTCCGCGAAGACGACGTTGTACTGCTCGGAGATCACGTCGTTGCGCTCGTAGACGGTGTCGTTCAGGATCTCGCCCACGATGCCCTCCGTCCAGATGCTCGATTCCTTCCAGTCGCTCCACGAGCTGTGGTTTTTCGTGAAGAAGGTGAAAGTGCGCCCGCCGAAGTCCTTTGCCGGGAGTCCCGGGTCAAAGGATTCTTCGGTTTCTTCGGGCTCCGTTTCCGCCTCCGCGCCGGGGACGGCGTCCGGGGTCCCCTCGGTCTCAGCGGGGGTCGTGTCGGCGTTCTCCTTGCTTTCGGAGCATGCCGTCATCGTAAAGACGGCGGCGGTCATGAGAAGAGCGAGTAAAACAGATAGTACGCGTTTCATATCATACTCCTCGGGTTCAGTTGGATGCGCAAGATGCGTTCAACTTATTGTAACGGAAAACGGGGTAAAATGTGTGTACGCTTTGTAACAAATGCGGAGAATGAGAAAGGAAGGACTGCATTTTTGAAGCAGAACGCCGGAAAATGAATCGAAATCCGCCGCCGCTTCTTGCAAAGGCGGGCGGGGTGTGCTATAATGGGGGCGCACGAAACGAACGCGTCCCGCGCCGCGGAGTTGACCGGGACGCGTCTTTATACGGGAGGGATACTATGTCAGAATACAAGATCGAAGCCTCCGGCATCCGCGTGCTGTGCGATCCGGAGAGCACCCGGTACGCCGTTCTTCTCGAAAACGGCGACCGCTGGGAGATGACCGAACGCCCGACTGTCCGCTTTTCGGACGGCAGAAGCGTTCCTTTTCCCGCGCCGGCCGCGGCGGAGCGGGTCTCAAACGGGACCTCGGACGGAGTCCGCGCTATTTACGCCGGCTTCGGCGGCTCCGGGATCACGGTCACGACCACTGTGAGCCTTGAGCGCACGAGCGGCGACCTCAGATTCGAGGTCCTTGTCGAGGGCGACCGCGACGGCGAGATCGACTCGGTGCTGTTTCCCGCGCCGTTTGATTTCGGCGCGAAGTGCGGGGAGGGCTATACCGTCCTGCCCCGGATGCAGGGAACCATGTTCCCCGCGGGCCAGCCCATTCCCGTCGGGGGCGGGCTGATTTTCGAGCGGACCGCCTACATGCCCCTTTACGGTCAGGTGCGCGGCGGCTCCGGGTACGCGGCGATCTTCGACACGCCCTACGACGCGGCGTATGAGATCGACGGGGAAAACGAGCGGATCCTGCCCCGCTGGCTCCTCTCCCTCGCCGAAATGCGGTACGCGCGGCGGATGCTTTACCGCTTCCGCATGCCGTGCGATCACAATATCATCGCCAAATGCTACCGCGCCTATGTGAAGGAGCGCGGCGGGCTCGTGACGCTCAGGGAAAAAGCGGCGCGCAATCCCGCCGTCGAAAGACTGATCGGCTGTCCCGTCATCCATACGGATATCGCCGTCCACATCTCGCCCAAATCGGATTATTATACCCCGGACAAGCCGGAGCGCAACGATTATTTTACCTCCTTCGACGAGAGGGCGCGTCAGCTGCGCAGATTAAAAGAAAAAGGCCTCAAGCGCGCCTATACCCATTTCGACGGCTGGGGCAGGCACGGATACGACAATCTGCACCCCTCCCCCTTCCCGCCGAACGAGGCGGCGGGCGGCGCGGACGGCATGCGGCGGCTCGCGGACACCTGCCGGGAGCTCGGCTACATCTTCGGCATCCACGATCAGTATAGGGACTACTACCACGACGCGCCCGACTTTTCCTTTGAGGAAGCGCTCACGCGGCACGACGGCTCGCATCCCTACTGCTCGGTCTGGTACGGGGGACCGCATTCCTTCCTGTGCTCCGCGCGGGCGGCCGACTACGTGCGGCGCAACTACGACGAGTTTGAGCGACTCGGCATCCGGATCGAAGGCTCCTATCTCGACGTGTTTTCCGTCGTGGAGCTGGACGAATGCTTCTCGAAGACCCATCCCGCCACGCGGCGCGACTGCGCGGAAAACCGACGCCGCTGCCTCGACATCCTCACGGACCGGGGCATCATCCCCTCCTCCGAGGAGATCCTCGACTGCGTCCTTCCGTCCCAGGTCCTCTGCCACCACGCCCCGTTCTTCACGTCCGACCTCGGGAGCGGGCATTCCGAACCGGTCGGCATCCCGATCCCGCTTCTGAACCTCGTCTACCACGACTGCGCGGTCATTCCGTGGATCGGACTGCCCGGACAGCGCGGCGGCTGGGGCATTCCGGGGAACGACAGCGCATATCTGCACGCGATTCTGAACGGAGATCCCGTTTACTGCCCCATCAACGCGACCGAAGAAGAGATCGCGGCGGTGAACGAGGCGTGCGCCTCGGCGGGACGGCTCGCATATGCGGAAATGCTGCGGCACGAATTCGATCCGGAAAACCCGCGCCGTCAGCGCGCCGTCTTCTCGGACGGCACCGTGACAGAGGTCGATTTCGACACCGGAGAATTCAGCGTAAAGGAACCGTAAAGACGTAAAACGGAACGGCTCTCCCCCGCGGAAAGAAAACAGCCCGCCCCCCTTTGTGCGGGGCGGGGCAGCGGGGGATCGGGCCGTCGGATTCTGTGAGCCATGAGAATTTTCTTGATTACGCTTCTCGCCGGATTTGCGGCGCAGATGATCGACGGGACCCTCGGGATGGCGTACGGGGTCTCGTCCAGCACGCTTCTGCGCGCCATGGGCATTCCCTCCGCGATGGCGTCCTTCTGCACCCACGTTGCGGAGATCTTTACCACGCTCGCCTCCGGGATCTCCCACGTCAAAATGAAGAATTTCAGCCGGAGCCTGTTTTTCCGCCTGCTCATCCCGGGCATGCTCGGCGGCATCCTCGGGGCGTACGTTCTCACCTCCGTGGATGACCGGGTGATCTCCCCGATCATCAGCGCCTACCTCATCGTGATGGGGATCGTCATTTTCTCGAAGGTCTTTTCAAAGAAGGAGCGGGAGCCGAAGAAAATCGGCGTCGGCGTCTATCCGCTCGCGCTCGTCGGCGGGTTCAGCGATTCCCTCGGCGGGGGAGGCTGGGGACCGGTGGTGACCTCCACCCTTGTGGCGGCGGATCAGAGCGTGCGGGAGACCATCGGAACGGTGAACGCGGCGGAGTTTTTCGTGACGCTCGCCGAAAGCGCGGCGTTCTTCGTCACGATCGGAAAGGAGCTTACGGCGTATTATCCCGCCGTCCTCGGCCTGCTCGCGGGCGGGGTGATCGCCGCGCCGCTCGCCGCGGTGCTGTGCAAAAAACTGCCGCTGAAACCCCTCATCGCCTCGGTCGGCCTCCTCATCATCGGCGTCAACACATGGAAGCTCGTGATGGCGCTGACATGATAGAATAAAGTTCTTTGCCGGCGATGCGGAGCATCGCGAGCTTTCATTATCAAGAAAGCCGCGTTCTCCCTGTCCTCTTGAATAAATTGGGGGCTGTTCTGAAAACCCTCAAAGCAGCGTAGGAAAAAAGGCAGAACAAAAGGGCAGGTCTTCAAAAGAAGGCTTGCGGGAAACAGAGTATAAAAGAAACTTAAGACAGAGAGACGGAGAACCCCAGTTTTTGAAGGGAT
>JAFYBN010000091.1 GCA_017540175.1 Clostridia bacterium | reverse complement strand
CCAAAAGTACCAAAAAGAGGAACTCTTTCAAAGTCTTGGGTGTTCCGAGGTCTGCGGACCTCGGGTCAGGACTCCGTCCCGACACCCTGCCGCCTTTTGAAAAAGGCGGGCGAAAACTTTTGGCCTATTTGCGACAGCCCCTACCCAAACAAAGAGGTTTGATTTCTCATTCTCCCACGCTCGTCAGCGCGCCGATGAAGAACGGGACGTTCGTCTCGCAGTCGATCAGCATGTAGACGAACGGACGGTCAAGGACCACGGTTCTCGTGATCTGCGGCGGCATCGCGGATTTGGCGACCATTTCCACCACCGTCGCCGCTCCCGCCTTCGTCCCCTGCTCGGCGACGGAAATGAAGGTCTTGTGCAGAACCCGGCTGATGCAGATGTTCCCCGCGGTCGAGGTCCCGAGCCCGGAGAAATCCGCCGCGTCGGGATCGAACGCCGTCTTCATGCCCATCGCGGCGAGGAGCTTCGAGAGCTCCGCCCCGTATTCCGTCTCAAACTTCGGCAGCGCTGTATCCACCGGAACGCTTTGCGCCGAGGACAGGATGCGGACGAGTTTTTCCCCGTCGAGGGAGGCGACGTAATCTGAGAGCGCCGTGCCCTCGTCCGGAAGCAGGGCGGCGAAGGCGTACTTTCCGCCCTTGTAGTACCTGATGAACCCTTCCGCGCCGTCGTCCTCCAGATAGGAATTCACCTTCGACCACATGAGGTCCGCGGTCGTTTTCGTTCCGTCCTCCCGCGTGAACGTGCCGGGTCTCACCTGATGCTCCTGATACGGATCGGCCCATTCCCCCTCGAACGCGAGGGCGTTGACGAGGTACATGACCGCGTCCTCCGGGATCCGGTCGAGGATCGACGGGATCATGCCGTCCGTCTGCTCCTTCACCCAATCGTTGATCTCTTTGAGCGTTCCGGCGTCAAACGGCGCGCGGTTCACGCCCGCGTCGTAAAGAAAGGCGATCATCTCGAGAAAGTCCTCGTTTACGGTAAAGCTCTCGTCGTCGATGAACCAAACGGAATTCGCCAGATGGAAGCGCGGCTCGTTCTCTTTCTTTGAGCCCTCCTCGGCCAGCCGGTCGAGGAGCGTCGCGAAATACAGGTTCATCTCGCCGTTCTTCATGCCGAGGACGTCCTCCATCTCGGCAAGCGTCTCGCCCTTCGCCCCGTTCGAGGTCATGGCGAGCGCGCCGAAAACGGAGAGCGGGGAGACGAGGGTGTTGTCCCCGTCCGCGGCGAAGCAGCGCCGGAACAGCCGGACGGCGAAATCCGCTGCCTTTTCGGAATCGGAGCGCGGATCTGCCGCTTCCCCGACGGGGTTTTGGTTATCCAGCCGCACGCGGACGGTCTGTGCCGCCGACCCCACCTCGATCAGGATGTGCCACTCTGCCATATCGTCCGTGCCGACCTCGGGAACCAGACGCGTGATGTCGACCGTCGTCTCATTTCCCACCGTCCGGACGCCGTCCACACGGTGGCGCACCGACCCGCTCCCTTCTTCGAGAACTACGAGGATCAGCCGGTGCGACCGGAACCACGCCGCGTCGTATGCCGCGACGGCGTCGGCGAAGCAGGGAGCGGCGTCTGCCGCGTAATCCGCCGCGTAGGTGCCGCCGACCTCGTGGCGGCTGAAATCGTAAAGGTCCTTGTGGGTATCATAGTACCGCATCAGCTCGTCCGGGCCGCTGAATGTGAGTGCGAACGGGTAGGAGACGCCGTCCCGGTATCCGTCCGTGCGGAAGTACCGCGCGGCAAAACCGCTTGAGGCGGAGTCGGTCAGGGTGAAGGTCTTTCTCGCCGACGCGTCCGTCATTCGTGTCAGGATCGCCGCCACCTCGGATCGCCGGATGGTGTCCGAGGGTTTGCAGAGATGCGCCGTCCACGCGCCGCGGTAAGAGTCCTCGGAGCCCTCCAGAATCCCGGCGCGGTAGAGCTTGTAGATTTCCGCTGCCTGCGGGTGATCCATGGGGACGTCCGGCACGGAGCTGTCCGGCACCGCGTTGATTTCCGTGAGTGCTTCGTCCGGCAGGGCGTGCGCGAAGATTTCGATGTACCCCGCGCGGGTCGCCGGGGCGTTCCAGTCGTAATCCTTCGCGATGATGCCGGCTTCCTTCGCGTAGTCCGCGTAGCTTTGATACCACGGATCGCCGTTTTGAAGAGTGACGGTGCCCTCGGCGGCTTTCTGACGCATGCACGCCGCCAGCTTTACCGCCTCGGCATAGGTCAGCTCTTCGTCCGGGCAAAAGCTCGTCTCCGTCCTTCCGTTGACCAGTCCTCCGGCAACGGCGGCCGCGACGTCGCCGCGGTACCACGCGTCCTCGGGAACGTCCGTGAAGGGCAGGTCCGCGCCGATCGCGCCGGTCGGAAGGATCGCGGCGCAGAGAAGAGCTGCCAGCGCCGCGCAGAGCGCGCGTTTTTTCATAGATGCCTCCTTTGAGGAAACCCTCGTTTTTAGTGATTCATCCGTTAGACGCCGGACGGGAAGGGAAAGTTCCGCGCTTTCCCGTTCTTTTTCGGGCTTTTGCCCAAGTTTTCATCTGTTCACAGATTCTTTTGAGTGCACCGCTTGCAAAATCCGCGCGGGTGCGGTATAATATTTTGTAAATCAAAATCATAAAACGGAAGGAGACCCCAAAATGGCAAATCCGTACAAGGGAACGAAGACCGAACAGAACCTCCGCGAGGCATTCGCGGGCGAATCGCAGGCACGCAACAAGTACACTTATTTCGCGTCTGTCGCGAAGAAGGCGGGCTACGAGCAGATCGCGGCGATCTTCCTCGCCACCGCCGAAAACGAAAAAGAGCACGCCAAGCTCTGGTTCAAGGCGCTGGGCGAGCTCGGCACGGTGGAGGAAAACCTTCTCGCCGCCGCCGAGGGCGAGAACCACGAGTGGACCGACATGTACGAGAGAATGGCGAAGGACGCCGAGGAAGAGGGCTTCCCGGAGCTCGCCGCGCAGTTCCGCGGCGTCGCCGCGATCGAAAAGACGCATGAGGAGCGCTACCGCAAGCTGCTCGAAAACGTCGAGACGAAGAAGACCTTCGAGCGCGCCGGCGTGCAGGTCTGGGAATGCCGCAACTGCGGTCACATCGCCGTCGGCACGTCCGCCCCGGTCGAGTGCCCCGTCTGCCATCACCCGCAGGCGTATTTCGAGATCCGCAAGGAAAACTATTGATTGGACGCTTCCAAACAAAACGGCTGCCGCGTTTCTCCTTCCCGGAGCAAACGCGGCAGCGCCATATTCGGAACGTCAGACCTCTGTCCCCGTCTTCCCGGGATGACGGGACGCCTCCCGCGGGAGTCGTTTGCTTTATTTTCCCCCGGATACGGACGGCGTGTCCCAGACGAGCGTGCCGTCCTTTTCCTTTACGCGGATGAACACCGGCGTCTCCCGCCGCGATCCGACCGCGCTGTTCGGCGAGTGGATCGAGAGATAGAGCGAGCCGTCCGCCGCGGTGAACAGCATCCCGTGGCCGCCGTCGTATTCGCCCGTCATGTTTTTCGAGTAGAGCAGATCGCTGTCCTGCGTCCACGGTCCCTCCACCGCGCCGGTCGCGCTCCGCGCGATGCCGACGCAGTAGCCCGCGCTGTCCCAGTTCGACCAGAGCATGAGAAGCTGTCCGTCCGCACAGCGGTGCATGAAGCAGCCGTCGGTGACGCCGTTCTTCGCCCATTTCGCGTCGTCCGCGCGGAAGAGCTCCACCGGCTCGGATATGAAATGTGTGAGATCGTCCGAGAGCTTCGCCGCCGCCATCCGTCCGACACTGTCCGGCGTGGACGTCCATTCGTGCACGAAGATCATCCACGGCTGTCCGCTCTCGTCCACATAGTAGGTCCCGTCGATGGAGTCCCAGTTTTTCGGCGTGACGTGCCCGTCCGTGATCTCGCGGAAGGGACCGGTCGGGGTGTCGGACTCGAAGATCGAGCAGCCGCGGTGCCCGGTGCGGCGGCTCCGGTAGGTCGTGAACATATAGAATTTCCCGTCGCGGCGGTGGACCTCGGGCGCCCAGTGATCGCCCTCGGCGTCCGCGGGGATATCCACGACGACGCCGAGAGAATTCCAGCCCCCCGCAAGGGAGCCGCTTTTGTTTTCATAGCAGACCCAGCCCGTTCCGTAGGCGTAATATACGCCGTCTTCGAGAACGATGAAGGGATCGCGGAGCACGGGGATCGAGGACGTGATGAGCAGCCCGTCCGCGCTGCCCCGAAGATCGAGATCGGCGGGAACGGCGGCTTTTTCACCGTTCATAGAGGCGTCGAGAAAAGCGTTTACGGCACACATTCTGGCAGCATCTCCTTTGTAAGCAATGTTGATTTTCGGTTGTTCGCCTTCGCCGCCGGGGGATACGCGCACGGCGAACTCTCCTTTTTCGAGACCGGCGAGCAGGTCGGCGCATCCCTTCCGGTTCCGGGCGTTGACGACGATCTCCGCGCTTCCGTCGTCCTTCTGCCCGGAGTCCTTCACGGGGAGCTCGACGCGCAGGTCCTTCTTGAAGGCGTCCCGGATGCGGAAGATATCCGCGAGCGCCTCCTCCCGGTCGGCAAGATCGCAGACGAGGGTGAATTCGGTCGTGCCCCCGCGCTCCGCCAGCACGATTTCGTCTCCGTACTCCTCCGCCGGGGGAGAGCTTTCGGAAGCGGGAGCCTCTTCAGCGGGCTCAGCGGCCGAACCTGAGCCGGAGCCGGAGCCAGCGCAGGCATTCAGAACGGCGCAGAGGCAGAGGACGAGGACGAGCGCGGACAGCTTCGGCGGAACACGGACGCGCATGGTGCGCCACCTTCTTTCGTCGGGATTCTTTTTTGACAGTACCATTATAACGCCTCCCGGGCGATTTTGCAAGGGACTTCTTTCAAAACGGCGGCGCGGTTTTGCCCCTCCCGTCTCAGGTCTCCCGGGCGGGGCGGGGGAAAATGATGATTGTCAGAATTATCTTTTTTGCACAAGCCCCTTCCTTTTTGTCGGAAAACATGTTATAATCAGATAAACCGACGGCCTCCGCCGGCGCATTTTTCAAACGAACGGAGCGTGTTATGGAAGAATCGTTCGACATCCTGCATTCTTTCGGAGCGCTGTTTTTTCTGCTGCTCGCCTGCTTCCTTCTGCTTCTCGCCGCGGCCAGCCTGCTTCTGAGGGGCAGGAGCGAAAAGACGCGGGTGACAGTCCTTGTCACCGCGTGCCTCATCACGTTCGTCGGATTTTTCGTTTACAAATACTTCCTTTCCGTTGACGCGGACTACAACCGGATCCTGACGGATCAATATGTGAAGGAACTGACGGACGCCGGGACGGACCCGGCGGAAGCGGTCCGGCTCGCGGCGGGGAAAGCGGGCTTCAACTGGTGGAACGAGCTTCCGTTTCACCTGTGCAACGTCAACATGATCCTCATTCCCGTCGGCGTACTCTTCAAAAAGCGCTCCATTTTGGGCTTCTGCTTCTTCGCCGCTCCGCTGGGCGCCCTGTTCGCGCTCCTGCTGCCGGCGGCGGGCTTCGACGGGTATTCGATTTTTCTGCCCCGCATGCTCGGTTATTACTTTACGCACTACATGATCGTGATCGAAGGGCTGGCCATCGCGACCTTCGGCTTCTACCGCCCGAAATTCCGCGACATACCGATGAATATGCTCGCAACGGCGTGTCTCTCGCTGGGCGCGTTCCTCATCAGTACGCTGATCCGCGCCGCGCGCCTCAGTCTCGACGCGAACTACTTCTTCACCTATTACCACGAGAATATCTCGCTGCTGAAGCTGTTTTACAGCCTGATCCCCGTCCCGTATCTGTATCTGCTGCCCGCCCTGCTCATCCTCGCCGCGTATATGGGACTTGTCATGGGCGGATTTTGGCTTGCCGGACGGGGTGCTGACAAAAAGAATCCCGGGGAGGGAAAAGAAGCCGTATGAATTTCTTGAAGAAGATCCCGCGGGAAAAACTCCTCTATTTCGTCGTTTCAGCCGTGATCGCGATCCTCACCAACCGGCTGTTCTACGACGGCGCGCGTCTCATCAATCAGAATCGTGCGATGCACGATCTGAGCATCCCGCTGGACGAAAAGATCCCGTTTCTGCCGTGGACGGTTTCCGTATACTTCGGCTGTGCCGTCTTCTGGGGCATGATTTATCTTCTCGTCGCGCTGCGGGACCGGCGGGAAAGCGACCGCTTCTTTCTCGGCCTGATGCTCGGCAGGATCCTCTGTTTTGCGTTTTACCTGATTTACCCGACGCGCTGCGACCCCGTCAGTCTCGAGGGGTACCCTCCGTCCGTCTGGATGTGGGTCATGCGTTTTCTGCATACGGTGGATTCGCCGGAGAACCTCTTCCCGTCCCTCCACTGCCTGCTCGCGTGGGCGTGCTGGATCGGCGTCCGGTTCAAGAAGGAGTACAGCATTTGGTGGCGGATTGCTGCCTTCGTCATGGCCGTTGCCGTCTGCCTGTCCACCCTGACGACGAAACAGCATGTTCTCGCCGACGTCCCGGGCGGGATTCTGGCGGCGGAGCTGACCTATTTCATTGCCGGGAGACGGCGCGTCCTCGCGCCGTATTCGAAGGCGATCTCGAAAATCGTCGCAAAGATCGACGGACTGTTTTTCAAAAAGAGCGGGGAAGAACGAACGCCCGGCGCGAAATGACCGAACGGCCATACGACGCGCGGCGCGGGGGAAAGTCCTCATTAACGGCATCGGGCTCCGCCTTTGACCGGGCGGCTCTTCCCGCGAATGAAAAAACGTCAACCGGATCAAGGAGACGCTGCCGCGCGGTCCCGTTTTCGGGCGGACGCGCCGGCCCCTCCTTTCTCTTCGCGAAAAACTCCGGATCGTCTTGAAAACAGCGCCGGAACATGATATACTTTATATAGTTCATATAGTTCAAAATCGACCGCCCGGGAGGGATCAAAATGAAAAGACGCATTTCCGCATTTCTGCTCGCGCTTCTGACGATCCTCATGACCGCGTGCAGCACGGCGACTTTGACGGAAACGGACACGCCCGAGGCAGAGGTGACCGAGCCCGGCGCACAATCCGAGATGACGGAAGAGACCGAGGAGCCCGACCCGTTCGAGGGAGCGGATTACGACGGACGCACTTTCTGCATCTACACCTCGGTCAACGAGGCGACCGTCGGAGTCGAAACCTCGAACTACCTCATCGAGGGCTATGAGGAGCTGACCGGGGACGTCGCGCCGGACGCCGCGATCCAGCGCAATCAGGACGTGGAGCAGCGCCTCAACGTCGAGCTGACCTATGAGGACGTCAACTATTCCTACGATCAGGTCGCCGCCAACGTCCGCCGTCTCCTCTCGGCAGGAGACGCGACCTATCAGCTCATCATCAACGATATTTACGGGCTCGTTCCCATCACGCCGGAGGGTCTGTTCCGCAACGCGTACGACGGCGAGAATTTTGATTTCTCCCGTCCGTGGTGGTACGACGATTTCATGGAGGACATTTCGATCAACACAAAGCTGCGCTTCACGCTCGCGGGCGACTATTTCATCGACCTGCTGCGCTGCACCCACTGCCTCATCATGAACAAGAACATCTATACCGACATCTGGGGCAACCCGAACGATGTGTATTCCTTCGTGCTCGAAAAAACGTGGACCTTCGACAAGTACAGGGAGCTGATCGACGGCGCGTATCGCGATCTCAACGGCAACGGGAAAAAGGACAAGAACGACCAGTTCGGGCATATCGCCTTCGAATACTGGGGACCGATGATCCCGTGGATCGTCTCCGGCGACCCGGACTTCATAGAGCGGCTCGAGGACGGCAACCCCCGCGTCGCGCTTGAAAACGAAAAATCGATCGAGCTGACGGAAAGGCTCAACGCCATCATCCACAGCGACGCGACGGCCATCGGGATTTTCGGGAGCGAGCAGGGAACGATCGACGCCTTCACCTCGGGGCAGTCGCTGTTCATCGGCTATCAGCGGCTCGGGTCCCTGGAATCCGACAACCTCCGCTCCACCGAGGTCGATCTCGCCGTGCTGCCCTATCCCATGCTCAACGAAGTGCAGGCGGATTACGTGACCTCCACGCACGACACCGCCGAGCTCGGCTTCATCCCCGTCTCCGTCACGCAGGAGGACATGCCGTTCGTGAGCGCGGTGATCGAGGTGCTCTGCCGCGAAACCCACAGGCAGCTTCTTCCCGCGTATTACGAATCCTCCCTGAAAATCAAATACACCCGCGACAGTATGGACGGGCAGATGATCGACATCATCCACGACCACTATGGCAACGGCTTCGCTCTCGCGTGGTCGAACGCGCTGAACGGCGTTCTTCTGAACAAGACCTTCGACGCGTGCGTGGAGGAAAACTCGACCGACTTCATGTCCAGATACAAGAAGATGGCAAAGGCGACGGACAAGATGCTCGCCAAGATCATCGACAAAAACGACGCGCTGCTGGAGCAGTACGGGTACTGATTTCGGTGATCGGCGGTCAGCAGCCGTCGGCTGTTAAATAAATCCGCCGAAGCGGATTTGAACAGGATCGTTTTGCGCGGCGAAACGTACCGGAACTCCTCCCTCCCGATTCCCGCATGAAACAAAAGGGCGGCAGACCGTGAAGCCTGCCGCTCTTTTTGTCCTGTTAAGGATTTCCGGTTCTCGGATCAGGAACCGTTCAGTTCCAGTGCGCCTTGAGGCCGCAGTTGAAGTCTCTGCCGCCCCACGCGTCCTTGATGGTGACGAAGAGGCAGTTCTCGCCGTTTTTCAGAATGGTGAGCACGAGGTCCTTGTCCAGAGCCCAGACGCCGTTCGTCTGCCAGTCCCGAACCGCGCATTTGCCGTCGTCGGTGTAGATCTCCACGCCGTTGAGCCAGACGTGGATCGCGTTGTCGTAGTCGCCGAACCAGTCGATCTCGTCCGCGGCCTTGATCTCGTCAAGGGAGTCGACGTTGAAGGACTTGTAGAGCATCAGACCGTGGTTGGAACCGGTCCAGCCCTCCGCGCCCGAGCTCATCGGAGCCTTGCCGACCGCCCAGGAGGAGGCCGTCGCGGTGTCGGTCATGAAGTTCGGGTTCGCGGCGATGTAGTCCGCCATTTCGTCGGGCTCGAAGTGACCGCCCGGCGCGAGGCCGTCCGTATTGCCCTCGCCGTCGATGTAGGGGCAGTAGAAGACGGTGTAGTTCCATTCCTGATTCTGATCGACGAAGATCAGATCTCTCTTCGTGGAGCCCTTTTCATAGTTGATGGTGCAGTCGAATTCGCGGCCGCCCCACGCGTCCTTGATGGAAACGCAGATGTAGTTTTCGCCGGTGTGCAGGAAATCCTTCAGGGTCTTGCCGTCCTGCTGGTTGCACTTGATGAGGTCGTAGCCGCCGTTCCAGTCCTGCTTCACCAAGTTGCCGTCGAGGATGAAGAAGGGCTCGCCGTTGATGTAGCAGTAAACGGTGTTGTCGTAGAACATGCAGAGATCGTAGGTGATGTCGTCCGAGAGGTCGGTGATGTTGAAGGTCTTATAGACCATCAGCCCGTGGTTGTTCAGCTTGTCGTTCATGAACGGGGTGTCCGCCGCGAGAGAGGCGTTGATGCAGTCGCCGAACGGGGCGTCCGCCGTCTCCCACACGCCCATCATCGCGGTGTCCCTGTACCATTCGGGGTTCTGGGCGATGAAGTCCGCCATTTCGTCGTTTTCGTAGTGGCCGCCGGGAGCCAATCCCCCGAACTCGCCGTTGCCGTCGATGTACTGGCACTCAAAGGTTCTCCAATGCCAGTCGTCCATCTGTTCAAGGATCGTTCCCTTGCCCGCTTTCAGTTCTCCGGCGGCTTCGGTCCCGGAGATTGCGGCCTCGGAGGGGTCGGCTTCAGGCGCTTGATCCGCAGGAGCGTTCTCCTCCTGCGCGTTCTTTTGTCCGGGCTTGTTTTTCTCCTCCGCTGCCGAGCACGCCGCGAGCGTGAGCATCGGGACGAGTAGCAGGAAGACGAGAAGCAGACGGATCGTTTTCTTCATAGCGTGATCCTCCTTTTGTCGGCGCTCATTCTTTAATCTTTCGGCTTTGTGGGAGGGAATGCTGTCTTTCCCATAACCCCCGCGAAGGGAATGTCAAGCGGTTTGACCATCTCCTGCCGTTGTCAGTGATTTCGCGGCGCCGCGGCTTGCCCCTCCCGGTCCGCTCCGCGGAGAGACCTGCGGGAGGGAGCCGCTTTGACGGCGCGCGTTTTTCGGAAATCACCCCTGAACTCCCAGCGCCGCGAGCAGCACCATCGCGTACACCCGCGCGAGAAAATCGCTCGGGTGGTTGATGTTGTTCCCCGACGCGTGATAGAATTCCTTCCGGGTGAGCAGATGCCGGTGCACCGAGGTCATCGGCGCAAGCCCGATATGCTCCTCGGGCTCGGCGAAGTCCGCGAGCGCGTCCTCGAAGAGGTCCTGATTTCCCCAGAAGCCCGCCGCTCTCCGGTGCGGGAGCATGGACGAGAGCAGAAGAATGTCCGCCCCCGGCGTCCCCTCGCGGATCAGCGCGACGGTCTCCTTTGTCAGGCGCAGGAATTCCTCGACGGGCTTGCCCCCGTCGTTCATGCCGAAAGCGAGCACGACGAGGTCGGGGCGGTACGCCGTGACCCGCTCCCCGACGTTTGCCTTCGCCCAGTTCGACTCCATGCCGCCCACCGAAGTGTTGACGTAATGCAGAACGCGGCCGCCGACGGGGGAGACCTCCTTCATCGGCTCGTAGGGCTTTACGTCGAGGGCGAGCTCATAGCCGTATTTTTTCGCGAGCGCTGCCGCTGTCATCTCGGGGAAGGGCTGCGCGAAGGGCGGCACGCCCACCATGCCCGAGGAATTCGCCCCGGTCGTGATGCTGTCCCCGTAAAAGACCACGGTCGATTCGAGCCCTTCCTCAAGGCGTTTGAGGAAGCGCGCGAGCTTGTGCGTCTGAGAGGGCGGGATCGGACCCGCCCACGGCGCGCTGTGCCGGTAGGTGATATCCGTCATGTAGGCGAGCATCGTGTTCCCCTCGCCGAAGCCGAGCCACGGGTGCCCTTCCTCGGCGCAGGCGAAATCGTGCCCGTCCCGGTGCTCGGGCGGATAAAAGCGCGTCATCGGCATGAAGGGGAGCCGGGAGCCTTCCGGCCGGACGATGCACCCGTCCTCGAGCCGCCAGTCCCGCCCCTCTTCGAATTCGGTGAGAAGATCGGACGACAGCACCCCGAGGATCTCGTCAGCCGGGAAGGTCAGGCGGGCTTTGTGCTCGTCCTCGCGGAACAGCACCGTTTCGTGCGCGACGGTATCCCCCTCCCAGAGGGGACGGACATATTCTTCGAGCGTATAGGTTTTCGTGACGTCTTTCATGGGATCCTCCCCGCGGCGCGGCGGTTCCCGCCCCGCTTCTTTTGTTTGATCCAGTATAGCACAATCCGCGGGTTTTGTCGAGGGGGGAGGCATGTTTTTCTCCGAGCGGCAGCGTGCGGTCAGCGTGCGGAGGACGTTTGTGCCCGCTCAGTCGGTCAGTCCCCGAACAGGATCTCGTCCCGCTCGCCCGTTTTGAGATTCACCCGGATTTTGTGGACGTCCCCCGCCTGATCGATCCACCACTCCCAAACATTCTCACCCTCCGGGGTCGTCTCCAAGCGGGAGACGATCTGGTTCGAATCCATGAGGAGGGTATCGCCGAAGACGAAATACCCGAAAACGCCGGCACGGCAGAGAAACCGGTCCTCCGTCTCCGTGTAAACGGCGACCGGTTCCCCCGCGGTGTCGTCCCGGCTCACCGTGTAGATCGTCCTGCCCGCGTAATCCCACAGGCCTCCCATGTAATTCGGACCGATGTAGACGGGATCGTAGGGTGAATAGTAGATTTTCGTGTTCGTGAGCTGGAAATAATAGATCTCGTCCACGGGCATGGGGATTTCTTCACACACTCCGTCAGCCGCTGAGTACCGGTACAGCCGCCCGGTCGTTTTGCGCGGATTGATGATGCTGAACCAGAATTCGTCGCGGTAAGTGTCGTAATACCACGCGCCGATCTGGTCGTCGCTCTCGTAGTTCAGGATGACCGTTTCCTCCCATGTGTCCGGGTCGGTCGGCGTGAGGGATTTTACGTTGTCGCACCAGAGAAGCCCGTCCCGCCACAAAAAGGGTCGGCAGTTCTCCGGCAGCACCCGCTCGTAAAGGATCTCACCGTCGTCAAGGGAAACGCGGTAAAGCGTCGTGATATAGACCGCCTGTTTCTTCACGGTCTTCTGAACCTCGTCGACGATCCAGACAGAGTCCCCGTCGGTCCCCATAAGGTCCGCGGAGAACATCTTTGCCTGATAGAGGGACCTCATCGTGTCGTTTTTGAGATCGAAGAGGCATAGCTGCGGCGCGCGGTTCGGGTTGACGTCGCGGCTCGCGAGCATGGTGTTTTCGTCGACGAAGAGGTTGTCCGCCTGAAAACTGACTTCGAGATATTTGCACACCGCCCCGTCGTCGTGCGCGCAGAGCGGATCGGGGCAGATCGGTCCATAGTCCCCGGTCGCCAGATCGAGCCAGTGAAAAAGGCTCACGGTCCCGACGCTGTATCCGCCGTGCGAGTTCCTGTGCCGCATACGGGTCACCATGCGGAAATAATACTTGTTCCCGACCGTCTGATACTCCGACGAGAGGATGCCGTCCCAATCGTTTTTCGGCGGGGGTTTGACGGCAGCCTCCGCACTGTCCGCGTCCCCCGCGGAGCTTGCGGCGTCCGCGCCCCCCGCGTCTTCTCCGACGCCGTCCGTCCGCACGGGGTCTTCTGCATTGCTCAGGCTTTCGGCTTTCGCCTCGTTTTCCGCGCGGATCGCGAGGACTTCGCTTTCCACGGCTTTTTCTCGCTCGCTCAGGCTCCCGTTCCCGCAGGCCGGGAGGAAAAGCGGCAGGGCGAGCGAAAGAATGAGGGCAAGGGTCTTTTTCATGGCGGCGCTCCTGCAGAATTTGTCTTTTATCTTCTCTATACGCGCCGCGGGGCGAAATCTTTCGGATCCTCCGAAAAAAAGAGCGGATTCGGCGGACCCGACAAAAAAGCGGACGGAGCCTTGTGAAAAATGACGGCGCGGGAAACTGAAATCACGCGGCGCGAGGCGAAACCCGCCGTGCGCCGCTGGGGGGAACTCTGCCGCACGGGATCCGCGGCTTGTGAATTTTCCCGAAAGCCCTTGCAAGAGGGCGGAAAACGCGGTATAATAAGCGGTATAATAATTTAGAATGACCGCGCCGCGCGGAGGGCGGAGAGCCGACCGCCCCGGCGCACGGAAAAAGGAGGCGTTCCCGATGAAAAGCATTGCCCGCGCGAAAAAGATCCTCGCGCTCATCCTTGCCGCGCTGCTCTGCGCCGCGCTTTTCGGCTGCTCGGAAAAGAGCCCGGTCCCGGAGGAATCCGCGCGCCCGGAGGAGAGGGCGGCTGAGCCGGAGCAGATCGCCGAAGAGCCGGAGGAGACCGAGCTGCGCGACAGCGTGCCCGCGGAGCTGACCTATGACGGCGCGGCCATCCGCGTGTTCGTCTCGAACGGCTCGGGTCAGCTGGAACAGCTGTACGAAGGGGACGAGGAGAAATCCGGGGACGTCGAAAACGACGCCATCGTGCAGAGAAACCTCGTCACGATGGACCGGCTCGACATCGACCTCGAATACATCGGCGACGCGACGGCGTACTGGGGCAACATCGGCAAGATCCTCTCGAACATCGTCGTTTCCGGGGACGGGACCTACGATCTCTTCCTCGGCAACGAGTACGGGCATGTGACCCTCGTGACGGTCGGCGGACTCACGAACGTGAACGAGCTCGATCATCTCGACTGGGACATGCCGTGGTGGAACGACAACTACATGAACGAGCTGATGATCGGCAGGGACAACCGCCTCTTCCTCGCCGGGGACTACATCATCGAAACCGTCCGCATGGCGCACACCCTGTTTTTCAACAAGAATTTCTACACGGACGCCTTCGGTAAGCCGGAAGAACTCTATGATCTCGTGCTCGACGGCACCTGGACGCTCGACAAGCTCGCGAAAACCGCGGAGGCGGCCTTCGTCGACATGAACAACAACGGTCAAACGGATACGGACGACCGCCTCGGCTATATCACCTATCTCGCGGGCGCGTCGGTCGACCCGTTTGCGTATCTCGGCGACGTGCCGTATTCCACCCACGACGAGGACGGGTACATCGTGCTCAATCTCCTGAACGAACAGGCGGTGACCCTTGCCGAAAAGACGGTTTCCTTCTTCCATCAGGAAGGCAGCGTCTTCCAGATGAACGCGGACGTCTCCGGGCAGGTCTTCAAGGAGGGGCGCGCGCTCTTCCTCGGGCTGAACTCGCTCGGCACGGCGCAGTATTACCGCGACATGGAGGACGATTACGGTTTCCTCCCCTATCCGAAGCTTGACGAGAATCAGGAGGCGTATCATTCCCTTGTGGCGGACAACGCCCTGATCGGCTCCGTGCCGTGCACTTCGCAGAATCTCGACAAGATGGGCGCGGTGCTGGAGGTGCTGTCGTACGAGACATGGAAAACCGTGATCCCCGCGTGGTACGAGACCGCCCTCAAAATCAAGTATTCCCGGGACAACATCGCCGCGCAGATCATCGACATCATCCACGATTCGACCACGACCAATTTCGTCTACGCGTACAGCAATCTTCTGAGCAACGCGGGGCAGGTCATCCGCACGCTCGTGCAGACGAACAGCACGGACTATGCGTCGGGCGTGAAGCGGATCGAGAGGGCGGCGGTCAAATCCCTCGAAAAGGTCATCAAATCCTATGAAAAGAACGCGGTCCAGCCGGAGGGCTGACGGATCGCGCTCCCAACCATAACAAAACGGAGGAATCTCTATGAGCGAAGGCTGGTTTGACGGCGCGATGCCCCGCAGGGTGCTCGAATACTATCTTTCCCGCGCCGCTACGGCGCAGTGGATCTATCTCAGCGAAACGCTGGACGACGATATCCGCGTCATCAAAAAGGCGGGTATCAAATTCCTCGGCAGGGCGAGCGGCATCTGGAAGGCGGAAATGCCGGACGATCTGCATTTCGAGCGCTCGCGCGAGGCGGCGGAAAGGATTCACGCGGCGGATCCGGAAATCATTCTGCAGGCGTGTATTTTCGAGACGGTCTACCCCGAGGATCTCGCTTCCGTGCGCATCCCGGAGCGCGTCTTCCGGGCGTTCGGACTGGAGCCGGAGAACCGCTCTTTCCGGTACGAGGACTGCATCCTCGAGCCGGGGAGCCACATGCCCGACATTTCAAAACTCGAGACGCAGATGTGGTTCTACTACCGCGCGATCAACTACATCGACTGCGGGTACGAGGCGTTCCACCTCGGGCAGATCCACCTCTACACCGCGAAGGACAGAGGGTACCGCGCCATCGGGCGCGTGATCGACATGATCCGCGGCTACGCGAAGCATCACGCGCGGCGGCATAAGGTGATCCTCGACGCGCACTCCCATTCCCTCGTCGTGAACGGGGTGAGCCTGCTCGACTACAACGCCATGCCCCTGACGCGCTATCCCGTGCTCGACCGCCCCGGCGAGCGGCTCGTGCTCGTGCGGGAAGGGAAGTCCGGCGGCGGCGTGTCCCCCGAGGGCGTGCGCGAAAAGGCGCTGCCCTTCCTCTACGAATACGACAACTGGGGCGGCAAGGACGTCTGGGCGCACAAAAACCTCACGTACGAACAGAGGGCGTGGGCGCAGTGGTGGGGATACGACCAGATCGCGTGGTTCGCCTCACAGGAAGAGGAAGCGCGCAATACCTTCCTCGACTATACGTTCAAATGGACCGCGGTCAACAATCCGGACGGATTTTTCGCGTTCCCGCTCCGCCGTCCCCTTCAGAGCGGCGAGGAGGCGGAGGGCTTTCCCTTCTACAAGCTCAACAACAGATCCGAAGCCTGCCCGGACGGCTTCTCGCAGGAGGACACTGCGACGGCCCTGCTTCGCGGCGGGTATGAGAAATACCGCGCGTACGCGAACCCGTCCGATCTGCTCGACTATGGCGGACGGGACGAGGAAGACCCCGAGACCGGCGTGCGCTTCCCCGAAAAGGTCGTGCTCTACGGCAGCTTCCAGCCGTACGTCGGCGCGACGGCAAACGATTCGAACAGCGAGATCACGCGGATGTACTACATCGGCGGCGGCAAATACGCGCTGAGCTTCGTCATGCCCTACGCCGGGGAATACGATTTCGGCATCTCCACGTGGGGAACGCTGTCCGCGTGCGTCTCGGAGCACGGGGGCTACCCGTTCTCCGGTACCGGGGGCAAATCGAAGCTCGTCATCCCGCACGACAACGCGATCGTCCGCATTACGTTTGAATACATGACGCACGGGATCGCGATCGACATCGTGTGAGAAAACCACATCAAACCGCAATTCGGGCGGCGAACCCGCCCGGGGAGGCTCCATGACCGATACCTATCGCCTGGCACAAAAGACCGTCCGCATCTCCACGCTCTTTGAAGCGCCGCACGAGCTGTGCCGGGATTACCGGATCGCGGCGGAGGGCGAGCCGGATTTTTCCGTGGAAATCACGCCGGAGGATATCGAGCGCGAGCGGGAGAAGGCGACGAGACCCTGTTCCGATCCTTACCTTGAGATCCTTGCGGTTTACCGCAAGATCGCCGAGAAAATGCCCGCGTACGGCACCGTGCTCGTGCACGGTTCGGCGATCGCGGTCGACGGGAAGGCGTACCTCTTCACGGCGCGGAGCGGGACGGGAAAATCTACCCACGCCCGGCTCTGGCGGGAGCTTCTCGGCGAACGCGCCGTCATGGTGAACGACGACAAGCCCCTTCTGCACATTGCGGACGGACGCGCGACGGTCTTCGGGACGCCGTGGAACGGCAAGCACCGGCTCGGGGCGAACATCGCCGTGCCCCTGAAGGCCGTGTGCCTTCTCACGCGCGCGGAGGATAACATCATCGTGCCGATCGAAAAAAGCGAGGCGTACCCCGAACTGATCCGCCAGATCTACCGTCCGGCGGACCCCGAAGCGCTGCGCGCGACGCTTTCGCTGATCGACTCGCTGACACAGGTCGTCGGGCTGTATCGGCTCGGATGCAATATGGAACCGGAGGCGGCGCGGGTCGCTTTTGAGAGTATGGGAGGACGCTTATGAAGCTGAGCAAGGACTTTATTCTGCACACCACGGACGGGGAAGTTGTGCTCGTCCCGACGGGAAACGCGAAATTCTCCGGCATCGTCCGGGGGAACAAGACCCTCGGCGCGGTGCTCGAGCTGCTTCGGCAGGATACGACGGAGGACGAGATCGTCGCCGCAATGAAGAAGCGCTTCGACGCGGAGGAAGACGTTCTCTGCCGGGACGTGAAAAAAGCGCTCGCGGCGCTCTCAAAAATCGGAGCGATCGACGAGTAAGTGCGCGCGGGACCGGTGCGTGAAAAGAACAGGTTTGAACGGATCTGCCGCATCCCCGAACGGAGGAATGCGGCAGCCGTTTTTTTGCGCTTCCGGTGCGGCGGGAGCCGCAAAAATCACCAATTTCATCTTGCATTGACGCGCGTTCCATGATATAATGAACAAAACGACGCCGACCGGCGCGAGCCGGCGGATCGGTTCTGGAGGTATTATGCAGACGCGTCCGCTTGCCAAAACGGAAGACGGCCGGTATCACTGGTCCTACGACATGAGCCTTTTCAAAAATCCGACGATCGCCGTCCTCACGGCGAAGGTCCTCTTTGCAGCGGGGGTCATCGTGATGCTGTTCATGGGGATCCTCACCGTGATCGAAAACGGATTCGACGCGGAGCAGCTGCTCTTTTGGGGAAAGCTCTCTCTCATCATGTTCGGCATCATGGCGGGGCTGCTCGTCATCGGGTACCTCGTCTACGCGGCCGTGATGGGCGGGGTTTACAGCGTGGAATTTGAAATGGATGACAAATGCCTCGTACACGCCCAGACCGCAAAACAGGCGAAAAAGGCGCAGGGCATCGGCACGGCGACCGCCGTCGTCGGCGCGCTGACCGGAAAGCCCACGACGGCGGGCATCGGTCTCGCTTCGCAGAGAACGACCTCAACGACGGAATTCAGCCGCGTGAAAAAGGTCGTGGTGAAGCGCCGCACCTCGGTCATCCGCCTTCGCGGCGGCGGCTCGAACGAGGCGTACGCGGACGGCGAGGATTTCACGTTTGTTCTCGAATGGATCCGCTCCCATGTCCCGCCGGACGTGAAGTGGATCGAAAAATAAGGAGGATGGTATCATGAGCAAAAGAACGGTATTCACGGGGAACGCGCTGAACGAAATCTCCTTCCCCCTCGGCGGCATCGGCTCCGGCTGCATCGGGCTCGCGGGCAACGGGCGGCTCATGGAATGGGAGATCTTCAATCGTCCGAACAAGGGCGGGGACAACGGAAACAGCCATTTTGCCGTCAAGGCGATGCGCGGCGGCAAAACCGTGGACGCGCGCGTGCTGAACGGCGACTGCACGACAAACCTCTCCGGGGCGTACGCGCACGGCTTCGGCTCGGGGCTGAATGCCGTCACCATGGCGGGCTTCCCCCATTTCAGAAACTGCGTGTTCACGGGCGAATTCCCGATCGCGCGGATCGATTTTTCCGACGAGAGCTTTCCTGCTGCGGTCACGCTCACGGCGTGGAACCCCCTCATTCCGCGGGACGACAAAAACTCGAGCATCCCCGCCGCGTTCTTTGAGATCGCCGTGAAAAACACCGCGGACGAGGCGCTCGATTACGCCATCGCCGCCTCCGTGCGCAACCCGTGCGGCGGCTCGGTGAACGAGCTGCGCGAGACAAAAGAGGGCACCGCGCTCTTCTTCCGGCAGACGAGATTTCCGGTCTCCGATCCGGAATACTTCGACATGACGCTCGCCACGGACGCGAAAGAAGGCGTCTCGGCGCAGGAATACTGGTACCGCGGGGGCTGGAACGACCGGCTCGAGCGGTACTGGCGCAATTTCACGGAGGAAGAAGCTCTCCCGCCGCGGCATTACGACGATGCGGGGAACGCCGATACCGGCACCCTCATGGTCACGCTCCACGCCGAGCCGGGCGAGGAGGTCCGGGTCCGCTTCGTCATCGCGTGGAACAAGCCGAACTGCTTCAATTACTGGGACAGGCTCACCGAAAAGGGGGAGGACGGCGTCGAGCGGGACGTCCTCTGGAAGAATTACTACGCCGTGCTGTTTGAAAACTCCGCCGCCTCCGCCGCGCATGCCCTCGCGAACTGGGACATGCTGTGGGAGAAGACCCTCAGGTATCACGACGAGCTCTTCGCCGCGTCCCTGCCGGAGGAGGTCGTCGAGGCGATTTCCGCGACGGTGTCCGTGCTCAAAAGCCCGACCGTTCTGCGGCTCGAAAACGGGGAGTTCTACGGTTGGGAGGGAACATGGGAGCACGGCGGCTCCTGCGAGGGGACCTGCACCCATGTCTGGAACTATGCCTACGCCCTCTGCTGGCTCTTCCCGCAGCTCGAGCGGAGCATCCGGGAGACGGACTACCGGTACAACCAGGATGAAACGGGCAGAATGTCGTTCCGCATGCGGCTTCCCCTCGGGCGCGGCCCGGGCGGTTTCCGCGCCTGCGTGGACGGCTTGATGGGCGGCGTGATCAAAACCTGGCGCGAATGGAAGATCTCCGGCGATGACGAGTGGCTGCGCGGGCTGTGGGGAAGCGTGAAGAAATCCCTCGAATACGCGTGGAGCGAGGACAATTACGACCGCTGGGACCGCGACCGCGACGGCGTGCTCGAGGGCCGTCAGCACCACACCCTCGACATGGAGCTCTTCGGACCCTCCAGCTGGCTCGAGGGCTTCTACCTCGCGGCTCTGAAATGCGCAGCGGAAATGGCGGAGCGCATGGGCGAGCCGGATACCGCCGCCGATTACCGGAGCCTTTTCGAAAAGGGAAAGGCGTGGAGCGACGCGAACCTCTTTAATGGAAAGTGGTACGCCCAAAAGGTCGACCTCGCGGACCGGGCGATGCTCGAGAGCTTCGGCGACGCCGCGGGAGTCTACTGGAACGCGGAATCGGAAGAAATCAAGTATCAGATCGGCGAGGGCTGTGAAATCGACCAGTGCCTCGCGCAGTGGCACGCGAATATCTGCGGGCTCGGCGAGATTTACGACAAGAAGCAGCTCCGAGTTGCGCTCGAAAGCCTGCGGCGGTACAATTTCCTGCCCGACATGCGGGGGCACTACAACACCTTCCGGCTCTTCGCCGTCAACGACGAGGCGGGCGCGGTCATCTGCACGTGGCCCGAGGGCGTGAAGGTGCCGGCGATCCCGATCCCCTACGCGCAGGAAACCATGCACGGCTTCGAGTACGCGCTCGCCGGGCTGATGATCTCCGAGGGCATGATCGAAGAAGGCACGGAGATCGTGAAGGCGGTCCGCGACCGCTACCGCGGGTACAACCGCAATCCGTACAACGAGATCGAATGTGGCTCGAACTACGCGCGCAGCATGGCGTCCTTCGCGCTGCTGCCGATCTGGTCCGGCTTCCGCTTCGAGATGCAGAACGGCATGATCGGCTTCGATCCCATCGAGCAGGGCGATTTCCGCGCACCGTGGTTCCTCGACTGCGCGTGGGGCCGCTATGAGCGCCGCGGCGGGGAAACAAAGATCACGGTCGCCGACGGCACGCTGCGCCTTGACGCGCTGGCCTTGCCGTATCTCGAAGCCGTGACCTCCGTCTCCGTGGACGGGGAGCAAATCCCGTTTGAAAAGCGGGAAGACGGCATGATCGCGTTCCCCGCGAAGGCGGAGGCGGAGCGCGAGATCGTCGTGCGGTGATAGAGATCGGAAAACAGAAAACAGAAACAAAACGCGCAAAAGCGGGTCGGAATCCCGGCTTTTGCGCGTTTTCACACAAAGACTTCAACAATACTCTTGACTTTCTCATGTGATTCGGGTATAATACAAGTGTTGAGGTGCAGGATTTTTTCTCTACATGAGTAGATTTACTCGGCGACGTCCGGCTTCACTGCGAGGCCGGCGCCCGTGATCCGTTCCCGACACCGAACGTAAAGATATGGAGGACACTATGAAGAGAAAACGCTTGTGGCTTGCGGCGCTCATCCTGACCGTGTTCGTTCTGCCGCTCGCTTCCCTCAGCCCGGTCCGGGCGGCGGATGAGACGGTTTTGGCGTCGGCCGATCCCGAATACTCGTTGATCAAGATCGAGCACGAGGACAACGAAAAACTGTTCGAGCTGTACGCGGCAAAGCTCTTCGGCGTCGAAGCCGCGGAGACCGGGGAACCGGCGCGCTCTCCGTCCCGCGTCGCCGCGAAGGGCGCGATGCCGACCGGGGACAGCCTGACCGAAAAGGAACGTCTCGTTTATAATTATCTGAAAACCGAAGCCGGAAAAATCGCAAACGGCGAAGGGGCGACCGGTTACATCCGGATTCCGCTCGAGGAACTCGGACTGAAGGCCTCCTGTACGGCAAGCGATCTCGGGCTCGATTACCTGTACGATTTTGACAGCGGTACGGTAAATCCGGACCTCGCCGCCGCCATCGCCGCGTATACGTCCGTTGATTGTTCGGCGGTGTTCGACCGGCTGTACGCGGACTGCCCTTACGAATTCTATTGGGCAGCCGGAGAGACCACGGGACCGTCGTCCTTCGGGTACGGCTTGTCGGCGACCGGTCCCGACGACGTTACGCTCACGCTCGATCCGACGACGTACAACATCGGTTTCAAGCCGGATCCGTTGTTCCATGACACCGCCGATACAAGCAGTCTGGCAGCGTTCGCCGTCGATACGGCCAAAACCGGCGCCGCTTCCCGAGCGAAGGACTGCGCCGAGGCGATCGTCGCCGACGCCGCCGGCCTGAGCGATTACGGCAAGCTGGTCTATTACAAGGATCAGATCTGCGAACTGGTCGAATACAACGAAGCCGCGGCTGCCTCCGGGGGGCCGAGCGGTTATGGCAGCGGTTCTCCGTGGGCGCTGATTTACGTCTTCGACCAGGACGAAGAGACGAACGTCGTCTGTGAAGGCTATGCCGAGGCATTCCAGTATCTCTGCTCGCTGACCGATTTTAATTCCGACGACATCTGTTGCTATTCCGTGACCGGTCAGATGACCGGCGCTACGGGTGCGGGACCGCATAAGTGGAACATCGTCCACATGGACGACGGGAAGAACTACATCGCGGACGTTACAAACTCCGACGATGGCACCGTGGGCAGCGACGGAAGCCTGTTCCTGAAAAAATACGCAAGCGGATCCGTCGCGGCGGGATATACTTTCAACGGAAGCTACGGTTCGACGATCACGTTCGAGTATGATGATTCCACGACAGGAATCTTCTTGTCAAAGGATCTCACCCTTTCCGCTTCGGATTACGTTGTCGGCGGGGCGAAGGTGACCGGACACCGGATGTGGCTCTCCGCCGAGATCGGCGTTCAGTTCAAGGTTTTCGCGCCCGGCGGAATCGCGAAAAATTCATACATGGAATTCGAACTCTCCGACGGCAAGAAACAGACCATGACGATCGACGATGCGTTCGAAGAGGGCGACGGCATCTACGCGTTTACCTGCTTCATCAACCCGATCGAGCTTGCGGACACGATCACAGCGACATACCATTACTCCGTCGACGGCAGCGAAGAAACCATAACGGATACCTATTCCGCGATGACATATATCACCGCGGCGCGTGCGACCTTCAATTACAACGAGGGTCTGATGAAGCTGCTCGACGCGCTTCAGAATTACGGGCACTACCTGCTGAATTCCGGCTGGACGGACGGCAGGCAGCACGCGGAGCTCGAGATCGCCTATGAGTTGACCGACGACTTTATGAGCATGGCGGTGGGCGCTGTTGCCGAAGATGAGATCAGCAAGACGATGCCCGCGGATTCGGGCGTGGAGGACATCATGTTCTCTCTGATGCTCAACTCACAGACGCAGATTTACTATTATGCCAAGCTGAGCGACTCTGTGACGCTGAGGACGGAAGCCGATTCCACGGAGGTCATCGAAGGCGAGACGTATTATCAGTTCTCCTCCGCTCCGATCGGTCCGTTAGGGCTCGGGGAATCGTTCGACTTCACGATCCAGACGGGCGGCGGCAGCGCGGTCGTGACGGCGTCCGCGATGTCCTACGTTCGCGCGATCCTGTATGGTGAAACCTACACCGAAGCGCAGAAATATGCGATGGCGGCGCTTTACTTCTACTACACTGCCGCGCAGGCTTATTCCTGATTCCCGGGAGGAGTACATTATGGAAAAATATGAAAGCATCAAGATCGAGGTCATCGAGTTCGATGAAGACGACGTTGTCATGACCTCTCCCACGGACGGAGTTCCGACGAGTCCGACCCGTTCCTTCACCAAGTCACTCTTCCATATTTCCGAGGATACGTTGTTCAGCTACGAATGGTTCCTGAGCGACGACGAGGATGACGAATAACGAAGAGACCGAAGCGATCCCGTCCCCTCCGGGGGACTGACCGTACGACCTACGACCGTATGACTGTACGACCGTGCGGCGGAAAGTGTTATCTTTGCGTCATTGTACCATGGACGCCGCGGCGATCCGCATGGATCCTGCCGCGGCGTTTTGTCGTGGATTGGATCGCTTGCCGCAGAGAAACGCAGCGGCGCGACGCATGCGCAGACGGTCAAAAACGAAGGATCGGATCGACGGCAAAAGCCGGTGAAAAAAGACTCTGAGCCGCATCGTCCGATCGCCCGAAAGGGGCAGGAGTGCGAATCAGAGTCTTTTGTTTATGCTGTGGGATCACGCGCCGTCCGCCGCCGTTCGCCGCCGTCCGCAAGGCGTCTGCAATGCCGCTCGGCGACGCGCGTATCGACCTTTTAACCGAACAGCGCGGTGGAGTAGTACCGGTCGCCGCTGTCGGGAAGCAGGGCGACAATGACCTTGCCCTTGTTCTCGGGTCTCTGCGCCAGCGTGATTGCCGCGTAAAGCGCCGCGCCGGAGGAAATGCCCACGGAGACGCCTTCCTTCTTCGCAAGCTTCTTCGCCGTGGCGAACGCGTCGTCGTTCGCGACGGGGAGCACCTCGTCGTAAACGGCGGTGTTGAGCACGTCGGGAACGAAGCCCGCGCCGATGCCCTGGATCTTGTGCGGACCGGAGCGTCCCTCGGACAGGACCGGGGAATCCGCCGGCTCGACCGCGACGATCTTCACGGCGGGATTCTGCGATTTCAGATATTCGCCCACGCCCGTGATCGTGCCGCCCGTGCCGACGCCCGCGACGAAGATGTCGACCTTGCCGTCCGTGTCGGCCCAGATCTCGGGACCGGTCGTCGCCCTATGGATCGCCGGGTTCGCCGGATTGACGAACTGACCGGGAATGAAGCTCGACGGGATCTCTTCGGCGAGCTCCTGCGCCTTCGCGATCGCGCCCTTCATGCCTTTCGCGCCTTCGGTCAGCACGATTTCCGCGCCGTACGCCTTTAAGATGTTGCGCCGTTCCACGCTCATGGTTTCGGGCATGGTGAGAATGGTGCGGTATCCCTTCGCGGCGGCGATGGCAGCGAGCCCGATGCCGGTGTTGCCCGAGGTCGGCTCGATGATCACGGAGCCCTCCTTCAGGAGTCCCTTTTCCTCCGCGTCCTCGATCATGGCTTTCGCGATCCTGTCCTTGACGGATCCCGCGGGATTGAAGTATTCGAGCTTGACGAGCACGGTCGCTTCGAGACCGAGCTCCTTTTCGAGATTGACAGGCTCCACAAGCGGCGTGTTGCCGATGAGCTCGGAAATGCCTTTATAGATTTTAGACATGATAATTCTCCTTTTCTGTTTGGCGCGATTGCGCTTATGCGCCTACCGCGGCGAATCCGGCTGCGAGATCGGCGAGGATGTCGTCGATGTGCTCCGTGCCGATGGAGAGGCGAATGGTGTTTTGATGGATGCCCTGTTCGTTCAGCTCTTCTTCGGTGAGCTGGGAATGGGTGGTGGACGCCGGGTGGATGACGAGGGACTTCACGTCGGCGACGTTGGCAAGCAGGGAGAAGATTTTGAGAGCGTCAATGAACGCCCACGCTTCCTTCCGTCCGCCCTTGATGTCAAAGGTGAAGATGGAGCCGCCGCCCGCGGGGAAGTATTTCTCGTACAGCTCGTGTTCGGGATGATCGGGAAGGGAAGGATGGTTCACCTTTTCGACCAGCGGGTGGGAGGCGAGGTATTCGACGACCTTCTTCGTGTTTTCCGCGTGCCGCTCGAGCCGCAGGGACAGGGTTTCGACGCCCTGCAGGAGCAGAAACGCGTTGAAGGGGGAGATCGCCGCGCCGGTATCGCGCAGAAGGATCGCCCGGATGTAGGTCACGAATGCAGCGGGTCCGACGGCGTCCACGAAGGAAATGCCGTGATAGCTCGGATTCGGCGCGGCGAGGTTCGGGTACTTCTCCGCCGTCCACGGGAATTTGCCGGAATCGACGACGATGCCGCCGAGGGTCGTGCCGTGCCCGCCGAGGAATTTCGTCGCCGAATGGACCACGACGTCCGCTCCGTGTTCGATGGGGCGGATGAGATAGGGCGTGCCGAAGGTGTTGTCGATGACGAGCGGAATGCCGTTTTCGTGCGCGATCTCGGCGATGGCGTCGATGTCCGGAATGTCGCTGTTCGGGTTGCCGAGCGTTTCGATGAAGATCGCCTTGGTGTTCGGACGGATGGCGGCGCAGACCTCGTTCAGGTCATGGATGTTGACGAAGGTCGTTTCGATCCCGTACTGCGGGAGGGTGTGCGCGAGGAGGTTGTAGCTGCCGCCGTAGATCGTCTTCTGCGCGACGATGTGCTCGCCTTTCTGCGCGAGGGCCTCGATCGTATAGGTGATGGCAGCCGCGCCGGATGCGACCGCGAGCGCCGCGACGCCGCCTTCAAGCGCCGCCACGCGCTTTTCGAGCACGTCCTGCGTGGAGTTGGTCAGTCTGCCGTAGATGTTTCCGGGATCGGCGAGACCGAACCGGGCGGCGGCGTGTTCGGAGTTGTGGAACACGTAGCTCGTCGTCTGATAGATCGGAACGGCACGGGCGTCGGTCGCCGGATCCGCCGCTTCCTGTCCGACGTGAAGCTGAAGGGTTTCGAATTTATAGTTACTCATTTTCTGAATCCTTTCTTTTTTCCGGATGCTTCGAATAATAGTCCTCGAGCGCGTTCTTGATGGCTTCCTCGGCGAGCACCGAACAGTGCATCTTGTAATCCGGCAGACCGTCGAGGGCTTCTGCCACCGCCTTGTTGGTGAGCTGCATGACCTCCGCGACGGGTTTGCCCTTGATGAGCTCGGTCGCCATAGAGCTGGACGCGATCGCGCTGCCGCAGCCGAAGGTTTCGAATTTCACGTCCGTGACCGTGTCGTTGTCTATTTTCAGATAGATCTTCATGATGTCGCCGCATTTCGCGTTTCCGACCTCGCCAATGCCGTCCGCGTCTTCGATCACGCCCACGTTGCGGGGATTGCGGAAGTGGTCCATCACTTTTTCGCTGTATAATGCCATGTTCTGCCTCCTTATAAGATGAACTTCGCTTTTCCGGCGACGAGATCGCGCCAGACGGGGGAGAAGGAACGAAGCTTCTCGACGACTTCCTTTACGTTTTGGATCATATAGTCGATTTCTTCGTCCGTTGTGTCCTCTCCGATGGAGAGCCGCAGGGAGCCGTGCGCCACGTCGTGCACCCGCCCGATGGCGAGCAGGACGTGACTCGGGTCGAGCGAACCGGAGGTGCATGCGCTTCCGGAAGAAGCGCAAATCCCGCGGTCGTCCAGCAGCAGGAGCAGGGATTCGCCCTCGATGCCCTCGAAGCAGAAGTTCACGTTGCCCGGGAGCCGACATCGCGCGTCCCCGTTTAAGGCGGAGTGGGGTATCTCGCTGAGCCCGGCAATCAGTTTATCGCGCAGAGCGCGCATTCGTTCCGCGTTCTCTTCCATATGGGATACCGATTCTTTGAGCGCGGCCGCCATGGCGGCGACTCCGGCGACGTTTTCCGTCCCCGCGCGCTTGCCGCGTTCCTGTGCGCCGCCCTCGATGAGAGTTGAGAGCGGAAAGCCTCTTTTCGCGTACAGGAAGCCCACGCCCTTCGGTCCGTGGAATTTGTGCGCCGAGGCGGATAAGAGGTCGATGTTGTCCGCGCCCACGTCGATGGGCAGATGTCCGACCGCCTGAACGGCGTCCGTGTGGAAGGGCACGCCCCGCGCCCTGCAGACCGCGCCGATCTCCCGGATGGGCTGGATGGTGCCGATCTCGTTGTTGGCGGTCATCACGGTCACAAGGCAGGTATCGTCCCGGATCGCCGCGCCGACCTCTTCGGCGGTGACGATCCCGTTTTCATGCACGTCGAGCAGGGTGACTTCAAAGCCCTCGCGCTCGAGCTTTTTCAGCGTGTGAAGGACCGCGTGGTGCTCAAAAGCGGTCGAGACGATGTGGGTCTTTCCCTTCCGCTTTCCGTTCTCCGCGGCGGAGCGGATCGCCTGATTGTCCGCTTCGCTGCCGCCGGAGGTGAAGAGGATCTCGCGGGGCTGCGCGCCGATCAGGGCGGCGATTTCCTCCCGCGCCTTCTCGAGCGCTTCCTTGGCTTTCTGTCCGGCGGTGTAAAGACTGGACGGGTTGCCGTAACACTCCGTCAGATACGGAAGCATGGCGTCGACCGCGGTCTTGCTCATCTTTGTCGTCGCGGCGTTGTCGGCGTATATGGTCATCCCTGTGCCTCCTTAGGTCCTTTGCGATTCGTTTGCCCCATTATACACCAAATCACCTATCAAGTCAATAGGTAAATAGAAAATTTCCGGACGGGATTTTCCACAAAAATTTCGTGCATCCTCTTGATTTACCTATTCACCCTGTGGTATAATAGGTCAAAAACGAAGCCGGAGGACAGGAAAATGATTTCTACGAAGGGAAGATACGCGCTCAGGGTCATGATCGATCTCGCGGAGAACGGTCACGGGGAAGCAGTGCCGCTGAAGGACATTGCCGAGCGGCAGGAGATTTCGAAGAAATATCTCGAAATCATCGTCAGCGCGCTTGTGAAGGCGAAACTCATCAAGGGCGCGAGCGGCAAGGGCGGCGGGTACGTGCTGTGCCGGGAACCGGACGCCTATTCGGTCGGGGAGATTTTAGAAGAGACGGAGGGCACGCTCGCCGTCGTCGCCTGCCTGACCCCGGACGCCGAGGCATGCCCCCGCGCGGAGAAGTGCAAAACTCTTCCGCTGTGGCATGAATTTGACGCGCTGGTGCATGATTTCCTTTATTCGAGGAGGCTGACGGATCTGCTCGGGTCCGAGCCGGGCACCAGGGCATAGGGAGACGCGGCTTTCTTTGAAAAGAAAGCCTGGCAAAGAAACTTCATTATGAGAAGGACAATGATATGAAAGCGGTATTATACGTTCATGGAAAGGGCGGGAATGCGGGGGAGTGCGAACGCTATAAGGAGCTTTTTCCCGAATGGGAGGTCACAGGGCTTGACTACAAGAGTTTTACTCCGTGGGAGACGGGAGCGGAGATCCGGGAGGCGGTTCTCGCGCTGAGAGAGAGGGCGGAAAAACCCCTGCTGAAAGAGCGTTCGGAAGAACCCCTGCTGATAGAGCGTCCGGAAGAACCCCTGCTGATCGCGAACAGCATCGGCGCGTACTTCGCGATGCACGCGGGGATCGACGGGCTGATCTCGCGGGCGTATTTCATCTCCCCCGTTGTTGACATGGAAGCGCTGATTACGGGCATGATGCGCGCGGAGGGCGTTTGTGAGGACGAGCTGAGAGAACGCGGCGTGATCCCGACGGCATTCGGGGAGGATCTTTCGTGGGAATACCTCTCCTATGTGCGCTCTCATCCCGTGAAATGGGACGCGCCGACGCGCATCCTGTACGGGAGCCTTGACGCCATGACGCCGTATGAAACGGTCCGGGCGTTCGCGGAGGAACACGGCGCGGCGCTGACCGTCATGGAAGGCGGGGAGCACTGGTTCCACACAGAGGAACAGATGAGGTTCCTTGATCGGTGGATTTCGGCCGGGGAAGTCGATGCCCGCGGATGAAGCCGCTATTGCACCGAAGGGAGAGCAGCTTCGGCAGGCTCTCTTTTTTTCGCACAATCTGTTGCAATTTGAGCGCGTTTCTGCTATAATCATCCCGTAAAAAACGCGGCACATCATCTATTTGGAAGGAGTTCATCCATGAAAAAGCAGACTCTCAGGCGAATCCTCTCCCTCGTCTGCATCCTCGCCCTTGTTCTGTCCGTTCCCGTGACAGCATCGGCGGCGGAAGACAATGTTTTGGCAGACTATATCCTGAAGCACGACCCGCGCCTCAACGAAAAGGCGATGGCGGATATCGTCGTCGATCCGACCGCGGTCTACGGCTTTTCTCCGAGTCCGACCGGAGGGCTTGCCGCCTACGCCGCGTTTGATTGGTCCGATCCCGAGCTCGTGAACGGCGAGAACGGCAGACTCGAGCGGATCGCGTACCATGAAAGCCTGGGCGAAATGTACGACCTGCTCGACGAGATGACCTCGACGGGCGAGAGCGTCGAGACGATCGCGCGGACGCTCAGCGCGAAGCGGAACGAGCTCCGTCTCGCGGCATACGACGGCGACCCGGAAGGACTCGCCGCGGTGAAGGAACGCAATCTCGCGAAATACGGTCACGAGGAAGGTCCCCTGCCCGACGAGCTTTACGCGCAGTACGGCTCCTGGGAGACCGTGATCGAAAAGGCGTTCAGCGTCAACGCCGGTATGGACGCCTGCCTCGGCCTCTATGACGAGTACTTCCCGCTCTACGTCATCACGGGTCAGACCGAATACGAAACGCTGATGAACGCCACCCGCGAATATGCGGTCACCCTGCTCACGGAGGCGAGACCCGATCTCTTCCCCGCGGCGGATCCTTCCCTGCTTGACGCCTTCACGGACGCGGACAAGATCAGCGATTGGGCGAAGCCCGCGCTTGCCGCCGCCGTTTCCGCCGGCCTGATCAAGGGCTACGAGGACGGCACCATCCGTCCGAAGGCGGAGGTCTCCACGCTCGAAGCGCTGGTCCTCCTCTCCCGCAGCATGCCCGAGCTCCCCGCCGTCACGAACAGGCTCCCCGACCTGACCGGCTGCCCCGAATGGGCGATGGAAGACATCCTGCATCTGGTCCGCGGGTCGTTCGTCGTCAGCCTCGGCGAAGCGCTCACGAACAACGGTCCGCTGGACGTGCCCTTCTGCCGCCTGCTCGCGTATTACGCCGCCAATCCGACAGAGGTCCTGCCGCTTTACAGCTGGACCGCGGACGCGCAGGCGAGCAATGCTCTCTACGAATACGTGGCGTCCGTCACGGACTTCAACAGCGAGGACTACATCCCCGAGGTCGACCGCATCGCCGTGTTCGATCTGGACGGCACGCTTTTCTGCGAGACCGACCCCAACTACTTTGACTATACCCTCCTCGCGTGGCGCGTGCTCGAGGACCCGGACTATAAGGACAGGGCAAGCGATTTCGAACGCGAGGTCGCTCTCAAAATCAAGGAACAGAACGAGACCGGCGCGTCCTTCAAGGGTCTCGAGGTCGATCACGGCAAGGCGGTCGCCTCCGCGTTCGCCGGCATGACCGTCGAAGAGTTCAACGAATACATCCAGGAGTTCAAGCAGCTTTCCATGCCGGGCTACAAGGGCATGCTCCGCGGCGAGGGCTTCTATCAGCCCATGCTCCAGGTCGTCAATTATCTGATCGACAACGGCTTCACCTGCTACATCGTCAGCGGCACGGACAGACTGATCGTGCGCGGCATCGTCAATGCCAGCCCGCTCTCCGGACGCATCCCGAACCGTCAGATCATCGGCTCGGACGAGCTCATCATCGCGAGCAATCAGGGCGATGAGGACGGTCTGAACTACGTCTTCACGGACGGCGAAGAGCTGATCCTCGCGGGCGAATTCCTCATCAAGAATCTCAAGATGAACAAGGTCGCCGTCATCATGCAGGAAATCGGCCAGCAGCCCGTTCTCTCCTTCGGCAACTCCACGGGCGACTCGAGCATGGCGGAATACGTCACGAGCAACAACCCGTATAAGAGCCTCGCCTTCATGCTCTGCTGCGACGACGTCGAGCGCGAGAACGGCAATGAATCCAAGGCGCAGAAGATGTTCGACCTCTGCGAGGAATTCGACTGGGTGCCGATCTCCATGAAGAACGACTGGCGCACCATCTACGGCGACGGCGTGACCTATGTCGGCGCGGCGAAGGCGGAAGCCGGGGCGGAGGTCCCGGCGGAAAGCGCGCCCGTCAGTCCCTACACGCTTCCGCGGAAGGCGGGGTAAAAGATTCCGGGTAACATTTCGCTGAAAACAAATCGAGCTCCCCCTCGGACATCGAATGCCGAGGGGGAGCGTTTTTTGCTGCTGCACTATTCTCAATACTAAAGGTGAAACGCGGCTTTCCCGAAATGAAGCCCCGTATAGCGGCTGTCGTTCATTCCCCTCAGCGCGGCAGGAATCCTGTCGGTTTACGGGTTCTGATTCTTCTCGAGTTCTTTATACATATGTTCCAGCATCTACTGCCCCGGTTTGTTTTTTGAAGCGACATTGGACATATAATTTGTGTTGTTGTTGGTAACAAGATCTCTCATCACCTGCCCCAGCTGATTCACCATCGGAGAGTATGCGAACAGAAAGTCCGTATAGATGGAATCGTGGATTAAATCAATGATGTCCGACGAAATCATGTCGCGGGAGTACTTGAGCTTGAGAGAAACCTCATACCAGGCCGGAACGACCGTCCGATAGGTCTGCGCGTTCAAAGCTTCCAAAACGGCGGCGGAAGTTTCGGGTTCCGCACATGTCACGGGAATCACCGTAAACAGGTTGCAGTCCCCGACAAGATTCCGGTAATATTCCTGTTCTTCATCCAATTTCGGAGACGGCAGATAGCCGAAGTCATCCTCCATGTCCCGGAATTCGGATGCGGATCTCAAAAGTCCCGCGCAGAACAGGGATCCCCCCGCCGTAAACGGTGAAGTATCGACGGTATAGGAACCTGTCTGGTTGAAAAGAT
>JAFYBN010000090.1 GCA_017540175.1 Clostridia bacterium | reverse complement strand
GATGAATACATTCACTTCTACAACCACGTAAGGCTCCAGTCAAAGACAAAACTGACTCCGGTGGAGTTCCGGAATCAGTTCTGCGCTTGATCACGTTTCAGTTGCTTTTTTGTACTGTCCGTACAAAGTGGGGCGGTTCAGATTTCGGCTCAAAAGCGGCAGCTGCTCTTTTCGATGCGCGCGAAAACCTCACTCCAGATCCGCTTCGCGCTTCCTATATGCCCCGATCACGAGCTTCACGCCCTCCCACAGAAGAAGGACGATAATCGCCGGGAGCACCGCGTACAGCCCCTTGGCGCCGCACACGGCCGTGCCCGCGCCGTCGGCAGCCGCGCCGCCGCAGACGATCACTGCGCCGAACTCAGTAAAGAGGACCAGCGCGCAGAAGATCACGGTCAGAACGACGTACAAAAGCTCCGCGCCGCCGATCGCCCGTCTGCGGAACAGCGACCCGCTTTCGGCGCACTCCGCCGAGAAGACGAGCTCCGAAAGCGCCGCGGAAACGGAAAGGAACGCAAGCTGTTCTCCGGGCCCGAGGCCGAGCAGTCGGGCGGCGAGCACGGATGAGACGGCAAGCACGACGCCCCACACAAGCCCAGCCGCGACGCACGATGCGCTGAAGCCGGGCGAACCCGTCTCCGAGCCGCCGAACGGCACGCCCGCGTCGTCATCCCTGCGGAACGCGGCGACGAGAGCGGCGTTGAAATCGAGGATCAGACCCCAGATCAGAAGAAAGACCGGGGAAAGCAGAGGAAGGGTCGGCATGCCGGGCAGCGTGGAGAGAATGGCAATCAGCACGAGCAGCAGGCGCGCGCTCTGGGATGCCGTCATATTGAATTTCGCGGCGGCGACGTTTCTGAGCGCTCTGGCGGACGAACGCACCGCCTCCGCGACGCCGGCGAGACCGCCGAAGCCCGGTTCGCTCTTCTTCGGGTCGGGATGAATGACGGCGGCGGCGCTTCTCGCGATGGACTCCGGGACCGCGCGGATCCGGGATTTCGCCACCGCCATGCCGAGATCGGCGCGTCCGAGCGCCCCCGCGTCCCACGCTTCCATGCCGACCGCCATGACGGAGCCACCCTCGCACGCGCCGCGGAGGGAAGTCATCGCTCCGGCGTACGCGCCGCCGAGATAGGCGTCTCCGAGCGCGGCGAACGACACGATGAGTCCGTCCGCCCGATGCTCCGGATCGTCGGTTTCTTCCAAAAACGCCTTGGCACGGCCCGCGTTCCATTCGGAATAAGGGATCACCTTCGCCGCCTTGCCGAACAGCCCGATGCGGCGGCAGAAATAGAGATCCTCCTCGGGCGTTTCGGTAAACAGGATCGGACGCGTTCCGGAAGCGAGCAGGGCCGCGACCTCGGTGCGCGCTTCTTCCTCCGGTTCGACGGACAGGGCGAAAAAGCCGACGAAGGTCATCATCTGCGTCAGCACGGCAAGCCGGTTTAACTGGGGATAGGGGGATATCCGCTTCGCCACCGCCAGCACGCGCGCCCCTCCCGCCTCAAGCACGGCGGCCTCGTTCAGCACGCGACGGCGCAGGTCGTCGTCAAAGGGGACCGCGGCGTCTCCGCCCTCCTCGGCATCCGCCTCGGCACTCGAACAGCAGGCGAGCACCTCGGTGACCGTTCCGCAGGCGACCGCCCACAAAACGCCCTCCCGCTCGCAGAGGGAGATCTCGAGCCCCATCGAGCCGCGCACCGCGCTGTCCCGGTGCTCTCCCATAACATAGGGGGCGCTCGGCTCATGTCCCGCGCGCTTCGCGTAGGCGTCGGCGGCGAGATTCGCGAGGATCTCGCGCTGGCGCGCCCGGTGGGAAACGCTGCGGCGCGCGCCTTCCGTTTGTCCGGAGACGCTTCTCGTCCGCGCGGCGGCGGCGCACAGGGCAAGCGAAAGAAGCTCTTCCGGATCGCCGCCGTCCTCCGCCTCCGTGACGACGTACCTTCCCTTCGCGCGGTAGGCGAGCAGCTCGGCGCGTCCCGATTTGAAGAAGTTCGAGCCGCAGAACACGAGCGCGTCCGGGCTCGCGATTTTTTCCATTTTCGACGGCTCGCGGAAAAGGATCCGCAGCCCGTCCTCCCCGCCGCCCGAGCTCTTGCCGTCCGCGGCGTCACGCACCGTCACGGCAAACACGATCGCCGCGATCGTCGAGACGAACTCGCTCATCGCCGCGACCGCCATCGCCATGGTGCCGAGAAATACGTCCGTCAGGGTAAAGCCCTCTCCGACGAACAGGGAGAGCGCCGTGAGCAGCATCACCGCCGCGAGCAGAAAGAGACTCGCGCTCCGGCTCTGGCGGCGCAGCTTTTCCATGATGGGGAATTTGGCGTCCGCCTCGAGGGTGATGCCGCCCTGCTTCATGGAAATGAGGGTATCGGGTCCGCACGCCGTCGCCGCGACCCGGAGCGAACCGGAAAGCACGAGCGACCCGGCGAACAGCATATTGGAGCGGAATTCGCACGGGATCTCCCCGCTGTCTGCCTCCGTGGAAATGACCGTATTGAATTTGTGCGCGGGCAGGGCGTTGTCCGTGATGCCGCGTTCGCTCACCACGGAATCGTCACCCGTGATCACGCGGCCGTCGCAGGGAACGGTGTCCCCCGCTTCGAGAAAGATGATGTCTCCCGGCACGATGTCCGAGGCGGGCAGAAGGTGGATGCGCCCGGCGCGGATGACCGAGGTCACCGGAATGCGGGCGAGCGTTCTTTCTTCGAGAATGCGGTTGGCGCGGACGTAAACCGCCGTCCTGAGAAGCGCCCCGAGGATCAGCACGGCGACGATCGCCCCCGCCTCGATCCTTTTGTCAAATATTGCTGCGGCCGCCGCGCTGATGACGAGCAGCAGGCTCGGCAGATCGAAGAGGACCGCCGCGGCGATCTCCCGCGCGGAGGTCTTCTTGACCTTCCACACCGTATTCGCGCCGTATTTCCGCCTGCGGCGTCCGGCCTCCTCCGGCGTCAGACCGCGGTACATGTCCGTCTCAAGGATGCTCAGGGTCTCTTCGTTCGACAGGAGATGCCACATATTGGATGAATTCATATAGAGGCACTCCTTTCAGTTCAGCTTAATGGATTATCGGACGAGGATCGTCTCCCCGTCGCTGTCGACGGTGATTTCGGAGAGGCCGCCCCGCGTTTCGATCAGCTTTTCGGCAACGCGGTCCTCGATTTCGGTCTGGATGAAGCGGCGCATATTGCGCGCGCCGTATTTCGTCGAGAAGGATTTCTCCGCGACAAGGTCCCGCGCCGCGTCGGTCACCGTGACCTCGATGCCCTTTTTGCCCATGAGCGCGGCGAAATCGCCGAGCATGAGGGCGGCGATGCCGCGGAAATTCTCTTCCGTGAGAGGATTGAATGTGATGATCTCGTCCACGCGGTTGAGAAATTCGGGGCGGAGGAATTCCTCCAGCGCCCGCTTCGTTTTCTCCTGCGACGACGCCTTCTGGCTGGACGTGAAGCCCGGCTTGTTCTGTGCGTAGGTACTCCCCGCGTTGGTCGTCATGACGACGATGGTATTCGCGAAATCGACCTGCTTGCCGTGGGAGTCGGTGATGATGCCGTCGTCGAGGATCTGGAGAAGGATGTTCATCACGTCGGGGTGCGCCTTCTCGATCTCGTCGAAGAGCACCACGGAATAGGGACGGCGGCGGATCTTCTCGGTGAGCTGGCCCGCGTCGTCATATCCCACATAGCCCGGAGGAGACCCGATGAGGCGCGAGACGGAGAATTTGTCCATGAACTCGCTCATGTCCAGACGGATCAGGGTCTCGGGCGAGGAGAACAGATCGTTCGCGAGCACCTTGACGAGCTCGGTTTTGCCCACGCCCGTCGGTCCCGCGAAGATGAACGAGATCGGCTTGCGCTTGTATGAAACGCCCGTGCGACCCCTTCTGACCGCGCGCGCGACCGCACCCACGGCCTCGTCCTGCCCGACGATCCGCGCAGCGAGGCGCTTGTCGAGGTTCTCAAGCCGCTCGTATTCGCTCTCGGCGATGGTCGACGCGGGAATGCCCGTCCAGATTTCGATGACGTCCGCGAGGTCGCTTTCCTTCATGCGGATGTTCCCGCACTGCTCATCGAGGTATCTGAGCCTCTTTTCGACGCGCATTTCCTCCGCCTTGCAGTCGGCGAGGCGCTTGTACCGCTCCTCCGTGGTCTGCTCGTCCGCCTCGGTTCCCCCGTTGATCTCGGCTTCCACGTCCGCCTGTTCGCGGCGGATCTCTTCGAGCCGGTCCGCGAGCTCGTGGCGCTCGGCGATCTCCGGCGAGTGCACCGCGATGTGCGCCGCCGCCTCGTCGATCAGGTCGATCGCCTTGTCGGGCAGATACCGGTCGGTGATATAGCGCTCGGAGAGGGTCGCCGCGGTCTCGAGCAGTCCGTCGGTGATCTTCACTCCGTGATAATCCTCATAGTATTTTTTGATCCCGCGCAGAATGTCCACCGTGTCCGCCACGGACGGTTCGTTCACCGTCACGGGCTGGAAGCGGCGTTCGAGCGCGGTATCCTTTTCGATATATTTGCGGTATTCGGTGAGGGTCGTCGCGCCGATGATCTGGATCTCGCCGCGGGAGAGCGCGGGCTTTAAGATGTTCGCCGCGTTCATCGAACCCTCCGCGTCGCCGACGCCGACGATGTTGTGCACCTCGTCGATCACGAGGATGACGGACCCCTTCGCCTTCACGTCGCCCAGGAGTCCGAGCACGCGCGCCTCAAACTGCCCGCGGAACTGCGTCCCGGCGACGAGTGCGGTGAGGTCGACGAGGCAGACATCCTTGTTTTTGAGCCCATAGGGCACGCGCTCGTCCGCGATCCTCTGCGCGAGGGCTTCCGCGATGGCGGTCTTGCCCACGCCGGGCTCGCCGATCAGGCAGGGATTGTTCTTCTGGCGGCGCGATAGGATCTGGATCACCCGCTCGAGCTCCCGGTCCCGACCGACGATGCGGTCGAGCTTGCCCTCTCTCGCCCGTTCGGTGAGATTGGTGCAGTAGGTGGAGAGGAATTTGTATTCCGGCTTTTCCTCTTCTCCCTTTTTGTCCGTTTTTTTCTTTTGCTTTTCGTTTTTGTTCTTCTCGCCCATCAGCTTCGAGAAGCTGAACATCGGGGCGCGTCCGTCGGTTTCCTCGGGGGTCTGGGGGACCTCCCCGTTTTCCATCATGTTCTCAACCTCCCGGTTGAGCGCTTCGATGGTATCGTCGTCAAGACCCGCCTGCGCCATCATGTTGTCGATGGCGGCGGGCATGATGCCGAGTTCCTTCGCGCATTTGACGCAGAAGCCCTCGGTGCTGTCCTTTCCGGAGCGGACGAATACGACTGCCACACGCTTGCGGCATCTGGAACACATAATCATAGAATTCAGTCCTTTACTTTGCGGTTAACCCCGACTCAATATCGTTGTCTGAAAATAACTCTTCCGCGAAAACCCGCGCGGCGGATTTCCGGCACGCGCCGTCCTTACCTGAACAGTCCGTACAGCAGCTGCAGCGGATTGACCTTCAAAAAGAAGCTGCACACGACGGTGTGATTCACGACCTCGTCTCCGAACACCTTCGGTTCGACCGCCCCGAGCCCGCGGACAAGCACCGCCAGCGCGATGGAAAGGATCCACACGAAGAAGAGCGCTTCGACGACGCCGAACACAAGTCCGAGCGCGATGTTCGGACCCTTCAGGACCGGCATGCTGAACACGAGATCGAGCACGGCGGTGAGGATCGAAAGCAGAATGAAAGACGCGATGAAGAGGATGAGGAAGGCGATCACGGAGGACAAAACGTTCACGGTCCCCGAGCCGATGTCCTGCGCCAGCCCGTGCACCGTCTCCTCCGACGCGTCGGTCACGCCGCGCATGCGCCCGATGAACTCGCTCATGTCGCCGCTGAAGCGGTTCAGAAAATCGGTCAGGCTGCTGTCGAGATCGGTCGCGATCTTGTCCAGGTTGACGACGCCGGTCGCCGGATCGCGCGCGAGAGAGTTCAGTCTCTCCGCGATGCCGTCCGTGATGCTGTCCCCGAGGAAGCGGCCGCGGATCAGGGCGGCGAGCAGGGGTGTGAACGCGTAGGCCGCCACAGCGGAAACCAAGGTGGTGGCGACCCCCATGACCGAGCGGACAAAGCCCTTTCGCGCGCCCGCCCAGATGCAGAAGCCCGCTGTGAAAATCAAAATGGCGTCGATTACGAATGACATTGTTTCACCTCAATTCTCTGATGGATCCGTCGCTGTAAAGATCTGATACGCGGACGTCTTCTGGCACAGCATCGCGCCGGTCGTGAGGGGGATCACGTCCACGATCTCACCGGATTCGGGTTTCATCGTCTCCGCGCTCCCGTCCGGTCCGATCCGGATGACGGAATCGGGGGTCATGACGTACGCGAGCGCGTCGTTCGGATCGCGTCCGGCGCGAACGCCGGAAACGCGGGTTTTCAGTTCCTCGTCGCAGAGGGGCGTCCCGTCGCGGTCAAGCACGAGGACGCGGTTCTGACTGCCGAGCGCGTTGACCTGTCCCACCACGGCGACCACGCCGCCGCAGATATCCGTGGAGCGCAGGGTCATGCCGGAGAGCGGGACGGAGCGCTCCATCACGCCGTAGCTGTTGTAGTAGTAAACCGCCTGATCGCAGAGCACGACGAAGCCGTCGTCCGTCGCCGCCGCCATGAGGGGCATGCTGTGGGGATGGACGTCTTTCGCGATCGAGGCCGTCTCGCCGCGCTTGTTGATTTCGATCTCGCAGCCGAAATCCGTGGAGGCGGCGACCGCGGAAGCGACAAGGAAGTGCTCCCCGTCCGGCGAGATCGCGGTGCAGAGTACGTAGCCGTCCTTGTAGCTCGCCATGGTGCGGTTGAACGCGGCGTTCGTCAGCTCCACGACGAATTTCGTGTCGTGGGAGCGGGTCGCGAGCACGAGCGAGCCGTCCGCGGCAATATCCGCGGCGATGATGCGCTCCTCCGTATTCTTCTCCACGATCCGCGTGAGCTGGTTGTACATGGCGTACCCCGTCCCGCCCAGATCGTACACGAGCAGATACTTGTCGGCGGGCACGAGCACGGGACTGCTGTAGCTCAGGGTGTCGGAGAAGATCAGGGCGCCGTTTTTGTCGTAATAGCGGTAAAAATCGTTTCCGCAGACCGCCATCCCGCCGCGGAACCAGGCGAACTCGGTATCCTGCGAGCCGTTGTAGACGATCCGGTCGAAGGTTCGCGCGCCCTCGTCCGCCGCCGTGCCGAGATCCCGGACAAGATAGCGCATGTTTTCATAGGTGATATAGTCGGAACCGAAGGCGAACGCGCCGAAGACGAACAGCGCGAACAGGACGGTGAGCAGGATCCCTGCCGCCAGATAGCGTCTTGAGACCTTTGCGTAATAGCGGTTGACGGCCGGCTCGATCCGGTTCGCCACGCTGAGCTTTTGATTCTGCTTGTCGCGGGAGGTCATCGGCGTTCTTCCTTTCTTTCGTATTTCGCGGAGGTGAGGTCATGCTTTGCACGGGCGGCGCATTCACGCTTCACGCTTCACACTTCACAGGCAGAGCCAGTCGATCGGTCTGCCGTAATCCACGCGCGTGAGGCAAAGACCGTGCGCGGGAGCGGTGCGCCCTGCGCGCGAACGGTCGCGCGCCGCGAGGATCGCTTGAAAATCCTCGGGCTCGAGTGTGCCGTACGCGCAGTCTGCGAGCGTTCCGGCGAGGATGCGCACCATGTGGTAGAGGAACCCGTCCGCCGCGGCAAACAGGGTGATGCTCTCCCCTTCCCTCCTCACCTCGAGCGCGCTCAGCGTCCTCGTCGCGTCGGTGATCTTCGAGCCCGCCGCCATGAAGGACGTAAAATCGTGCGTGCCGAGGAGATGCGCTGCCGCGCGGTTCATCCGGTCCGTGCCGTCCGGGGGGAGGGGACGCGGCAGACGCCACGCGACGCGGGCGGAAAAGGGGTCGCGCCACGGAGCGTCGGTCATGCGGTAGCGGTATTCCTTGCCGAGCGCGGAGTAGCGGGGATGGAAATCATCCCCGACCGCCGCCTCGCCCGCGATCGCGATCTCGGGGGGCAGAAAGCGGTCCATCGCCCGGTGCACGCGCCCCACGGGGATGGGGAGCCAGCGGTCCCCGCGCGCCTCCCGCGGCTCAACGGCCGCGCAGAAGCCCGTCGCGTGGACCCCGGCGTCGGTGCGGCTGCACCCCGTGACCGCGCAGTCAAAGCCGAGGCATTCCGAAAACGCGCGGGTCAGCACCCGCTGAACGGAGGGCTTCGGCGCGGCCTCGTCGTTCTGCGCCTGATACCCGCAGAACGCCGAGCCGACGTACATGAGTTTGACAAGAAGTTTCATATCTGATTCCGATCCGAAAAAGGGGCGCGGATCCTCACGCCGCGCGCCGGTTCACTTCAGCACCGTGTACAGCGGGAAGAAGATGTTGAGAAGCACGATCCCTGCGGTAAGCAGGAGGATGCAGAAGAAGAAAACCCAATCCTTCGGTTTGCTTTTCAGGGTGTTCATCCTCGTTCTGCCCTCCCCGCCCGTATAGCACCGGCATTCCATCGCCGTGGCGAGCTCGTCCGCGCGCCGGAAGGCGGAAATGAAGAGGGGAATGAGGATCGGGACGAGCGCTTTGCCGCGCTTGATCAGGCCGCCCGAGGTGAAATCCGCGCCGCGCGCCGTCTGCGCGTTGATGATCTTCTGCGTTTCGTCGATCAGGGTGGGGATGAAGCGCAGGGCGATGGTCATCATCATGGAAAACTCGTGCACGGGGACGTGCAGTTTTTTGAGCGGCGACAGAAGCTGCTCGAGCGCGTCCGTCAATGCGAGCGGCGTGGTCGTGTAGGTGAGGAAGACCGAGGTCGCCGTGATGAGGAGCACGATGCGCAGCACGATCAGGCAGGCGTTGATGATGCCCTCCCGGTAAATATGGATGAAGCGCCACTCGAAAACGGGATTCTCCCCCGTCATGAAGAAGAGATTGATCACCGCCGTAAAGATGATGATGAAGAGAAGCGGCTTCATGGAGCGCAGGATCAGCCGCGGGGAAATCCCGGTCATCACGACGAACACCGCGGAGCTGACGGTCAAAAGGATGAACGCCGTCACGCTCTTGGCGAGGAATATCGCCACGATATAGACGAGGGAAATGACGATCTTGACGCGCGGGTCAAGCCGATGGATGACGGAATTGCCCTCCACATACTGCCCGAAGGTGATGTCTGATTTCATGCGTTGTCCGACTTTCTGTACGAATGTTTAGGATTCCGGGTTCTCGCCGAGCAGCTCGCGCACTTTTCCGACGGCGTAATCGACGGTATAAACGTCGCGGCCGATGTCCACGCCGTTTTCGATCAGCGCGGCGGCGACCCGGGTGATGAGCGGCACGTCGAGCCCGACCGAGGCAAGCTGCTCCCAGTCCGAGAAGACCTCCGCCGTGGGCTTGTGCATAAGGATCTTCGCGTGCGCCATGACGATAATGTCGTCGCAGTACATCGCCATGTCCTCCATCGAATGGCTGACGATCAGAACCGTCGTCCCGCTCTCGCGCGAGAACCGCTTGATGCCGCCGAGGATGTCCCGCCTGCCCGCGGGATCCAGCCCCGCGGCGGGTTCGTCGAGGATGAGGATCTTCGGGCGCATGGCGATGACGCCCGCGAGCGCCGCCCGGCGCTTCTGTCCGCCCGACAGATCGAACGGCGATTTTTGGAGCAGATCGTCCGCGAGCCCCGCGAAGCGGGCCGCTTCCCGGACCCTGCGGTCGAGCTCGTCTTTTTCGAGACCCATGTTCTTCGGGCCGAAGGCGATGTCCTCCGCGACGGTTTCCGCGAAGAGCTGGTATTCGGGGTACTGCATGACGAGCCCCGCCTTGAAGCGGAACTGGCGGATCTTCTTCGGCTCCGCCCAGATGTTCACGCCGTCGAGCAGGACCTCCCCCTCGTCGGGTTTGAGGAGTCCGTTGATCATCTGCACAAGGGTGGATTTTCCGCTGCCCGTATGTCCGATCAGACCCGTGATGCCCCCGGATTCGACGGCGAGGCTGATATCGTCCAGCGCTTTTTTCGCTGTGGGGCCGTTTTTGGCGCTTCCGTAGGCAAACGATACGTGCCGCATTTCGATCGCGTTCATGATCCGGCCTCCCTGCGCGCGCCGCCGCGCTTCTCGAGAACGGCCTTCGCGACCGCCTCGGCGCAGTCCGCGGGATCAAAGAGATCTAAGGGGACTTTGATCCCGAGTTCCCGGAGCTTGTACGCGAATTCCGTGGTCTGCGGCACGTCGAGTCCCGCCTCCCACATTCTCTCGGGCTCGCCGAATACGGCGGATGGCGAGCCGTCGGCGATGATGCGCCCCCCGTTCATGACGAGGATGCGGTCCGCGCGCGCGGCTTCGTTCATATGGTGGGTGATGATGAGGACGGTGATCCCTTCCTCATGGTTGAGCTTTTCGATGATGTCCATGACCTCGCGCCGGCCGACCGGATCGAGCATGGCGGTGGATTCGTCGAAAATGACGCAGCGGCGGCGCATGGCGATGGTCCCGGCGATGGCGACGTGCTGCTTCTGCCCGCCGGAGAGCTTGTAGGACGGGTTGCGCGCGAATTCCGTCATGCCGACGTCGGCAAGCGCTTCGTCCACCCTGCGGCGGATCTCCGCAGGGGGAAGCCCGAGGTTCTCGCACCCGAACGCCACGTCCTCTTCGACGATGGTCGCCACGATCTGGTTGTCCGGATTCTGGAACACCATGCCGACCTCGCGCCGCGCGGCAAGGATCTCGGCTTCGGTGACGTCGTCCGCGGTCATTTCCCTGCCGTCGATCCAGAGTCTCCCCCGGTCGGGAAGATTGATGAGGCAGAGCAGCTTCGCGAGGGTCGATTTTCCGCTCCCGTTGTGTCCGAGGATCGCCGTGAAGGAGCCCTCGGGGATTTCGAACGAAACCCCGTCAAGCGCTTTCACAGGCTTTTGTTCCTCGTCCCCGGGATACGTAAAGACGAGGTTTTCGGCTTTGATGATCGGTTTCATGCTGATCCTTTTCGTTTTTGATTCAGAACGCCGCGCGGACCGAGGCGCCGCTCGGGAGCAGGAGCCCGCTTTCCTCGACGGGGAGGCAGGTTTCCCCGACCTCGACCTCGGCGCGGGCGGCAAGGCTCTTCGGAAGAGCGCGGAGCAGTATGTACTGCATGACGGCGGGGGAAAGCCCCGTCGTATAGGAGTTGATGAGGAAGAAGAGGGGTTCGTCCGTGAGGACGCGGACGACGGTTTCGATGAGGTCCGCGGCGCATTCCTCGAGCTTCCAGACCTCGCCGCCGGGACCCCTGCCGTAGGAGGGCGGGTCCATGATCACCCCGTCGTACCGGTTTGAGCGGCGGATCTCCCGCTCGACGAATTTGCGGCAGTCGTCGACGATGTAGCGGCAGGGCGCGTCGGCGAGCCCGGACAGCGCGAGGTTTTCCTTCGCCGCGTTTGTCATGCCCTTCGAGGCGTCCACGTGGGTCACCGCCGCGCCCGCCTTCGCGCACGCCGCGGTCGCGCCGCCGGTATAGGCGAAGAGGTTCAGAACCTTCGGCTCGCGTCCCTTTTCGCGCGCGGCGCGGATGAGCCCGGCGCACCAGTCCCAGTTCGACGCCTGCTCCGGGAAGAGCCCCGTGTGCTTGAAGCCCATCGGGCGCAGGCGGAACGTGAGCTTGCCCGCCGCCGACGGGTAGGAAATGCACCAGCTCTCGGGCATTTTGTGCACGACCCACGAGCCGCCCCCGCCCTGACGCTTATAAACGCCGTCCGCCGCCCGCCAGAGGGGATTTTTCCGCTCGCCCTTCCAGATGATCTCCGGGTCGGGACGGATCAGGATGTAGTCGCCCCAGCGCTCCAGCCGCTCGCCGCCGTCGCAGTCGATCAGCGCGTAATCCTTCCATTGTCGCGTGAGAAACATCAGTTTTCCTCGTGCTTTCGCTTTTCTTCGATCTGACGGACACGGCGCAGGACCTCCGCGTTCGCTCCGCCGAGCTTCGACGCCCACGCGGAGCGGCTGCCCTTGCCCTCTTCCCCGATCTTGCCCGCCATGGTCGTGGGGCGGTTGTAATAATCGGCGAGGCGGGACGCGCCCGCGTAGCTGTGGCAGATCGCCGCGGCAAGGGCGTCCGCGGTGTCGTCCGGCTTGGGCGGCTCCTTCAGTCCGAGGAACTGCGTCACCATGCGGATGACCTGACCCTTGTCCGCTCTGCCCGAGCCCGTGACCGCCTGCTTGATCTGCAGGGGGGTGTATTCGTAGACCGGCACGCCGTTTTCGCGGCAGGCGAGCAGGAGCACGCCCCGCGCCTCGGCGACGATGATGCCGGTTTTCTGGTTGGTATTGAAAAACAGTTCTTCGACCGCCGCGGCGTCTGGCCGGTAGGTCTTCGCCACGTCGGACAGTTCCCTGTGGACCGTGAAGAGCCTGTCCTCCGTTTTCATGCCGGAGGGCGTGGTGATCGAACCGTAATCAAGCGGCACAAGCTTTTTTCCCGGTCCTCCGCTCTCGAGAACGCCCCATCCGACGATGGCGATTCCCGGGTCGATTCCGAGGATGATCATGAATTGGCTATTACCCCGATTTTATCATTCGTAATAAGGAATTATAGCATAACCGGACGCGCATGTCAAATCCCTTTCTGTGAATTTTATGTGTTTCCGTGCAAATAAAAAAGTCGTATTTTCCGAAAAAAGGGTGGACTGCGGGGGAAATCTGTGTTATACTACATACAGACATCGATATCACCTGCTCGGGAGGCAATCATGGCAGCAAAAGCAAAACGCCGCACCGCGGAGGACGAGGTCCTCTCGGCGGCGCGTCGGATCGCGGAGGTCGGGGGCTTTACCCCGCGCGCCGTGGAGCTCATGCGCGAGGACGCGGCGCAGCTCACCATCGGAGGTCTGCCGGACGGCTGGGGCAACGGATGTTCCTTTGACACGGGGGAGCTGAAAAACGCGCTGAGGGACTTCCCTCCCCTCGCGAAATGCTCCGACGCCGCGCTCGAGAAATACGCGGAGCGAAAGCGCTTCGTCATCCTCGCCGGGGACGGCGACCGCACGGTTTCGGCGGCCGCCGCGGTGAGCGGGCTGATCGCGGGCGGGGTTCTGCGCCTCGTCGTCGTCACGGACACCCCTGCCGAGCGGGACAGCCTCGCGCGCTTTCTGAACCTTTCCCACGCGGGCGGCGCGTCGCTCCTCTCCTATGCCTCCGGCGATCGGATCGAAGACTTCGTCCGCGCCGCCGAGGCGTGGCTTGCCTCGCCCGCGCCGGGCGCGCTGATTCTCAGCCGCTCCACCTTCTGCCGCCGCACGAACCGGCTCCGCCGCCCGTACGCGGACACCGAAAGCCCGTGCGCGATGATCGCCCGCGCGACTCCCGTCGTGGTCGCGGCGGCGCAGACGGTGAACGAGGCGCGCGCGCTCGCGAAATCCGCCTCGGTCTTCTCTCCTCCCGCCGTTTTCCTCGCCGCGTCGGACGCGAAGAACATCCGCGACGCGGTGATCTGTCGTCCGGTCAGACGGAAAAAGACCGCCGCTGTCAAAAACGACGAGGACGGGCAGATCAGGATGTAAGATGAATCTCAACCGAAAAGGGGAAACGCGGCTTCCCCGAAATGAAGCCCCGCGCAGTTAACTGCGCGGCAAGAACTTTCATACGACCGGTGCAGCGAAACGCTCAAAGTGCACCTCGGGGTAATGTGAAGCGCACCGATGAACCATGCCTCCGCGCTGCGGGAGTAAAATCCGAAAAGCATATACAAAAGAAAGAAGCCTTGCGTTTCCATAGATTTCACTTTCAAAAATCTGCGGCGCGTCCGGATTTTCTCAATCTCCGGACGCGCCGTTTTTCTGATTTTCGGTTCTGCGCTCAGTTCTGACCGTACGCGTCGACATCGAGCCCGTCCAGAACGCGGGCGGTGTCGTTCACGACCTTGTCGATGAGGTCGTTTGTCGTGTAGAACTCGCCCACGCCGTTGACGACGACGAAGATCTTGCCGCCGCTGATGTGGTTCTCCGACGCGGAATAATACTGATAGAACTTGAATTCCGTCGTCACGCCCTTCGCGTCCTCGTACGTCATGGTCAGACGCACGCGGCTCTCGTCCGCGATCAGCGCCTCGCGGTCCTCCTCGGACAGCTTGGCGTATTCCTGATTCGTGATGTTCAGCATGGTCTTGTAGTACTGACGGAAATTGTTCACCTCGGCGTTCGGGATGACCGTGCCGGAATTGACCTCGACCACGTCGAGGGTGGGAACGTTTTCGCCCGCCGTGCCGTGCGTCAGGCGGTAGTCCACGTCGATGTCCGCGCCCTTCAGGGTGATGCGGGAGACGTTCGTGATGTTCTCGAAGAACGGCGTCGCGAAGATCCACGAGAAGGCGTCGTAGTTCAGCCAGCCGAGAGTTTCTCCCGGGACGTGGATGACGACGTTGAAGCCGTAGAGGTTGGACACGGCGTAATACCCGCCGTCCGGCTGGACTTCGGAGACGAACATCAGGACATCCGCCGCCTGACCTTCGAGATCGAAGGTATAATAGACGGTGTACGCCGGCTCCTCCAGTCCGTAGGCGGCAAGCTCCTCGTCCGAGGGCATGAACGCCGCGACCTCGTCGCCCTTCAGCGCCATGAAATCATAGAGGATCTTGAAATAGAGATCGTCGTTGATCTGATAGATCCCGCCGTTCGAGGCGTTTTCCGGACGCGGCCAGGTGAGCTTTACCTCGACGATGCCGTCCGGGTTCGACATCTGATCTTCGGGCACGCGGACCACATGGACGAAGAGGTCCTCCCCGTGCATCACCGTGAATTCATTGACGAAGAAATACGTGTTCGAGGTCAGCCCCGCCGTGAGCATGGGGCTGATCAGATGATGGGCAGGCTGCAGGATCGTGTCCTCGAGCGAGGTGGAAAGGATATACACCGCGTTTCTCGGCTCGTATTTCACATAATAACCGCCCTCGGTGAGCAGGTTGTCGCCCACATAAATGGTGTAGGTCTTGCCGTCGGTCGCGGTGAGCGTCCAGGACGCCCGCGGGTGATCCAGTCCGTATTCCGCGTACCCGGCTTCGTCGAGATCCTCCGCCACGCGCATCATGGCGGTCGGCGTTCCCGCGGTCACGACGAGAGAGGAAAAGAGCTCCTGGTCGAACTGGATCCCGGGATAGCCGTCGAGCTGGAAGGCGTCGGCCGCGTCGCGGTAGACCTTGTAGCCGCCGTATTCGTTTTTTACTTCGATGGACTTGATGCCCGAGCGCGGGACGGGCTCAAAGATATAAAAGTTCGTCAGCTTGGTCGTGATCATCTTCTCGCCGTCAAGCAGTTCGAGCTCCACGTCGGTGTTCTGGGCCTGCGCCGCGAACTTCCACAGGTTGACGCGTTTTTCTTCGACCTCCTTCTTCCCCGTTTCGAGATTCGTGGTCTCAACCGTGATCTTGAACAGGGGGAGGAGCGAGAAGATAAGCATCGCGACGAAAAGGGAAGCGAAAACGGCGGTCACGACTCTGATTTTCTTCAGCTTCATGCGTGCTTTCTCCTCGTGATCACAACGATGCCGACGATCGCGAAGATCAGCGGGAGCACCGTGGTCAGGCGGACGGTCCAGCGGTTCGCGTCCGCGGTCGTGACGTCGATGTCGTCTTTGTCAAAGGGCTTGAGCTCGAGCGACGCCAGCACGCGCTCCCTTCCGGTCGCCTTCATGGCGGCGGCGATGACGTCGTCGTTCGCGTAGGCGTTGGAATCGAGATACTGCTTCGAGGCGAAGGAGGGGCTGCCCGCGGCGATGACGTAGGAATAATAGTATTCGTTCGAGACGATGCGGCTTTCGCGGGTGATCGTCACAAGGTTGTACGAGCCGCCGCCCACCACCATGCCGTCCTTCACGATTTCGGAGGTCTCGGAGGATTTGAGGACCGGGGAAACCTGGCGCGTGCCGTTGAGCCCGCCGCCGTCCGTCCAGAGGATCTCAATGGGAGCGGCCTTGCGGATGATGGTCTTCGGCGGGGTGGCGAGATCGTTCAGATCGGAATAGATCGAGCCGCCCAGCGTGTCGCGCTGGTATTCCGCGATGATGGAATAGTGGTCGGTGGACATGGAGTGCTCCGTATCGCGCACCGTCGTGCCCGCAGTATAGGAAATGCCCCATTCCTCAAGGAATTCGTTGAGGTTCGTGAGCTTTTCGACGTTCTGCGGATCGCAGAAGACGAGCAGACAGCCGTACCGGTCAAGGAATTTGTCGACCTTTTCGATTTCGTTGCGGGCGGCGTCCTCCGCCTCCGCGCCGATGAAGTCGTAGGTCGGGTCATAGATTACGAGGATGCGGCAGTCGTCGTCCACCGTCTCCTGCGAGAGATCGATGGGCATGGTGGTAAAGCCGTTTTCCTCGAAGAGGGAGGCGAGAGTCAGGGCGTCCTGCGTGTTCAGCGACTCGCCGTGCTGGGTCGTGAACGCCGCGATGGGCTTATCGGTCTGCGTGACCTGCATGATGAACGAGATCATGCGCTTTTCGCCGGAATACGCCCACACGGTCGAAAGATCGGAGGTATCGTTGAAGGTGAAGAACGCCTGCGCGCGCGCCACGCGGGTCTCGCCGCCGGAGGTGATCACGACGTCGGTGGTATTGATGTCGGTCGCCGCGGTGTTGTAGAATTCACGGAAGAACGAGGGGTTCTTCAGAATGTCGACCGCTTCGACGTGGACGTTCGGGAATTCCTCCTCCAGCTGGAGGGCGGTCGTGTAGATATAACGGGTATAGGAGGCGTTCGCGCCGTTCATCAGGATGTCCGGCTCGCTCGCGAAATAAAGGTACACATCCTCGGTGATGTCGGACATGATCTCCTTCGCCGGCTCGCTCAGGGTGAACACCTGCTGCTCGGTCATGTCGATGTACCACATGTACTTCTGCGCGAGCGCGGTGAAGATGACGTTGAAGATCACCACGATGGCGATGAAAGCGATGGTGAACGCGGTCGCGACGGAGCCGTACTTAAACCGGCGGCTCTGCAAAAATCTGTTTCTGTTCATACCGTCCTCCCCGCTCAGGCGTATCTTCTTCTCTCATACACACGGATCGCGAGAAACAGGAAGATCACGGTGATGGAGAAGTAATAAACGGTCGCCGCCACGTCGAAGATGCCGTAGGTGAAGTTCACGTAGCGGGAGTAGACGGAAATCCACGACAGGACCTGACGGATGACGTAGGCGTCGATGAGGTTGTTGAAAATCGCGGCGGTGACGAAGACGAGCAGAATCGCCATCGTGCCGATGGACGCCGTGACGGCGCTGTCGGTCAGGGTCGAGACGAAGATGCCGACCGCGACGAAGCACATCCCGAGCAGAAGCATGGCGATGAGGCACCCGAAGGCCTTGCCGACGTTCGTGTCGCCGTACTTTCTGAGGGGCAGATAATACACGCAGGAGAGCAGGACCGTTCCGGCGAACATCGTGAACGCCGCGAAGAACTTCGCGAGCACGATCGACGTGACGGAAACCGGCGAGGACATGAGAAGCTGTTCCGTGCGGGTGCGCCGCTCCTCCGCGAAGGAGCGCATGGTGAGCAGGGGCACGATGATGATGTAGCCGAAGATCATGAGCTGGAAATAGCCCGAGACGTCCGAGGTCTGCGACTGGAATGTGGAAACCGCGAATACGAAGCCGGACACCGCGAGGAACACGGCGATGAACACGTATCCCGTCGGCGTCGTGAAATAGGCTCGCATCTCTCTCTTGTAAATAGCTGACATAAGTTCTGATTCCTTTATCCAAAGATAGTGGGACTTACCGCGACGCCTTGTCCATGATCCGGATGAAGACGTCTTCGAGGTTCATCTGCGCGACCTGGAGTCCGAGGATCGCCCAGTTCTTTTCCGCCATGGCGTAGAAAATGGGCTTGCGCACGTCGACGCCCTTCGACGCCTCGACGCTGTACACATAGCTGTCCATTTCGCGTTCCCCGGTGAGATCGACCGTTACGACGCCCGGAATGGCCTTGAGCGCCGCCGTGACCTCCCGCATCGGGCCCGCGATCTTCACGAGATAGCGGCGGTTGTCGTCCACGACCTGCGTGATGTTTTCGGTTTTCTCGTCCGCGATGATCTTGCCGTCGTTGATGATGATGATGCGGTCGCAGACGGACTGCACCTCGGAAAGGATGTGGGTCGAAAGGATGACCGTGTGGGTCTTGCCGAGGGAGCGGATGAGGTTGCGGATCTCGATGATCTGCTTCGGGTCAAGCCCGACGGTGGGCTCGTCGAATATGATGACGGGCGGGTTCCCCACCAGCGCCTGCGCGATGCCGACCCGCTGGCGGTAACCCTTCGAAAGATTGCGGATCAGACGGTTTTTCACGTCGTCGATCTTCGTGACCTTGCGGATCTCCTCGAGATGCTTCGCCCGGTTCAGCCGGCATGATTTGATGTTGTAGACGAAATTCAGGTATTCGTCCACGGTCATGTCGACGTAGAGCGGGGGCTGCTCGGGTAAAAAACCGATGAGCTTTTTCGCCTCGTCGGGGTTTTCGAGAATGTCGATGCCGCCGACCTTCACCTCCCCGGACGTGGAGGATAGGCACCCGGTCAGGATGTTCATCGTCGTGGATTTCCCCGCGCCGTTGGGCCCGAGGAACCCGACGATCTCCCCGGTGGAGACCTTGAACGAGATATCGTCAACGGCGAATTTGGAACCGTAATTCTTGACGAGATTGCTGATTTCGATCATGCTTACGGGATTGCTTGCTTCACTCATGTGCGGCGTACGCCCTCCGTTCCCTCTGGATTATCAATCACAGTTAAGTTGATTATACCACGGATTTATAAATAAATCTTGAACACATCCGCGGTTTTTCTTGCGGATATGTGTTTTTTGTGTGATATCGTGCCGCGGCGCGTCGTTTTCGCGCTCCTCAGCCGCGGATCACGATCCCCGCGCCCATCGTCCCGCGCTTTCCGTTCATGCCGCGGTGGGAGTAAAAGGTTTTCGTGTCCTCCATCGTGCACAGCGGGCAGAAATCGACCGCGCTCTCTGCGATCCCCGCTTCACACAAGAGCTCAAGGTTCATGCCCGAGAGGTCCGCGTGACGCTTCTCTCCCGGCGCGGGCCGCCTCACGTGGCGGGCGGCGAAATCCGCGCCCCGCGCGTCCCGCACGGCGTCGAAGAAATCGTCGCCGACCTCATAGCAGCAAAAGCCGATGTGCGCGCCGACGGCGGCGCGGATCGTCTCTTTTTCGCAGCCGAGCGAAAGCATCCGCTCCACGGCGAGCGGCGCGATCCCGGAAACCGTGCCCCGCCACCCCGCGTGCACCGCGGCGACGACGGGCGAGCTGTCCGCTTTCAGCCCAGCGAAGAGGATGGGGACGCAGTCTGCGACGCGGATAACGGGCATGACGCCGGGCTGATCGGTATAAAACCCGTCGCAGTCCTCCCCCGCTTCCCGGACCGTGCCCTCTCCCGCGTTATCCGCGGCAAGCTGCCGGATGCGGCTCGAGTGGATCTGATGCGCGCGGACGACCGCCTCCGCGCCGTACTTCCCGTCCGAGACGGCACGGGCGAAGACGCCGAGGTTGTACAGCACGGTCTCCGGCGCGTCCCCCTGCCCGCCTGTCAGATTGAGCGTTTTCGTGTGCTCGAGGGTGCTCGCGCCCCCCTCCCGCGTCGAAAACCCGTGACACACGCCGGGGACGGCGGAGAGAGTTGTCGAGCGGAACAGAATACCGTCGCGGATGAACATGGAAACCTCCTGAGGTCAGAAAAGGCGGGAGCAGCGCTTCCGCCGGGACTGATTTTCTGAATCGTGAAGTGTGCCTGCGGGGATTATCCGCCGCGGGAGGGAGTTCCTCCTTCCCGCGGCGGGTTTCGTTCGGAACTATCTCGGGCTTATTTCAGCTCGATGATGGACTCGTCCCACATTTCGGGCTTTTCGTAGCCGAGCAGGTTCACCACCGTCGCAGCGACGTTCGACAGCCCGAACGCGCCGTCCTTCTTCACGGTATAGGAATCGGCATAGCGGTTGTCGTAAATGATGAAGGGGACGGGATTCAGGGTGTGGCTGGTCTTCGCCTTCATCGCCCCGTTCGCGCCGCGCTTCACCGCGCCGGTCTTCTTGTCAAGCTCCGCCATTTCGTCCGCGTTGCCGTGGTCCGCCGTGATCAGGCAGACGCCGCCGGCCTTGTCGACGACGGGAAGGATTCTTCCGAGCTGCAGGTCGAGCGCTTCCATCGCGCAGATCGTCGCCTCGAGGGAGCCGGTGTGTCCGACCATGTCCCCGTTCGGGAAGTTGACGCGCAGGCAGTCATATTTGCCGGATTCGATCGCCTCGATGAGACGGTCGGCGATCTCGGCGCACTTCATCCACGGTCTCTGCTCGAACGGCACGATGTCGGAGGGGATCTCCTCATAGGTCTCGTATTCCTCGGAGAATTTTCCGGAGCGGTTGCCGTTCCAGAAATAGGTCACATGCCCGTATTTCTGCGTCTCGGACATGGCGAACTGGGAGATCTTCATGTCGGCGAGGTATTCGCCCATCGTGTTCGTGATCTCCGGCGGGGAGACGAGGTATCTCTTCGGAATGTGCAGGTCGCCGTCGTATTCGAGCATGCCGGAATACACGACGTCGGGCACGCGCACGCGGTCGAATTTGTCGAAGCTCTCATCGCCGTCGAAGGCGCGGGAGATCTCGATGGCGCGGTCGCCGCGGAAATTGTAGAAGATCACGCTGTCGCCGTCCTCGATCGTGCCGATGGGCTTGCCGTTCTCCGCGATGACGAAGGGGGGCAGGTCCTGGTCGATGGCGTGGGTCTCTTCCCTCAGGGTCACGACGGCTTCGTGGGCGCTCGCGAACTGACGGCCCTCGCCGAGCACGTGGGTCTTCCAGCCGAGGTCCACCATCGCCCAGTTCGCCTCGTAGCGGTCCATGGTGATCTTCATTCTGCCGCCGCCGGACGCGATCCTGATGTCGCAGGAGGCGTCCGAAAGAGAGGCGATATATTCTTCAAACGGATCGATGTACTCGAGCGCGGAGGTCTCGCCCACGTCGCGCCCGTCAAGCAGGATGTGCACGCGGATCTTCGCGACCCCTTCCGCCTTCGCCTCAGCGAGCATCGCCTTCAGGTGGTCGATGTGGGAGTGGACGTTGCCGTCGGAGAAGAGCCCGAGGAAGTGCAGTGTGCCGCCGGAGTTCTTCACCTGAGCGACGAGCGCCTTCCATGTGTCGGACGCGAACATTTTGCCGGACGCGATGGACGCGGAAACGAGCTTCGCGCCCTGCGCGAAGACCTGACCGGAGCCGAGCGCGTTGTGTCCGACCTCGGAGTTGCCCATGTCGTCGTCGGTGGGGAGACCGACCGCGGTGCCGTGGGCCTTGAGCTTCACCCAGGGATAGTTCGCCATGAGACGGTCGAGGTTCGGCGTCCGGGCGAGCTTCACGGCGTTGCCTTCGGATTCGGGCGCGAGTCCCACGCCGTCCATCACGATGGTGACGACGGGGCGGATCGCGGCGGCGTTCGGATGCTTGACGAGAGTTTTCATACTGATACTTCCTTTATTTGTGTGATATGATTTTCATTCAGTGGTTTTGGGACGAGCTGCCTTCTTCGGCTCCGCCGCGTTTCGGGAGCATGTCGAAGACGTTGTAGCGCTTCAGGCCTTCCTTCTGCGCCATGCGCCAGGTCTGACCCGCGCCGCTTTTCAGGGTGCCCGCGTAGTACCCCACGCAGAACGACGAGTTTTCGATCATGAAGCGGTTGCGCTCGCGCATGCACCCGTCGAAATAAAAGGGATTGACGTAGCAGACGCCGTCGGCGAGCCCCTTGATGCGCTGGTATTCCCTCAGCGCCGAGCACGCCATGTCACGCGGCAGGCGCATCCATGCCTTTGTCTGATCCCGGCAGGGCAGCGCGAGGAGCAGTTTGATCTCCGGCTCCGCCTCCTTCATTTCGAGCACGACCTTCTCGGCGAGGGTATCGAAGCCGAGGGCGCCGCCGCACAGAAACACGCGGAACCCGGCGTGGATCAGCACGCGGACCACATGGCGCGTCGTCTCCCGGATGTCGTCCAGACGGTCGGCGGGGAGGGAGCGGTGCCCGGTGAAGCAGCATGCTTTCGCGCGGTCGGCAAGCCAGAAAGCGGCGTTATCCGGTACGAACGTCATGCGTCCTCCTTTCCCCGCGGCTTGACATGCCGCCGCTTTTGTGATATCATAACAGAAAATCGAGTCAACCGGGAGGTCTCCCATGCGCGTCACGTTCGCACTCGACAGCTTTTCTCCCGCGTGCGCCGAAGGGCTGCTCACCCTCGCCGGCATCCCCCGCGAGGGCGGCGCGAGCCTGCTGCTCGCGGACGCCGCGGGCGCTCTGCGCCTCGGGGACGGTCTTTTGCGTGCCGATTACGCCGTCGTGTTCTTCCGGAACGAAGATGCCGCGGAACGGGACGCCGCCGCGCGGCTCGGAGGGATGCTCGGCGAGCGCTGTTTTCCCGTTCGTCTGCCGTATTCCGTCGCAGAGACCGTCGCGCTGCTGCGCGCCCTCGCGTCCGCCGACGGTATGACCGAGCCGCCGCGAAGCGGCATCGGCGCGCGTCAGGGCGCACAGTCCGGCAGTCCGGCGCGGGAGAGCGGGATCGGAGACGCCGCCCGGGAGCGGGAAACGGACGATGCGAATAATCGTGAGATCACACTCATCCCCGCGCGGCGCGCGGTCGCCGCGGGAAAGCGCGAGGCGCGGCTCACCGAGCGGGAATTCGCGCTGTTCATGCTTTTATACGAAGCGCGGGGAGCCGTCGTCACGCGGGACGCGATCTACGCCGCGCTGACGCCCGGGCGGGAGCGGAAAAAGGGCTCCAATCTCGCGGACGTGTACGCACAGTATCTCCGAAGAAAGCTGAAACCGCTCTTCGGCGACGGGGTGATCCTGTCCGTGCGGGGCGCGGGGTATTCTCTCCGCCTGCCCGCGCGGGAATGATCACGCCTTTTCCCAGCTCACGCTTTCCTTCCCGTCCTTTAAGGTCACGCCCATTTCGGACAGGTGAGCGCGGATTTTGTCGGCCTCGGCAAAATCCTTTTTCTTTTTGGCATCGGCGCGCTCGCGGATGAGAGCCTCGACCTCGGCGGTGAACGAGTCGTCCAGCCCCTCGGTCAGGCAGACAACCGCAAGGCCGTCCTGCGCCGCGTTTTCCGTCTGTTTTTCGGTCTGCTTCGCCGCCTCGCGGGCCTTCTGCGCTGCGGGGATCAGGTTCAGGGAAAGGACCGTGTCGAAATCCGCGATCAGGGCGAGCTTCGCCGCGTCGCCGATTTTCGCTTTCAGCACGTCGTAGAGGGCGGTGACGGCGAGGGCGGTGTTGAGGTCGTTGTCCATCGCCGCGGCAAAACGGGCTTTCAGCTCCCCGACCGCCGAGGGGTCGGCCTCGGTCTTGTCTTCCGGATCAAGAGCGGCGATCCTTGCGACGAGCTTCTGGTACGCCGTTTTCGTCGAATCCATGCCCTCCCACGAGAAGACGAGGGATTTGCGGTAGTGGGAGCCGAGGCAGAAGAGGCGGTAGACCATGGGGTCGTAGCCCTTTTCCTCGAGCAGGGAGAGCGTCAGAAACTCCCCGGAGGACTTGGACATTTTGCCGCTCGCGGTATTGAGGTGCAGAACGTGGAACCAGTGGGAGCACCACGGATGACCGACGTACGCCTCGCTCTGCGCGATCTCGTTCGTATGGTGCGGGAAGGCGTTGTCGACGCCGCCGCAGTGCAGATCGAGGTATTCGCCGAGATTCTCGAGCGCGATGGCGGAGCATTCGATGTGCCAGCCCGGATAGCCGAGCCCCCACGGGCTCTCCCATTTCAGCTCCTGATCCTCGAATTTCGATTTCGTGAACCACAGCGCGAAATCCGCGGCGTTTCGCTTCGCGTCGTCAGCCTCCACGCCCTCGCGCACGCCGACGGCGAGGTCTTCGGCGCTCTGGTTGCCGAAGACATAATAGTTATCGAGCTTCGAGGTGTCGAAATACACGTTGCCGCCCGAGAGATAGGCGTATCCCTTGTCGACGAGGACTTCGATCATGCGGATGAAGCGTTCGACGTACGAGGTCGCGGGGACGACGATCTCCGGCTTTCTGATGTTCAGCTTCGCGCAGTCGGCAAAGAAGGCGTCGGTATAGAACCGCGCGATCTCCATGACCGTTTTGTGCTCGCGCTTCGCGCCTTTGAGCATTTTGTCCTCGCCGGTGTCGGCGTCGCTCGTCAGGTGTCCGACGTCGGTGATGTTCATGCACCGGGTCACGTCGTATCCGGAATAGCGGAGGTACTTGTCGAGCACGTCCTCCATGATATAGGTGCGCAGGTTGCCGATGTGCGCGAAGTGATAGACCGTCGGGCCGCAGGTGTACATCCGGCACTTTCCGGGCTCGTGGGTCACAAAGTCGTCGCGCGTTCTCGTAAGGGTGTTGTACAGTTTCATATCGTTCCCCTTTGCTTTATGCAGATAAATGCTTCCTGTATTTTCAGTCCCGATCGCCGTCCCCGTCGGTCCCCGTCTTCGGGTTATCTTCGGGGTTCGGGTCATCTCCGGGATTCGGTTCCTTTTCGGGATTCGGAGCTTTTTCGGGATTCGGAGCTTTTTCGGGATTCGGTTCTTTTTCGGGTATCGGTTCTTCCCCGGGTCCGGGTTTCTCCGCCGGTTTGCCGTCCGTGCGCTTTCGCGCGTTTTCGCGGGCGCTTCTTTCTTTTTCCGCGCGGTATTTGTTCCACTCCAGCGCGAGGCGTCCAATCTTCTCGAACAGCCGGCTGTCATCCGGGTTCGCGCGGCATGCTCTGACCTCCCGCGCGATGCGGCGCTCCTCCCCGTCCCGCAGAACGAGACGGTCCGTCGTATCGTAATATACGTCGGTGAAATTGGGGAAGCGGACGATCTGCGTCAGGATGAGCCACACGGTGACGAGGATCGAGATCACGAACAGGACCGTGAAGCCTTTTTGGTTGATCTTATCCAGCCAGTACGGGGTCAGGTTGAAGAACATATGGACGATGATCGTGGGCAGGATCGAGCGGGTGCGGACATAGATCAGGGCGAGCAGCACGCCGACGACGACGGTATAGCCGACCGCGATCGGCGTCCAGTGGGCAATCGCGAAGATCGCGGCTGAAATCACCACCGCGCCGGGCGTGCCGACGGCGGGGATCAGCCTTGTCATGGCGATGCCGCGGAAGATGATCTCCTCCACGATCGGCGTGACGACGGCGGCCGTCACGATCTCGAGGAAAAGGTTTGAGCCGAACAGCGAGGCGTACTGGCTCTCAAAGGATTCGACCGTCGACTCCGAAAGGGGCAGGAAGGAGATCACCCCCGCCGCCGCGATGTTCACCGAAACGCCGAGCAGGGCGAACCCCGGGAGCCGGTACGGATTGACGGAACGGAGCGCGAATTCCTCCGTCGGAACGCGCCTGCGCAGGCGGAAGATCAGGCAGACCGCGAGGAGGGTGAGCAGATTGGAAATCAGAAGGATCTCCACGCTGTGCTTCGTGACCGCGTCGATGAGCGAGCCCATGAACTCTTCCGTCATGAAATCCGTGTTCCCCGCCGCGACGGCTTCCCCGACGCCGAGATCCACCATGACGGAGCTCATATAGCCCGTCATCACGCAGGACTGACACAGAAACATCAGTCCGACGAAGAGCAGTACGGCGGCGACGGCGCGGAAGATGATCCAGCCCTTTGAACGGGGCAGCCGGGCAGATTCCGGGAGCGCGGCGAAGTCAAGGCCGCACGTCTGACAGCCGGCGGCGCCGTCCGGGTTGACGCACCCGCATTTCGGACATCTCATTTCGATTCCTCCGCTTAGATTCCCGAGCCGTCCGGGTACACGCTGTCTTCCTCCGGCGGAATGCCGAGCGTCTTTTCGAGCTGGACGACGCGCCGCATCAGCATGTTGATGTCGTGAGACGTGGGGTCGGGGATATTGACCTGATCGAGGTCAAAGACCTCGCCGGGACGCTTGTTCTCCGAATCGGGGATCTTCCTGTCACCCACCTTGACGACGCGGGCGGGCACGCCCACCGCGGTCGCGTTTTCCGGCACGTCGTGGAGCACCACCGCGCCCGCCGCGATCTTCGCGTTCGAGCCGACGGTGAAATTGCCGAGCAGCTTCGCGCCCGCGCCGATCATGACGTTGTCGCCGATCGTCGGGTGGCGCTTGCCGGTCTGCTTGCCCGTGCCGCCGAGGGTCACGCCCTGATAGATCGTACAGTAGTCGCCGATGACGCTCGTTTCGCCGATGACGACGCCCGCGCCGTGGTCGATGAAGAGTCCCTTCCCGATCTCGGCGCCCGGATGGATCTCGATCCCGGTCACGAATTTCGCGAACTGGGACAGGGCGCGCGCAGGAAAGATCATGCCTTTTTTCTGCATCCGGTGCGCGAGGCGGTAGAGCAGAAGCGCGTGCACCCCGGAATAGAGGAGCAGGACCTCCGCCCGGTTTGCGGCGGCGGGGTCGCGCGCGAGGATGGAGTCGAGCTCGCCGCGCAGGTCGGCAAGTTCCTTGTAAACCGCTTTCGCCGCGGGAGAGCGGAGCTTGATGCGGATTTGCTTTTTTTCCATGAAATCACCTGAATAATCAAAAAAACTCCGCCTCAAAAACGGCAGAGGCGAAGATCGCGGTCCCACTCTGATTTATCACTCGGTGACGGATAACGCCGTCGCGCGGGCCCGCCTGAGCTTCTCCCCGGGACGCGGGGCGAAGGTTCGCCGGACCGACTCACGGATGCACAGCGGAGGGTCACGCCGCGCCGCTTGCAGCCCGATTTCCGGGCGGCGCTCTCTGGGGACGGACGGTCTCGTTTCTTTCCGGTCGCAGTCTTTGTTTTATGGGAAACGGCACAAGCGTTTCCTTACCCCGTATTATATACCATGTGCCGCGAAAAGTAAAGAGGGATTTTGCATAAAATTTTCCGCTCCGGCGCGCGGGGTTTTGCCGCGGCACCTCTCTTCACTCTCCGGCGGGGAGTTTGCTGAAACCGCATCAAAGAGAATGCTGTCCCCTCGCCGATGTAAGGTTTATCGGAAAAAAAGAGAGGCTCTTTCTTGCCCCGCCCTTTGGGAGAGGCGGCACGCCGGGCGCGACTGCCGTGCCGATGCTGTCGCACTCGGCGCGGGGCACACATCTCATGACCACCTGCTTTTGCATGCGCATGTCCTTTTAGGAACAAACGCTGCGCCCGAGTTCGCTTTGCGAACTCGTGGAATTCGCGCGCAGCGCGAACTTCCGTGTTTGGGAATTACGGATTTGTATTGTCCTGCGCGGACGGCGCACAGCACGACTGCCGTGCCGACGCTGTCGCACTCGGCGCAGGGCACACATCTCATGGCCGACTGCTTCGCAAGATTAAGAGGAAACAAACGCTTCGCGTTTGTGGAACGAGATATTGCCCTGCGCGGGCGGCGCAGGGAGGGGACCAGCTCAGGCCGCAGGTCCCCTCCCTGAGGGTCCCATTGGCCATCCAATCTGTCGTTCTTGATCCTCCGAAGCGGCTTCGACGGTGAAGCGCACGGCGTCAGCCGAAAAATCAAGCGAGTTCATCGCGGCCTGATTTCTTGAAGCTGAAACCCTTCGTGAAGACGAGCGCGTTTGATTACACGGCGCGGGTGGTTGTCAGCTTGGGTTTGGGGTGCGTCTTCGCGGGGTGTATGTCTG
>JAFYBN010000089.1 GCA_017540175.1 Clostridia bacterium | reverse complement strand
TACAATGAATATTGGGATTGTTGAAGAAAACACCGTCCTTCGCAAGTGGTATGAAAAAAACGGAGCCATCCATATCGGAACCCAAAAGTTTGATTTCTTCCCATTCACATGCGGTTATTTGAAGTGGGAACTATAACTTTCAGTTTGTTGATTTGTCTCCGAATCGACAATTCATTGAAACAGTATGCTGCTTGTACCACCAAAAGAAGGATTTCATTTCAGTGCCATATGAGCCGAAGAATGCGCACGATCCGAAGCAGCTGAAATGAGATTTGCAAATCGTGATTTGCTTGGATAAAGGAGATATCAATGGGAAGAATCGTGGCAATAGCAGGCGGTGACTTAAAAACCACCCACAGAATCAATCAGTACATTGTTGCCTTAACAAAGAAAGAGAATCCAAGTTTTCTTTTTATCGGAACTGCCAGTCATGATGCCGAAGAATATATCTCCAATATTCATGGTGAATTCGAGCCGCTTGGATGCAGAGTGAATGAATTGAGTGTTGCAGCGAAGAGATACAGTGAGAACGAAATAGACTGTCTGCTCAGCCGCGCGGACATCATCTATGTGGGCGGCGGAGACACCGCATTCATGATGGAAACATGGAAAAAGTATGGGCTGGACCGAAAACTGAAGGATCTGTACGTGACGGATCAGGCGGTTTTATCGGGCATCAGCGCAGGCGCAATGTGTTGGTTTAACTGCGGGCATAGCGACAGTTCGGTTTTTTGGAAGGACGACAAAGTCGGATACGGCTGGGTGAACGGATTGCTCAATCTTTTTCCATATGCTTTTTGCCCTCACTATGATGAAAGACTTGAAAGCTTCGATGAGATGATGAAGGAAAAGACAATTCCCGGGTTAGCCCTGGAAAGCAATGTTGCTTTTGTGGAAAACGGAGGATGTGTCAGTTTTGTTGCGTCCGATGCTTTGTCAAAGGCATACATGATCAGATGTGTTGAGGGAAATCTTGAGAAACGGGAACAGAAAATAATATACTTATAAATGCGCATAGTCAGTTGGGACGGCAACCTTTCAGATCGGCATATTCCTGTTTGATTAGGAGAAACCATGTTTGAAATCAAGACTTTTGAAATAGAGGACATCGACAGAGTGATTGCTTTTGAGCGGGAACTCAGAAAACAGGAACCGGATACGTATTTCTGGGAGCCGGATGATACGTACAGAAAGCAGCTGTTGCAAAGCTTTTCCGACCCTCGCTTCAACACAGCGATATCCTTGATCGCCATTAAAAACGAAAGAGTGATCGGAAGAATCGACGCGTCCCTTGTCAGCAGCAGAAGCGACGCTTCCTGCTTCAGTGCTTATATGGACTGGATCTGTGTTTTGAAAAGCGAAAGGCACAATCGGGTTGCTCAAGCCTTGCTCAAAGCGTTAAGAGATGCGTGCAAAAAACAAGGCGTCGGCGTGCTGATCGCACTGACGGCGAACAACGACGAAGCGCAGAGGTTTTATCATAGCGTTGAAGGAGCGTCGATCCATGATACCGGAATCTGGATCGACATAGAATGATCGAAACCGTCAAATTCCCTTTTGGCGCGCTGTTCCGTCCGCCGCGTTGTGCCGGTTGATCCGTTTCAGGCGACAAGGCATTGCGAGACCGTCGCATCGCTGTCTTGCAACGGAGTATGACAGCGGTTCCGATTTTTTGAACCGCAATAATTCATGGAGAAAGAGAGAATGGAAGAAAAAGCGCTGAATTTGGTTGTGGACATGTACGGCTGCCCGAATCGCTGCCTTCATTGCTGGCTCGGTCATATGCCAAACAGGAGAATGGAAGAGGGCTCGGACCGTTTTATCGTCGATTTCTTTTCGCCATATTTTGATAAGATCGCCTATTACAGTTGGCTGAGGGAACCGGACTATTGCGATCATTACGAAGAACGCTGGCAAAGAGACCTTGAAATCTCCAAAAACGCGGTCCCGGAGCGCTTTGAGCTGGCGAGTTTCTATCGCATCGTCAGGGACGAAAAGTATATTCCCTTTCTCAAATCCGTCGGTGTGAAGAAGGTGCAGCTGACCTTTTTCGGGCTTGAATCCACGCAGGACAAATACGTCGGCAGAAAAGGCGCTTATCGGGAAGTGATGCTCGCCGGAGAACTGCTGATCCGCGGCGGGATCGTCCCGCGCTGGCAATGCTTCATCAACGAAGAGAATCGCGATGAAATCGTTCAGTTGTTCCGAATGGCCATGGAAATCAAAAAGGATCGCTGTCCGGAGCTTGAGTTTTTTGTCCACGAAGGCAGCTGCGAGGGAGAAAACAGGAAGCTGTATCCGATCCGCATTCTGAAGCATCACATCCCCGACGAGCTGAAAGAGGTGTATCTGGATTATGATCATATCCTTTCGGAAGCACAATGCTGCCGGACGCTGCTCAACGATTCTTCCTCTCCGTTTTTTGAGATCGGAGCGGAAATAACGCTCAACATTTCGAACCGATTTGATGTTTTCTACAATTTCACTCATATGACCGATCCCTGGAAGATCGGCAATCTGAAGAGCGATGAACCGGGAGAACTTGTTCCGAGCATCCTGTCCGGAAATACGCCGGCTCTGAACGCCGCAATGCAATGTACCTGGTCCGAATTGACGCGGGAACACGGCGATCCTTCGTCGGACAGAGTTTTCGGTTTGGAGGACTATAAAATGTATTTGTTCAACGAATACCTGAGCCGGCGTTTCCCGGCAAAGGAGAGAACGAGTTGACCGAATCGGAGCTATACAAAGAGCTTGGGATCCTGACAAAGAACAGAGATCAATGGAGAGAGAACATCCCCTTTGTCTCTTCCCTCCTTTCCCATGAATCGGAGAAAATCCGGGCGAAAGCGCTCTGGCTGCTCGGAGAGATGGGACTCGCTCATCCTTTGGCGGTGCACGACGCAGTCCCGGTCGTCGCGTCCTTCTGTTCCAGCCCTGCGCCTCTTTTGCGGGAGCGCGCGGCTTGCGCCCTCGGCAGGATCGGACGCGCCGACTATTCCCTGATCGAACCGTACTGGGCGGGGCTCTTCCGCTTGGCCTCCGACGATGCGGCGAAGGTCAGACTGAGCTTCATCTGGGCGTCGGAAAACATCGCCGCAAACACGCCGGATGTTTACGAGGCGCATATGCCGTTCTTTGAAAAGCTCCTCTGCGACACGGACGACCGGGTCAGGATGGAGGCCCCGGAGATTTTCCGCGTCCTCGGAAAACTGAGACCGGGATTTGTCAGACCGTACCTCGAAAAACTGAGACAAATCGCGGAGACAGACGACAACCGCGTCGTAAGGATCCACTGCATGGGAGCGATCCGGGCATCGAAAGCAGAATAATCGATATTCAGAGAGGAGTTCTCACATGGATCATGATTTTCGGGATGAATCGGACACGCGCAGCTTCCGCGACAGAAAAGAAATCCTGAACGGTTTCTATGACCCGACGAACGAAGACGGCCGCCTGCTCAGATCCAGGCACGGACAGCTCGAATATCTCACCACCATGAGCTATATCCACCGCTATGCGAACAGAGAATCGAAAGTGCTGGAAGTCGGTGCGGGAACCGGCCGGTATTCCGTCGCGCTTGCAAAAGAAGGCATGGATGTGACGGCAGTCGAGCTTCTCGAAAGCAATCTTGCTGCTTTAAGAGAAAACGCAAAAGGCCTTGAAAACCTCCGCTCATATCAGGGCGACGCGGCAAATCTGGAGCGTTTTTCGGACAGTTCTTTTGACGTGACCCTGGTCCTCGGTCCCATGTATCATCTGTTCGAGCCCGAGGAGATCGGCAAGGCGATCGATGAAGCCGTTCGGGTCACAAAACGGGGCGGGGTTCTACTCTTTGCCTTCATATCCGTCTATGTCATCATGTACGCCGAATACTTATATGGAAACTGGGCTTCGGGACAGGAGGAGAATTTCACGGACGACTATCGGGTAAGACACTTCAAAGAGCAGGTCTTTACCGGCTATGATGTGACGGAGTTTGAAAAACTGTTTCAAGACAAGCCCGTTCAGTGGATCACGACCGCCGGTACGGACGGTATGCTTCAGCCGCTCGAAAAACGTCCTGATTTTGAACTTTCCGACAAGGATTTTGAAGCGTTTGCGGCGTGGTATCTGGCATTCGCGGAGAAACGCGAATTGCTCGGCGCCGCAAACCATCTTCTGTATATTTGCCGCAAGCAGGCATAGGACGAAGACATTCAAACTGTCGATAGTTTTCTAAACCCGGTATTCATTCGGACGCTATGCCCTCTGCGCGTCCAAGAGGACTATCTCTCAGTTCCCGGTGAACTCCGAAAGATCGAGCGGTGCGATGCTCCGAATGAATAACCGACCATACCATGGAGGCATAAGTGTATATGAAAATATCAGAAGTCGAACTGAATGATGCCGTATTGGCAGAATTGATCGAATTGTCAGAGCTCTGGGCCGCGGAGAACAGCTGCTACGGTTACAGGGCCAATGAACGCTCAGACATCGAAGGCAATCGCATTTTCCTCGCCGAAGACTGTGACGGAGTTGTCGGATATCTGTTCGGGAAGGTCTGTAAGTCCGAGCAGATGAAATCCGTTATGCCGGAAGGAACGCCGTATTTTGAGGTGGAAGAGATCTATGTGATCTCTGAGAAACGGTCGCAGGGGATCGGAGAAGCCTTATTCCGCTTCGCGGAAGACGCGGTAAAAGGGGAAGCCGAGTATATCGTTCTGAGTACGGCGACAAAGAATTGGAAAGCGATCTTTCACTTTTATCTGGATGAGCTGGACATGCAGTTCTGGAGCGCAAGACTCTTCAAAAAGCTGTGAGGGATACCCTCTCATCCGATTCGTATGATCATACCGAAAACAAACTCATTGCGATAACACAAAGGAGAAATGAAAATGGACCTGATTCCCAGCTTTACCGTAGACCACACCAAGATCGTCCCCGGCATTTACGAAAGCCGCGTTGACACGGTTGGAGACGCGTTCGTCACGACCTTTGATGTCCGGCTGACAAGGCCGAACAGCGAGCCTGCGATCTCCCCCGCCGCCATGCACACCATCGAGCATGTCGTCGCCACGTACCTCAGAAATCATCCGTTTTGGAAAAACGAACTCGTTTACTGGGGTCCGATGGGATGCCTGACGGGCTTTTACATCATTGTGAAGGGCCGTCCCGCCGCTGCCGAGATGTATCCGATCCTGCTTGAAGCGTTCCGTTATATGAGGGATTACGAAGGAGAGGTCCCGGGCGCAACGCCCGCAAACTGCGGAAACTATCTGATGCACAATCTTCCGATGGCGAAATGGGAAGCCGACAGATTTGTGAAATATCTTGAGACCGCGGATCAGAACGTCATTTTCTCGTATCCGAAAACGGAAAGACTCAAGCTGGAAGACGAGCAGACGTTCTTCGATTCCTGACGGACATAACCCGGCTCAGATAAACAGCTTTTCTGTACGAAACGGACCGCGGAGCTTGACGAAGCGTTTTTTGTAGACGGAGTTTAAAAAAGGATGACGGACCGGGCATGAAAAATCTCTTCAAAAGGATGAGAGTTTTTATACAGAAGGTGTGTTCGAAGATCAGCGCAATGCTCCTCGAATTTGCGGACAGCAGAAAGGATCGGCGCATCTGCGGGCGGAGCCTTGTCAAATATGTGCGCAGCGTTGACAGGGACGATCAAAACGGTCTTGGCGGCACGGGATCACAATCCACCCACTACATTTTTCTGAAACGCATTTTTTCCCATGTACGGATCACCGAGTCGGACACGTTCATCGACGTCGGATGCGGGAAAGGCCGCGTTCTTGCCTTTTTGCTCCATTCAAAATGTCCCTGCGCGATCTATGGGATCGAACACAACGAAGAGGTCGGTCGGATCGCTGTCGAATGGACACAACGCTATCCGCAGGCATCGGTGATCATCGGAGACGCCTTCGAACAGGATTATAACAATTATACGATCCTGTCCCTTGCAAGAAGCTTTCTGCCCGTGACTTTTCTTCGGTTCGTCGAAAAATTGGAGAACACGCTGACGCACCCGATCACGCTGGTTTACTGGTTTGAATCGGAAAGCGGCCATCTTCTTCGCGGGCATCCCGGATGGTCCATGCAGTTTCGCGAGGTTGTGGGGAGGATACACGGTCTGAGGATCTCGCGCTATCCGCAGTCCTATTCCATCTGGACGTACGACCCGGCTCAGCACGGTGGAATAGAGAAGGATCGTGAAGAATCCGGGGGCAAGGCGCGTCGCTGAGTGAGGTGGAAACAACCTCCAAAACAATGATGATTCGTCATCAAGGAGAGGATCGGCCATGACAACACCCGAAATCACGAAATCCTTGTTTTCTCTGCAGGATGCACAATACCGCGCTTTTCAGATCAAGCTCATTCCCAACATAGGACCGGATTCGATCATCGGCGTCCGGACGCCCGCGCTTCGCTCGCTTGCCGCCGAGCTTCTCAAAGCGGGCGGATACGAGGAATTTCTCGGAGACCTTCCCCATCGGTATTTCGAAGAGAATCAGCTTCATGCGTTTATCGTCTCCGGCATGAAGGATTATCCGACCTGTATCAAGCAAGTGAACCGGTTCCTTCCGTTCGTCGACAACTGGGCGACCTGCGATCAAATGTCTCCGAAGGTGTTTCGGAAGCACCGGCAAGAGCTGTTTTCCGAAATTATGCGATGGATCCGCTCCGACAGGACCTATACGATCCGCTTCGGTGTGGGTATGCTGATGGAGCATTTTCTTGACGAGGATTTCGATCCGGACTGTTTGAGGATCGTCGCGTCGATCCGATCCGAAGAATACTATGTGAAAATGATGATCGCGTGGTATTTCGCGACCGCGCTCGCGAAGCAGTACGACTCCGCTCTGCCGATCATCGAAAACAGGAGTCTTGATCCGTGGACGCACAACAAGGCGATCCAGAAAGCGGCGGAGAGTTATCGGATTCCGGCAGATCGCAAGGCGTATCTCAAATCTCTGAAAATCAGGAAAGAGGGATAAAATGGCGTCAAACAAGGAATTTCTCACTTATGCGGCAGAACAGCTTTCCGATCTGGACGGCGTTTCCTTCCGTCCCATGATGGGGGAGTATGTTTTGTATTATCGCGGAAAGGTCGTCGGCGGGATCTACGACGACTGCCTGCTCGTCAAGCCGACACAGAGCGCGAAAAGTATGATGCCGGACGCCGCGTTCGAGCTTCCCTACCCCGGTGGAAAAGAAATGCTCGCGGCGGATGTGGATGATCGTGAACTGCTCTGCCGCCTCATTCCGGCTGTCGCGGACGATTTGCCCGAGCCGAAGAAAAGGAGGCAAAGATAAAGAACGTGTCCCCTAACGGAGAAAAGATGTAAGTGAATTCGCAGCGCAGTCCGTCCCATTCTTCCCTCTTCTCTGTTTTGAACGATACTTGATCGGCATCGGCATTCCCCGGCGATTCGCAAAAAATCTCTTGACGAACCGATGATTCTGTGTTATAATACGTGTCAGATTGGGGTATCGTCAAGCGGTAAGACAAAGCACTTTGACTGCTTCATTCGCTGGTTCGAGTCCAGCTACCCCAGCTATGACGCGCACATCCGAACGATCCGTCTTTCGTTCGAGTGTGCGCTTTTTCTTTTCCATTCCCTCCTCACCAATATTGTGAGCCGTGCAGGGCTTCTGTAGCCTTCTTTTCTTATTCGGATGGGTGTTTATCGTTCATGGGTTAACCTCTTGCTGTGGGCTTCTGGAGGGTGTTACGAAGGCACGAAAAAAGGACGGAGGTTCCGCCCTTCTGATGCTCGATTCCCTGCGTCAGTCTACAGTTTTTATATCGCTGATCTCATCTTCACGAAAGCCGTAGTTCGTGCCTTCATTCGAAGTGAAGTATAGGATTGCCCATCCATCAGCATATGCATTCGTTCTGGTTTGAAACCCACAAACCCGACCGAACAACTTTTGCCCGGTCACGAGTTGAAGTTTCACTCTGTGTCCTCTCGCCTTTGACATTTTTCGTTCCATACCGGTATCCGGATGATTGATTGGCTCTTCATCATCTTCATCTTCAAAATCCGGCTCGCCGTCTCTAATGTAAGCCTCGAGAGCATCAGCCCAATTATCGTCGAGACGTAAACTGCCATACCTCTTTTCAATGTCAATCTTTCCCATTTTACACCTCATAATCCCAAGTCGGCAGGAACCATGTGATACCTGCTCTCTGAATATCTGAATAGATGATCTCAATCCGGGTTGTCAACGTTTTTGAGTTATCGGTGTCAACAAAAGTACTTACCACAGAACCTACATCTGTTGCCTGCCTGTACGCACCGTCTATGATGCAGCCTTTTCCTGACCACCGATCAGCTTGCATAAGCTCTTCCTTTGACCAGTGGGCTGTTTCCCGTAAAACCGGGTGTTCCGAATGACATGATTCATTCGAAGCGCCTGATTTTGCTTTTAGTCGATCTCAGAGTCTGCGCGCTCTCATTCCGGTCTCTGCGGATAATACCAGAACCAATAGTCGACGAACCAGTACCCTCTCCGCTCGACGTACTGTTCATGGACGAAACTTTGATGGCTGCGCCATTCCTCGTCGCTCATGTTGTAAATGCGTCGGTACAGGATCTCGGGCGGATCGCCGTTCAGTTCCTTTTTGATGATCCGGGTTTCCCGGTACTGATACCGCATATCCTGATATAAAATCTCGTAATACATCGCGGTGACGAACGCGACGCTCTTTCCTACGGCGCAGGTCCCGAGCCAGCGGGTCGAACCGGACGCTTCCCAGATCTTCTCCCGCTGAGAGAGTCCCGTCGTCACCCAGAGGCTTCCGTCGCCGAGCGTGTCGACCCCAAATCCGCTTGTCTTCACTTTCATGGGACTCTTCTGCTGAAAATAGACGATCCGTCCATCGTGTTGGATCTTGAAGTCCGCAACCTTCGACGCGATCTTGTGCGGTTCGTACGCCGTGACGTCCGAACGCCAGAGCCCGCCGTCGCTGCACAGCCAGACGCAGACTTCCCCTCTCGTTCGGAACTTCACGACATTCCGACCGAGGACCTCCGGCGTCTCCGCGTTCGGATCGCGCCGGAACAGATCGTAGCTCAAGCCGGTCTCCCATCGCCCGAGGTAGAGCACATACTTCCCGGCAGCGCCGCAGAAAGCGGCGGTATAGATCCCGATCGTCCGACGGGAGCCGTCCTCCGGGTCCATGAGCTCTACTTTGTATTCCGCCTCGTTCCATCCCTTTCCGTATTCCGGGGACTGCAGCACGAGCTTTCCCTCACAGATCCCGTACACGTCGCTTTCTCCGATGCAGATTCTGGATGCCTCCCCGGTCCTGAGATCGACGGAGGAGAGGTATTTTGTCACAAGGAGCTTGCCCTCCTCCCTCTCGTCCCCGCTCACGAGAAAGAGCACGCCGTCGTGGATCACGAGCATATAGGCGGTTCGGTCGAAGAATTCGATCAGCTTGCGGAAAGTCCTCGTTTCGATGTCATACCGAATCACGTAGCTTCTGAGCGGCGTCTCCTGAATTCCGACGGTTTCTTTTCGTTCTTCCGCTTCCTCACGGTATCCGATAAAATACAGATTCCCTTCCCAGTACTCTACAAAGGAACCGTTCAGTTCCATCCCGTGCGTACAATACTTGTCAACAGCGCATTCGGGATCGATACAGACGCGGGACGGGTTTCCCTCCGGATCGTAATAAACGATCCCGTCGTACATATTCCGATAGGTGTTTTCACCGGATTGTGTGCGGATGGTACGGAAGACGAAAACGCCGCCCTCTCCGTCGTCGAGAAAATCCCGATTTGCGTCTTCAAACTGTGCGGTAAATGTGACGGACGTACCGAGATAATCGACGAAGCCGTCGTGGTATTTTGTGATCTCGGGAATGTCGTACCCGTATTTGCTGTCATACGGGACGTAACCCTGCTGATCTTCCCGCTCGAGGTATTCTTCCCGATAACGCTCCGTATCGACAGGGATCTTTATGGAATCCTTTTGATCGTCCTCATCCACTCCCATTTCACTGCATCCGGTGAAAAGGAACAGAGCGAGGATGAGAAGAAAGAATATCGTGCTTTTCTTCATAACAACCGATCCCGTGAAACAATGTCGTGTCTGCTCCGGATACTTTTTCAATGATTATATATTACATTTTTCGGTTTGTCAAGTGTTTGGCGGTCATATTTCTGCTTTTGTCGATTTGCACAAAAAGAGCAGGTGGGAATTGTAGAGTTACCGAATCCGAAAATAATCGCCCGAAATATTGACATCACAGGCAGGGTATGGTATAATTGAATCAACAAGTTCACGCGAACCTGAGAGGTGTACATGAAATCCATTTCATCATCTGATCAGAGAAAGGGACGGAGCGCAAGGGAAATCCTCGTCGGAGGGCTGCTTGTCTTCGTCCTCATGACCGTTGTGGGCATGGCGTCCAATGTCGTGCTCCTTCTCGTCAGTTATTTGGCGACGCCCCTCTTCGGCACCGGAGAAAAAACAGTTTCCGAACAGCAGGGCATCTGGCTGATGTTTTTTGCCGCGGCCATGCTCATCTGCATGGGAGTCGGATTTTACTTCGCGCGATTCATCGGTTTCCCCGCGGCGGAATACCGCGCGGCGAACGGACAGGAGAGAAAACCGGACGTTCCCTCCATGCTCATGACCGTTCTGCTCGGCGGCGCGGCGCATGGTGCGCTCTGCGCTTTTGTCGCGGTGAGGTTGTTTTCCTATTTGTTTTTCGCGGGACCCGTTCTCTATCTCGCCCGCTTTCTCGCGAAGGTGGAGAACTCCATCTTCGCGGAGGACATGCTCGATCCGATTTCCGTGCAGAATCGTCTGCTCGCGATCCTCTTTTACCTCTTCTTTTTCCTGTTCGCCGTCGGTGCGGGCTATCTGTTCGGCTTCAAAAAACGGATCGGGGAAATTGAGGAAAAGGAAGCGAGGACGCGCGCGGATCAGAGGGAAACAAAGGTGTGGTCGCGCGAGGACGAAACGGCCGTTTATGTGGATCAGAAGATCGACATAAGCGCGCCGAAGGAAAAGCGAAGGACGCTCCGACCGGAGACGGAGGCCTTTTTCCGCCGTCTCGACCGAAACGGGAAAATCAAAATCTCTCTGTTAATCGCTGGCTGGATCCTGCTTGATCTCGGAATCTGGGCGCTGTATGTCGCAAAGACCGGGCGCGGCGTTTTCTCCCCGTATTCCATCGCCTTCACCGCCCTGCTCATTCCGCCTTTCTATCCGCTCAGGCTGCACGAGAAGCTGCTGCGCCGCGCTCATTACGGCGAGGTCACGGTCGTGGAAGTGAAACATACGACCGTCGCGCGGGCTTTCGGCGGACCGAACAGCAGTGTGCGGTCGGGGCGTTCTCAGAAGGAGACGCCGCGGCTCGTGCTGCGATCAAACATGGGGGACAGCGAGGAAATTCTGTTTCGCGCCGGAACACATCTTCTCTACGCGAAAGGGGATCACGTCTTCCGGCTCGGCGCGTATTCCTATCCTGTACCGTGCGATTTCGACGAGCTCGACCGCGTCTTCTGCCCGAAATGCGCCTATATGAATACCCGCGGTTTCAGCAAATGCCGGGAGTGCCGCACGCCGCTCGGAAGGAAATCATGAAGAAGCTCTGGATCGAAAATCCGGAAGAATACTTACAAAAAGCTCAAAAGCGGCTGACCGGTGCTTCCGATCCAAGCCGCTTTTGCTGATTTAAGCTTTACGCAAGAATGATGCGCAGCGCCTCCGTGATTCCGGACGTGAGAACTTTCTGCGGCAAAGCGGGAGTCTTTCCCGTTTTGCCCTCCGCCGCGGCGATTTCCTCCGACAGGGGCAGATGGATGAATCCCGCGGGGATGCCGAGGGGCTTCGCCAGGATCAATGCCGCGTACATTACACAGTTGCAGACGTAAGTGCCCGCCGTGAACGACACGGATGAGGGGATCCCCAGCTCTTTCAGCCGCTCCGCGATCCTGCGCACGGGCAGCGTCGCAAAAATCCCATCCGCGCCGCCCGGGACGATCGGCTCGAAAACGGCAAGGTGGCCGGCATTGTCGGGAATCGTGCCGTTCATCACGTTCACCGCAATGTATTCCGGCGAAATAACTCCCCGCCCCTCCGCCTGTCCGAGGCAGAGGAGCGCTGCGAGTTCTTCCGTTTCACGCACCCGCTCCGCGAGCAGTTCCCGCGCGCGGTCGTATTCGACCGGCAGGACACATTTTCGGATCTCCGCATCGGCGATCACGGCAGGCAGAGCGCGGAGCGTGTCGAGGGAGGAGTTTCTCCCGCTTCCGCCGAAGGGCTCAAACGCCGTGACTAGGACGGTTCTCAAGAGCTCGCTCCCCCTTCCATCACCGCCTGAAACGCGGCTTCGGTCGCTTCGGCCTCATATTGGCGCGTATAGAGATTGTAATAGTACCCGTGCTTCGCGAGCAGTTCGCGGTGCGCGCCGGATTCGACGATTTTTCCGTCTCGCACAACGAGGATCACGTCCGCGCTGCGGATCGTGGAAAGCCGATGGGCGATCATGAAGGTCGTCCGGCCTTCGATCACCTTCCCGATAGCGTTTTGAATGACCTGCTCGGTAAAGGTATCGACGGACGAGGTCGCTTCGTCCAGCACGAGGATCCGCGGGTCGCAGAGAATCGCGCGCGCGAAGCTGAGGAGCTGTTTTTCGCCGGTCGAGAGCAGATCGCCGCCCTCTCCGACCTCAGTATCGAGGCCCTTTTCGCTTTTTTCGACGATGCCGTCGGCCGAAACGAGCCGCAGGGCGTCCATGATTTCTTCATCCGTCGCGTCAGGAGCACCGTATTTCAGGTTGTCGCGGATCGTGCCGGAGAAGAGATGGGGCGTCTGAAGCACATAGCCGATGCCGGAATGCAGCCAAAGCTGGGAGCGTTCGCGGGCGTCCCTGCCGTCGATCAGAATTCTGCCCTCCGTCGGCTCGAAGAAGCGGCAGACCAGATTCACGAGCGTGGATTTTCCCGCGCCCGTCTCCCCGACGATGGCGACGTTCGTTCCCTCGGGAACCTTCAGAGAAAAGTGCTCGAGGATCATCTCGTCGCCGTCCGGATAGCGGAAGCTCACGTCGTCGAATTCGATGTCGCCCTTCAGCTCTTCCCAGTTTTCGCGCTTGGGATCAAACATGTCGCCGTATTTTTCGACGACCTCGGGAGAGTCGGACACGTCGGACTCGGTTTCGAGCAGTCCGGTCAGGCGTTCGATGTTCACCTGAACCGTGATGAGCTGGGACACGGAATTCACGATCCAGCGGATGGGGTGCATGATGCCCATGGAGTAGGACATGAAGAGCGAGAGGGTTCCGACCGCCATGATCTTTTCCCGCGTGAGATCGCCGCCGAGCTTGAGCACAAGGGCGAGCGCGATATAGGACGCGACGGAGAGGGAGGTCCACAGCGTGCCGCGGAACCTTGATTCAAGCACCGACACCCGCTTCATCTCACCCGTCTTCTTCCGGAATTCCGTATCCAGTCGGTCTTCCGTTCCGAGGGTCTTCACGGTTTTCGAGCCCGTGATCCCCTCGTTGAAGGATCCTGTGATGCGGGAATTGAGTTCGCGGATCCGGCGGTTCGCGTCCGTCAGCTTCTTCTGCATGAAGCCGACGATCGCGGTGACGACGGGGATGACCGTGAGCACGAGAAGCGTCAGCTTCCAGTTGGTACGGAACATCACGACGATCGCGCCGATCATGTACGCTCCGTTCCAGATACAGTCGAGCAGGTACCACGAAATCAGCGTCCCGATGCGTCCCGTATCGCTCATGACGCGCGAGTGGACGTATCCGACGGAATTGCGGTTAAAATAGGAGAAGGACAGGGTCTGGAGATGGTCGAAGGCCTTCTTTTTGAGGTCCCTGCCGACGATCATCTCCATCCGCATGCCGAGGTAGGTCGCCGTGAAGTTGACGATCACCTGAAAAATCAGGAGGGATGCGTATAAGATCGCGAACGGTACGACGGTATCGAGGGTTTCGTCGGCTATGTAGTGGTTGATGGCATATTCCTGAAACTTCGGGTACACGATATCGATGAGGGAGCCCGCAAGCGCGAACGCCATCATAAAGATCATGGGGCCGACATAGGGTTTCAGATGGGGCAGGATCTTCGGAATTCCGAAGAAGCGCAGATGGTTGATCTTGGTGTATTCCTCCTCCATCATTCCTCACCTCCTTCCCCGTCCGTGTCCGTGCCGGTCTGGATGTCATAGATTTTTTTGTAAATGCCGCCGAGCTTCAGAAGATCCTCGTGACTTCCTTCCTCAACGATTTCCCCGGCCGCCATGACAAGAATATGGTTCGCCGACATGAGGGTCTGGATCCTATGAGAAATGAGGATCACCGTGGCGTCCGAGGTCTTCTCCCTGAGCGCGCGGCGGATCTTTGCGTCAGTCTCGCTGTCCACGGCGGAGAGCGAATCGTCGAAGATCATGACGGGCGGGTTTTCCGTCAGCATCCGGGCAATGGCGGCGCGCTGTTTCTGCCCGCCGGACAGGGTGACGCCCCGTTCGCCGACCATGGTGTCGTAACCGTCCGTAAATCCGGTGATCGTCTCGTCCAGACATGCGGCGCGGGCAGCCTCGCGGATCTCCCGCTCATGCTCCCCGGGCTTCTCGTAGACGATGCCGATGTTGTCACGGAGAGTCCGGCTGAAAAGATAGGGCTCCTGCAGGACGACGCCGATCTTCTCTCTCAGCGACCGCGCGCGGATCTGGCGGATGTCCGTGCCCGCCATTGTGATGCGCCCGCATTCCTCCGGCAGCTCGTACAGGCGGCAGAGCAGCGCGGCCAGCGTAGATTTTCCGCTGCCCGTCATGCCGATGATGCCGAGCGTTTCGCCCTTTTTCACCGTAAGGTTCACATGCTTCAGCGCCGGTTCGCTTTGGTTTTCATAGGTGAACGTTACGTCCTCGAAAACGATGTCCCCGTTCGGATCGCAGTCCACCGCGCCGGGTGCGTCCTTTTCTTCCTCGGCGCGCATGATCGCGCCGATCCTTCCGATGGAGATCCCCGCCTTTGACATTTCGGAGATGGTTCTGCCGAGCTCGCGCACCGGCCAGATCAGAATGGCGTTGTAGGAAAGCGCAGCGATGAGTTCGCCGACGGAAAGGCTGCCTCTGACGGCAAGGACGGTGCCCCAGACGAGAATGGTCAGCTGCTGGAGTCCGGAAATCAGATCGCCTGCCGCCCAGAACGCCGACATGAGCCTGCCGAGCTTGATCCACGCATTGGCGTATAGGTCGTTCTGTTTCGAAAACTTCTCGACCTCCGATCTTTCCCTGCCGAAGGCGCGAACGACCCGGATGCCGGTCAGGTTTTCCTGCGCGATGGCGGATAGCTTTCCCTCGTTCTCGTCGCAGTACTCAAATCCCTTTCCGATCTTTCCGTGGAAGACGGCGGAATAGATCACGATGATCGGGATTGAGACAAGGGCGATCGTCGCGAGCACCGTGTTGACCGTGTACATGAACACAAGGGACAGCACGATGAGCAGGAGTGTTGAAACCACCTGCGTGAACTGTTCGGACAGGAAGGTCTTGAGCGTTTCCACGTCCGAGGTGCACCGCTGGATGATGTCGCCGGTCTTGTTTTTCATATACCACGAAGCGGGGAGCCGCTCGAGGTGGGAGAACAGACGGTTCCGCATGGTCTCGACGAGGGTTTCGGAACCTTTGCGGTTGAACACCGCTTCCCCGTATTTGAAAATGCCCATCAGAAGCGCGGCGGCGAGGATCATCCCCGCGATGATCCAGAGATGGGAGCCGAGGTATTCCGTGCCGCCGAGCGCGGACACGATTTTTTCCGCGTACGCCGGAAGTGTTTTGCCCCCGAGCAGGGAGTCCACCGTGAAGCTGATGATTTTCGGACAGATCAGCTCAAACAGGGACGCGAGCATGGAGGATAGGATGCAGAAAACGAAAAAACGCGCCGATCCCTTCATAAAGCCTGCCAAAAGCGAGAGATCGGACTCCGTTTTGTTTTGCTTTTTGATTTTCTTCTCTTTTTTCATTTTTCTTTCATTGCTGGAGATGAGTCTTGATAAAGTCCTTGAAACCGCGGAGTGGGAAGCGGTCCGAAGGTCGCTCTGCGGGCGGAGAATCCGGCTGACACAGAAAACCGGACAAACCCATGATATTATATCACAAAAGATCAACGCGGGCAAGGGGAGAGGCCAAGATGTAACAAAGCTGTAATGTTCGGCAAAGCCGCGCAGTTTTTAGGCCTTTCCCGCAAGGTAAATGCGCGGGGAGCCAAACCGGTTCCGGGCGGGGGAATCGAACCCCTAACTCATTTTGAGATTTTTTTCAAAAACCTCTTGACAAAACCATCCGCGTGCGGTATAATCATGTCGTTCGAGAGAACAACACACGCGGGTGTGGCGGAATTGGCAGACGCGCAAGATTCAGGTTCTTGTGGGGGCAACTTCATGAAGGTTCAAGTCCTTTCACCCGCACTTTTTTTATTTCTCCGAACTAACCGGGACTTGAACGGGTCGGTAGTGAATGACAACCCTGTGGGTTGTCAGAGCCGACCCTGACCGAGCCCGCAGGCGAGAATTCAAGTCCTTTCACCCGCACTTTTTTTATTTTCTGACGAACCGGACTTGTACGTGCAGATCTACAAGGACTGTCCTGTGGACTGTCAGACCCTGCCCTGACCGAGCCCGCAGGCGAGAATTCGGAGAGCCTTTCTCACGATTTTATTTTCGTTTACGACGGCAAAAACTTTCCGTTTCTCTCTTGACAGCGGCTCGCCGATGTGCTATAATACGTTCACGCGCGGATGTAGTTTAGTGGTAAAACGCCAGCTTCCCAAGCTTGAGTTAGGGGTTCGATTCCCCCCATCCGCTGATTCATCGCCGTATCCTTCCGAGGCTGCGGCTTTTTTTGCGAGTTGGACCGGATGAACGCTCATCCCTGTTCAGCGGCATAAAAAACGAGCTGCGGCGTTTCTCCGTGATCGGAGTAAACACAACAGCCCCCATTCATGGCACTCAAAAGTCAGATCAGAATTCGTCATAGAAGAAATTGCGGTTCGTTCAGATTTCTGCGGCGTACTCGCCGGATTCGATGGCTTCGATCTCGTTTTCCACTTCCGCTCTCGCGCGTTCTTCTTCGTACGCGCGAAGAATCGCTTCTTCGAGCATCCCTCTGAAATCCGCGTTGATCGGGTGGACGATGTCGCGGTATGTGCCGTCGGATTTTTTGCGGCTCGGCATGACGATGAAATCCTTCTCCCGCACGCTGATGACTTTGATGTCGTGCAGCACGAGCTGATCGTCGAACGTCACGGAAACGATCGCTTTCATCGGACCGTCATCGAAGAGCTTTCTGACTTTGATGTCGCTGATGGTCATAGTTACCTCTGATTATTATTTTTGTGTCGTGCAATATTATACAGTGCGTCTATGAATTTTACACGGTAAATTAGTGAATATTTAATTAAATTTAACATTTTAATTTTATAAATTAGCTGAATCCGCACCGGACAGCGCTCCACACTCCTCCGGCAGCGGAATAGAAAGAAGGCGGAATATGTCCCTTCCCAATACGCATTTCGGTCCCGACTCCATCCTAGGGATGCTCGAAAAAGGCAAAAAGCTGTTTTTCCTCGGGATCGGCGGCGTTTCGATGAATTCGCTTGCCCATCTCTCCCACGAGCGCGGATTTGACGTCGCCGGTTACGACCGCACGCCCTCGTCGATCACGGAAAAACTCGAAAACAACGGAATAACGGTTTATTACGACTCGGACGCCTCTCACGTCGAGAACTGCGCCGCCGTCGTCTATACCAATGCCATGAGCGCGGATAATCCGGAATACATCCGCGCACGTGAGCTCGGCATCCCCTGCGTTTCCCGCGCCGATTTTCTCGGTTATCTGATGATGGATTACCGCCGCCGCATCGGCGTAGCGGGGACGCACGGCAAGAGCACCACGACCGGTCTGCTCGACTCCGTTTTCCGCTTCGCCGGCGTAGAATCCACCGTCATGGGCGGCGCGCCGATGAAGGACACCGGCATGTGCGACCGGCTCGGCGGCAAGGAATACTACGCATTTGAAGCCTGCGAGTACATGGATTCCTTTTTGAATTTCCGCCCTACCACCGCGATTTTGCTCAACGTCGAGCTCGATCACGTGGATTATTTCCCGGATATCGACGCGCTCTCGGCGTCCTGCTGCCGTTTTCTCAATCTCGCCGGGGATGACGGATATGCCGTCGTCAACGCAGACGACCCGGGCACGGCGCGGCTCCGTGACGGGATCAAAACGAACGTCGTGACGTTCGGCAGAAAGAATCCCGCGGATTACTCCTCCGCGAACGAGGAAATCGGGGGAGGATTCGCTTCCTTTGACGTGATGCACGACGGGAAAAAGCTGGCAAGAGTGCGGCTTTCGATCCCGGGGGAGCACAATATCTCAAACGCGCTCGCCGCGTTCGCCGCCTGTTCCCTGAATGGGATCGGACCGGAAGAGATCGCCGGAGGCCTTTCGCGCTTCTCGGGAATCGGGCGCAGAATGGAAAAAATCGGGGAGACCGCGCGCGGCGCGCTGATTTATACCGATTACGCGCACCACCCTTCCGAGATCCGGGCGACGCTCAAAGCCGCGGGGGCGATGAAGGGCACAAAACGCCTGCGGGTCGTATTCCAGCCCCACACCTATTCCCGTACCGCAGCGCTGTTCGACGATTTTACCGCCGCGTTCGCGGATTCGGCCGTCGATGAAGTTCTTCTCTGCGATATTTACGCGGCGCGCGAAATTAACACCTACGGCGTCAGCTCCGCCGATCTCGCCGGGGCCGTCGCAAAGCTTGGTAAGCCCGCCTTTGCCGCCGCGGACTTTGAGGAGGCGGCTGACCGTCTCGCCGCCGATTCCGAAGAAGGCGACATGATCATCGTCATGGGCGCCGGCGACGTCGTAAAGATTTCGAACATGCTCGTCGGCCGCGGAGGAGATAAACAATAAGTATTGTAAACCGGATTCTTCAAGATGATCCGGTTTTTTTCGTGTGAAGTCTTGACTTTTTCACACGATGTGTGTTAAAATAAGACGCAAATGATGTTTATTTGGATGGGCTTATGTACAACGAAAGACGCGAACAGGTCCGGGCGCTTCTGCAGTCCAAACCCTTTGTCTCCATCAAGGAACTTGAAGCCATGTTTCCCGAAGTCTCCGGCATGACGCTGAGACGCGACATCGAGTATTTTGAATCCATTCATGAGGCGATCAAGGTCCGCGGCGGCGCTCGGAGCATGAAATTCATCACCACGCAGACCGACGGTTCGATCGCCACGCGGAAGAACGAAAACGTCCGCTCTAAGGACTCCATCGCGCAGCGCGCGGCGGAACTGCTTGAGACCGGCCGCTCGATTTTCATCGACTCCGGCTCGACCCTGCAGCACATCGTGCGCTATGTGCCGAACGACCGCTTTTCCTTCACGACGACCGATCCCGCCGCGGCGCTCGAGCTGTGCAAGATCGGCATGCCGATCGTGAACATTGTGGGCGGCCGTCTCGATCACGACAACCAGACCGTGACCGGCGCGCAGGCGACCCGTTTTCTCTCGGACATCAACATTGACATCGCGTTTCTTGCTCCCTCCGGCCTGTCCGAGCGGAGCGGTTTCACCGTCGGCAATTATTCCGAATGCGAGCTGAAGCGTCTGGTCGTTGAAAAAGCGCGGCTCTCCGTGATTCTGATGGACGCGTCGAAAATCGACCGTTCCCTTCCCTACACCTTCGCGACCTTTGATAACATCCATGTTCTCATCACGAACGCGCCCCTGCCCGCCGCCCTCGCCGAGGAAGCGGCGCGCAAGAACGTCCGAGTGATCAACGTATCCGAATAAGTCCGCCGCGCGTACTCCGCGGGACGGCATCCCTCCACATCTGTTTATCATTTCCACGAAAGGAAGCATATATCCATGGCGAACATTGTCATCATGCCCCGCCAGGGTCAGAGCGTCGAGTCCTGCATCATCACGGCGTGGCAAAAGAAGAAGGGGGACCGTGTCGAGATCGGCGACATCCTCTTCTCCTACGAGACGGACAAGAGCGCGTTTGACGAACCGGCTCAGGTCGCCGGAACGCTGCTTGCCGTCCTTGCCGAGGAAGGGGACGTGATTCCCTGCCTCGACCCGGTCTGCGTCATCGGAGAGCCCGGCGAAGACATTTCCGCGCTCATCGCGAAGAAGGACGACGCGGCTGAAGCCGCCGCGCCCGCAGCCGAGGAAAAAGCCGCGCCTGCTCAGGAGGCCGAGCCGACCGCAACCGAATCGACCGGCGAACGGATCTTCATTTCCCCGAGAGCGCGCCGTCTTTCCCTTGAAACCGGCGTTGATCTTACGAAGGTCAAGCCCACCGGTCCTCACGGCCGCATCATAGAACGCGACGTAGACAAGGCGCTCGACCTCGGCTATACCGCAACGACCGCCGCGGTCGAATCCTTCCTTGCCGGCAAACCCATGCCCGCAGAAGAACCCGAAGCCGCCAAGGCCGAACAGCAGCCCGCTCAGGCAGCTCCCGCTGCCGCCGCTGTCGCCGCGGACGATCTGCTCGCCTACGACGAGGAGCCGATGTCCGCCGTGCGCAAGGCGATCGCGAAGGCAATGTGCGCGTCGCTCAGTGAAATGGCTCAGCTCACGCTGAACACCTCCTTCGACGCGACGAACCTGCTCGCGTACCGCGCCAAGCTCAAGGCCGCGGGCGAGGAACTCGGGCTTTCGAAGATCACCATCAACGATATGGTTCTCTTCGCCGTTTCCCGCGTGCTCCCGAAATTCCCCGAAATCAACGCAAATCTCGTGAACGGCGCGTTCCGCAAGTTCCGTCACGCGAACATCGGCATGGCTGTCGACACCGACCGCGGACTTCTGGTTCCCGTGCTGTTCGGCGCTGAAAAGCTCAGCCTCGCCGACCTCTCCGCTCTCGCGAAAGCGAAAGCCGCCAAGGCGCGCGAAGGCAAGCTGACTCCGGACGAAATGCACGGCGGCAGCTTCACCGTCTCGAACCTCGGCTCCCTCGGCGTCGAGAGCTTCACGCCCGTCATCAACCCGCCGGAGACTGCCATCCTCGGCGTCTGCGCGACGGTCAACCGCGTCAAGGCGGACGGCTCGGTCTACCCGGCGATGGGGCTTTCCCTCACGTTCGACCACAGAGCCGTGGACGGCGCGCCTGCCGCGAAGTTCCTGAAGGAGCTCTCCACGGCGCTCGAAAACTTTGACCTTCTGCTCGCAAAGTGAGGCGCGATATGGCTGAAATGAAATTCGATCTCCTCATTCTCGGCGGCGGTCCCGCGGGCTACAACGCGGCGGAGCGCGCAGCGGAGGGCGGACTCAAAACCGCCGTTTTCGAAGAAAGAGCGCTCGGCGGCGTGTGCCTCAACGAAGGCTGCATCCCGACGAAAACCCTGCTCTATTCCGCGAAGATCCTCGATTACGCGCATCACGGCGACGCATACGGCGTGACCGTGACCGGCGCTTCGATCGATCACGCGAAAGTCGTTGCCCGCAAGGACAAGGTCGTGAAGAAGCTCGTCTCCGGCGTCGGCGCGAAGATGCGCGGCGCGGGCGTGACGGTCGTTTCCGCCTCCGCGAGAATCACCGGCAAGACTTCTTCCGGCTTCACCGTCGAAGCGGACGGCAAGACCTATGAAGGCGCGAAGATCCTCGTCTGCACGGGTTCCGAGGCGGCCATGCCCCCGATCCCCGGCCTGAAAGAATCCTACTCGGCATCCTTTGCCGTCACCAACCGCGAGATCCTGGATCTCACCACGGCTCCGAAGCGCCTCGCCGTGATCGGCGGCGGCGTGATCGGGCTCGAGATGGCGTCCTACTTCAACTCCATCGGCTCCGAAGTCACCGTTGTCGAAATGCTCGACAAGATCGCCGGTCCGACGGAAAAGGATATCTCCGCGATCTTACAGAAGAGCTACGAAAAGCGCGGCGTGAAATTCCTGCTCGGCGCGAAGGTCACTGCGGTCGAGGGCAAGCCCGGCGCGGGCGTCGTCCGCTATGAGAAGGACGGCAAGACCGTGGAGCTACCCTGCGACCTCGCCCTGATCTCGGTCGGCAGACGCGCCAGAACCGCGGGCATCGGTCTCGACGCAGTCGGTGTTCAGCTCAACCGCGGCGCGGTCGTGACGGATGAGCGCGGCAGAACCTCCGTACCCGGCATCTGGGCGGCGGGAGACGTCAACGGCAAGCTGATGCTCGCGCACACCGCGTACCGGGAAGGCGAAGTCGCCGTTTCCGATATGCTCGGCAAGGCGGACCGCGTGGACTACCGCTCCATTCCTTCCGTCATCTATACGAATCCCGAAGTCGCGTCCGTCGGCGAGACCGTCGAATCGGCCAAGGCCGCCGGGATCGATGCCGCCGAATTCACCCTTCCCCTCCAGTACAGCGGACGGTACGTCGCGGAAAACGAAAACGGCGACGGCATCGTCAAGATCGTCTACGGCAAACAGCACCGCGAGATCCTCGGCGTTCACATGATCGGCTCCTACGCCTCCGAAATCATTTACGGGGCCGCCGCCATGGTCGCGAAGAAGCAGCGGATCGAAGATGTCGAAAAGCTCGTCTTCCCTCATCCCACCGTTTGCGAAGCGATCCGCGAAGCGATGTTCCACATTTCCTGAGACTCTGATCCGGGGAAAACTCCCCTCTCATATGAATTCAATCCACTTTCAATAAAAAGGAGAAATCATCATGCCGAAATCCCAATATATTGATCCCGGTAAAGTCTTTGAACCCGGCTACATCGACTTCGACAGCATTCCGCTCTGCCGTTACAACAAAACGATCGAAGAAGAAAAGCAGATCTACTCGAAATCGGATTTCATGCGCATTTATCACGACATGCGCACCATCCGTGAATTCGAGACGATGCTGAACGAGATCAAGGTCAAATCCGAATACAACGGCGTCAAGTACAACAACCCCGGTCCCGCCCACCTCTCCATCGGTCAGGAAGCCTCCGCCGTCGGTCAGGCTTACTGCATGGACATCAACGACTTCCAGTTCGGCTCCCACCGCAGCCACGGCGAGATCCTCGCGAAGGGTCTTTCCTCCATCAACAAGCTGGACGACACCGAACTCTATGACATCATGAAGGAATTCCTCGACGGCGCGATCCTGAAAGTCGTCGAAGGCAAGCAGGCAAATCCCGGCAGCGTAAAAGACCTCGCGAAAGACTTCCTTCTCTACGGCGCGCTCGCCGAAATCTTCGCGCGGACGACCGGCTTCAACAAGGGGCTCGGCGGCTCGATGCACGCCTTCTTCATCCCCTTCGGCATTTTCCCGAACAACGCAATCGTCGGCGGCGCGGCTCCCATCGCGCTCGGCGCGGCGCTCTATAAGAGAGCCAACCACAAGAAGGGCATCGTCGTTGCCAACTCCGGCGACGGCGCGCTCGGCCGCGGTCCCGTGCTTGAAGCCTTAAACTTCGCTTCCATGGATCAGATCACCAAGCTCTGGGGCATGGGCGGCAAGTATCCGGACGACGGCATGCCGATCCTCTTCAACGTGTTCAACAACTTCTACGGCATGGGCGGTCAGACCCTCGGCGAAACGATGGGCTACACCTATCCCGCCAGACTTCCCGCCGGCTTCACGCCTTCCGCCATGCACGCCGAAAAGGTCAACGGCTACGATCCTCTCGCCGTGATCGACGCCACGACCCGCAAGAAGGAACTCCTTCTGAACGGTCAGGGTCCGGCGTTCCTCGAAGTCGCCACCTACCGCGTTTCCGGTCACTCTCCGTCCGACTCCTCCACTTACCGCACGCCCGAGGAAATCGAAGCGTGGAAGGACGCCGATCCGATCCCCGCTTACCGCAGAAAGCTCGTTGCCGCCGGTATCGCGAAGGACGAGGAATTTGCCGCGATCGACGAAGAGATCGTGAACCGCACCGTGAAGATCATCAAGCTCGCCATCGACGACGAGATTTCTCCGCGCATGGATCTCTCGAAGCAGCCCGACATGATCTCCTCGATCATGTATTCGAACGGCCACGTCAAGTCCATGGACACGACGCGCGAGCCCGAGGTCCTCATCCCGAAGGAAGAAGATCCCCGCGTCAAGCAGATCGCTTCCAAGGCGCGCTACGCCTTTGACGACAAGGGCGAGATGATCCCGAAGATGAAGCTCTACAACATCCGCGACGGTCTCTTCGAAGCCATCATCGACAAGTTCTACGAAGACCCGACGACCATCGCCTACGGCGAGGACAACCGTGACTGGGGCGGCGCGTTCGCCGTTTACCGCGGTCTGACCGAAGCCCTTCCCTACCACCGCTTCTTCAACGCCCCGATTTCGGAATCCGCCATCGTCGGCTCCGCCGTCGGTTACGCGGTCGCGGGCGGCCGTGCCATCGTCGAGCTCATGTACGCGGACTTCATCGGCTGCGCGGGCGACGAAATCTTCAACCAGCTTTCGAAGTGGCAGGCGATGTCCGCCGGTATTCTGAAGATGCCGGTCGTGCTCCGCGTTTCCGTCGGTTCGAAATACGGCGCGCAGCACTCTCAGGACTGGACGGCGCTCTGCTCCCATATCCCGGGTCTGAAGGTCTGCTTCCCCGCTACGCCTTACGACGCGAAGGGTCTTATGAATCAGGCTCTGAACGGAACCGACCCCGTCGTCTTCTTCGAATCCCAGAGAATTTACGACAAGGGCGAGGAATTCCACAAGGAAGGCGTTCCCGAAGGATATTATGAAGTCAACATCGGCGAACCGGACGTCAAGCGCGAGGGCAAGGATGTGACCATTCTCTCCATCGGCGCGGTCCTCTACCGTGCTCTGGATGCCGCGAAGAAGCTCGAAAAGGATTACGGCATTTCCGCGGAAGTCATCGACGCGCGCACGCTCGTTCCGTTCGATTATTCCAAAGTGATCGAATCCGTCAAGAAGACCGGCAAGATCGTCATCGTCGGCGACGCGGTCGACCGCTGCTCCGTCATGCGCGACCTCGCCTCCAACATCACCGAAATGGCGTTCGACTACCTCGACGCGCCGCCGGCAGTCTTCGGCTCCCGCAACTGGATCACGCCCGCCTTTGAGCTCGAGAAGTACTACTTCCCGCAGCCGGACGGCATCATCGACGTCATCCACGAAAAGCTCATGCCGATCCCGGGCTATGTTCCGACTTATAACGAGACCGAGCTCGAGCACATCGAAAGAGCGAAGAAGGGCGTCTGATTCCGATTTTTATCGGCGTATCCGCGCGGCAGCGGCATGATCCGCTGAGTCATGTGTTCCGCGCCGCGCGGACACACTTCAAACGCAAGGAGAACACTCATGGCACATGAACTCACAGCAGTTGAGATCGCAAAAATCAAGGAAGAGATCGAACACCGCCAGACTGTCGTCACGCCGCAGTGCATCGCCGAGGTGCAGAGGACACGCGCTTTCGGCGACCTCTCGGAAAACGACGAATACCGCAGCGCAAAACGGGAACTGAACCGCAATTATTCCCGCATCCGTTATCTGAAAAATCTGCTCGAACACGGCGTGATGGTGGAATACAGTTCGGACGAGGACACCGTCGGGCTTTTCGACAAAGTCACGCTCTGGGACGAGGATTACGAGGAGGAGAGGATCGTCACGCTCGTGACCCATCTCCGCGCCGACATTCTGAACGACCGCATCAGCAAGGATTCCCCGCTCGGGCAGGCGCTGATGGGACACAGGATCGGCGACCGCATCCGGGTTCAGGTCAACGAAAACAGCGCGTATTTCGTCACCATCCGCGACCTGGAAAAGGGCGAGGACGACAGCAGCCTTACCATCAACTGAATCACCGTACTGAAAAAGCGCTCGTCTCTCGGTCTCTCGGGAGGCGGGCGCTTTTGATCGTTCTCTGAATTTCTTTAAAGCTTCTTTGCCGCGGTCAGCGCTTTGAGGAGTGTCAGCCGGTTTCGGACATACGGCGCGTAGCGGAGCGATTTTTCGATGAATTCCGGCGAGTCGTCCAGTCCGATGTCCGCGGGGGACGTCGGCGTCCCGGCGGCGTGCAGAAGAGCTTCGATCTCCTCCGGCTTCGGAACCTCTTCCGCGGCGCGGCGGATCCTCTCGTCGGTATCGCCGGTCACGCGGATCTTCGCGAGGCTTGAGGATGCGAGTGTCCCGTCCGGCAGATTTTCACGCAGGATGCCGTCCGTCAGTTCGCGGAAGACGGGCAGAAGATCTTCCCTGCACATAGTTTTTGCAAGATCCGGAGATGCGAGCTTTTCGTAATCGATGCCCTTTGAGAGCTCTGCGTCGTAGCGTCTCACCGCCGCGAGCATTCCGACCGCCACCTGCTCGCCGTGCAGACCGTCGTTTTTCTCGTTGATTCGGTGCATCTCCCATAGATGGGACAGGTGATGCTCGGCTCCCGACGCCGGGCGGGACGTTTCATTGAGCTGGATCGTGAGTCCGGATATCAGAAGCGCGTTCATGATCTTCTCGGTGTAGGCTTCCCTGCTCATGACCGAACGCGAACGCACGGCATCCGCGGCTTCGGATACGGCCTCGGCTTCGAGCGCGAAAATCTCCTCGCACACCGGCTCACCCGTCAGGATTTGTCCGACGCGCCAGTCAAACAGCGAGACCCACTTGCCGAGCACATCCCCGACGCCGGACGCGGTGAGCCTCTCCGGCGCGGAGCTGAAGACCTCCGGATCGGCAAAGCAGGCGAGCGGCGGGACGGAGGGAAACGTGAGCTTCTGCCCGTGCCACGTCATCGCGGCGACGCCGGAGACGAATCCGTCGACGCTCGCCGCCGTCGGGTAGGACAGAAACGGCAGTCCCTTTTCCTTCGCGCAGTAGCGGGTGATATCGTGAACCGAGCCGGAGCCGCACGCGATCAGCACATCGGGCTTTTCGGCGTCGATCACACTTTCGACCTCGGCGACGTAAACCTCCGTCGCGTGCGCGTGCCCGTCCACGACCGCCTTCGCGGCGGGAAAACGGGCGAGCAGGTTTTCGGCGAAGACGACGGTGTTCTCATCCGCGACGATCAGGGGACGGCGGAAGTTATTGGCCGCGATATAATCCCGCATGGCAAGCGCCGCTTCCTTTGAAACGACGCATTCCTTCGTCAGAAGCGGATGCTTTTTGCCGCAGGAGCAGGCGGAATGAATGGCAAGCACATTTTGAAACATTGGGCACCTCCCGGATGGTTCTGAGCGGCACGCGCGTCGCATAGGATGTGACAACATGAAAAACACGGAGGCTCATATGTTTATCTGGACCGTTCGCGCGAATACGCTCAAGTTTTTCGGCATCATTGCCGTCTCGCTCGCCGTGCTCTGCGCCGTCATCCTCGCCGTGCCGGAATACGTTCCGACTTCGACCAAGGCGATCACCGCGGCGGCGGAGAAATACAGCTATAAAAAGGTAAAGACGCCGGAGGACGTTCAGAAATTCCTCGCCCAGTTCGGCTGGGAAACGGAATCGGAGCCGCTTGAGACGGCGAAGATCAAAATACCGTCGGAGTTTGACAAGGTGATGAAGTCCTACAACGAGCTGCAGCGGTCGCAGGGGCTCGATCTTTCCCGTTACCGCGGAAAGGAGGTCACCCGGTACACCATGAAGGTGACGAACTATCCGAACTATAAGGGAACGGTCATGGCGAACGTCATCGTCTATCGGAACAAGGTGATCGGAGGGGACCTGTGCTCTTCGGACGTGACAGGCTTCATTCACGGCTTCGAGAGGCCGGAGAAATAAGCAACGTTCAGAATTTCTCGAAAGTGAATTTCTCCCACGGGATTTCGACGGGAACCTTCTTTTCGAGAATGTCGTCCACATGCATGAGCAGCGGAAATTCGGCGGGATTAACCAAACCCTTTGAGGCAAGCACACGGACGGCGCGCGCAACGCGGACCGCTACGACAAGGGATTCGAGCGTGACGCCGTTCAGCTCCGCCTTCGCCTCGTCGATGTCAAGACCGCGCCCGAGCAGGATGCCGACAAGCCGCGTTCTGCCGCCGTAAACGGTCACATAGAGGTCCCCGGCTCCGACTGCCAGATTGTCAAGTGTTCCCGCACCCTGTAAGTCAAGCAGCTTCGACATTTCACGGACTGCCTGTCCGAAGACGGCGGCCTGAGAATTGTAATGCAGTTCGCTGTCAAGTCCGAATTCCTTCTGATTGAGACCGACGGTGAGGGCGATGCCGAGCGCGTAGCCGTTTTTGAGCGCGACCGCGCTTTCGATCCCGACGACGTCCGTAGAAAGGCTGATGTGATAGTAATCCGTCCGCATCAGGTCCCTGATTGTACGAAGGGTTTCGGGATTCTTCCCGCAGAACGCGACCTCGGTCTGATCGTGCGCGACAAGCTCGTAGCTTGTGCAGGGACCGCCGACCGCGTTCAGATCGCGGCGGAGTCCTTTTTCCGCGAGCCACTTTTCCCATACGACGGGATAGGGCAGAAGCTCGCCGTCCTCGGTATCGAGAAGCCCCTTGGTCACGGTGAGCACGGGGACGTCTTCCGGGACTGCCGGGAGGACGTGTTCCCCGAACCAGTCCACGCCGAACGAGGAAACGCCGCCGATCACGAGATCGGCTCCACACAGCGCTTCTTTCATTTCCTCGATCTGATAAAACTCTACGCCGAGCGGAAAATCCTTCGTGAATTTCGGATGACGGTTCGTGCGGCGGCAGGCATCGATGATCTCCCGGTCAAGGTGGGTTCCCACGAGCCTTGTCGTATGTCCGTTCTCCCTTGACGGATATGCCAGCGCGGACCCCATCATGCCGGAGCCCACAATCGTAATGATCGCCATATTCTCCTCCTCAGTCGTGCAGACCTTTTTTTCTGAGATAATCAAGCGCCCATGCCGGGTCGTTCGAAGTAAAGAGGACCGCGCCGTTCGCGATGGAAGCGTCATACACCTCGGGCGTGTCGACGGGATAATACACCCACGGCTCGACTCCCATGGCGCGCGTGAAATCGAACATCCGCTTCGGGACGACCTTCGTGCCCTCCCATGTGCTGAAGAGGCAGACGCAGTAGGCGTAGTCGTAGACGAAGCGCTTCTGATTCTTCCCCATCAGCTCCTGCGGATGGTAGGCATGGATTTTGATCCGCTTTCCATACTTCTCGTCGATCCATTCGTTCAGCTCGCCGCTCCAGGTATTGACGGTGCTCCGCTCGGTCACGCCGAAGGCGTCCATCATGGCAATGGCTTTTTCAGCGGATTCATACGCGAACGCGCCGGAGTCGGCGGGATAATCCTTCAGTTCGACGTTGAGCATGATTTCGGGATAATCGCGCATGAATTCGAGAAACTCGTGAAACGTCGGGACTTTTTCACCCTCGAATTCCTCTCCCTTCCAGCTTCCGGCGTCCAGAGAGCGGATCCCGGCAAGCGTGTGTTCGCGTACCAGCCCCGTCCCGTTCGTGGTCCGATCCACCTTGTGATCGTGCATCATCACGATCTCGCCGTCCTTCGTCATATGGAGATCGATCTCGAGCATATCCGGCTTCAGCTCAACGGCGGAGCGGAAGGAGGCCATCGTATTCTCCGGGCAGAATTTCGAGTTTCCCCGGTGGGCAGCGACGCTCACGGGATTTCGGTAAGGCAGCTTTTCCATCAACAAAAACTCCCTTCTGTGATTTTCCTTATTGTATCACAACGGGGAGTTTTTTGCAAGGGTTTTCGCCAATCCGCTCAGGAAGTCAAACGGTGCCCGCGACGGCTTTTTCCCATTCGGCTTCCCGGAAGCCGACGAGCACGGCGGAGTCCGTCAAAAGGATTGGACGCTTCACAAGCATCCCGTCCGAGGCGAGAAGAGCGATCTGCTCTTCTTCGCTCATTTCGGGAAGCTTGTCCTTCAGATTCATGGACTGGTACAGTCTGCCGCTTGTGTTGAAGAACTTTTTCAGCGGCAGTCCGCTTTTTTTATGCCATGCGGCGATTTCCTCAGCCGAGGGATTGTCGTTTTTGATGTGGCGGCTGTCATAGGACACGCCCTTTTCGTCCAGCCACTTTTTTGCTTTCCGGCAGGTGCCGCACGGCGGATATTCGATGAAAATCATGCTTCTTCTCCTTTCAGAAGCCATGCGATCCCTTTCGCAAGGCGTTTGTCCGGTTCTTGAAAGTGTCCCCCGGGATTGCGTTCGTTTATAACGTTGATCCCTGCCGACTCAAGGATCGCGGCAGCTTCGTCCGTTGCCGCCGCCACCGTGCGAAGACGGGGATTTTTCGAAAACTCCTCGCGGTCGCCGAGGGAGAGATAAACGGCGGACGCGGCGGGCGTTTTGTCACGGATGAAATCGAGAAAGCCTTCATACCACAGGGAGCCGGAAACGGACGCGACCGCGTCGAACAGATCCGTCCGGTACGCCGCCCAGAGGGCGAACAACCCCGCGAGGGAATATCCCGCGAGAATGCGCCTTTTGAGAGGGGTTCCGATCTCCCGCTCGACCGCGGGGATCAGTTTGTTTGTCAGAGTCTTCAGATATTCGTCCGCGTGACCGCCGAAGCGTCTGCCGCGAAATACGCCCTCCGCTTCCCACGGAGAGAGATCGTCGTCCCAATCCGCGCCGTCGATCGCGACGAGCACGGGTTTCGGCTCGGGCAGCAGAGTGGTCAGACGAAGCGCCGTTTCGAAATCCCCGTGGATGTAAACCGCCGTATCGGACGGCTCCCCGGGAAGAAGCGCAGCTGCCGTGAGTTTCCCGACCGAGACGGTTTTCGTTTGTCCGACCGCTTCCCGGATCTGCCTGAGGATCGGGTAGTCGGCCGGGCAGAAATCGTAGTTTTCCGCTTCGTCCGCGCGGATCCATGCCATTTTGCTGTGCTCGAGCAGCTTCGGTTCCCCGCTCCGGATCTCTGCAAAATAGAGGCTCAGCCGGACGGTGATGTCGGGATACTCGTGCACGACGGAGCAGAACAGTCCGCCGACGCCGATTTCGATCCCGAGCTCTTCCCTGCATTCCCGTATGAGGGCCTCTTCCCCGCTCTCCCCTTGCTCGACCTTCCCGCCGACAAACTCCCATAGAAGCGCCCGCTTTTTGTTCGCGGGGCGGCGGCAGATGAGAAATCTGTCTCCCTTCCAAATGAGCGCGGCGACTACGTCGGTAATCTTTTCCATATCATACCCTCAGATCGCCTGGATCCTCTTGTAAATCTCCTGCATGCGCCGGTCGATTTCCGCGATTTCGTTCGCGCAGGACAGCATTTCGTCCTGGATCCCCGCGGGGATCGTCTTGTCCGATTTATAGCGGAGATCGTGCTCGAGACTCGCCCAGAAATCCATCGCGACCGTGCGGAGCTGAACCTCCGCTTTGACCATTTCCGTTTTGTCGGAAAGGTAGATCGGCATTTCGATGTCAAGATGGAGGGATCGGTAACCGTTGTAATTCGGCTCGCGAATATAATCCTGCTCCTTCAGCAGCTTGATATCCGACTGACGGAGCAGCATGTCCGCGACGGAATACACGTCGTCGATGTAACAGCAGACCACGCGGACCCCGGCGATGTCGTTGACGTGCTCCCGGGCGGATTCCGTGGAGATCTCAAGCCCACGCTTCAAAAGCTTGTTGACAATGCTTTCCGTGGATTTCACACGGGATTCCACATGGTGGATGGGGCTGCGTTCGTATTTGACCTTGAACTCGTCGTTCAGGATTTCGAATTTGATGGTGAGCTGACGAATCGCAGCGTTATACAGGTGTTCGAGCGCGGCAAGCTCGCGGTAATCCTCGAGAAAGCGTCCCGGATCGATCGCGCCCGCTTCTTCAAGTATGCGGTTCTGGTTCATCTCGTCCTCCCTTCGGCAGAAAAGCCCGGTTCGTCCTGTCGAGAATATTATAAGCCATGCACGATGAAAAAGCAACGGAGGAGATGTAAATTCTTCGAGGCAGGCGGTACGGCAGCGCCGATCGATCCTTTGACGGCAGGCTTTTGGACATCCGAAAAAATGCATTCAGTTTTTTCAAATTTATATTGAAATCATTCTCAATTTGTGCTATAATACAATATCTTTCTGATGGGTCACGAACGGTCCGTCAGAATACTTTACAGAAAGGTTTTTTATTTATGAAGAGAATCCTGACCGCTCTGCTTGCGGGATTGTTCGTTCTCATGACCTTTGCCGCATGCTCCGACAGCAAAGTGAACTCGGGCAATGACGCGAATCCGTCCCAGACCACGCAGGGCCAAACCCCCGGCGCGACCGATGCCGAGGGAGAAGAAGAGACAAGGAAGTTCCTGGACGATATGCCCGAAACCATGGATTTCCAGGGCCGCACCGTCAAATTCATCGCGACCGAAGGCTCCAACGGCAACATCACCGAGCTTTCCATCCGCGCTGAGGAGAACTCCGGCGACGTCGTTGAGGACGCGGTGTTCAACCGCAACCTGACCGTATGCGATCGTCTCAACGTCGCCATCGAGCTTGTTGATCTGTTCACGGACTTCTCGGGCTGCAACGAGCCCCTGCGTACCGCCGTCAAGTCCGGCACGTCCGATTTCGATATCGCGGGTACCTATCAGTACTACGGCATCGTCGTCGCAGCCGAAGGCATCCTGTTCAACCTCAACAACAAGACCCGCTTCCCGTACAACGATTTCGAGCGCGAATACTGGGGCACCCAGTACATGAAGAGCATGTCCTATGACGGGAACTCGTATTACTGGGCGACCGGCGATATGGCGCTCCGCTACACGGGCGGCATGTACGTCACTTACGTCAACTCCACGCTCTTTACGAATTATTACAACGACGTCAATCTCTACTCCGTCGTGGACGAGGGTGAATGGACGGTCGACAAGGTCAGCGAATACGCGTCCGGCGTGTATCAGGACCTCAACGGCAACGGCAGCAAGGACAGCTCCGATCTCTACGGCTTCATTCTTCAGTCCAACGACCTGACGGACGGCTTTGCCGCAGGCTGTATGGTCGACTTCTCCTCGCGCGATGAGAACGGTCTTCCCTACCTCACGCTCGACAACGAACACACCTATACGTTCTGGGAAAAGTATTACGCTCTGATGTTTGAGAATCCGGGCACCATGCTCAATCCCTCGACCGACGACTCCGTCACCAGCATGACGAACTTCAGCGCGGGCCAGTTCATGATGACCTGCAACAAGCTCTACCAGTCCGCCATCTACCTGCGCGAGATGGAAGACAATTTCTACATCCTGCCGCTTCCGAAGCTTGACGTCGCACAGGATCACTACAACACGAGAATCCACGACTCCTGCACGCTGTTCGGCGTTCCGATCACCGTCAGCGATACGGAGTGCATATCCGCCACTCTCGAAGCCCTTGCCTCCGAGAGCGCCAAGGTCGTGACTCCCGCTTACTACGAAGTCGCTCTCAAGGTGAAGTTCACCCGTGACTCCGACTCCGGCCGTATGATCGAGCTCGTGCACGAAAACGTCAACATCGATTTCGCCGCTCAGTGGTCAAACAAGATCGGCAACATCAACCACTTCTTCCGCGGACGCGCCGACGCGAAGGATACCGCCATCGCCTCTTCGATCGCGAAGAACAAGAAGGTCTGGGACAAATCGATGGAAAAGCTCTTCAGCCAGCTTGAAAAGGCCTCTGAAAACGACTGATAAGGATTTCGAAAACGCAGGCCGCCGGGTTTGATCTCGAGTCAACCGCGTAAAAGAACCGCCGCCCATTTCCACTACATTCGGAAGAGGGCGGCGGATTTGTTTTCGCTTCGGTTGTTTGTGTTTAAGAACGCCGATCCGCAGATCGGACTTTGAGGTCTCATGCACCGCGGGTTTATTACTTCGTCGGCTTCGTTTTCTGTTTCTCGACCGGTTCTTCGTTCGCGACGTCGAAGCCTTCCTCGCTCAGTCTTTCGTACAGCTCGCGGGTCTTTTTCTTTTTCCGAAGAACGGGGACGAAAATCAGCGCGAAGATCCCGCCGAGGACGATAAAGAGCAAGACAAAGTCAAGAAAAATCGGAAGCTCTTTATCGAAAACCGTCTTGAAAAACCAGCTGGAACCGCTTCTCGCGAGGCCCTTCGCCGAAATGGAATTGCCGCCGTCGTATTCACCGCCGCCTGTGAGCGCGATGTTTTTGATCTCGAGGTTCTTCGAGGAAATTGCCGGGCGGTTTGCGTTGATATCGAGGGTGACGCCGTTCACGACAAGCTGCTGGGAGGAGACGACGGGGGTATTGGACTTGAATGTGCCGCCGAGCAGATTCACGCACCGGCCGCTGATCGCGTAGGCGTCCGGACTTGCCATGTCGATGTCGAGGGATTGTCCGACGAACGAGAAGTCCGCGGCGTCGCTGTAGACGCCGTAGGTTCCCGCCTTGATCGTGTATTTTCCGTCGATCAGACGGATCTTCTGGGTTTTATCCTGCGAAATCAGGTAAAAGCCGATTTCTCCCGCTTCGACGGTCAGCGATCCCGTTCCCTTGAAAACGACGGTCCCGGAGCAGGAAACGCCGTATTTCGCCGCTTTGACCGTATTGTTCCCCTGCAGGATCACTTCGCAGTCCTTCGGCAGGCGCAGGCCGTAGGGTTCTTCGGTGTCGATGTGCATATTGGTCAGCGTGAGGGTATCGGTGCGGTTTGCCCAATAATAACCGTCGCCTCTTTCGTTTTTATTGGCCGCGGCAATGTTCACGGTGGTGGTGATCGTTGCGGCTGAAGCCGCGGTCGGAAGCAGGCAGACGAAAAGCGCGATCAGAAAGAGGGTCAGAAGAACGGGGGCTATGGAACGGATGCTTTTCATGGATTCGACCTTTCTTGTGATGTGGTAGCTTGTCCGGTGAGGTCGGGCAGGAGCAGAAGCCGCAGACACAGCGACTCGCCCGCGCCGGAAATGAGGATCGGAATATACAGAGGAATCACCTGATTGGAAGCAAGCGCGGCAAAGATGGGCGCAAGGATGAGAAGCACGATCTCGAGCGCAAGCACGGAGGCGATGCGAAGATGGCGCGTGAGTTTTCCGGCGCCGTTCCCCTTTCTCGAGGCGAAAACAGAGATCAGAACAGCCGCGGCAACAATAGCGGAAAACGGAATCGTCACGGTATAGAAGCCGAGATAGACGTCCCAAGCCCATGATCGGACCTCTCCGCCGCGAAAAACGATCAAAAACGCGCCGACGGCGAAGGACAGGACGAGGACGCCTGCGCCGCAGAGTCCGGCAAGCCGGTTCAGACGAATGAGCGTGTTCTTGTCCCCCGTCTTTCCGAACGTCAGAAAGAGGTACAGAACGACAAGAACAACAGCAGCGAACCAATAGATTTTCATTCGATCACGATCTCTTTGAGGGAGCGTTTCGGGACGTAATGGACGTTCGCTTTGTCGCGGTAATACTTCGTGCTTCCGGAGGCGGGAAGATCGCAGAGGATCACGAACTCGTCCGGTACGCCGAGCGCGATCAGGACGATGGGCTTGAGCTTCTTCGGAAGGCGCAAAAAGGGTGCGACTTCTTCTTCCCGGAACGCGCCGATAAGACAGCCGCCGAATCCTGCTTCCGTCGCCGCGAGCAGGATGGTCTGGCTCGCGGTACCCGCGTCAAAACGCGCGTTGTCCAGATTGGAGGTGACGGAGGTATCGGCGCATACCGCGATGAACGCCGTCGGATGATGACCGTCCGGGGGAAGCTTGACGTCGGGGAGAAGACCAGCCCAATGGGTCATGCCGAGCAGCTCTTCCACCTCGTCCGGTTCGTAAACGATCCGATATTTCAAAGGCTGGAGATTGACTGAGCTCGGACAGCAGCGGGCGGTATCGATGAACTCAAGAAGCTCTTCCCTGCCGACTCTTCTCGATTCGTCAAAGCTGCGATAACTGCGCGATTGGATGACAAGGTCTCGTAGCATGGCGCACCTCGTGGATGATGGATGATACCGTTATTATAATATGAAAGGGCAAGGATTTCAAGGGAATTTTATTAACTTTCAGGATTCTCTTTTCCTTCTTGACAAATTCGTGCGCTTGTTTTATACTATTGCTTGAAAACAAACCGCTTCTCTGGGAGGTTTTTCATGAAACTGAATGAAAAGGATTCACTTTACGGGATCACGGACGAGAGAAAAAGACTCACCCTGTTTCCTTCACGTGTCGTTTTGACACGTGGCAAGGTGAAGGGCGCGTCCCATCTGACGGAATACAAGCCCGCTCAGGTCGCGATCTATCCCTATCACGACGCATGCATACTGGACAACCGCGGGTCCGACGAGCGCGCCGGCGTGCTCCTTGATTTCGGACGGGAGCTGCACGGGACCCTCACCGTTTCCGTCTGGAACATGAACGGAGCGTACGCGAATTTCAGAGTCCGTCTCGGTGAAAGCATCTCCGAAGCTCTGACCCCGGTCGGAGAGAAAAACGCGACGAACGATCACGCCAACCGCGATTTTCCGACCGGAAGCGGTCCATGGAGCTCGAACGAAACGAATGAATCCGGATTCCGCTTCGCCTATGTCGAGCTCACCTCTCCCGACATGTTCATGGAACTGCGCTGTGTGACCGCCGCGCTCATTTACCGGGATATCGAATACCGCGGCAAATTCGAGTCGAGCGATCCCCTGATCGACCGGATCTACAACACCGCAGCCTATACCGTTCATCTCAATATGCAGCGGTATCTCTGGGATGGCATCAAGCGGGACCGGCTGGTATGGGCGGGCGACATGAACACCGAAGTCGCCACCATTCTCGCGGTCTTCGGTGAAAACGAGGTTGTTCCGAAATCGCTCGATCTTGTCCGCGACGTCACGCCCGTGGACTCCTCCATGAACGGCATTTCCGCCTACAATCTCTGGTGGATGCTCTGCCATGAGGCATGGTACCGCGGCACCGGGAACATCAACTATCTCCGCGAGCAGAAGGACTACCTCACCGAAATGCTCCTCCGTTACGCCGCGTATGTGAACGAGGACGGCTCGGAATGCCTGCCCGAGGGACGCTTCTTCGACTGGCCCACGCAGAACTACCCGGACGCGAAACACGCGGGACTCCAGGGACTTTCGCGGATGGCGATGCTCGCGGGAGGCGAACTTCTGAAAATCCTCGCGGAGCCTGCCGCCGCCGAAGCGTGCTTTGCTGCCGCACAAAAACTGACTGCTCACAAGCCTCCGTTGGGCGAATGGAAACAGCCCGCCGCTCTGCTCGCGCTGGGAGGCATCGTCGATCCGAAGGACGCGTATGAAAACTGCATCGGAAAAGGCGGCGCGAAGGGGCTGTCGACCTTCCTCGGCTATTATACGCTTACGGCGATCGCCGCGGCGGGCAATTACGACGAAGCGCTTGACGTCATGCGCGAATACTGGGGCGGGATGCTGAAGCTCGGCGCGACGACGTTCTGGGAAGACTTCAATGTGGACTGGATGCCGGGTGCGACCGGGATCGATCAGGTCGTCCCCGAAGGCGGGATCGACATTCACGGGGATTTCGGAGCCCACTGCTACCTCGGCCTGCGCCACAGTCTCTGCCACGGCTGGGCGTCAGGGCCCGCTCCCTATCTCGCGGCGCACGTTCTCGGACTCACGACGGTCGAGCCGGGATGCCGCGTGATGCGCTTCGCGCCGCATCTGTCCGGACTTGAATGGGCGAGAGGGCTGTATCCGACGCCGTATGGCGAAATCGAAATAGAGCTCACAAAATCCGGCGCGCTGTGCAAGGCTCCGAAGGGCGTCGAAATCATAAGCGAATGAAAAAGGAGAGCGAAAAATGACACTTCTCGAACGTTTTCTCTCTTATGTCAATATCCCGACGTCCAGCGACGATCGCTCCGATACCATCCCGTCCGCAAAAAAGGAATTCGTCCTCGCAGAAAAGCTCGCCGAGGATATGAAGCAGATCGGGATCGCGGACGCGCAGGTCGACGCGCTGTGCTATGTTTACGGACATATTCCCGCGTCACCGGGTTATGAGAAATGCCCGAAGATCGGCTTTATCGCCCATCTCGATACGTCCCCCGATTTTGCCGACGCTCCGATGAACGTTCAGATCCATGAAAACTACGACGGCGGCGAAATCACGCTTTCGGACAGCGGGCGGACGATCACAAAGGCGAATTTCCCGCATCTTGAAACGCTCAGGGGACGGACGCTTCTCACTACGGACGGTCATACCCTGCTCGGCGCGGACGACAAAGCGGGTGTCTCGGAGATCCTGCACGCCGTGGACCGCCTCTTGAAGCTGGACCTTCCCCATGGCGCGATTTCGATCGCCTTCACGCCTGACGAGGAAATCGGCACCTCCGCCAATCATTTTGATCTCAAGAAATTCGGCGCAGATTTCGCTTACACGGTCGACGGCAGCCGCGAGGGCGAGGTTGTGTTCGAAAACTTCAACGCCTGCTCCGCCGTTTTTGACGTAAAAGGTTACAACATTCATCCCGGCGACGCGAAGAACAGAATGATCAACGCCTCACTCGTTGCGATGGAGATCAATTCGATGCTTCCCGCAGGCGACACGCCGCGTCATACGGAAGGATACGAGGGCTTTTATCACCTGACCGAAATGCAGGGCGACTGCGAAAAGGCGCGTCTGTGCTACATCGTCCGCGATCACTCCGCAGCGATGTTCGACGCGCGGAAAGCGACGCTCAGACACATCGAAAAGCTGATCAACGAGAAATACGGTCCGGGAACCGTCACGCTTACCCTGCGCGATTCCTACCGGAATATGGAGGAGATGATCCGTCCGGTCTTCCGGGTAGTCGAAATCGCCGACGAGGCGACGCGGATGGCGGGACTTGAGCCGATCCACGACCCCATCCGTGGCGGCACGGACGGCGCGCGGCTGTCCTTCATGGGTCTTCCCTGCCCGAACCTCGGCACGGGCGGATACGCCTTCCACGGACCGTACGAGCACATCACGGTCGAGGGGATGGAAAAGGTCGCTGAGATCATCGGAAACATCATTGCGCTTTACGCGAAAGAATAAGCTCTGACGGAAAACCGCCGATCCGAACGCTGTCCGGGTCGGCGGTTTTTCTCGGTGATGTTTGATGAATGATCAGATCGTCAGAAGATTGTCGAAGAGTTCGGCGTTATCCTTGAGCGTTTTCTCACATCCTACGGCGCAGAAATAGTCCTGCGCGCAGATCTTATCGAAGACTTCCGCGACCGCGCGGAACTGTTCCTCGGTGATGTCGAGCATTTCCGAGCGTTCCTTCACGACGTCCTCGTAGGTACGCTCGCTCATATACGCGTCGAACGAGCGGGACGCGCGCCCGGCGGGGGAGATCGGTCTTTCGTAGCCGGAGAACGTGCCGATGATGTAGCGGGTCAGTTCCTTCTCGTCGAATTTCGCGTTTCTGACCCAGTTCCCCGTTCCCTTATAAACCTCGTCCGTCTCGCCGAGTTTGGGATCGCGGTAGGAGGAGAAGGCGACGTTGCCGTTCGGCGAGAAACCGCAGCCGCAGCCGTACGCGCCGCCCTTGACGCGGATCTGCTGATAGAGCCAGTCCGTATTCACAGCGGTCTTCACGACCTGCATCGCTCCGGTGTAGGACATGCCGTCGAACCCGAGATACCCCACGCGCCCGACGTACTGAACCTGGGAGGGGATGAGAACTCCTTCCTTTTTGTTGACCGGTTCGAATTCCTCGCCTTCGCCGAGGGATTCGTGCGGGAACGATCTGAGGCCATCCACGAGTTTCGGCAGCTCCGCTTCCATCGCGGCGATGCCCTTCTCATCGGCGGCAAGGCTCAGAATCATCTTGTCGGGATCGAAAATCGCGGCAGCGACCTTCCCGAGGTTTTCGACGATCTCATCCGCGCGCTCGTCAAAATGATCGCACAGATCCTTGATGAAGTAATAGAAGTCGAGACCGTTTACCGCCTGATCGAAGCATCCGGCTTTGGAGTAGTAGGAGCGGGCTCGCGCGGTCGCCACGGAATTTCCGTTGTTCATGATCGCGCGCTGGCGGTCGGACTTCAGTTCCGCGAGAATGGTTTTGATCCGCTTCTTATCGGAAAAGACGGAAGTCGTCGCCACTTCGAGAGCGGTTTTCAGCGCGAACGGGATGTTTTCGGGCAGTTCCTTCGTCCATACGGCGAACATGGGACGGTAATCGTCGAGTTTTCCGAACTTGCTCACGACATAATACCAGAAGGAAACGTTCCCCGTGTACATTCTGATGTCGATGGCGAGGTCGTCATAGGTGTGCTCCGCCGTGTCAACGCGACCGAGGATGCTGCCGAGCAAGCCGTAATACGGCACGTATTTCTTCGGCATCTTTCCGACGTCGAAGAAGAGGTTCGCGTAGGTGATGCCGTTGGTCTCGACCGGATGGAAAACGGTTTTGACCCCGCCGATCGTCCGTTCCTCGTTGTAGAACGGGATCGTATCGCGGGAAATATCGGAACGGGCGAGCGTAGGAATGCAGTTCTGTTCTTCCTCGGTCGGCTCATGGGACTGATATTCGCGCAGGAGACGGGTCTCTTCAACGATATGGTCGATTTCCTCGGCAGAAAGGGATTTCTTATAGTTCTCGAGCTTCTGCTTCAGGGCCTCGTTGTTTTTGTCGACGAGTCCACGCTCCGGCGTAAGCGTGAGAAGGATGGAGTGGTCGGACTCGAGGATGACCTTCTTGACGAGGTCCTCGTAATAACCGGTGCCGATTCTCTTCTTCAGCTCAGCGAAATCGTCGAGCACGTGCATATAAGTGAACGCGGCTTTTTCATCGTACAGCCAGGACTGAAGCATATCCGACGCGATGTCAAGACCGCGCGGATAGCCGCCGTAATTCGCCTCGCGGAAATGGAATTCGCGGATGTTCAGAGCGGCGAGAATGGCTTTCTCGTTGAAGCCCTTTTCGACCTCCTCTTTCAGGGTGTCCCGAATGATTTTCCAGAAACGGTCGAGATCTTTTTCGTCTGCGTTCTTCGCGACGACGGAGAAGCTGTCTTCGATCATATGGGAGTCGTAGCCGCCGTACACATCCTCGCCGATACCGGCTTCGAGCAGCGCCTTCTTGAGCGGCGCGCCGTCGTCGTTCAAAAGAACGGAGGAAAGAATGCCCCACGCACGGCAGTCGAGCACGTCAAGGTTCGATCCGCCGAGTACGGCATAGGCGAGAAACGCTTTTCCGTCCACGGGATCGTTTTCCCCGACCGAATAAGACTTCGTCACGCGGCGTGGAGCCGCTTCGCCGAAGCGCGGCTGCGTCGTGACCTCGGGGGACGGGGGGATCGCGTCAAACGCGGAGAGATAGTTCTCGTCCATCCATTTGAGCCGCTCGTCCATATCGCAGTTCCCGTAAAGGAAGATATAGGAGTTCGAGGGATGATAATGCGTGCGGTGGAATTCGAGATAATCCTCGTAGCTCAGCTGGGGGATGATTTCCGGATCGCCGCCGGAATTGACGCCGTAGGTGGTGTCGGGCAGGAGGCAGTTGTTCATTTCATCCCAGATCGAACGGTCGGGAGAGGACATCGCGCCCTTCATTTCGGAATAAACGACGCCGTTGATTTTCAGTTCGTCCTCCGGATTTTCAAGCTCGTAATGCCATCCTTCCTGCATGAAGATCTGGCGGTAGCGGTAAATGTTCGGATAGAAGACCGCGTCCATATAGACGTTCATGAGGTTTTTAAAATCCTTGTCGTTGCAGGAAGCGACGGGATAGAGAGTCTTGTCCGGGTAAGTCATCGCGTTGAGGAAGGTATTGAGGGAACCTTTCGCGAGCTGCATGAACGGATCGCGGGACGGGAAATTCTTCGAGCCGCAGAGAACGGTATGCTCAATGATGTGCGGTACGCCCGTGGAATCCTTCGGAGGAGTGCGGAACGCGGCGCAGAACAGCTTATTTTCGTCTTCGTTCGAAAGCACGGCGACACGCGCGCCGGATTTCTTATGCCGCAGAATAATGCCCGAGGACTTGATGTCGTCGAGATATTCCTCATATTGAAGCTCATATGCACAGTTCGGCGACAGATCGGAATAAGATTTGATGAGAGCCATACGATTTCCTTTCACTTGCAGATACCGTCTCCCCTCCCCCTTTGTTCCGTGCGGGATGCTTCGAGGTCGGGCCGGTACGAGATGAGTTCGGACTATTATCTACCTTTTCGCTATTCTTGTCAAGACGGAATCTGTGAATTTTGAAAAAAAACGTCAAAAGAATGAAAAAAGGAGGAGGCTTTAAAAACCTCCTCCGGGGAATCATGAGAATCAGCCGATGAGACCGAGCAGATGCGCCATGAAGAGAACCGCGCTTTCATCGGACGTCAGGGTCGTCGTGTAAGTGAAGCGGTTCGGATAACGGCTTGCGTTATAAAGAGCGATCGCGCTCTTCAGGCTGTCGCGCGAGCCGTAGCATCCGCGCAGGGAATCCAGATAAACGAGGGAGCCGCCGGTCAGGATGGTCCGAATGGCATGCGTGCCGTCCTTCTGGATGACCTCAGCGTTCACGAGACCGATGATGGGGAGGAACAGACCGTTCGTGGAACGGATCCAACCCTTGATCGAAAGGTTTTCTCTCGTGAAGATGTCGCAGATGTCATAGCCCCACTTGCTGACCTGAATACCGCCCTTGCAGGTGTTCCAGTAACCGTCGTAGACCGCGGCGTTCATCGAACCGACAAAGATGAAGATGTCGCCGTAGACGTTGTCGTCAGACTTGGAGTACGCGCGAACGACGGAGAGCCCTTCCTGATAGCCGGTGACAGCGCCGGTGGATTCGTTGAGGAGGATGTTCGGATTGCCGAGCATAATGCGGTAGCGGATATCGTCATACTTCTTGCCGCTGTTCGACTTCACGGTGAGAGTAACCTTTTCGTTGATCGCCGGGTTCCAGTTGTCGGCCGTAACCGTCAGGCTGTCGGAATGGTTCAGACCGCCACAGATATCGGCGCGGACCGCGACGTCAAGGCAGGCAAGCGGGCTTCCACCCAGGGTATAGACATAAACCTTGGTGGAGCCGAAGGAGTTCGCCGTCAGCTTTCCGGTTTTCACGTTGAAGCTTGCGACGCGCGGGTTTTCGGACACCATATAGATGCCGGAACCGTAGGAACGGCTGTCGCCGGCAAGGACGCTGACCTGATAGGTGTTGGCAGCGAGGTATTTCGCGATTTCATCCTTCGCGTTCGCACAGGTGAAGAATTTGCCGGAATTGATGATGTCATAGGGCTGGGGCATACGGTACGGGAAGTAAGTCCCGCACGCGGCGCCGGGAAATGCTCCGGGAAATGCTCCGGGGAACGCGCCGGGGAACGCGGGAGCACCAAACTGCGGGAAGCAGCCGTAGCCGCAGCCATAGCCGTAAGAGGGAACCTCACAGCGCGGATAAACGGGAATGCCGCCCAGAGGATTGGCAGCCGCATTGTTTCCGGTCTGAGCGGGAGCGGCGGGAACGCAGGGATCGCAAGGAGAGCCGACGGATGAAGCCGTCTCCTGATTCACGAAGATCGTGGTAGCGGAGGCGGGGGCGGCAGCCAGCCCGGCGAGAAGGGCGACAAGCAGAAAAGCGGAAATCGCCCGGATGTGTTTTTTCATGATGACATGTCCTTTCGAGATATAATTTACCCGATTACCATTATACAGGAAACGTGTGGAATTGTCAAGGATATTTTTCATGATTTCCGGTAAATACGTCAGAAAAAATCGTCGTTTTTTGACAGGTTTTATGACCCGCACTTGATTTTCACGTTTTTTTGTGTTATGATGGATCAAACAAGCGAACGGGGGTTTTGAAATGAAGCTGATTTCCTGGAATGTCAACGGGTTCCGCTCCGTGCTGACTAAAGGCTTCGGGGAGTTTTTCGACCGCGCGGACGCCGACGTCTTCTGTATTCAGGAGACGAAGATGCAGCCCGGGCAAGCAGAATTCGAGCGAGCGGGCTACGACGCCTATTTCTCGAGCGCCGAGAAAAAGGGCTATTCCGGCACGGCTGTTTTCACGCGCGTGAAGCCGCTCTCGGTTTCTTACGGCATCGACGGGAAATACAACGACGAGGGGCGCGTCATCACGCTTGAATTCGAGGATTTCCGCCTCGTGAATTCCTATACCCCGAACGCGCAGAGAGAGCTGACGCGTCTCGATTACCGCATGATTTACGAAGACGATCTCCGCGCCTATCTTCTCGAGCTTGACAAAACAAAACCGGTCGTGCTCTGCGGCGACCTCAACGTCGCGCACGAGGAGATCGATCTGAAAAACGCGAAGTCCAATATCGGAAACGCGGGCTTCACCTATGAGGAACGCGGCAAAATGACCGAGCTGCTCGCGGCGGGCTTTACGGACACCTACCGCTGCCTCAATCCCGACAAAACGGACGCCTACACCTGGTGGTCATACATGTTCAAGTCCCGTGAACGGAATACGGGATGGAGGATCGATTATTTCATCACCTCAAACCGACTCTTCCCCCGCGTCTCCGACGCAATGATTTACGCGGACGTGACGGGCAGCGACCACTGTCCGGTGGGATTGGTCCTGCAATAAAAGAAGGCGCGGCACGGTGTGCCGCCGGACCGGTATGAAAAACAGGAAGCGGAACATGCTCGTCCGCCTCCTGTTTTTTGATTTTCAGTTCGCCGCGCAAAGCAGTTCATCCATTCAGTCATCTCGTTCAGCCTCCGAAAAACTTGATCCGGAACGGCTCGGGAGGTTTTACTCAAGCTCGAACGCGCCTGTGTAGAGCTGATAGTAGGTCCCCTTCTCCGCAATGAGCTTTTCGTGACTGCCGCGTTCGATGATCCGGCCGTGATCGAGAACCATGATGACGTCGGAATTCATGACGGTTGACAGGCGGTGCGCGATGACGAAGACGGTCCTGCCCTCCATGAGCGAGTCCATGCCGCGCGAGACGATCGCCTCGGTGCGCGTGTCGATGGAAGAGGTCGCTTCATCCATGATCAGCACGGGCGGATCGGCAACGGCGGCGCGCGCGATGGCAAGCAGCTGCCGCTGACCCTGGGAGAGGTTTGCGCCGTTGCCCGTGAGCAGGGTATGATACCCCTCCGGCAGACGCGTGATGAAATCGTCCGCGCCCGCGAGCTTTGCCGCTTCGACGCATTCCTCATCCGTCGCGTCCAGTCTGCCGTAGCGGATGTTTTCGAGCACGGTTCCCGTGAACAGGCTCGTATCCTGCAGCACGATCCCGAGGGAGCGGCGCAGATCCGCTTTTTTGATTTTGTTGATGTTGATGCCGTCGTAGCGGATCTTTCCGTCGGCAATGTCGTAGAATCGGTTGATCAGGTTGGTGATCGTGGTCTTCCCCGCTCCGGTCGCTCCCACGAACGCCACCTTCTGACCCGGCTCGGCGTACACCGAAACGTCGGTCAGAACCTGCTTCTCCCCGTCATAGGAGAAATCCACGTCGAACAGACGGACGTCTCCGGCAAGCGGCGTATAGGTGACCGTGCCGTCGCCGTGCGGATGCTTCCAAGCCCAGTGCCCGGTGCGTTCGTCGGTTTCCGTCACTTCGCCGTCCTCGCCGGTCTTCGCGTTGACGAGCGTTACGTAGCCCTCGTCCTGCTCCGGCTCTTCGTCGATCATGGCAAAGACTCTGTCCGCGCCCGCCATGCCCATCACGATGGAATTGATCTGCTGGGAAAGGTTGTTGACGTTACCCGTGAACTGTTTCGCCATATTGAGAAACGGAATGATGATCGAAATGCTGATCGGGAGCCCGGACAGGGAGAAGTTCGGGGCTTTTGTGAGAAGGAGCAGTCCGCCCACGATCGCCACGAGCACATACAAGAGATTGCCGATGTTGCCGATCACGGGACCGAGCATGTTCGCGTAAGCATGCGCGTGGAAGGCGTCCTCGCACAGCTCCTCATTGAGCTTCGCAAAGTCCTTTTTGCTTTGTTCCTCGCGGCAGAAAACCTTGACGACCTTCTGACCGTTCATCATTTCCTGCACATACCCTTCGGTCTTTCCCATCGTCTTCTGCTGCTGCTTGAAGTAGCGGGCGGAGCCGCCGCCGAACTTTTTCGAGACGAGGATCATCGCGACGACGCCGACCAGGATCAGAAGCGTGAGCCATCCGCAGTACCAGATCATAATGGAGAGCACCGTGAGAATCACAACGCCGGAGCGAAGGATCTGCGGAAGCGCTTGGGACACGAGCTGACGCATGGTATCGATGTCGTTTGTATAATAGCTCATGATGTCGCCCGCCCGGTGGGTATCGAAATACCGAATCGGGAGGTCCTGCATGTGATCGAACATCGTGCGGCGCAGCTTATAGAGGAAGCCCTGCGTGATGTAGGCGAGAATGAGCTGATCCGCCGTCATGAGCGCGATGGAGAGGGCGTACAGCACAATCAGGATCGTAATGAGCGGCATGATCTCCGCGCGCGCCGCCGTCCAGTCACCGGAATCCACGTGAATCTTGATGATCGCGATGATCTTCTGCTGGAAAACCGCGGGAATGGATGAGACAGCGGAGGAAAACAGAATGCCGAACACCGTGATCGGGGCGAGTATCGGGAAGAATTTGAAAAGCATTTTGACAAGCCGCCCGATCACGCCTTTTTTGCTTTTCTTTTCGGGATTATTCGTCATCGCTCTTCCCTCCCCTCGTCTGCTGTTCGTACACCTCGCGGTAGATCTGGCTGCCCGCAAGCAACTCTTCGTGCGTGCCGACGGAGACGATTCTTCCGCCGTCCATCACGACGATACGGTCCGCGTGCTCAACCGACGCGATCCGCTGGGCGATGATGATCTTCGTGGTGTCCGGTATGTACTCCGCGAAGCCTTTGCGGATGAGCGCGTCGGTCCTTGTGTCGACCGCGCTTGTCGAGTCGTCGAGGATCAGGACTTTCGGACGCTTGAGCAGCGCGCGGGCGATGCACAGCCGCTGCTTCTGTCCGCCGGAAACGTTCGTGCCGCCCTGCTCGATCATGGTGTCGTACCCGTCCGGGAAGGACACGACGAAATCATGCGCCTGCGCCAGTCTGCACGCCGCCTCCAGTTCCTCGTCCGTCGCGTCCGGATCGCCCCAGCGGAGGTTCTCCCGGATCGTGCCGGAAAAGAGAACGTTCTTCTGAAGCACGACCGCGACGGAATCTCTCAGGACGGTGAGGTCGTATTCCTTGACGTCACGCCCGCCGAGGCGCACCGTGCCGACCGTCGTGTCATACAGACGGGGGATGAGCTGAATGAGCGTCGATTTCGCCGATCCCGTTCCGCCGATGATGCCCACGGTCTCACCGGACCGGATATGCAGATCGATGCCCTCGAGCGCGAACTTCTCGGCGGATGCGGAATACTTGAAGCCGACGTTCTCAAAATCGATCGAGCCGTCGGCCACGGTCGTAAGAGCGTTTTCGGGGCTCTTTAAGGATGAAACTTCGCCGAGCACTTCAGAGATACGCCTCACGGATTCCGCGGAGATTGTGATCATGACGTAGATCATCGAAAGCATCATGAGGGACATGAGGATCTGCACGCCGTAGGTGAGCATGGCCGAAAGCTGGCCGACGTTGATCGTCTCGCCGCGGGTGGAAACGATGATCCGCGAGCCGACGAGCATGATGAAGACCATGTTGAAGTACAGACACAGCTGCATCAGCGGATTGTTCCACGCGACGATCTGTTCCGCGCGGGTGAAATCCTTCCGGATGTCCTCCGCGGCGGCGTTGAATTTCTTTTTCTCGTGCTCCTCGCGCACGAAGCCCTTGACCGTGCGCATCGCCATCACATTCTCTTCGATGGACTCGTTCAGACGGTCATATTTGCGGAAGACGGCACGGAAGGTCGGCATGGCTTTCTTCGCGATGAGAAGCAGTCCCGCGACGAGCACGGGGATCACCACAACGAACGTACCCGCGAGCGCTCCGCCCATATAGAACCCCATGAAGACCGAGAAGATCAGCATGAGGGGAGAGCGGATCGCCCCGCGTATGATCATCATGAACGCCATCTGCACGTTGGCGACATCCGTGGTCATGCGGGTCACTAGGGAGGCGGAGGAAAAGCGGTCGATGTTCTCGAACGAGAAGTCCTGCACCTGCGCGTAAAGGTCGCGGCGGAGATTCTTTGCGAATCCCGAAGACGCGCGCGCGGCGGTAAATGCCGCGGCTCCGCCGCAGGCGAGGGAGATGAACGCGAGAATGAGCAGGGTCACGCCGCTCTTGACGATCTTCTCCATTTCGAGATTGTTCATTCGGTATCCGAGATCGATATCGTTGATCAGGTTTGCGATGATGAACGGCATAATGCATTCGATCGCGGCCTCTCCGAGCATGAATATGGGCGTTATGATCGTCGCGAACCGGTACTCGCCGATACATCGCATCAATCGTTTCAGCATTGAAGCGTCCTTTCGGAAAAAAACTTTTCCTTATTTTACTCGCTGTCCGAGCAGGTGTCAATAGGTAAAACGGAGAAATTCAGCAGCATCCCGCGGATCCCGATCATGATTTCGTCTCCAGACAGCATAATTAAAAGAATATCGTGTTTTCCCGCATATGGATGAGACTGACCGCAGCTTCCCGTCAACCGTCGGTTGGGATTTCGTTCGTTATCTCGCCGACGCTTCGCTTGCAATCCATGTAACGACGCGGTATAATAGAAGCACGATCAGAACACCGGAGGACGTCATGATTCACAAAGTACATTTCGGAAAGCGGGTCGCGGCGGCGCGGCGCAGTCTCGGGCTCTCACAGTCGGAGCTTGCGGACAAGCTCTGCGTGACGTCGCAGGCGGTCTCCAAATGGGAGGTCGGCTCGGCGCTCCCCGACGTTGAACTTCTTCTTGCGCTCTCCCATCTTTTCGGGGTGACGATCAACGAACTTCTCGAAGACGCCGATCCCATCACAGCCATGAACATCGGCGGAGAGTTCTCGAACGGCGTGCACTGCTTCGTCCCTCGTACGGAGGCTCCGGAGCGGCAGGACTTTGCCGATGCGCTGCGGCGGGAAGGATGGATCCCGCAGAACTGGCACAAATTCCGGACGTCCCGGGAGCATCCGTTTCTCCCGATCGGACGGCGTATCGCAAAGATCGGCGGGCTGATCCTCGAAATCGGCGCCGGACCCGGCGGCGGCTTCATGCCCTTCATCCTTCGGGCCGATCCGAACGCGTCGATCGTTATCTCCGATCTATGCCCGGCCGTTGTGGAGGAGTGGCACAATTTACTTGAAGCGGAGACCGGATCCCCCAATCTTTGGTTCGCTGCGTGCGATTTCACCGCGCTGCCCTTTCCGGATCAATCCTTCTCCGTCGTTTCCGATGCGGGGGGATTGGCCAACTGCATCGGAGACCGCCGGAGCGCGCTGCGGGAGATCCACCGTGTGCTCAGATCCGACGGGCTTTTCGTGTCGTACAGCGGCTTTGTTTCGCGTGACACTTTTCTCACACTCCCCGATACGGCCCGAGAACGTCTGCGCTCGGAATTTCCGGAAGCGTTCGAGGATCTCTATGAGGAAACCGTGCTCGCCGGATTCCGCCGGATCGACAGCGAGGCAGTCGTCGGATGGGATACGGACCATGACGAGAGCGGATTTGCTTCGCTGTGCCGCGAGCTTGGCGTTTGCGTATCGTGGACCGGGTACGTGCGGTACTGTTATAAAACCTGAGCATGAAAAAGGGGCCGGCGCAACAATGCGGCAGCCCCGATGACACGGAGAAGGATGGGCTTCTGAAAGGGATCGGCTCTTTCCATCCATAATATCTTGAGTCAATATCTTGCATCTTTGCGTGCGCTGTCCGGAGAATCTGCAAATTCCCGCGCTCAGCTCCACGCGTCGTCCGCGCAGTAAACTCCTTCGTTCCGCAGTCTTTGGTTTGCCTCGCTGAGCACGCGGAGTTTCATGCCGTCGGCCCCCGCGTCGGTGAAATCCTGGAACTGCCAGGTCAGGGCGATCTGGATGCCCGAGGCACGGATGTCGTCGATCAGACCGCGGAAGTGCTCCTCGAGGTCCGGGGCGTTGTTCATGTCCATGAAATCGCCCATCTCGCCAAAGACGCACGCCTTCCCGCAGGCGTCCGCGGCTTCCTTGTATGCTGTGAAATACTCCCTCTGTGAGATCGTCTTCCCGTACGGAGCCATCGTCTCGACGTATTTCCCGCTGCCGTCACCCGTCCCATGCTGCAGATGGAAGCACAGACCGTCGAGGGGATCGGGCGTCATCCGCGCGTTCATTTCGTCGAAGTCGCTCCGGGTGTTCGTCTTCCAGTCCACCGTCCAGGAGTGTTTGTTCCTGATCATTTTACGGGAGCGCTCGGCGCTCGCCTTTGCGAAGGGGCGCATTTCCCCGTTCCCGGTCTCGATCATGCGCCAGCCGTCGTATTCCCGGATCTTTTCACCGATCAGGGTATAGAACGCGATCATCTCGTCGGAGGAATAGTAATCGAAGCCGCTCGGCTCCTCGCCGGGGTACCCGCTCAGCCAGTTCCAGTCGGCGGTGTCGCACAGGTCGGCGGAGAGATTGTATTCGTTCCCGATCTCCCACGCCCAGACGGCAGGAAAATCCGCATACCGGCTGACGATCGCGGCGGCGTAGTCGAGCGCGAATTTCACCGTTTTGCTCTCGGGATCGCCCATCGAGGACCGGTGCTCACCGAGGTAGAGCGGAAGGGCGGTGTCGTGCCAGAACAGGGAGACGATGATCCCGATGTGTGCCTTCTCCGCCTCTTCCACCACGCGGTCGAGATAGCGCAGGACAGCGTCGGGGTCCTTTACGAACGCTTCGTAATAGTCCGTCCAGTAGCCGCCGAAGGGCATGCGGACGAAATCCACGCCGTATTCCTTCAGCTTGGCGAACGCGTCGACGAACGGGGTGTTGTCGTAATCGGCGTACCAATAATGGGCAAACGCGCCGAAATAATTCACGCCGAAGCCGCAGAAGCGTTTCCCGGCGAGCCTGATCTCGCCGCCGTCCGCGACGTGCAGACCGAGTTTTGACGGATTGGCCTCATGGGGTGCGGGTAACTCGTAATCAAAGAAAGCCGACATGGTTTTTTCTCCTGTGTCTGTTGGATCGGATCCGTCTTCTTCGGACGGCTCCTTTGCGGACTGCTCTTCTCCGAGCAGCTCTTCTCCGGTCTTTTCCTCACCCGGTTGTGTCTCATCCGGAGTCGGGCTTCCGCATGACCATAACGTGAAGGCGGCGGACAGGACGAGAAGCCACGCGAGGAACCGTATGAGCCGGAGAAATCTTCGAGACGGTTTTCCGGGAACAAATCTGCTTTTGCCATGCGCGTGCATCACTTCACACCTTCTTTTCATTCTCTTCTGTTTTGATTATACCGTTTTGCACGTGAATTTGCAAGGCGAAAGCTGTGATTTCATGTTTTTTTCGAGGCTGGAAGTGCTTTTCAGCAAAAAAACCGATAATTCGGAATTTCTCACAGCTAAAAAGGCAAGCCATACCGGGCGGAGAAAAAACAGATCCGGCTGAATGCATTGGCATCCGACCGGATCTGAGGCTGTCACAGCGCCGCGGCGCCGTGAACTATTTCACTGTTTTGGACGGACAGGATGGATCAGTGATCGATCTTATCGACGTTTTCGATCAGCTTCGACATGACTTTCGCGTACATCTTCTGTCTTGCCGCGAAGACAGAGGTAAAGTTGTTGCTCTTCGTGTTGTAAAGAATATCACGGATCAGCGCCTGCGAGCAGGAGGAGAGGCTGTAGGTGTGGATCCAGCCGAAGTCGATCTTGATGCCGTCCATGCAGATCTCGAGCATTTCGGAGGAGTCGCGGTCACGGAGATACTTGCCGTTCAGCACGAGGTCGTAATAAGCCGGCGTGACGTAGCGATAGGATTCGGAAGCGAGCGCCTCTAACACCGCGCTTGTCATCGAGGGATCCTGAACGGAAACCGGAATGCCGCCGATGGAATACTGGTCATGCAGGAAGGTATAATAGTGCTCCTGCTCCGCGTTCCACTTCGGAAGCGGGATCAGACCGTAAACGCTCTCCATATCGCGGATCTGGTCGGTGTGCATGATGCGCAGCGGGGAGAAGAGCATGCGGTTTTCGGAAAGCATCTGCGCGATGACGTCCTGTTCGCCGTCGGAGTTGTTCAGAGGCGTGAAGACGCTCTTGTTGTCGATATAATAGGTATAGAGCTTATCGATGACAGCGGACATTTTTTCGACGTCGACGTTGAAGGACGGGATATCGTTTTCATCTTTCGTGCAGATGGTGAGGTCGAACGCGCTCCAATACACGTCGAGACCGATCATACCGCCCATCGACATACCGTAGACGTCGCCGTCGTCTTCCTTGCCGTTCATGTTCTTGTCGGTATAGACCTGCGTCGCCATTTCCATTTCCTTGTCGAAGGTCCACTCGCCGGCGCGAACGATTTCATAGGGATTATCAAAGCCGTAGTCGGCGATCATCTGCATGTTGACGTAGGTTACGAACGCGAGCTTGATGCGGGAGGTGAAGAGATCGCCCAGCGCGAAGAAGACCTTGCCGCCGACGCTTCCCTGTTCGGTATAGTACTGGCTCCACCACGGCTGGGACAGATTGAGGTATTCGGGGTATTCGCCGAGGAGGTTGTAGTAATTGCCCTTCACGCCGTACTGAACCGTATCGACCGCGGAACCGACATGGATGGCATATTCGTCCGCGCCCGCCGTAACGTTCTTGTTGATGATGGCGTTCGTATCGCCCTCGAGCGTGTAATCGATCGTAACGTTGAGGCGGTTCTCAACGGAAATGTCGCGGTTGAAGACCGCGTCGTTCAGGGTTTCACCGTTGAGTTCTTCCACATACATTTCCCCGTCGAACCAAGCCTTGGAGCGTGCGAGGATGTTCAAGGACTGACCGTTGTAATTCAGATCGTCCGGCAAATCGTCCTTCACGTCGGCGCGGGAGAGTTCGGTCTCTTCCTGGCCTTCGGTTCCTGTAACCTCCGGTGTCGCAGCGGGAGTTTCGGTCTTATCGTCGGTGTTTTGCGTTCCCTCGGAGCAGCCTGCGATGACCGTGCCGAGCAGGACGAGCAGAAGAAACATGGCAAGAATGCGCTTTTTCATTTTTTCTCCTTACTTTTTTCCGCGCATCGTGAGCGGAATTGATTATTAAGATAAATTATATCAAAGAACCGCGCGGATTTCCATACACGATTTTCATAAAATTGGCGTCTGAAATTATACAATTTGACGGTTTCCGAGCGAGTTTTTCCGTGCGGAACGAAAATCGTCCGGATGCAGGCGGAAAATCCGTGCAATTTTTTTTGTGAAATTTCAGAAAACCCCTTGCAATCCAGAAAAACTTGTGATATAATATCGTCACTTTCGGGGGCGTAGCTCAGCTGGTTAGAGCGTCTGCGTGACATGCAGAAGGTCATAGGTCCGATTCCTACCGTCCCCATACCGATGTCGAGCGATCACATGGGTATACGAAATGCCGTTCGCATGATCGGCATTTTTTCTTTACTTTTTCGGAGTTTCAGCGAGGTGTTCTATGGAGAAGACGGCGCTTATCGCCATGAGCGGCGGAGTGGATTCGAGCGTCGCGGCGCTTTTGACAAAGGAAGCCGGTTATTCCTGCCTCGGCTGTACCATGCGGCTCGCGGCAAACGAGGATCAGGAACAAAGCGGCGGGGAGAAAACCTGCTGTTCCCTCGACGACGTGGAAGACGCGCGCTCCGTTGCTTACCGGCTCGGCATCCCTTTCCGCGTCTTCAATTTCACCGAGGATTTCCGCCGGGACGTCATCGAGCCCTTTATCGCCTGTTATGAAAACGGCGGCACGCCCAACCCCTGTCTCGACTGCAACCGGTATCTGAAATTCGACCGTTTGATGCGCCGTGCGGACGAGCTCGGATACCGGTATATCGTCACGGGACATTATGCCGTCATAGAAGAATCGGAAGGACGATTCCACTTGAAGAAGGCTCCGGACGCCGCGAAGGATCAGAGTTATTTCCTGTCCTGTCTGACGCAGGAGCAGCTTTCCCGCGTGCTCTTCCCTCTCGGACGCATGACGAAGGACGAAGTACGGAAAATCGCCGGGGAACACGGCTTCCTCAACGCCAAAAAACGTGACAGTCAGGACATCTGCTTCGTGCCGGACGGGGACTATGCCGCTTTTCTCCGACGCACGACCGGACGGGACTACCCTTCAGGCGACTTTGTTCTTTCGGACGGACGTGTCGTCGGCCGACACCACGGAATCGTGAATTACACGGTCGGGCAGCGGCGGGGACTCGGCGTCGCGTGGTCGGAGCCCCTCTACGTGAGAAGCAAGAACCTCGCAGACAACACGATCCTGCTCTGCACCGAAAAGGAGCTCGCGACGCGGGAAGTGTACGCGAAGGAGTTCAACTGGATCTCAGGAAAAGCGCCAACCGAGCCCTTCCGCTGTACCGGCGTGACGCGCTACCATCAGCGCGAGGCGGCGGTAACGGTTCATCCGCTCGCGAACAACCGGGTACGCCTTGTCTTTGACGAAGACCGGCGCGCCGCGTCCCCGGGACAGGCTGCCGTTCTCTACGACGGGGACGAAGTGCTCGGCGGCGGCGTGATCGAGTGAAACCGTACATTCTCACCATAGCGGCAAGTCCCCATGCCTGTATTTCCGTGGAATTCCCCATTGACTTTAGCGCTTTAACGTGCTAAAATATCACTGAATTCAAAAACCCTGCGAGGGGAGAAGATTATGACCGATTGGACAAGCGCTCTCACCGGCGACGAGCGGATCATTTTTACCCTGCGTTCGCTGTACGCGCGGTACGGCTATATGCCCTACCGGATGAGCAAATTCGAGGAGTACGACCTCTACGGCAAAAACAAGGAGTTTCTTGTATCGGACAGCGTGATCGCGTTCACGGATGTGGGCGGAAAACTCATGGCGCTCAAACCCGACGTCACCCTGTCGATCGTGAAGAACACGAGGGACGGCGACGGCCACAAGCTCTATTATAATGAAAACGTTTACCGCGTCCCCAAGGGCGCGCACGCATTCCGGGAGATCATGCAGGTCGGGCTCGAGTGCATCGGGGAGCTTACCCAATGCGATATCTGTGAAGTCCTGTGGCTTGCGGCAAACAGTCTCGACGCGATCCTGCCGGATTTCGTGCTCGACGTTTCCCATCTCGGGCTGACCGCGGCGGCGCTGGATTCTCTCTCCGTCGCGGACGACGTCCGCGACTCCCTGCTCAAATGCATCGGCGAAAAGAATACCCACGAGATCGCCGCGCTTTGTTCCGAAAGCGGCGCTCCGGAGGAAAAGAAAAACGCGCTTCTCGAGCTGATTTCCGTGTCCTCTCCCGCCGCCGAAGCCATTGCCGAGCTGGAAGCGCTCGCTGAGGTCTTCGGAGCGCGGGACGCGGTCGAAGAACTGAAGCGGACGCTTCGCGTATTTGACGGAAGCGGATTTGAGGACAGGATCCACGTCGACGCATCCGTGATTTCGGACATGAATTATTACAACGGCATCGTTTTCAAGGGCTTTTTGCGCGGCGCGCCGGGCAGCGTTCTCTCGGGCGGGCAGTACGATCGGCTTATGAAAAAGATGAAGCGTTCCTCAAAGGCAATCGGCTTTGCCGTGTATCTCGATATGCTGGAGCGCCTGTACGACGACGCGCAGCCCTTTGACGCGGATCTCATGCTGATCTGTCCGCCGGACACCGATCCCGCCGTTCTGCGCCGGACCTTGGACCGTCTGATCGGCGAAGGCAAAACCGTGCGCACCGCGGAAAAGGTCGATCCGGAATTCCGCGCCAAGTCCGTCGCGAAGCTCGAAAACGGGGAGGTGATCCCTCTTGAATGATTTTCTGAACGTTGCTCTTCCGAAGGGCAGGCTCGGCGAAAAGTCCTATGAAATCTTCGCGCGCGCGGGTTTTCCGTGCGACGCGCTGCTCGAGCCGGGACGCCGGCTGATTTTCGAGAACGAAGACGCGGGCGTACGGTATTTCTGGGTGAAGCCGTCCGACGTCGCGATCTATGTGGAGCGCGGCGCGGCGGACATCGGCGTCGCGGGCAAGGACATCCTGCTCGAATACGAACCGGACGTCTATGAGCTTCGAGATCTCGGGATCGGAAAATGCCGCATGGCGGTCGCCGCTCCCGCCGGATTCCGCGACGATACGCGGAGGACACTTCGCGTCGCGACCAAATTCGCTCGGATCGCGAGCCGGTACTATGCCTCGATCGGGCGGGAAATCGATATCGTTCATCTGAACGGTTCCATCGAGATCGCGCCGATCCTCGGTCTGACCGACGTCATCGTGGACATCGTGGAAACCGGAACGACGCTGAGAGAAAACAATCTTGAGGTCCGCGACACCGTGGTTCCCATCAGCGCGCGTCTCATCGCGAACAAGGCAAGCATGAAATTCAAAACGGACGCGATCGAGAAGATCGCGCGTGAAATCGTGAAGGGAGGGTCGGTATGATCCGTCTGTTCAAATTCAGCGAAATGAAGCCGGAGGACGTATTTGCCCGCACCGACATCGGAAAGAAAGTCGACGCGGCTGTCTCCGAAATCATCCGTGAGGTCCGGAAGCACGGGGACGCCGCCCTTTACGCCTATACCGAAGCATTCGATCGTGTAAAGCTCGAATCGCTCGTCGTGACCCCGGAGGAAATCGAAGAAGCCCGCTCCCTTGTCGAGCCCGAGTTTCTTGCGATCCTCGAGCACTCTGCCGCGAACATCCGCCTCTTCCATGAAAAGCAGGTCCGCACGGGCTTTATTCTGAACGAGGGAGAGGGCACGGTTCTCGGACAGAAGATCACGCCGGTCGACCGCGCGGGGCTGTATGTACCCGGCGGAACGGCCGCCTATCCTTCGACCGTGCTGATGGATGCGATCCCCGCGAAGATCGCAGGGGTGCGCGACGTCGTGATGACGACGCCTCCCGGAAGGGACGGAAAGATCAATCCCGCCATTCTCGCCGCGGCATCGGTCGCCGGAGTGGACCGGATTTTCAAAATCGGCGGCGCGCAGGCGATCGCGGCGTTGGCGTACGGCACCGAGACCGTGCCGCGCGTGGACAAGATCGTCGGTCCCGGCAACGCATATGTCGCCGAGGCGAAAAAACAGGTGTACGGTCAGGTCTCCATCGACATGATTGCAGGTCCGAGCGAAATCCTGATCGTCGCGGACAGCGCGTCAAATCCGGCAGTGCTCGCCGCCGATCTGCTCTCCCAGGCGGAACACGATAAAATGGCGAGCGCGGTCCTCGTGACCGATTCCCTGACCCTTGCCGAAGCGGTCCGGGACGAGCTTGAAAAACAGATCCCCCTGCTCGAGCGCGCCGAGATCGCGCGCGCTTCGATCGACCAGAACGGCAAAATCATCGTCGCGGACGACCTCATCTCCGCGATCGACATCGCGAACGAGATCGCGCCGGAGCACCTCGAGCTCTCCGTCGAGCATCCTTTTGATTATCTCGACCGGATCCGTCACGCGGGCTCGGTCTTCCTCGGCAAAAACTGTCCGGAAGCGCTCGGCGATTATTTCGCGGGGCCGAACCACACCCTGCCCACGGGAGGCACCGCCCGGTTTTCAAGCCCCCTGTCCGTGGACGACTTTGTGAAGAAAACCCAGTTCATTTACTATTCCGCCGCGGCGCTTGACAAGGCTGCGGACGACGTCGCCGCTTTCGCGCGGAAGGAAGGTTTGACCGGGCACGCGAAAAGCGCGCTTGTCAGACGGGAGGTCACGGAATGAGCCGCTGGTTCAGCGCGAAATACAGCGCGCTCACCCCCTACACGCCGGGAGAACAGCCGAAGGACAGGAGCTACATCAAGCTCAATACCAACGAATCGCCCTTCCCCCCGTCCGAGGCGGTCGTCCGCGCGGCGGAGAAGGAAGCCCGTTCGCTCGAGCTTTATTCCGATCCCGAATCCGTCGTTCTGCGCCGCGCGCTCGCCGAAGCCTACGGCGTGGATTTCAATGAAACCATCGTCACGAACGGCTCGGACGAGGTGCTGAACTTCGCCTTCATGGCGTTCTGCGACGAGAAGCGCCCGGCAATCTTCCCGGATATCACCTACGGCTTTTATCCGGTTTTCGCCGCGCTGAACGGCGTTCCGTTCCGTGAGATCCCGCTCCGTGATGATTTCACGATCGATCCGGAGGATTATATCCGTTCGGAGGGCACGGTCTTCCTCGCCAATCCGAACGCCCCGACGGGCATCGCCCTTCCCCTTTGCATGATCGAGCGGATCGTCGCCGCCGACCCGGACCGGGTCGTGGTAGTGGACGAGGCATACGTCGATTTTGGCGGGGAGAGCGCCGTGAGGCTGATCCCGCAATACGAAAACCTGCTTGTTGTGCGGACCTTTTCAAAATCGCGGTCGCTCGCGGGGGCGAGGCTCGGCTTCGGGCTTGCTCAGGCGTCCCTGATCGCCGATCTGCACACAATCCGCTATTCGACCAATCCCTACAACGTCAACCGCATGACCGAAGCAGCGGGCGCGGCGTCCCTCGCCGAGGACGAGCTGAACCACGCGCACGTCGAAATCATTAAAAACACCCGTGAACGGACGGCAAAGGCGCTCGCCGGGCTCAGTTTCGAGCTCACCCCATCGTGTGCGAACTTCCTGTTTGCCCGCCATCCGTCCATTCCCGGCGAAGAACTCTATCGGAAGCTGAAACAGCGCGGCATACTCGTGCGCCACTTCTCCCTGCCCCGCATCGCGGATTATAACCGCATCACGGTCGGGTCCGCGGAAGAGATGGACGCGCTCGTCGCCGCCGTGCGCGAACTCGTGGAGGAGACAAAATGAGACAGGCTGTAATCAACCGAAAAACAGCGGAAACCGATATCCGCCTGACGCTTGACCTCGACGGGAGCGGACAGAGCGAGATCAACTCCGGCGTCGGTTTTCTCGATCACATGCTGACGCTGTTTGCGAAGCACGGGAGATTTGATCTCTCGCTCGTCTGCAGCGGCGACACTCAGGTCGACGACCATCACAGCGCTGAGGACATCGGAATCGCGCTCGGGCAGGCGTTCGCGCAGGCGCTCGGCGAAAAGCGCGGCATCCGCCGCTACGGAGACACGATCCTTCCGATGGACGAGGCGCTGATCCTCACAGCGGTCGATCTCTCCGGCAGAGCTTATCTCGGCTATGAGCTCCCGATCCCGACGGAAAAGGTCGGCACGTTCGACACGGAGCTTGTGGAAGAATTCTGGGCGGCGTTCGTGCGCGAAGCCCGCTGTTCCCTCCACATCAGAAAGCTCGCGGGATCGAATTCGCACCACATCATTGAAGGGGCGTTCAAATCCGCCGCCCGTACTCTGAGAGAAGCCGTTTCGACCGATCCCGCGCTCGGCGGCGAGATCCCCTCGACGAAAGGGGTGCTCGAATGATCGCCATCATCGACTATGGCGTGGGCAATCTCTTTTCCCTGAAATCCTCGTTCGCCGCCATCGGCGAGGACGCCGCGGTGATTTCGGATCCCGACGCTTTGAAGGACGCCGACCGGCTTCTGCTGCCCGGCGTCGGAGCGTTTGAGGATGCGGCGGAAAAGCTGAGAAAGAGCGGCCTCGATCAGGCGCTGCTCGAAGGTGTGAACCAAGGAAAACCCCTGCTCGGCATCTGCCTCGGAATGCAGATGCTGTTCGAGAAGAGCTATGAATACGGCGAACACTCCGGCCTCGGTTTGCTCGCCGGTGAGATCCGTCCCATACGCGACGTGATCCCGGCGCATTACAAGATCCCCCACATCGGCTGGAACGCTTTGAAATTCGAAAGACCGGACTGCCCGCTTTGGAAGTATATCCGCGAGGGGGACTACGTTTATTTCGTACATTCCTATTACGCCGTGCCGTCCGGGGACTGCCTTTCGGCGTCCGCGGAATACGGCGCGGACCTGACGGCGGCTGTCTGGAAGGACAACGTCTTCGGCTGTCAGTTCCATCCCGAAAAAAGCGGAGCGGTCGGACTGTCCATCCTCCGCGCGTTCTGTGAGGTCCCCGTATGATTCTCTTTCCCGCAATCGACCTGTATGAGGGCAAGGCGGTTCGCCTCTATCAGGGCCGTTATGACGCAATGACCGTGTACAGCGAGCACCCGGAAGAGATCGCCGCCGATTTTTCGGCCTCAGGCATGCGCGCCGTGCACGTCGTCGATCTGGAAGGCGCCCGGGACGGCGGAACGCCCAATCTCGACGCGGTTCTGCGCATCAAGGAAAAAAGCGGCGGCGCGTTCTGCGAGATCGGAGGCGGCGTGCGCTCCATGGACGTGATCGAACGCTATCTGTCCGCCGGACTGGACCGGGTGATCCTCGGGACCGCCGCGGTCGCGGACGAAGAGCTTCTGCTTCGCGCCGCGGATCGGTACGGAGACAAAATCGCCGTCGGATGCGATCTCAAAAACGGGTACGTCGCGACGAAGGGCTGGCTCTCCGTCTCCGACGTGTCCGCGGAAGAATTCTTTGAGAAAATGCAGAAAATCGGCGTCGGCACCGTGATCTGCACGGATATTTCCCGCGACGGCGCGATGCGGGGCACAAATCTCGGACTGTACGCGTCGCTTGCCGAAAAATACCGCGTGAACATCACCGCGTCCGGCGGCGTCTCCACGCTCGACGACATCCGGAAACTGCGGGATATGGGGCTCTACGGAGCGATCATCGGCAAAGCGTACTACACCGGCGCGCTGAATCTGAAGGAAGCGGCGGAGGCGGCACTATGATCACCAAACGAATCATTCCCTGTCTTGACGTCAAGGACGGACGGGTCGTAAAAGGCGTGAACTTCGCCGGACTCGGCGACGTGGCGTCCCCCGTGGAGCTTGCGGAATACTACAGCGGCGCGGGGGCGGACGAGCTGGTCTTTTACGACATCACGGCGTCCGCCGAGGGACGGCGGCTGTTCACCGATATCCTGACGGAGACGGCGCGGCGCGTCTTCATTCCCCTGACCGTCGGCGGCGGCATCAATACGACCGCGGATTTCGAGAGGGTCCTCGGATGCGGCGCGGACAAGGTCAGCGTCAATTCCGGCGCGATCAAGAACCCTTCCCTCGTGCGCGAGGCGGCGCGGCTTTACGGCGACCAATGCGTCGTGCTGTCGGCTGACGTGAAGCGCGTGGACGGCGTCTTCCGCGTGTTCGCCAAAGGAGGACGCGAAAACACCAGCATGGAGGCGGTCGAATGGATCAAGCGCTGCGTCGACATGGGCGCGGGCGAGATCGTACTCAACTCCATCGACACGGACGGCGTGAAAAACGGCTTCGATCTGGAAATGCTCGACGCCGTCTGCCGCGCGGTTTCCGTTCCCGTGATCGCCTCGGGCGGCGCGGGCTCTATCGATCACTTTATCGAGCTTTTCAAAACCCTGGACGGCGTGGACGCGGGACTTGCCGCGTCGATTTTCCACTTCGGTGAAGTCAAAATCCGCGATCTGAAAGAAAGCATGGCGAAGGCGGGCATCCCCGCACGCCTCTAAAGGAGGACGATATGGAAATCAAGGATCTCAAATTCGACGAGCGCGGGCTCATCCCCGCCATCATACAGGACGCGAAGACCGGGCGGGTGCTGACGCTCGCCTACATGAACAAGGAAAGCCTTCGCCTCTCGATGCAGCAGGGGCTGACCTGCTTCTGGAGCCGTTCGCGCGACAAGCTCTGGATCAAGGGTGAGACGAGCGGAAACTACCAGCACATCGTCTCGATCACGGCGGACTGCGACGGCGACTCGCTGCTTGTCAAGGTCGAAGCGGACGGACCCGCCTGCCACCTCGGAACGACCTCCTGCTTCGAGAACACGCTTCACGAGAGCGAAGAGCTTCATGAATTCAATCTCGAAATGCTCATGGAGCTGATCCGCGGACGCAAGACCGAAAAGAAGGAGGGCTCTTATACGACCTATCTTTTCGAGAAAGGGCTCGACAAGATCTTGAAGAAGGTCGGCGAAGAAAGCACCGAGGTCATCATCGCCGCGAAGGACAAGGACAAGGCGGAAACGGTTTACGAAATTGCCGATCTGACGTACCATATCATGGTTCTCATGATCGAAGCGGGGATCTCTCTCGAGGATATCCGCGCGGAGCTCGCCTCCCGGCATGTCATTGACCATAAGGTCAAACAGGAAAAGATGACGCAGTAAGCGCCTCCCCCGGCAAAACCCACAAAACGGCCTCGGGAAAAAGTACCCGTAAAGATAAATTGCATGAATTTTTAACAAATTCCCGTGAACCTCTTGACACGGGGATTTGTTTATTCTATAATGTGTGTATATTTATTCTCGCAACGCCGAATAAATACACCGAGCTCTTCATTTTTTATCAGAATTCAGAAAGGAACTCATCATGAAAAAACTGATTTCTCTCACACTCGCCATCCTGATGCTCGCGCTCTGTGTCTCTGCGACCGGCTGCAGCTCGAAGGTCAAGACGCTCGCTGACGTTAAGGCTGCCGGCGAGCTTGTGATCGCGACATCCCCCGACTTCCCGCCGTTTGAGTCACTCGGTGAAGGCAATGAAGTCGTAGGCATCGAAATCGACATCCTGAATGCCGTCTGCGAAAAACTCGGCGTGAAGCTTACCATCAAACGTATGGATTTCGAATCCGTCATTCCCGGCGTTACCTCAGGTAAATACGACGTCGGCGTTTCCGGTATAACCATTACCGAAGAGCGGGCGAAGAATGTTCTGTTTACCGTTCCCTACTGCCTTGCCCAGCAAGCTATCGTCGTGACCGCGGACAGCGCCATTGCCAGCAAGGCCGATCTCGAGAATAAGACCGTATCCGTTCAGAAGGGTACCACCGCCGATATTTTCTGCAGCGCCCAAGGTTATACCGTCAAAGCTTTCTCGGGCAATACCGAAGCTGAGCTTGCGCTCACGTCCGGAAAAGTCGACGCCTGGGTCATCGATGACCTGACTGCCGTCGAAATGGTCAAGCAGTATAACGAGGATCAGGGCAAAGAAGCTCTTATCATTCTTCCCGAAGCCATGACGAACGAACCCTACGCTTTCGCCATGAAACTCGGTTCCGATGAACTCTGCGCGGAAATCAACAAAGTCCTCAATGAGATGATTGCCGACGGAACCATCGCCTCTCTGTTTGAAAAATACGGCGCTCCTTATACCTCGCCGGTGAACTGAGACGGGTATCCCACGAATTATCGCTATGACATTGACCGTTCTATACGCCGCATCCGCCGTGAATCCTCTGTCGGCATGGATCGCCAAACTGAAAGATACCTTTCTGACGAATGATCGCTATAAAGAACTGATCACGGGATTTCTGAACACGATCCTGATCACTCTCGGCGCTCTTTGCATCGGCGTGATCATCGGTACGCTGATTGCGATCATCAAATATCTCGCGGAGGATTCACGTGCTCTGAAACCGTTGGCATGGCTCTGCGACGTCTATCTGACGGTTGTCCGCGGCATCCCGATGGTCGTCACGCTTCTCATCTTTTACTATATTATCTTCACGAGTGCCTCGGACGGTACGCTGGTCGCCATCATTGCTTTCGGCATCAACTCGGGCGCGTATATGGCAGAACTGATTCGTTCCGGCATCAACGCGGTAGATTCAGGTCAGATGGAAGCGGGCCGCTCCCTCGGCATGAGCCGCCTGCAGGCTATGCGCGTCATCATTCTGCCCCAGGCGATCCGCTATATCCTACCCGCCATCTTTAATGAAATGATTGCTCTGCTCAAGGAGACCTCCGTTGCCGGATATGTGACGGTTATCGACTTGACATACGCTGCCAGAACCATCCGGGATAATACCTACGACGCGCCCAACACCTTCCTGCTTGTCGCTTTAGTCTACCTCCTGCTCGTCGTTTTCCTTACGAGAATACTCAGAAGACTGGAAAGGAGGTTGGGAAAGAATGATAAGCGTTAAAAACCTGTGCAAGAGCTTCGGAAACATCGAGGTCCTGAAGGGCATCAACTGCGAGATCGACAAGGGCGACGTCGTCTGCGTGATCGGACCGTCGGGGGGCGGCAAATCGACCTTTCTGCGCTGTCTCAACATGCTCGAAAAACCGACCGGCGGACAGATCATCTTCGAAGGCGACGATCTGACCGACAAGAAGATCGATCTGAACCGTCACCGTCAAAAGATGGGCATGGTGTTCCAGCAGTTCAATCTGTTCCCGCATATGTCCGTGATGAAGAATCTGACCGTCGCGCCCGTGATGCTCAAGAACATCCCTGAGGAGCAGGCGGAGGCAAAAGCGCTGGAGCTTCTTGACCGCGTCGGTCTCGCCGACCGCGCGAACTCCTATCCGAACCAGCTCTCCGGCGGACAGAAACAGCGCGTCGCCATCGTCCGCGCGCTTTGCATGGAACCGGACGTGATGCTCTTCGACGAGCCGACCTCCGCGCTGGACCCGGAAATGGTCGGCGAGGTGCTTGACGTCATGAAGCGCCTCGCGAAACAGGGGATGACCATGGTCGTCGTCACGCACGAAATGGGATTCGCACGCGAGGTGGCAAACCGCGTTCTCTTTCTGGAAGAAGGCGTGATCCTCGAAGAAGGTACGCCGGACGAGATTTTCGGCAGCCCGAAAAACGAACGCCTTCGCTCCTTCCTTGCGAAGGTACTGTAAACGGAGGTCAGCATGAATTCACTCAGGAACCGCGACTTTTTGAAACTGCTCGATTTTACCAGCGAAGAGATCACCTATCTGCTTGACCTCGCGTCCGAGCTCAAGGCAAAGAAAAAGGCGGGCATTCAGCACCGCCTCTGCGAAGGAAAAAACATCGCTCTGATTTTTGAAAAGACGAGCACCCGGACCCGCTGCTCCTTCGAGGTCGCAGCTGCCGATCTCGGCATTCATCCGGTGTACCTCGATCCGAAGAGCTCCCAGATCGGGAACAAGGAGAGCATCGCGGACACCGCGCGGGTGCTCAGCCGGATGTTTGACGGCATCGAATACCGCGGCTTCGGTCAGTCCATTGTGGAAGAGCTCGCGAAGTATTCCTCCGTGCCGGTCTGGAACGGTCTGACGAACGAATTCCACCCCACCCAGATCCTTGCCGATTTCCTCACGATCCGCGAGCACTGCGGCTCGCTCAAGGGCAAAAAGCTCGTTTACATGGGCGACGCGCGCTACAACATGGGCAATTCGCTCATGGTCGGCAGCGCGATCATGGGAATGAACTTCGTCGCCTGCGCGCCGGAGAAATACTTCCCTGCGCCCGCCCTCGTCGAAATCTGCGAGGCTCTCGCTGAGAAGTCCGGCGCTTCGCTCGCGTTTATCTCCGATCCGAAGAAGGCCGTGAAGGACGCCGACGTGCTCTACACGGACGTGTGGGTTTCGATGGGCGAGCCCGCCGAGGTGTGGGAGGAGCGCATCCGCGACCTCTCCCCGTATCAGATCAACGCGTCCCTCATGAAGGCCGCCGGAAAGCAGGCGAAATTCATGCACTGCCTGCCCGCGTTCCACGATCTCGGGACGGAAGTCGGACGGGAAATCAACCGCAAATTCGGACTCAGCGCCATGGAAGTGACGGACGAGGTTTTCGAAAGCCCCGCGTCCATCGTCTTCGACGAGGCGGAAAACCGGATGCATACCATCAAAGCCGTCATCGCCGCGACGATTTCGGATCAGCTTTGACGGATCCGCCGAAAATCATACCACGCAAAAACCGGAAGCTTTGCGCTTCCGGTTTTACTTTGTTTAGATGGATCGGACGAATCAGTCAGCCTGCTCCGCCAGTTCTTCGGTCGACGCTACCGTAAAGGTGCAGACGATCTTGGCTCCTTCTTCGGCGGGAGTAACATTCGCTCTGGTCTTCGGCTCTTCGCCGTTGACGGTGAAGATCCAGAACTTGGTGACTTCGGCTCCGTACTCGGTGGCGTATTCAGTACCTTCGGGGCTGGTAACGGAAGTGATGCCGTTAACTTTACCGTCATTGTCTTCGTCTACTTCGTAGCGGATCTCGTTGAGGGCAAGCGCCTGGATGACCATATCCAGAATGGTGATGGTTTCGCCTTCATTCTTTTCGACGGTAACCGATCTCTCGAGGAGGATCGGATCTTCATCGGCGCCGATGACCGAAACGATGCAGGTCGCGGATACTTTCGGCGCGCTCTTGCAGGACGCGAGCGGAACGACAAGCATCGCAACAGCGAGCAGGCAAGCTAAAATTTTGATTTTCTTCATGATGATTCCTCCATGGATGTTTTTGTGTCCTGAGACATTATACACCATCCCTACAGGAATGTCAAGGGCATCCCCTTTTGAATTTATAGTAAATTCACAAAATGGAAGCAATTGACAAACAGAAGAAAACGGCTTCGAGAGCGAAAATCAAAAAACCGGCGAGCAAAAGCGGCAAAGGAGCGCGCCGAAGAAGAATCAGAGCAAAAACCATCGCCGAAGCGGAAAGCAGCAGCAGGATCAGGGAAAAGAAGTTCAGCCTTGTACAGAAATACACGGCATACCATCCGAGCGAGAGCAGCCAGGAGCCGATCACGGAGCCGAACAGAGCGAGCGCGTTCCTGCCCCATTCCCTTTTGCCGAGCAGGATCGCGGCGAGCAGGAAGCCGTACAGGGCGTAAATGAGCAGCCAGACGATGAACAGGACGGCGAGCGAAGGCAGTCGGTTTTCCCTTCCCGCGGTCTTCACGGCATACCATCCGCTTCCGCCGCTGACCCAAAGCGCCGCGCCCGCGACCGCGCACAAAAAAGCTCCGAGCGCCAGGGGAGCGGGATCGGAAAACATCCGTTTCGTGTTCCGGATCAGTCTCTTCATCAAAAATCACCTCACACAAGCGTATGAGGTGATTCTTGTTTTTATGCGTTACCAGTCGAAAAGATCGTCAAGATCATCTTCGTTGTCCGGCGGCTCTTCCTCCGGCTCTTCCGTTTCCGGTTCTGTTTCTTCCGGCTCGGGCTCCGGCTCCACGTAGGTGTAGTTCCAGTGGTTCACGCAATAGGCGTTGTTCGGCGTGATCGTCCAGCCGGATATGCCAACGTATTCGCCGGTCCGGATCATGTTTTGGAAGAACGGAACGTCGGTGCTCCGCGGCGGGACGACCCATGCGGGCATTTCCCGGTAGACGTACTGCGCGTCCTGAATAATGACCTGCGCCGGGTAGCTTCTGTCCTCCACGCGGATGAGCGCGGACGTATAGGTGTTCGCGCAGGTCGCGTTCGGATAAGCGATGAGCCCGGTCACGGAATCGCGCTGGACCTTCACATGAGTGGTGCACTTCTGCTTCGGGGCGGATTCCCTCGTAAAGTAGCCGAGTTCGATCCGCGAGCCGCTCCACGAGCGCGGGTCAAGGGAGCAGGCGTCGCTTTCCAGCATGCCGGAGTCGCGGCAGTACATGCAGGTAATGACGCCGGGTGACACGTCAAAGGTCTTGAGGGGCGTCCCCCCGTTCGCAGCCTCGTCGATGATCGGCTGATGGAGCTTTGTCATCACAAGATCCCACACCTGAAGCGACGGGTTTTCACCGAACGCGGACAGGGACTGGGGCATGTCGTAGCCCGTCCAGACGCCGCCGACATAGTACGGCGTGTAGCCGACGAAATAGCGGTCGAAGTCCTGCGAGGTCGTACCGGTCTTTCCGGCGACGTTGACGGTGTTGCGCAGCGTGCAGGCGCGGCCCGTACCCTCGTTCATGACCTCCTGCATCATGATCGTCATGATGGACGCGGTTTCCTCGCTGATGACGATCTGCGGATTGCTCTGACGGTCAAAGATGAGGTTGCCGTCCGCGTCCTCCACGCGCAGGTAGAGATTCGGCTCGTTATACATGCCGTTGTTGTCGAAGATGCAGTAGCCGGCAACCATTTCAAGCAGCGTGACGCCGTAGTTCGGCTGACCGAGACCGAGAGACGCTTCGCCGCGGTCGGTGATGATCTGTCCGCTGGGCAGGACCGCCGAGTCGATCAGGCTGTCGAAATGGAGCTGATTTTTCATGAAGTCGAACGAACGGTCGACGGTGTACATGTTCAGCACCTTCATGGCGATGGTGTTGATCGAGTGCTTCACCGCCTCATGGATCGTGGTCAGCCCTCGGTAGATGTTCGGCAGGTTCTGCGGGTAGGGATAATACGAATACTGTGCCTCGCTCCATTCGGTCGCTTCGCGGATGACGGTACGGTTGAAGCGCACGGGCGTGTCGTCCACGACCGAGCCGTAGGTGATCAGTCCGGAGTCCAGGGCGGGCGCGTAAACGGAAAGCGGCTTGATTGAGGATCCCGGCGGGCGGACGGATACGGTGGCACGGTTGATGCCGCGGTTGATGATTTTCACGCCGCGGCCGCCGACGGTGCCGAGCACGTCGCCGGTATAGGGGTCGCAGATGACCATCGCGGACTGGGGCTGAAGCCCGGAGCCCGTCGACGGGAAGTATTCCATATCGTTTTCGTAAACTTCTTCGAGAAGATCCTGCACGGTCGGATCCATGGGGATATAGATCTTATAGCCGTTGTTGTAGATCATGGAGCTCGCCGCGCGGGTGCTGACGTTGTATTTTTCGCTGAGATCGTCCTGAAGCTGGCTGAGAAGGGACTCCATGTACCACGTGAAGATCGTGATGCCCTCTTCGACGACTTCGTCTTCGTCCTCGTCGTGATTGTACAGGACGAGCTCGGCGTTCTGCGCCTCCACGCATTCGGCCTCGTTGATGTAGCCGTATTCCTTCATCTGCTGCAGCACGACCCAGCGGCGGTACTCATTGCCGCGGATGTACTGCGGGTTTCCGTCCGCGTCGAGGATCGGATTGCCCTCCGCGTCGACCTTCAGACGGTCCTTGTCGTGATGCAGGGGCTCAAACTGAGAGGGGTTCTGCACGATGGCGGCAAGGGACGCGCATTCCACGAGGTTGAGCTCCGAAACGTCCTTGCCGAAATAGAAGTTCGCAGCTGCCTGGACGCCGTAGCAGTTGTTCCCGAAAAAGACGATGTTCGCGTATGCCTCGAAAATCTCCGACTTCGATTTGACTTTTTCGAGGTTGATCGCGCGGAAGATCTCTTCCACCTTTCGCTGGATGGTGACTTCGTCCTCGCCCGTTACGTTCTTGATGAGCTGCTGGGTGATGGTGGAGCCGCCGCCCGAACCGGAGATCAGCCCCGTGAACTTCGCGATGGCCTGCAGGGTCGTGATCCAGTCCACGCCGTTGTGCTGTTCGAAGCGGTGGTCTTCGATCGCGATAAACGCCCGATAGAGGTGGTCCGGGATCTGGCTGAACGAAACGGCGATGGAGGAGCTGGTGCCGGTCAGACGCTGATCCCTCAGCTCGACGGGAGTTCCGACGCGGTTGATCCGGTCGTCCTCGGAGGCGTACTGTATGTAGTAGATACGCGTCGAGGAATCACGGTTTACCGTGGCGATGGTCGTCGGGTCGATTTCGAGATCGAGATGGTTGTTGACATAAATGGCGAACACGGACGCGACAATAATGCCTGTGATCATGCCGATCAAAAGCAGCGTCAGGAATATGTTCATGAAATAGGAAAAGATACGGAAAACCACACGTCCGATGATTCCGAGCACCCGAAGCGTTTCCGAGCCCCAGCTTACGCGGGGACTGGACGAATCTTTCATAATCCGAAACCCTTTCTTTTTCAGCTTAATATGCTTATTATACGCCCGAATTTTGAATCACGCATGAACGGATTCTGATTTTTTCGTTTATCGGGGCACGACATTTTCGTCTCCGAGGATTTCTCTGAGCTCACGGAGAGCAAAGGGGGACGGAAGAATGCTCACCGGCGGCTTCAGATATTCCTTTGTGTCCGACGCGTAGAAGACCGCGGGCGCGTAGCCCGGAAAGATCGCGCAGAACGCCGACGCACGCCGGAATTCGGCGGAGTCGACGGAGGGGACGCGGAGGAAGAGCTTTTTCACATGCCCCTCGTCGCTCTCGCTCCGGGTCCGCTGAGCGGTCGGGGCGGCGGGAGCGGCGGGAGCGGTCGGCTGGGAAGCCGGCTCCGTCAAGGCGCTTTCCGCGCGCTGATCGATCTCTCCCGCCCGTGAATCGGGCAGCAGCTCGATCACGCGGTCGGCGAGGAGCTTGACCTCTTCGTCTTCCCGCGCGCTGAGCGTGCCGGACACGGCGACGACGGAATCGAAATTGAGCAGATAGCCGATCTTTTGCAGAATCTTCGGGAACACGAGCATCTCGATCGAACCCGTGCCGTCCTCGAGCGTGACGAACGCCATCTGTTCCCCGCTCTTCGTCGCCTTGTTGACGCGCTTGGACACGGAGCCCGCGACCGTGACCCGGCTTTTATCGGTGAAGGCCGGCTGAGAATTTCCAGGGCTTTCTTCCTCCCCTTCCGTTCCGTTCACAAACGACGCGCGGATCTCGGAGATCCTCGTGGGGTCGATCCGCTTCAAATGCTCGCCGTAATCGTCGAGAATGCTGCCGCTCAGATAAAGTCCGCTGCTTTCCTTTTCGAGCGCCAGTTTCTCGCGCGCGGTAAACTCCGGCAGCTCCGGATATTCGATGCGCGTCGGTTTCGGCGGCGCGACCGACGAGCCGAGATCGAACAGCCCGATCTGCGCGCCGTCGTCCGCACTCTGCCTGCCTTTTGCGTCGAGCACGCTTTCGTACACCGCGAGCAGGCGGCTCCGCGGCACGCCCAAGGAATCGAGAGAACCGGATTTGATCAGCGTTTCAAGCTGACGCTTGTTCATGTCCGTCTGCCGCATCCGATCGATAAAATCGTCGAAGTCGGCGAATTCCCCGCCCCGGTTCCTCTCCGCGACGATCTGATCGATGAACGCGGAGCCGACGTTCTTGAGCGCGGTCAGCCCGAACCGGATGGCGTTTCCCTCTACGTGGAAATCCCCGCGGCTCTTGTTGATGTCCGGCGGCAGGACTGAGATCCCCTGCTTCGCGCAGTCCGCGACATATTCGGAAATCTTGTCGGTCGAGGAAAGCACCGAGGTGAGCAGCGCGCTCTCGTACTCCCGGGGATAATGCGTTTTGAGATACGCGGTCCGGAACGACAGCACCGCGTAGGAGGCGGCGTGGCTCTTGTTGAAGGCGTAATTGGCGAAGCTGACGATGTCCTCGAAGAGACTCACCGCGTCCGCCTCGGCGATCCCGCGTTCCCGCGCGCCGTCGATAAAGGACTGCCGCTCGCTTTCCAGCACGCCCTGCTTCTTTTTTGAAATCGCCCGGCGCACCACGTCCGCATGCCCGAAGGAATAACCCGCGATCTCGCGGAAGATCTGCATGACCTGTTCCTGATACACGATGCAGCCGTAGGTCACGTCGAGAATGGGCGCGAGCAGGGGCGTGCAGTAGGTGATTCTCGAGGAATCCTGACGTGCCTCGATATATTTCGGAATGGAATCCATCGGCCCGGGACGGTAGAGCGCGATGGCCGCGATAATGTCGTCCAGACACCGGGGCTTCAGCTGGCCGAGCATCTGCCGCATTCCGGAGGACTCAAGCTGAAAGACGCCGTCGCACCGCCCGGAGGAAATCGTCTCATAGGTGGCCGCGTCCGTGATGTCCGCCTTCGCGAGGTCGAAGGACGGGTCGGATTCACGGATCTGCTTCTCCGCGTTCGCGATGATGGTAAGATAGCGCAGAGCGAGAAAGTCAAATTTCAGAAGTCCGAGCTCCGCGATGGTTTCCATGTCGTACTGCGTGACCACGACGCCGGAATTGACCGATACGGGCACATAGCTCGTCACGGGCTTGTCCGTGATGACAACGCCCGCCGCGTGCGTCGACGCGTGCCGGGGCATCCCCTCCAGCGCCGCCGCGGTATCGATCAGCCGTTTGACCTCGCCGTCGTCCTCCGTCATGGCGCGCAGCTTCGGATTGACCTCCAGCGCGCGCTCGAGCGTCATTTTCAGCTCCTGCGGAATCTGCTTGGCGACGGCGTCCACGGAGGCGTAGGACATGCCGAGCGCCCGACCGACGTCGCGGACCGCGGCTCTCGCCGCGAGCGTACCGAAGGTCACGATCTGAGCGGTATGATCGTCGCCGTATTTTTCGCGGACGTAGGCGATCGCTTCGTCCCGTCGGTCATAGCAGAAATCGATGTCAAAGTCCGGCATGCTGACGCGCTCCGGATTGAGGAAGCGTTCGAAAAAGAGATCGAAGCGCAGCGAATCGATGTCCGTGATCCCGACGAGGTAGGCGACGAGGCTGCCCGCGCCCGAACCTCTGCCGGGTCCGACGGGTATGCCCATTTCCTTCGCGTGGTTCACGAAATCCCACACGATCAGATAGTATTCGCTGTACCCCATTTTCGCGATCACGCCGAGTTCGTAATCGACGCGTTCTTCATAGCGCGAACGGGGGTATTTTTCGTCGAATACGATGTGCCCCGCCGCGACACGCTTTTCGAGTCCCTCCGCGGCGAGAGAGCGGAGATATTCATCCGGCTTCATGCCGTTCTCGGGGGTATAGCGCGGGAGCTTGATCTCGCCGAAGGTGAAGCCGAAGCAGCACATGTCGGCGATCTTCACGGTGTTTTCGAGCGCTCCTTCATAGGCGCCGAAGAGCTTTTCCATCTCCGCCGTGCTTTTATAATAGAACTCGTCCGTCTCAAATCCGACGGGTCTGCCGTCCGAGATGACGTTGTTCGTCTGGATGCACATCAGGATCGCCTGCGTTTCGGCGTCCGATTTTTTGAGATAATGAACGTCGTTCGTCGCCGCCATCGGGATGCCGGTCTTTTCGGAGATCTTCGCGATCCCGCGGCAGACGACAGCGTCTTCCGAAAGCCCGTGATCCTGAAGCTCAAGATAGAAATTGCCGTGCCCGAACGCTTTTTCGAGTCTCAGCGCGTACTCCTCCGCGCGGTCGTATTCCCCCGCGGCGATCGCTCTCGGGATCGCGCCGGCGAGACAGGCGGACAGACAAACAAGACCTTCCGTGTGCTTTTCGAGAAGGTCCGTGTCGATGCGGGGCTTCGAGTAGAAGCCCTCCGTATATGCCTTCGAAACGAGCGTGATCAGATTCTGATAGCCCGTTTCGTTTTTGACAAGAAGAATGAGGTGGTTCGAGCCCGCGTCAAATTCCTTCTCGCGGTCGAACCGGCTGCGGCGCGCGACGTAGACCTCGCACCCGATAATGGGCTTGATCCCTTCCGCGCGGCATGCTTTATAAAATTCCACCGCGCCGTACATATTCCCGTGGTCCGTGACGGCGACGGCGGTATGCCCCGCCTCCTTCGCCGCCTTCGGGATATCGCGCACGCGGCAGGCTCCGTCGAGGAGACTGTATTCGCTGTGAAGATGAAGATGCACAAAATCCGACATGGCTCATCCTTTCGCATCGGGCAAGTCCGCCGCGTTCTCCGGCCGCCGATCCGATTCTTTGTCGAGCTCCGCGGCAGCGCGGAGGATTTTCTCAAGGCGGTGCCTGACCCCGGATTTCGAGATCGGCGGATTCATCATTCTGCCGAGTTCCTCGAGCGAGCTCTGACCGTTCGCTTCCTGAAGCTCCCACGCGGAACGGACTTCCTCCGGCAGACGGTCGTATGCTCCCGCGGCTTTGAGCTTCGCGACCGCGTCTCTGGTTTTCTTCATGGAACGGAGCTGTTTTTCGATGTTCGCGGTGTCAAAGTTCACCTGCCGGTTGACGTTGCTGCGGAAATCGCTCTCGATGCGCAGATTCATCACGTCGAACGCCGCGCCCGTCGCGCCGATCATGGCGAGAAAATCCCCCACGCCGGTGCTGTCCCGAAGATAAAGGACCATCTTTCCTTTCCGTTCGGAGCGTCCGAACAGAAATCCGCAATCGGCAAGCAATTCCTGCACGGCGTCCGCAAACTCTCCGCTCTGAAAGACGAAGTCGAGCTGGTAGGATTTCGCGGGATCGGTCACGGAGCCGTGCGTGAGAAAGAGCGAGCGGAAAAGGACGCTGCGGCATCCTTCACAGCGGCATTTTTCATAGATCGCCCTGAGTGATGCGGCGTCCTCGTCCCGCATGTTCTGACAATCGGCGAGCGTATGCCTGCAGCATTTCTTTTTGATCTCCGCCGCGCCGAGCTGACGCCGCACCTTGTCCTGAAAACTCTCTTCCATACTGAATTATTTCACGTGTATGATCTCGCACTGCAGCTCGCAGCCGTAATTCTTCAAAATAACGGAGCGGATGTGCTCCACAAGGGCAAGGACGTCCGCCGACGTCGCCCCGCCGCGGTTGATAATAAATCCCGCGTGTTTTTCGGAGACCTGCGCGCCGCCGATGCCGTACCCCTTGAGTCCGCTTTCCTCGACCATCTGACCGACAAAATGTCCCTCGGGGCGCTTGAAGACCGACCCCGCGCTCGGATATTCGAGCGGCTGTTTCGAGACGCGCCGACCCATGAAATCGTTCATTTTCGCCGCGATCTCTTCCTTCTCACCCTTTTGCAGCCGGAATACCGCGGAAAGGATGACGCGGTTTTCGTGCCGGTAAACGCTGTCCCGATAACCGAAAGCGTGCTCGGACGCGGTAAGGGTCCTGTGATCCGCGCCGCCGCAGTCAACGCTCGCGCTCGATTCGAGCACGTCCTTTATTTCCCCGCCGTACGCGCCCGCGTTCATAAGGACCGCGCCGCCGACCGTGCCGGGGATGCCGTAGGAGAATTCAAGACCGGTGAGTCCGTTTTCCCGCGCGGCAACGGAAAGAGCGCCGAGCGACGCGCCCGCTTCCGCGCGGATGCGGTCCGATTCGACCGTGATCGCGTGCAGAGCCGAGGTCGAGATGACCGCGCCGTCAAAGCCGCCGTCGTCGAACAGGACGTTGCTCCCGTTCCCGAGCAGGAATACGCGGATCCCCGCTTCCTTTGCCATGGAACAGACTGAGCATAGGGTTTCTTCGTTCTTCGGGATCAAAAAGAGACTTGCGGGCCCCCCGATGCGGAACGAGGTATGTCTGCTCATCGGCTCGCCATAAAGAACACGGACGGCGCCGTCGTTTTCGAGGTTAAAGCGATCAAGCAGTTCGGAGAGCTTAAATACAGGATCCGTCATTCGATCCTCCTGCATTGAGAATTTGAGCGAGCTGGTTCAGCTCCGTGACAGTATATGTGATCGCGCGTCCTTCGTCGGAGAGGCGCGCCGGATTGTAGCGGCAGATATCGAGCCCGTATGCGATCGCGCCGTCGCAATCGGAGGTGAGGGAGTCGCCGATCACCAAAACGGACGATTTGTCCGGATTTCCGATTGCCGAGAAGACACGGTCGAAATACGCGCGGGATGGCTTTTGCGCGCCGAGCTCTTCCGAGACGAAAATGCCAGAAAAGTACGGCGCGACGGCTGATTTCGAGAACCTTCTGCGCTGGATGCGGGATATGCCGTTTGTGATGAGATATAAGCGATAGTCCGGCGCGAGCTCACGGCACAGCGGCTCAGCGCCTTCGATCAGAAAGTCCTGCTCGGCAAGAGCGGATTCATAGGTGTCGCGCAGTCGGACAGCCTTTTCGTCGTCTTCCTCACCGAGGAGGGAAAGCAGGATGCGGAAACGCTCGAGCTTGAGAAAATCGATCGGGATTTCCCCTTGCTCGAGCCGTTTCCACAAACCGTCGTTGACGGACGAATAGTTCCTGTAAAGCGCGTCGGAATACGGCAGAGATTCGGCGCATGCCGCTGTATGGAAAGCGGTCCTCTCCGCAAGACTGAAATCGAACAGCGTGTTGTCCGCGTCGAACAGCAGGATTTCGTACCGTTTCATCCGATTCCTTATTTTGTGAACTTGTGGAAGGTCTTCTTGCCTTTTCGGAGGATGACGCCGTCGCCTTCGAAGTTCTCCGCGGGAACGGAAGCCGAAACGTCCGGGACCTTCTCGTCTCCGAGGAAGACGCCGCCCTGCTGGATCATACGGCGGGCGTCGGACTTCGAGCCGCAAAGTTTGGACTTGACGAGCAGATCGATCACGGTGATTTTGCCGTCCGTGAAGTCCTCGTCGGCAAGCGTCGTCGTCGGCATGTCGGAATTGTCCGCGCCGCCGGCAAAGAGCGCCTTCGCCGCCGTCTGCGCGCGGTTCGCTTCCTCTTCGCCGTGCACGAGCTTCGTGAGCTCGTAAGCGAGGATCTCCTTTGCGGTGTTGAGCTGGCTGCCTTCCCATTTGTCCATCTTCTCGATTTCTTCAAGCGGGAGGAAGGTCAGCATGCGGATGCATTTCAGAACGTCCGCGTCGCCCACGTTCCGCCAGTACTGATAGAAGTCAAAGGGAGAGGTCTTGTTCGGATCGAGCCACACGGCGTTGCCCGCGGTCTTGCCCATCTTCTTGCCCTGGGAGTCGGTGAGCAGCGTGATCGTCATGGCGTGCGCGTCCTTGCCGAGCTTGCGGCGGATGAGTTCCGTACCGCCGAGCATGTTCGACCACTGATCGTCTCCGCCGAACTGCATGTTGCAGCCGTATTTTTCAAAGAGGTAGTAGAAGTCGTAGGACTGCATGATCATGTAGTTGAATTCGAGGAAGGACAGTCCCTTTTCCATCCTCTGCTTATAGCATTCCGCGCGGAGCATGTTGTTGACGGAGAAGCACGCGCCGACCTCGCGGAGCATGTCGACATAGTTCAGCCCGAGCAGCCAATCCGCGTTGTTCAGCATCATCGCCTTGCCTTCGCCGAAATCGATGAAGCGCTCCATCTGACGGCGGAAGCATTCGGCGTTGTGATCGATGTCTTCCCGCGTGAGCATTTTGCGCATGTCCGTGCGCCCGGAGGGGTCGCCGATCATGGTCGTGCCGCCGCCGATCAGGGCGATGGGCTTGTTCCCTGCCTGCTGCAGTCTTTTCATGAGGGTCAGCGCCATGAAATGCCCAGCGGTCAGGCTGTCCGCGGTGCAGTCGAAGCCGATGTAGAAGGTGGCCTTGCCCGCGTTGATCATCGTTTTGATTTCTTCTTCATCCGTAAGCTGCGCGATCAGTCCGCGCGCTTTCAGTTCGTCGAAAATGGTCATTGTTCGAAAATCTCCTCGTTTATGTTTGTTTTGTATTTTTTGCAGTTTGAATCGATTATGAGGTCCCGTTCCTGCGCAGCATTTCGGAAGCCGCCGCCGTCTGTTTTTCCGTGACGCTGATGCCGCCGATGATGCGGGCGATCTCCGCCGTGCGCTCGTCTCCCGTGATTTCCCTCACCGCGCTTTCCGTTCTGCCGCCCTGCGCGTCCTCGTTCTTTTCGATCAGGAGATGACGCGCGGCAATGGACGCGATCTGGGGCGAGTGGGTGACGGCGATGACCTGCGCGTTCTCGGAGAGCCGCTTGAGCAGGATCCCGATCCGTTCCGAGGTCGAACCGGAGACGCCCGTGTCGATCTCGTCGAAGATCAGGGTGCCGGAATCGTTCTTTCCGGCGAAAGCGGTCTTCACGGCAAGGGTAATGCGCGAAAGCTCTCCGCCAGAGGAAACCTTGCCGAGACTCGCGAGATCCTCGCCCGCGTTGACGGAAATGAGAAAATCCACGTCGTCCGCGCCGTCGGATCGGAAAACGTCAGCGCCCTTCTCTTTGAGCGGCGTCACGGCAATGCGGAAGCGGACCTTCGGCATGTCGAGAAACCGCAGGGACTCAAGGATTTCGCGGGACAACCTTTGAGCGGCCTGCGTCCGTTTTTCCCGGAGCTTCGCGGCGGCTTCGGATGCCTGAGAGACGAGAGCGTCCCGCTCCTCTTCGAGCTTCGCGAGCCGGAAGTCCCCGTCCTCGAGCGCGGCGATCTTTTCCGCGATTTCGGCGCGTTTCGCCTTGATTTCGGGGATGGTCGCGCCGTATTTGCGCTCGAGCTTTTCGAGCAGGGAGAGACGCGCCTCGATCTGTGTGAGCTTCTCCGCCGGATCCCCGATCTCGCCGGGATCCAGTGCGTCCCGCACCCGCTCGGCAACGTCGATGATCTCATATCGGCACTCCGCGAGCCTGGCGGACAGCTCGTCCGCGCCTTCCAGTACGCCGGAAAGCTGACCGAGCGCGTTTTCGGCGCGTTCGATGAGGTAAGAGGCGGTTGCCCCCTTTTCGCTTTCCGCGAGCGCCTTGATGACGAGGGATGAATACTTCGTCACCTTTTCGAGGCTCCTCAGCTTGTTGCGCAGGCGGATGAGCCTGTCCTCCTCGTCGTCCGCGGAGAGCTTTGCCGCGTCGATTTCCTTCTTCTGATAGCGGAGGATGTCGAGCATCATGTCGCGCTCCCGCATCGCTTTGCGGTGCGCGGCGATTTTTCCGTTCAGCTCCGTCAGAGAGGCGTAGAGCTTACCGTAAGCCTCGCGCTCTTCCGCGTCGTCGGCAAAGGAATCGAGCAGGGAGACGTAATTCGATTTATCGGCAAAATCGCTGCGCTCGTTCTGCGTCTGGATGCTGAGCAGAACGCCCGCGGCGTCCTTCAGAACGGAGAGCGGAACGGTGCGGCGGTTGATTTTCGCGGTGGACCGCCCGTCGGACGCAATGACGCGCGAGAGCTCGATCTCCCCGTTTTCGTCCGGCGGGGCGCCGAGTTCCGTCAGCTTTTGTCCCTCGGCGGGAGAACAGGAAAAGATCGCCGAGACCTGTGCGCGTTCCTCTCCGGTGCGGAGCATTTCCCTTCCGTTCTTCGCGCCGCACAGCAGGAGCAGGCTGGAGATCAGAACGGACTTTCCGGCTCCGGTTTTGCCGGTGATCACGGTGAATCCGCCGCACAGCGGTACGTCGATCCGCTTCGCGACGGCGATGTTTTCGATGGAAAGGTTTGAGAGCATATCAGGAATTGATGAGCTTGGTGATCCTGTGCGCGATGGCGGCGGTCGAGTCGTTGTCGCGGCAGATGATGATGATGCAGTCGTCTCCCGCCACGCAGCCGAGAATGTCGGCTTCGTGCAGGGTATCGATGCCCGCCGCGACCGCCTGCGCCATACCCGCATAGGTCTTGATCACAATGGCGTTCTGCGAATAATCCACGTTTTTGACCGACGAGGCGAGCGCGCGGCTGTACACATGCTGGTTTTCCGTCGCGTTGTTCTTCGGAACTACATACTTGTACGTACCCATGTCGGACATCTGCTTGAGAAGCTTCAGTTCACGGATGTCGCGCGAAACGGTCGCCTGCGTGACTTCGAATCCCGCGAGCTTCAGCTTTTCGATCAGTTCTTCCTGCGTCTCGATGTTGTAGTTTTCGATGATCTCAAGGATTTTGTTGTGACGCTTGACTTTCATGACGCTCCTTTCATGCCTGTGACGGCAAAACGCAGTTCTAAAAATGTTTATCTTGAAAGCTTGGTTTGGAGAGCTTGGTTCGTCAACGGGAACGGCGGATCCAGTCGTTCCGGGAACGTTCATTCCGAGAGCTTTGCCTGCAAAACGCTCAGAAAGCCCCGTTCGCGGATCCGGATGAGTCCGGTCGTATAACGCGAGCGGCGGATCGTGACGCAGTCTCCGCCGAGGAGCTTCACCTCGTCCCGTCCGTCCGCGTTGAGATAAACGGAGGCTCCGTTGTTCTCAATGCGGCAGAGGTCGATGGCGGCATCCGAGCGGACGATCACAGGGCGGCTGGACAGGGTGTGCGGGCAGATCGGCGTGAGGCAAATGCCTTCGAGCGACGGATCGAGCACGGGACCTCCCGCGGACAGCGAATAAGCGGTCGAGCCGGTCGGTGTCGCAGTAATGATCCCGTCCGCGCGGCAGGAGGCGATCTTGACTCCGTCGCACAGCACGTCGAAGGAGATCAGCCGCGAGACCGGACCGTTCGTCAGCACAATGTCGTTGAGTACGGTAAATTCAGCGCGAACGCTGCCGTCCGCACCCGTGACGCGCGCGTCGAGCATCATGCGCTGTTCGACGGCGCATTCGCCGGAGAAAAGGCGATCGAGCAAATCAAGCTCCCCGATGCCGATTTCGGCGAGGAAACCGACGCGCCCGTAATTGATGCCGATGATCGGGATCGACGTCCCAAGCAGACGGTGGGACGCTTCGATGATCGAGCCGTCCCCGCCGAGCACCAGAGCGGCGTCCGCGTCCGTGCGCCCTTCGCTCACCTTCCCGCCGAGAAAGGAAAGAGCGGATGCGTATTCCGGCAGAATCCCCACGCGGCATCCGTGCTCCGCGAGCGCGTCGACGAGAGCAATGATCTGCGCGGGTTCGATGTGTTTTTTCAGATTGGGGATAAGAAGCAGGGATCGGATGCTATTCATGCGTGACCTCCCTGATCGTGGTTTCGTGAACGGAGCACGGCTCCCCGAGACGCGCGTGGACGAGGAATTCCGTGTTCCCGTCCCCGCCTCGGACAGGCGAGCGCATGAGAGAGCGCGCCCCGAAGCCGTTTTCCTCGAGCGAGCCGAGCACCTTCCGGATCGCCGCGACATGCTGTCTGCGATCCCGGACGACGCCTCCCTTTCCGAGCGCTTCCCGACCGCACTCAAACTGCGGCTTGATCAGTCCGATGTAATCGGCGTGCTCTGCGAGCACACTCTTCAAAGCGGGCAGGACAAGGGTCTGCGAGACAAAGGAGAGATCGAGCACCGCGAGCGCGCAGGGCTCCGGAATGACGGTTTGGTTGAGAGTTCGCGCGTTGACGCCCTCGCGGTTCAGAACGCGGGGATCCTCCCGCAGGACGGGGTCGAGTTGGTCGTGACCCGCGTCGACGGCGTAGACCCGCGCGGCTCCTCTTTTCAAAAGACAGTCGGTGAAGCCCCCCGTGGATGCGCCGATGTCCGCGCAGACGAGACCGGCGGGATCGACGCGGAACTCGGCGAGCGCGGCTTCAAGCTTGAGGCCGCCGCGCCCCACATAGGGGTGATCCTCTCCCGTGATCTCGATGCGGTCCCCCTCGCTCACTTCCGCGGCAGGCTTCGTGACGACGACGCCGTTGAGCGAGACGGCTCCGCTGCGGATCAGCGAAGCGGAGCGGGTACGGCTTTTTGCGAGCGCTCTTTCGACGAGCGCGAGATCGAGCCTCATGCCTTTCGCTCGGCGAGCAGAACCGCAAGATCGGCAAGTATCTGTCCGCCTTCGATCCCGCGCACGGCGTCGACCGCCTCCGCCGTCAATTCTTCCACGCGTTTCTGCGCCTCTTCCACGGTCATGAAGCGCAGCGCGGTTTTCTTATCGTTTCTGGCGTCGCTCCCGATCGGTTTTCCGAGCGCCTCCGCGGTGCTCGTCGCGTCGAGAATATCGTCGCGGATCTGGAATGCGAGCCCGAGCGCGCGCGCATACCGTTCGGCCCGGTCGATGAGGTCCGGATCGGGCGAGTCGGTCGCCGCGTAAAGCCCGAGCAGGCAGGAAGCTTTGAGCAGCGCGCAGGTTTTCTCCAAAAATAAGGTTTGAAGCTCGCCGAGAGAATCGACGCTCAGCGCCATGTCGAGCGTCTGACCGCCGACCATGCCCGAGAACTCTCCCGCTTCGCGCGAGAGAATGAGAACGGCTTCGCGGACCGACTTCGCGCTGACCGATGGATCGGACGCGAGCAGTTCAAACGCATAGGTCAGAAGCGCGTCGCCCGCGAGCAGAGCCGCGCTTTCGCCGAACGCGATATGGCAGGACGGCTTTCCGCGCCGCAAATCGTCGTTGTCCATCGCCGGAAGATCGTCGTGGATCAGCGAATAGGCGTGCAGGCACTCCATGGCGCAGGCAAAAGGCAGCGCGGCGTCTTCCCTGCCCCCGCCGAGATCTGCGAAAGCAAGCACCAAAAACGCGCGGATCCGCTTGCCGCCGCCGAGAACGGAATAGCGCATCGCGTCCGCGGTTGCGGAAGAGCCGATATTCTCGGGGGAAAGCGCTTCTTCGAGAGCGCGCTCCACAAAAGCTGCCCTCTCGGAGAGAAGGGCGCGGATCGGAAGGTTTTTCTCCATCATGCCGCCCTCTCAGCCTCTGTCGGGCAGATCGGCTTCCGTGAGGGAGCCGTCCGCGCCTTCGACAAGGAGCTTGACCCGCTGTTCGGCATATTCGAGCTTTTCGTTGCAGAAGCGCACGAGCTTCACGCCCTCTTCATATAAAGCAAGGGACTCGTCGAGAGGGGCCGACCCGCTCTCGAGGGAGCGGACGATTTCCTCCAGCCGCGCGATCGCGCTTTCAAAGGTTGTTTTTTCGTTTTCCATATCTTGATCTTTCATAGCCGTTATTGTGTGATAGCGTCCCCGACGTTCTTGTCCGGGATGATCTCGTCGACGGTGCACAGCGCCGCACCTCCGACGGTGACGATGCGTGCGCTCTCTCCCGGAGTAAGGTTCGAAATCTCTTTCACGAGCGCTCCGTCTTCTTTGTAAACCGCGCTGTATCCGCGTGAGAGCACCGCTAAGGGATTGAGCGCGCCGAGCTTGGCGGCTTCTTCTCTCAGAGATGCCCGCTTATTCTCCAGCCGCTTCGTTTCCACGCGGCAAAGTCCGTCCGTGAGATGGTCGAGCAGCATTCTTCTGTCCTCGACGACGCTTGCGGGATCGGTCAGGACGCGGCGTTCGGCAAGCTGTCCGAGCCGTTCGCGGCAGCGCTGCAGCCGCGCGGCGAGGATGGCCGCTTCTCTTTCGATCAGATGCTCCAGCTTTCCGCGAAGCTCCCCGGTATCCGGCACGGCAAGCTCGGCGGCGGCGGACGGAGTGGGCGCGCGCATATCCGCCGCGAAATCGCAGATGGTAAAATCCGTTTCATGACCGACAGCCGATATCACGGGGATGCGCGAAGAGGCGACCGCGCGGGCAAGGCCTTCGTCGTTGAACGCCCACAGGTCTTCGATAGATCCGCCGCCGCGGCCGATGATGATGACGTCCACGGGGCAGCGTTCATTGAAAACCTTGATCCCGGCGATCAGCTGCGCGGGCGCTTCCGCGCCCTGCACGAGGGAAGGATAAAGCAGAATCTTTGCCGCCGGGAAGCGCCGTCCCGTCACGTTGATCATATCGCGGATCGCCGCGCCGGTCGGCGAGGTGATCACGCCGATGCGCGTCGGGAGCTTCGGAAGCAGCTTTTTCCTCGAGGGATCGAACAGACCCTCCGCGGCAAGGCGGTTTTTGAGCTGTTCGTAGGCGATATAGAGCGCGCCGACGCCCTCGGGCTCGATGGAATCGGCGTAAAGCTGTACGGAGCCGTCGCGCGGATAGGAGCTGACCCGTCCGCGGACCGAAACCTTCATCCCGTCCTCGGGGTCGAACTTCAGCCGCGCCGCCGCAGAGCGGAACATCACGGCCTTGATCTGGCTCATCTCATCCTTGAGCGAAAAATAAAGATGCCCCGAGCCGTAGTGATTTTTGAAATTCGAGATTTCCCCGCGCACTTCCACCTCGGACAAAACCGGCGAGGCGTCCAGCAGCCGCTTTACGAACTCGTTGAGCTCGGTCACGGTCAGCGCGCCGGGGAGGCGGGAAACCGTTCTCATATGTTTCCCTCCCCGCTTCTTTTCCATTTGTACGCGGCAAGAGCGGCAGTGCCGGCCGCGTTGTCCGAGGAAAACGCGGCGTCGGCGAACAATCCGTACCGGGATAGCATTCTCCGGATGAAAACGGAGCTCATCACGCCGCCCGCGTAGAGCACGGGGAGATTTCCGTGCTGCTTCAGCGCGTTTTTCGTCATTTCCTCGAGAGTTCTTGCGAGAAAGCCAAAGGTCATCGCGCTGACTTCGCCGACGTCTCCCGTTTTCTCCCACAGCTGCTGGGCTTTGTTCTCGATTCCCGACAAATTGGCGCGCGTTCCGTCGACCGATATGCGGGGGATCGCAGTCCTGCCCTCATACGCGCACGCCGCCTTGTCCATGGCCGCGCCCGCGGGAAAGCTCAGTCCCATCAGAACGCCGGTGCGGTCGATCGCCTGTCCGGCGTTGATGTCCCGCGAGCCTCCGATTTCGGTGATTTTGAGAATTTTCTCGTCGTCCGGCTCGCACAAAAGCAGATCGGTCGTGCCGCCGGAGACGTGGAACGCGAGAAAAGGTTCTTTCAAATACTTCTCCCGTTCGTCTGCCGCGCCGGACGTCGCCGAGACCAGAGCCGCCATCACATGACCGGCCTGATGGGAGAACCGGTAGAGGGGGATGCCGGCCGCGGCCGCGGTCATTTCCGCGTTTGAAAGCCCCGCGAGAAAGCAGGGCATGTAGGAGCCCTCTGCGTCGCGAGGCGTCGCGGAGCACCCGACCGCGGCAAGCCGATGTTCCGGGGCGTTTTTCAGCGCTTCCCGGACCTCTCGCGCGGCAGTCGGCAGATTCTTCACGTGGTGAAATACGGCGTCGCTCTGCCTGAGCCCTCTTTCCCCTTCCTTCACGGGCAGGGGCAGCTTGCAGTTCAGAAGCACTTCCCCGTCCTCTCCGACGAGCGCGGCGGACGTGGTATAATTGCTTGTGTCGACGCCGAGAAACAGCGGCTTCATTCTTCGATCAGTCCCCGTTCACGCGCGATCCGGTTCAGAATCCCGTTGACGAAGGACGGCGCTGCCTCCTCGTCGTATCGCTTGGAGAGCTCGACCGCCTCGTTGATGACGACCTTCGGCGGAGCCTCGCCCGCCGTCATTTCATAAGCCGCGAGCCGAAGCACCGAACGCGCCGCGACCGACATGCGGGATACCCGCCAGTTCTCCGCCGCCTTCTCGATCATGTCGTCAAGCTCACCCAGAGACGCGCACGCGCCCGTGAAAACTCTTTTCGCGTAGGACGAACCCGGCTCCTCCGTGATGTCGAGATACTCTTCGTAAAACGCGTCGGCGTCCGCTTCGCTGTTGAATTCCTTCGCGAACAGGAGCTTGAAGGCAAGCTCGCGGCTCTCACTGCGGCGCGTGATCTTCTTTTTTTCTTCCATGTCAAATTCCCCTTGTGCGCCGCAGACGGCAAGCCGCCGCGGTCCGTTGCTGATTTCCTTTATTATACACGATTCACAGCTTTCTGTCAATCGATCGGGATTCTTTTCCACGTAAATTTTATACATTTTTCAGCCGGATATCCGCATATTTTCTGTTTTTTCCGCACTGTTAAAAAAAAGTTTGCCCGCCGCCCCTCTGTTTTTTCATTTTTTTCCGATATACTTTTTAAGACAATGATCGGACCCGCATCCGCGTACAGAAAGGAACGTCATGAAATTCTGGCCAAAAATCAAAAGCACCCTCGTCTTCGGGTGCGTTCTCTATACGGTATTCATCACCGGCGCGTATCTCGTCGGTCTTTCCGTTTATCCCGAGAATCTCGGCACGCTGCAGTCCGTCGTTTTCGGATTGCTCGGGTTCTCCTTCTTTCTCGCCTTATCCTTCTTGTTCCTGTTCTCCGATCTTCTGAACGCCCCGCTCCGGATCGTTCTCCACTTTGCCGTCTCGATGCTCGTGTTTTATTTCATCCTGCTCCGCGGCAGCAGCTACGTCCGGGACGGCGGCTCCATACCGAAGATGCTCCTTGTTTTCGCGCTCCTCTATCTGATCGTCGGCGCGGTCGTTTACTTGGTTCGCCGACTGACGTCCTCCGCGGAGAAGAAACAGAAGCCGGAAGACTATGAGGACATTTTCTCTTCAAAGAACGCGGGCCGCGGCACGTCCGCGCCGAACACGAAGGGCGGCCGCAGACCGTGAACGAGCTTTCTGTGATCGCCCGTGTCCGCACGGATTTCCCGTCGAAATTCGGACTGCCCCGTCAGAGCGGACTTGTGCCCGGACTGGAGGGACTCGTCGTCTTCGAAAAGGCATTCCGCAACCCGGATGCGCTGAGAGGGATCGAGGGGTATTCCCACCTCTGGCTGCTCTGGGGATTCTCGCAGGCGTTTGCGTCCGGAGCCGGAAACGGCGCGTGGTCGCCGACCGTCCGCCCGCCGAGGCTCGGCGGGAACACGCGCGTGGGCGTATTCGCCACGCGCTCCCCGAACCGGCCGAATCCCATCGGTCTTTCCGCCGTCCGCCTGCTCGGCGTCGAAAACGACCCGAAGCTCGGCGCGACCCTGCGGATTTCCGGCATCGACATGGCGGACAACACGCCCGTTTACGACATCAAGCCCTATCTTCCCCTCTCGGACTGCATTCCGGACGCGCTCGGCGGCTTTTCGGACGCGGTCAAAAACGACTCTCTTCAAGTGGTGATCGACGAAGCGCTGCTCGAAAAGATTCCCGAAAACCGCCGCGGCGCGCTCCGTTCCCTTCTCGCTGCGGATCCCCGTCCCGCCTATCTCGTGGACGGCGGCCGCGAATACGGCTTCCCCTGGGCGGGATACGAGATTTCCTTTTGCGTCTCGGACGGCACACTCACCGTGACGGGAATCGAAAAGAGGAATGAATTCCGACAGGAAACAGGCTGACGTTCCGAACACGGATTCGTCAGCCTGTTAGTTTATTCTTCTCTGAGCAGCTCGGATACGGTCACGAAGCGGTATCCCTCCCCGATCAAGCGCGGCAGAATGATTCTGAGCGCCTGGGGCGTGGGCGTGTCCCCCGCGATGGAATCGTGAAAGAGAAGAATGTCCCCTCCCTCCGCGTTTGTCATGACGTTTCTTACGATCTGATCCGTCGGTGTGTGCGCCCAGTCCCGGGTATCCACCGACCAGCAGACAAGGGTATAATCCCTCTCCTTCGCCGCGCGGACGACCGCTTCCCCGAAGCACCCGCCGGGGGGCCGGAAGAGCCGTGTGCGGAACTCGGAGTTCTCCCATACGGCGCGCTCCGCTTCGTCGATTTCCCGGCAGACGGTTTCATAGTCCGCTTTCGAGAGATCGGGATGGGAATAGGAATGGTTGCCGATCTCGTGCCCGGCCCGGATCTCTTTTTCAACCAGCTCCGGCCAGCGCTCGGCGTTTTCGCCGATCAGAAAGAACGTAGCCTTCACGCCGTACTCGTCGAGAATCGAAAGGATCTCCTCCGTTTCGGTCGGATGCGGTCCGTCGTCGAAGGTCAGGGCGACGCACTTTTCCCGGCCTGCGCAGTCGTACACCGCGTCCTTCGCGGATGCCGGAGAGGCGAGCGTCAGGCAGAGCAGGAAAACGACGCCCGCCCGGACCGGTTTCATTTCGCCTCCGTCAGCTCGTCAAGCGTTCCGAAGCGGTAGCCCGCCTGCTTCCACGTTCGAATCAGCCCGCGCAGGATCTCCGCGTTCGTTTTCGAAGTCGGATGCAAAAGAAGGACCTCCCCGTTGTGCGTTCCAGCAAGCACCTTTTGTGCGGCGGCCTCCGGCGGCATCTGCCTGTCGTTGTCCCAGTCCGCGTAGGCGTAGCTCCAAAGGATCGTCTTGTACCCGAGCTCGTTTGCCCAGTCGAGGTTTTCCGTTGTAAAGCGACCCTCCGGCGGACGATAGTACTTCGCGATCTCGCCCCCGGTCAAAGAGCGGTACGCGTCTTCCATCCGGGTGAGTTCGGCGGTGAATTCATCCTTTGTTTTCTGTGACATATCGGGGTGCTTTGCCGTGTGGTTCGCGACGGTGTGACCTTCCTCCGCCATCCGCTTCACGAGGTCGGGATTGCGCGATACGAGATTCTCGAGAATGAAGAACGCGGCAGGAACATCTTCGTCCTTCAGAACGTCGAGGATTTTTTCGACGTTTCCGTTTTCGTATCCGGCGTCAAAGGTCAGGTAGATCACGGGCTCGTCCTTGCCGAGGTAATACGCTCCGTGTTCCTCGAGCTTCCCTGCCTCGGCGGGAGCGGAAGGCCGTTTGCCGTCTTTCTCGTGCGGGCAGTACCAGCCGAGCGCCGCGGCTGGGGCGCAGGCATCCCCGTCGGGGGATCGGGACTCCGCGCAGCCGTGCTTTCCGCGCGGCGTTCTGTTTCCGCGCTTCGGCGTGATGTCCTCTTCGATGATTTCCTCTTCTTCCTTTTGGCTGAACTGTCTGACGACGTCGGTGACCGTGTCTGAGATCTCGCCGTCAATGGCGAGAAACAGTGCGAGCGCCGCCGCCGTGCTTGTGATCCATTTCATAATGATATGCCTCCTTTCGCGTGCTTGCCCTATTATCTCCCGCCGAACGCTTTCTTATTCCCCCATGCTTCATTTGGACGCCGTCCAAGTGAAACTGTGCATTACGCGGGAAAAACCATGGCGTTCGGGAAGGGATTTGTGTAGGGTGCCGATTGCAAATGATGTTCCGTTGTTGTATAATTATGTCAACTGTTCTAATAAATATTATTACATGGAGCGTCAGTATGGCAAAAGAAATCAAAAAGATCGTACTCGCATACTCGGGCGGGCTCGACACATCCATCATTATTCCGTGGCTGAAGGAGAATTATCCCGGATGCGAAGTCATCGCGGTATCTGGCAACGTCGGTCAGGGAACCGAACTGGACGGCCTTGAGGAAAAAGCTCTCAAAACCGGCGCGTCCAAGCTCTACATCGAAGACCTGCGCAAAGAATACGTCGAAGACTTCATCTGGCCCTGCCTCAAGGCGGACGCCAAATACGAGGAATACCTGCTCGGCACGTCTCACGCCCGTCCCTGCATCGCGAAGAGACTCGTGGAGATCGCCCTCGCGGAAGGCGCGGACGCCATCTGCCACGGCTGCACGGGCAAGGGCAACGACCAGGTGCGTTTCGAGCTGTCCATCAAGGCGTTCGCGCCCGACATGAAGATCATCGCGCCGTGGCGCGTCTGGGACATCAAATCCCGCGACGAAGAAATCGATTACGCGGAAGCTCACAACGTCCCCCTGCGCATCAGCCGTGAGACCAACTACTCAAAGGACAAGAACCTCTGGCATCTCTCCCACGAAGGTCTCGATCTCGAAAGCCCGGCGAACGAACCGAATTACAACAAGAAGGGCTTCCTCGAGCTTGGCGTGTCCCCTGAGCAGGCGCCTGACGAGCCGACCTATGTGACGATCCACTTTGAAAAGGGCATCCCCACCGCGCTGGACGGCGTGGAAACGGACGGCGTGACCCTGATCGAAAAGCTGAACGAAATCGGCGGCAAAAACGGCGTCGGCATTCTCGACATCGTGGAAAACCGTCTCGTCGGCATGAAGAGCCGCGGCGTGTACGAAACCCCTGCCGGGACCATTCTCTATAAGGCGCACGACACGCTCGAAACCATCACCCTCGACAAGGAGACCGCGCATTTCAAGTGCATCGTTTCCGACAAGCTCGCCGAGCTCGTTTACAACGGGCAGTGGTTCACCCCCCTGCGTGAATCCATCGCCGCCTTTATCGACGATACCCAGAAGACCGTCACGGGCGACGTGAAGCTCAAGCTGTACAAGGGCAATATCATGAACGCCGGCGTGACCTCCCCGTATTCCCTCTACAACGAGCAGACCGCTTCCTTCGGCGAAGACGACGATTACAACCAGGCGGATTCCGCGGGCTTCATCAACCTCTTCGGTCTGCCGATCAAGGTCCGCGCGCAGGCGAAGAAAAACTGGAACTGAACAAAAATATCATCCCCATTCCGGAAGCCGAGCGGGTCACTCCGCTTGGTTTCCGTTTATTGAGAGGCGCTTATGGCAAAAATGTGGGACGCGCGCTTTTCCAAAGAGGAAAACACCCGCGTCAACGACTTCAATTCCTCGATCTCCTTTGATTCCCGCATGTTCCGCGAGGATATCGCGGGCTCCGTCGCGCACGCCGCCATGCTCGGGAAGCAGGGCATCATCGACGCACAGGAGAGCGAGAAGATCATCGCAGGGCTGAACGGCATTCTCGCCGATCTCGAATCCGGCGCGCTCGCGGTCGATCCCGAAGCGGAGGACATCCACATGTTCGTGGAAGAGGTCCTGACCGCGCGGATCGGGGACGCGGGCAAGCGTCTGCACACCGCGCGCAGCCGCAACGATCAGGTCGCGCTGGATATCCGGCTCTATCTGCGCCGTGAGATCTGCGAAGTCCGTTCCCTGCTGCGCGCCATGATCGGGACGCTCACGGATATTGCCGAGGCGCACGCGGACGACGTCATGCCCGGTTATACGCATCTGCAGAGGGCGCAGCCCGTGACCTTCGGTCACTATATGCTCGCTTACGCGCAGATGCTTCTGCGGGACGACGAACGGCTCGGGCAGATTTACAGCCGGACCAACATTTCCCCGCTCGGCTCCGGCGCGCTCGCCTCGACCACCTATCCCATCGACCGGTTCGCGGTCGCGGACGCGCTCGGCATGGACGGCGTGACGGAAAACTCCATGGACGGCGTGTCCGACCGGGATTTCCTCGCCGAACTCATATTCGCGCTATCGCTCGTCATGACGCATCTCTCGCGCTTCTCCGAGGAGATCATCCTCTGGTGCTCGGGCGAATTCTCCTTCATCGAACTCGACGACGCCTTTTCCACAGGCTCCTCCATCATGCCGCAGAAGAAGAATCCCGACATCGCGGAACTGGTGCGCGGAAAAACGGGTCGGGTCTACGGCGACCTCACCGCGATCCTGTGCGTGCTCAAGGGCATTCCGCTCGCGTACAACAAGGACATGCAGGAAGACAAAGAGGCTGTGTTCGACGCACTCGACAATACCAAGCTCTGCGTGGAGCTCTTCACCGCCATGATCGCGACGATGAAGGTCCGGACCGCGCGTCTGCGCGAAGCGGCATCCGGCGGATTCATCAATGCCACGGACTGTGCGGATTACCTCGTGAAAAAAGGCATGCCCTTCCGGGACGCTTACCGTGTCAGCGGCAGGCTCGTCGCGTACTGCATCGAAAACCACACGGATTTCGAATCCCTCCCGCTTGAGGTCTATCGGACCTATTCCGAACTCTTTGAGAAGGACGTTTACGATGCCGTGAACCTCGACGCCTGCGTCAACCGCCGCACCGTCTACGGCGGTCCCTCTCACGAATCGGTCCTGCGGCAGATCGAAAACGTCAGGAAAACGCTTGCGGAGCGCGGAATGCGCTGAAAGGTCTTGACATACGGAAAAATTGTGGTAAAATCTCAAAGGAGCGTTTTGTTCCGCATTCCATCGCCCGGAGTATGACATGAAACACAAAAGAATTCCCGCTTTGATCCGGCTCGTCCTGTTTTGCGCGGGGATTCTTTTTCTGTTCTCCTGCGGCGCGCAGCCCGCGGAGCCGGAACCGGCTCTTCCCGAAACCTCGGCTCCGGCGCCGGAAACCGAAACGGCACCGGAAGAAAATGAGGAGTCCGAGACCTCGGAAGCTGAATTTCCCGCAGTCGAACTCACGCTGCCTGAGGAAGCTTCCGTCTGGGCGGCCCTTTACGAGGATCGCTTCGGTGAAGGCTCGGCGGACGGCGTAATCCTGACGCCGGAGGAAATTGCCGAAAGGAACCGCGCCGTGATCGAAAGCTGTCCGACCGTCGTCGATCTTTCCGCGCCTTCTTCCCTGTCGTCCTCTGAGCTGGACGCGGAAATTGCCGCCTTGGAATGGCGCGCGGAAGATCGCTACGACCGCGAGGGCGTTCTGATCGACACCGTTATAAGAGATGCCGTTCTCCTGAACCGCGCCGCCGACTCCGCCGCGGAGCCCGAAAACACGCCCGCCGTCGTGGTGCGCCGGTGCGACATGAAGTCCCTGCCGACCGAACTCGACGCTTTCTCCTACGGGGACACGCAGTACAGCGACCTGCAGCTGACGGAGCTGATCGTCGGCATGCCCGTCCGCATTCTGCGTCCGAGCGCGGACGGAGCTTTCCTCTACGTTCAATGCCCGAATTACCGCGGCTGGATCCCCGCGGACGCCTGCGCGCTTTGCTCCGAGGAAGATTTTTCCCGGTTTCTTGATCCCGAGTCCTTCGCCACGGTCGTGTCCCCTCGGCTCGTTTTTGACGGAACGGTTCTCGACATGGGCGTCAGGCTTCCCCTCGACAGCGAAGACGCGGAAACCGTTTTCGTGCTCCTTCCCGAGCGGGACGCCGACGGACGTCTCGCGGCCGCAGCAGCCGCTCTTTCCAAAACCGACGCGGTGCGCGGCACCCTGCCCTATACCGTGAAGAATTTCTTCCGTCAGGCGTTTTCCTGCCTCGGCATCGATTACGGCTGGGGCGGCGCGGACGGCGGGCTTGACTGCTCCGGTTTCGTGTGCGCCGTGATGCGATCCTTCGGCTTTCTGCTCCCGCGCGACACCAGGGAACAAAAGGTTTACGCGGGCGAGATCCGCCCGACTGCCGGGATGACCGCGGACGAGCTCTCCTCTTTGCTTTCGGAGCTCGATGTCCCCGCCGCGATTTACACAGCCTCACATGTGATGCTCTACCTCGGCGAAAAGGACGGCGTTCATACGGTGATCCACGCGCCGCAGGCGGGAGAGGTTGTCTGCATGGCAAACTTTGATCCGTCCCTTCCCACGATTTCCCTCGCTGTTTTTCACTGAAAACCGGCGGAATTTCTTTATATTATCAATTTATTTAAAATTTATTCAAGATTATTTCCGCCGTCTTTGTTGACTCTTGCTTACCGTTCAGATATAATAACTATAATAGAATAATACTATTCGCCATCGGAGGAAAACATGAAGGATCTGAAGGATTATCCCCTTTACGAAGTCACCCCGGTCCATTCCATCCGGGAACTCTTATCCATCGCGCTGAATGAGGCATCGGAGAAAATCGCGTTCAAATACCGCAAAAACGAAGAAGAGATCCGTGAAGTCACCTATGCGGATTTCATACGCGACGTGAACGCGCTCGGCTCCGCTCTGACGGAGCGCGGGCTGATCGGCGATCACATCGCCCAGATCGGTGAGAACAGCTACCGCTGGATCACCGTATATCTCGCCGCTCTCGCCGGGGACGGCGTCTACGTTCCGATCGACCGCGACCTGCCCGAAGGGGATATTCTGAACATCGTCAATCACAGCGATTCCACGGTTCTGTTCTATACGCCCCGCTATGACGAAATCGTAAAGAACAACGCGGACGGTGCGCTTTCCCACATCAAGGTCTTCGTGCGCGTGGTCAACGACGACGACGCGGACGCCGAGGCATGCCGCGCGGATTATTTCGGCGACGATCCGAGATTCGTCACCTACCGCGGTCTCCTCGAGCGCGGCTACAACCTGCTTGACAACGGCTACGACGGATATGCCGACCGGCACAGCGAAGAGTATGACCTCAAGATGATCGTTTACACGTCCGGCACGACGGGACTCGCGAAGGGCGTCATGCTTTCCGAGCACAACCTGATCTCCATTGTGTATTACGGGCTCCAGGTTTCCACGGTCTACGACTGCTGTCTCTCCGTTCTTCCGTACCATCATACTTATGAGGCGGTCGCCGGTCTGCTCGTTTCCCTCCATCATCACTCCACGATCTGCATCAACGAAAACCTCCGCGCGGTCATGAAAAATCTCACGACCTACAAGCCGGATTACATTTACCTCGTTCCCGCGTTCGCCGAGGAATTCTACCGCAAGATCTGGTCGACCGCGGCGAAGACCGGCAAGGACAAGGGGCTCAGAACCCTCATCAAGACGAGCAACGGCATGCGCAAAATCGGCATCGACGCGCGCAAGAAGCTCTTCTCCACGATCCACGAGAGCTTCGGCGGCAATCTGCGCAAGATCGTCTGCGGCGGCGCGCCCATCCGTCCCGAAATCGGCGAATTCTTCGACGCCATCGGCATCGACCTGATCAACGGCTACGGCATCACCGAATGCTCGCCCCTCGTTTCCGCGAACCGCGACCAGTTCAACGACTGGAACACCGTAGGCTCCGTCCTTCCCTGCTGCGAAATCAAATTCGAGGACGTCACGCCGGAAGGCATCGGCGAGATCTGCGTCAAGGGCGATATCGTCATGCTCGGTTATTACAAAGCTCCAGAAGCGACGGCGGAAGTCCTCTCCGAGGACGGCTGGTTCGCGACCGGTGACTACGGCATGATGAACGAGCGCGGACAGCTCCTCATCACGGGCCGCAAGAAGAACATCATCGTGCTTTCGAACGGCAAAAACGTCTATCCCGAGGAAATCGAAAACTACATCCAGGCGATCCCCTACGTCAAGGAAGTCGTCGTCTACGGCTTGAAGAACGAATACGGCGAAGAGACGAAGCTCTGCGCGGAGGTCTTCCTCAACGCGGAAAAGCTCGAAGAACTCGGCATCACCGACCCGACCGTCAAGCTCAAGGAAGACGTGTCGAAGGCGACGAAGCCCCTGCCCGCCTATAAGGGGATCGGCAAGATCGTCATCCGCCAGAAGGAATTCGACAAGACGACCACCAACAAGATCAAGCGGCAGAGCATCAGCGGCTCCACCTCCGCGGACTGATATGAGCACCGCGCGGCAAACCTTCGTCGTTCTTTCCGCCGACGCTCTCGTGAGCGAGGATATGGCCGAGCTCTCCGCCATGCCGAACTTCCGGAAATATCTTGAGGGCGGCGCACGCGTCGAAAAAGTCGTCTCGATCTATCCGACGATCACCTATCCCTGTCACACCACCATGGCGACGGGCTGCTGGCCGGACCGGCACGGCATTCCGGGGAATCTCAAATCGCCATACCTTTCGGTCAAATCCCCCGTTCCGTGGATCTGGGAGCACGACGCGGTGAAGGTGCCGGATCTCTTCGATCTCGCAAAGAAGGCCGGATATACCACCGCCGCCGTCTTCTGGCCCTGCACCGGAAATCATCCGTCGATCGACCATCTCATCGACGAGTATTGGACGCAGAGACCCGGTCAGACGCTCGTGGAAGCGTTTCGCGAAATGGGCACGGGCGAGGATCTCGTGCCCATCATTGAGCGTCACGCACATCTCATGCGGGAGAGAAAGCATCCGTACTGCGACGATTTCATGGTTGCCTGCGCCGCGGACATTCTGTGCGAATTCTCCCCCGATCTGCTCATGATCCATCCGGCGAACATCGACGGCGCGCGTCACGGCGCGGGCGTGTTCGGTCCCCATATCACCAAAACGCTGGAAGACACGGACCGGTGGATCGGCGAACTCATGGAAGCCGCGCCGGAGAACACGAATTTCATTCTGACGTCCGATCACGGTCAGATGGATATCAAGCGCGTCATCCACATCAACGTCCTTCTTGCCGACGCAGGGCTCATCCGCCCCTCGTCGGCCGGTGGCGAACCCGAATGGGACGCATGGTGTCAGTCGGGCGGCATGTCCGCCTGCGTCTATCTGAAGGACCAGGACGACAGGGCGGTTTATGACAAAACCTATGCCCTGCTCCGCCATCTCTGCGAAGAAGGCGTGTACGGCATCAGCCGCGTGTACACGAAGGAAGAAGCGGTCCGCGAAGAGCATTACGGAGGGGATTTCTCCTTCGTGCTCGAGACTGACAATTACACCTCCTTCGGCGATCATTATGTGAGGCCCCTTGTGACGGGAGCCGACAACGGCGACTACCGCAAGGGACGCGCGACTCACGGCTATCTTCCCTCAAAAGGTCCCTGCCCCGTGTTTTACGCGAAGGGTCCCGCGTTCCGCTCCGGCGCGTCGATTGCTGAGGGGCGGCTCGTTGACGAAGCCCCGACGATCGCCCGCGCCATGGGCTTTGAAATGCCCGACGCGGACGGCGTACCGATGACTCAGCTGCTCAAATAGAAAAACTGCCGCACAGCCTTCGCTTCAAGGTCGTGCGGCAGATCGTTATTCTTGGGGGAGCATATCATCATGCAATGAAGTTTTCGAAATCGAAATAGCAGTCGTAATCAGCCTCAAGGATCACTTCATCCCATGAAATGCGCGCGAGCGCCACGCTCAGAAAGCTGGTCGCGCTCAGCCGGCGGCGTCCGTTTACAAGTTCGAGACGTCCCTCTGTTTTGGTCGCGATCCGTACGAATTCGAGGACATCCCTGACAGAATCCAAATGAACACGATAACGATAAATACTCTTTTCCATATTCCTCTCCGCGGCGTTCTTTCCCGAACGCCGCATCCATTATACTCCGATTTTTTCCGTTGTCAAGGGGATCGGACGAACTTCTCCCTATTGCCCCTGCCGCGCATCTGAACAGGCTGTTCTTTGGTGAATATTGCCAAGTGAAATACAGATGTTTTGTGAGGTTTACACAGCGAATAATCGCATAAAACCCGGGCATACTACGTCCATCATCCGAAAGGAGGACGAGTTATGCAGCAAAAACCGTTTTATCCGGAGAAGCGGGTCTTCATCATTTCCGCAGGTTCCGTCGTGGGTCAGAAGGAAAAGAAGGGACCGCTCGGCGCGCTGTTTGATTTCAGCGGAGACGACCGCTTCGGCAAGGACACGTGGGAAAAATCGGAAGCGGAAATGCAGCGGCTCGCCCTCGGGATCGCGCTTCGAAAGGCGGAACTGATGGATTATGAAATCGACCTGCTGTTCGCCGGGGATCTGATCAATCAGTGTCTGTCCTCCGCATTCGGGCTGATGGGCTACCGCGTCCCCTATCTCGGGCTTTTCGGCGCGTGCTCGACCTGCGCGGAAGGACTGCTCCTGGCATCTGCGTCGGTGTCCGCGATGTGCAGGCGCGCCGCCGTCGTCACGTCCTCCCATTTCTGCTCGGCGGAACGGCAGTTCCGTTATCCGGTCGAATACGGTGGGCAACGGCCTCCCACGGCGCAGTGGACGGTCACGGGAGCGGGCGCGTTCATCCTGTCGTCGTCCCCCCGTGACGCCGTGCGGTGCGGAAGCGAATATGTTCCCGAAATCACGGAGCTTATGCCCGGCTGCCTTGTCGACCGCGGCATCACGGACGCAGCGAACATGGGCGCCGCCATGGCTCCCGCCGCGGCCGACACGATCCGCCGCTATCTGGATTCGGGCGTGGACTCCTCCTCCGCTCTCTTCGTCACCGGGGACCTCGGCGCGGAAGGGAGCGCGATCCTCCACGATCTGCTTCGGGCGGACGGAATCGAGCTCGAAGCGCGCCATACGGACTGCGGACTCAGGGTTTACGACCGAACGGAGTCCGACGCCCACGCGGGCGGGTCCGGCTGCGGCTGCTCTGCGACCGTGCTTGCCGCCGAGCTGCTTGAGAAACTCCGGCTCGGTCAAATGCCGGATATCGTCTTTCTCGCAACCGGCGCTTTCATGAACGCGCTCGCAGTCAATCAGGGACAGTCCATCCCGGGCATCGCCCACCTCATCCGGATCAAAGCCGCGAAGCGATGCGATCTGATCGAAGAGAAAGGAGGCGTCCCCGATGGAGCTGATCGCTGAATATGCCCGCGTCTTCCTTGTGGGCGGGCTGTTTTGCGCCGCCGCGCAGGTCCTCATCGACCGGACGAGACTGACCCCCGCCCGCATCCTTGTGGGCTACGCGGTCGCCGGAGTTGTGCTCGGCGCGTTCGGCGTTTACGAGCCCCTCGTTGACTATGCGCACAGCGGCGCGACCGTACCGCTGACCGGATTCGGATATCTGATCAGCCGCGGCGTCCGCGAAACCGTAGCGCGCGAGGGCTTCCTCGGCATCCTCAAGGCGCCCCTGACCGCGGCGGCAGGCGGCATCTGCGCGTCCATGATCGCGGGACTTCTCGCCGCGGTGATCTTTGACAGCAAGGCGAAGGAATGACGGTTCACCGGGGCTGTCGCAAATAGGCGAAAAGTTTTCGCCCGCCTTTTTCAAAATGGCGTCCGGGGATGCGAGGCATCCCCCGGTGTCGGGACGGAGTCCTGCCCCGAGGTCCGCAGACCTCGGAACACCCAAGACTTTGAAAGAGTTCCTCTTTTTGGTACTTTTTCTCCTCGATAAAGGAGAAAAAGTACGGCTGTCAGATCTGAAAAGCAAGCGGGCTGTCGCATTTCTCCATGGTTTGGG